>NZ_LSHX01000033.1 GCF_001555965.1 Sphingomonas sp. CCH21-G11
TGATCCGCGGCTTACCGACCGCCTGATCGGCGGCGCGGCAGGCTTTGCGCTGCTGTGGAGCGTGGCCGCCGTCTATCAGCGCCTGCGCGGCCGCGTCGGCCTGGGCGGCGGCGACCCCAAGCTGTTCGGCGCGATCGGGCTGTGGCTGGGGTGGCGGGCGTTGCCGATGGTCTTGCTGGCCGCATGCCTGATCGGGCTGGCGGTGGCGCTGGTCATGCGCCTGCGCGGGCGTGACGTGACGGCGACGACGCGGCTGCCGCTGGGGACGCTGCTCGCGGTGGCGGGGTTTGGGGTGTGGGTGATGGGGTGAAGCCGATCACGGTCGTCATTGCTTCACGGCTTTCCGCAAAGCTTCACTTACTTCCGCTGGCGTTGGCGCAGGCATTGAGAAAACCCGACGCATCTTTGACCAGCAGTCAACGAAAGGCTGTCGCCATTCATCTGGATGCTTCGAAGAGACGGCAAAGTCCGACTCGAAGGATGAACGCAGGGCGACTGGCGGTTCGCCAATACTAAAGTTGTTCGTGTCCCACTGGAGGCCGCTGAGTCCCGTGACGCCGACGCGAATATGATATGGCCCTACCGCACCGCAATTCGAAAGTAATGCAAGGCTTTCGCCAATCAAATTCGCCCATTGGTGAGGAATGTAGTCACCAAAAAAAACAAGACGTCCTTTATAGTCATCCCCGACCCGATTTTGAAAAGACCAGATCTCTCCAGTATCCTCGAACCACATTGACGCTGCTTCAAGCTCTAAGGGCGCACTTGATCGTACGCTTCCAGCATAGGTCATCAAACCCTCTGCCGTATGCCCTGCCGAAAACCCCCCATAGCTACCTACTACTGGGCCGTGAGATATAGGCTCGAGCCAAGACGCGCTCCAAGCGGTTGGTATTACACGAACATACCAACGTCCACCATATGCGACAGTCTTGTATCCAGAACCCCAAGCCTCGTTGATGGCAATACTCTGGCCTGGCTTCACCCAAATCGACTTATCTTCGTCGATGGAATCATGCCAGCGGGGCTTTGCCTGCGTTGGAGCGGATGGGCTACGAAGGCAGGCGCCAACGCGCTCGGCTAATCCTTGAACGAGCAAAGCGCGAGCCTTAGCAAGCTCAGTGCGGGACGCGTCCTTATCAAGACTGTACGTTAATGGACCGCGTCGCCCTCTCAGGTCAAAGGGTAGATTTTCTGGACGGCTTTTCGTGAAAGCAATGTTCCACACCGTCACGATTTTCGATAAACCCAGCGCTTTTTTTGCGTAACCTAACTCAATGAGAACATTCGGATTAGCAACATGCTTACCACCTTTGGAAATTGCAATCGGCGTAATGTCCGCAACAAATACATCTGCACCGTCAATCTTTTCGAGTATCGATGAAACAATATCCGGCGATCCCGGCATACCTTTTGTGTCGTGATCAATTTCAATGCGCTCATCGAGGGTTGTGCGCCCGGTCAGCATGTTTAATGCTTGCACCAATGACTCGCGAATTAAATGGCGAGTCTCCCGCTCTGCTTGATCACTCTGCCACGACCAAAAAACCTTTCGGACATTTGACATATTTCGCGTAGTCCTCGAAGTCGTTAATTATCTGTTGCGAACAGCTTTTGCAAAAACACCGTCTCCACCTCACGCCGCAGGTCATTGTTCGGCTTCTTCTGGAACCCATGGCCTTCGTCGGCGAACAGGACGTACCAGGTGTCGACGCCGTTGGCGCGCAGCTTGGCGACGACCTGGTCGGACTCGGATTGGGGCACGCGGGGGTCGTTGGCGCCTTGCATTACCAGCATCGGCTTGGTGATCTTCTGGACGTTGCCGAGCGGCGAGATGCGGGCGAAGACCTCGCGCATCTTCGGGTCGCGCTCGTCGCCATATTCGGCGCGGCGATTGTCGCGGCGATAGGCCTCCGTATTGGTCAGGAACGACACCCAGTCGCTGATGCCATAGCGTTCGACACCGCCGACCAGCCGGTCGGAATAATGCGTCATCACCGCCAGCGACATGTAGCCGCCATAGGATTGGCCATAGACCGCGACGCGCTTCGGATCGAGGCCGGGCTGAGTGGCGATCCAGTCGAGCAGCGCGCCGATGTCCTTGACCGAATCCTCGCGCTTCTCCGCATTGTCGAGGTTGAGGTAGCGTTTCCCATAGCCGTCGGAGCCGCGGACGTTGGGGAGGATCACCGTCGCCTTGAGCACGTCGGCGAAATATTGCGCGCCATAGTTCCAGTTGGGACGCGTCTGTGCCTCCGGCCCGCCATGGATGTCGATGATGACCGGGGTGCGCTGGTCGGCGGGAATGCCGGTCGGGCGATAGACGAAGGCGGGGACCGACAGCCCGTCGAACGACTTGAAGCGGATCAGGCTCGGCTCGGCCAGCTTCGCGGGATCGAGTTCGCCCAGTTCGGACTGGGTCCAGCGGGTGAGCTGGCCGCCGGTCACGTCCCAGCTCCACACGTCGCCCGCGGACGCGGTGCCGCTCAGCCCGATCGCCAGCTTGCCGCCATCGGGCGAGAAGTCGAGCGCGGTCAGCACGCCGGTCGGCAGGTCGGGCTGGGGCAGCGCGCGGCGGGTGCGGAAATCCTGCACGACGACCTTCGACACGCCGTCCTGGTTGATCGAATAGGCGAGGATGCGGCCGTCGTCGCTCAGGTCATAGGCTTCGATGTCCCAGTCGAGCGGCGGGCTGACCGGGCGGGCGGCGCCGGTCTTGAGGTCGATCTCGACCAGCCGGCGGACGTCGCTGTCGCCGTCGCTGATCGTCAGGATGCGGGTACCGCCGGGCAGGAAGCGGGGATTCTCGTAACGCGCGGGCGCGGCCTTGGGTGCGATTCGGCTCGCCTTGCCGCTGGCGAGGTCGAGCAGGAACAGCTGGCTTTCACGGTTGGACAGGTTGCGCGAGAAGATGAGCTGGCCCTTGTCGGGCGACAGATCCTCCGGCTGGACCGCGCCGTCGGCCTGATAGAGCGTGCGCGCGGCGCCGCCGGTCGTCGGGTCGGTGGCGAGCAGGGTATAGGCGGCGGTCCCCTTGGTCGCGCGGGTCCAGACGAGCAGGCGACCGTCGCGGCTGAACACCGGCGATCCGTTCCGCGTCGTCCCGCCCTCGGTCAGCCGGGTGGCGGTACCGGCCAGGCCCCGTGCATAGAGCTGGAACCATTCGTCGCCGCCATTGTCGCGGGTCAGGATGAAGCGGTCGGTGCCGGGGATGACCCGCGCATCGGCGACCGGTTCGCTGCCATAGGTGATCTGGGTGCGCGCCGCACCGGGCGCGGCGACGCGGTGCAGCTGCTGGGTCGCGCCGAAGCGAGTGGTGATCAGCATGGAGCCGTCGGGCAGCCAGTCCTCGAAACTCGCCGACCGGCTGTTCTGGTAACGCTGCACCGCCTCACGGACGTCGGCCGGGATTTCCGGCACGTTCTGAAGCGTCGCGCTGCCCTGCTGGCGGGTGGTGACTTGTGCCTGCTGCGCGAGCGCGGCGGGTGCGAGCGCGATCAACGCGGCAGACAGGAACAGATGGCGCATCGAAACTCCCCGGATCATTTGATTATGCGCAACGTCTCGCAATCCCGGGGGTTTGGGTCAATGTCCGAAGCTTGCCGCGCCCTTGCAATGCGTTATTACGTGGCGAAACAAAACTGATCTGGAGAGCCGGGATGACGGAGATTCGCGAACTGCTCGAGCACCAGCGTGCCGCATTCAATGCGGAGCTGCCCGTGACGATGGCCGCGCGACGCGACCGGCTGAAGCGATCGGTCGCGATGCTGACCGACAATTCGGCGCGCTTCTGTGATGCGCTGTCGGAGGATTTCGGCCATCGCAGCCGCGAACAGTCGATGATCACCGACATCGCGGCGTCGGTCGCGCCGCTGAAACACGCCCTGGCCAAGTTGGAGGCGTGGGCGCGGCCCGAAAAGGTGCCGGTGCGCTTTCCGCTCGGGCTGCTGGGCGCAAAGGCGTGGATCGAATATCAGCCCAAGGGCGTGGTCGGCGTGATCTCGCCGTGGAATTTCCCGGTCAATCTGGTGATGTCGCCGCTCGCCGGGGTGTTCGCCGCGGGCAATCGCGCGATGGTCAAGACCAGCGAGTTTACGCCGGCGACGGCTGCCTTGTTCGAGGAGCTGGCGGCGAAATACTTCGCGGCGGATGAGCTGGTGTTCGTGAGCGGCGGGCCGGACGTGGGGAAGGCGTTTGCCGAGCTGCCCTTCGATCACCTGATCTTCACCGGCGCGACCGGTATCGGCCGCCACATCCTGCACGCCGCCGCCGACAATCTGACTCCGGTGACGCTTGAGCTCGGCGGCAAGTCGCCAGTCATCGTCGGCCAGTCGGCGGATGCGACGCGCACCGCCGAACGGGTGACGATGGGCAAGATGATGAATGCGGGGCAAATCTGCCTTGCGCCCGATTACCTGCTGGTCCCGCAGGCGCGCGAGGCGGAGATGGTCGACGCGATCAAGGGGGCGGCTACGCGCTTCTACCCGACCATCCTCGACAATCCCGATTACACGTCGATCATCAACGATCGCCACCACCAGCGCCTGACCGGCTGGATTGAGGACGCGCGCGCCAAGGGCGCGACGGTCGAGGTGGTCAACCCCGCCAACGAGGATTTCGCCAGCTCGAACAGCCGCAAGATGCCACTGCACATCGTCCGTAACGCGACCGACGAGATGACGGTGATGCAGGAGGAAATCTTCGGACCGATATTGCCGGTGCGGACCTATGACGGCATCGATTCCGCGATCGGCGAGGTCAATCGCCGCGACCGGCCGCTCGGCCTATATTATTTCGGCGAGGATGCGACCGAGCGCCGCCATGTGCTCGACCGGACGATCTCGGGCGGGGTTACGCTGGAGGACGTGGTGTTCCATGTCAGCGTCGAGGAACTGCCGTTTGGCGGTATCGGTCCCTCGGGCATGGGCGCCTATCACGGGCTGCCGGGCTTCCGCACCTTCAGTCATGCGCGCAGCATCTATCAGCAGCCGAAGATCGACGTCGCCAAACTGGCCGGCCTCAAGCCGCCCTATGGCCCGGCGACGCGCAAGGCGGTGCAGCGGTTGATGGGGTGAGTTGGATTTCCGAATTAAACCTGTTTCCGAATTAACCTGTTCGTGCCGAGCCTGTCGAAGCGCTGTTGAGCGGCAATCTTTCCACGTCACCCCGGCCTTGCGCCGGGGGCCCGCTGCCTGATCCAGCGCACGAGGGAGCGGGACCCCGGGTCAAGCCCGGGGTAACGGGCCATGGGTTGGCGGGGCGACGTAAACTCCGTCCTAATGCAGGGGCGACAGAGGTGCTGCGTGCGCCTCAGCCTTCGATGCGATAATGGATCGGCTTGAAGCTGCCGCCATTGGACGCCGGGGCCGAGCAAGCGGTCAGGCCGATCAGCAGGTCCATCTGCGCGGTCAGCGCAATATGATCGCCGGCGCGGCTGACCGGCGGCAGGACGCTTAGCCGGCCGTCGGGTGCGACGGGCACGTTCATGAAGCAGTTGAAGGCGACCGGAATCTGATCTGGCTGGATACCATGCGGTTCGAGTGCCGCGGCGAGGTTGCCGAAACAGCCGCGATGGCGGGGCAGGTCGGGGTAGAAATGGTCGAACGTGTCGACCGAACATGGCGTCAGCAGGAAATCATGGACGCCGACGGTATCGCGCACGATCTCCAGCATCACCCGCGAACGGTTGGAGTAAAGGCGGTGCCCGGTGGTCAGCCGGATCGTCTCGGCATAGTCGAGCGTGCGGCCTGACGAGAGGACTTCATCGGAATCCGCGGCGTTGAACGCGAGCAGGTCGGCGACCTGGCATCCGCGCGGATCGATGACGACAAGTGTCTGGCCAGCCCGCAGGTGAAAAGCGGTGCCGCTGCGTTCGGGGATCTCGACGACGGGTGCGTCCATTAGCGCGCGGGGCCGCTATATTCAAAGGGTGCCTGCCAATCCGTGTCGACCATCCGGCCGCTATATTGCCGCGCCTCGCTCACCTCACCGTGGCGGGCAAGCATCGGGTTGCGGCTGCCTGCGATCGCCTCGTCACGGCTCAGGATTTTTTCGCGCATCCCCTCATATTTGCCGTCGGCGCGCAGGCGTTCGAATTGGTCGTGCAGATTGAAGACCATTGCCGGCCGATCAAACCGGCGCGCGGGGCGGCTGGCATGAGGGTGGAGGCCGACGATGAAGAACGCCTCGCCACCGAAGCTCAGCGAGAAATGCGGGTTGGTCGGGTCGGGGCTGACCTTCGCATCATATTCCTGGCCGCGCCAGACATCCTTGTCCGACAGCGATTGGACCCGTCGCCACAATGCTCGCTCGAACCCGGCTTCGCTCAGGTCGCCCGGACCGTCGAAGACGACGGCGAAGCTGCGATACATCGCGCGGTCACGCTGATACGCGGCGGCGAAGCGCAGCAGGGCGTCGTGGATGCGCACATCGTCCCATGCGCTGTCGATGCGGTCGCATGCCAGCACCTCCAGCGTGCCGCGCGCCATTGCCGCCTTGGCACCGACGCACGGAAAGTCCGCTGCAGAAACATGCGCGAACATCATCGCTTCCAGCTGCTGCTGTGCTTCGTGCTGCCAGTGGAACATGAAATTTCGGCCAATCGTCATCGGGTTACAGGACACCGCGACAACGGGCCGATGCAGCCAGGGTTCCGCTGTCCCGGCCTATTCGGGCAGATGCGCCTTGGGAAAGCCCGCCCACGCCGCGTCGTAATCGCTCTGGGCGATTTCGGCCGCGAACCGCGTCGGGCGGAACGGCCAGCGGCTTTCGACCATGAACGCCATGGTACCGTCGATCTTGTGCGGCTTCAGCTCCGCCTCGCTCGCGCCTTTCCAGCTGGCGACGTCGGGCCCGTGCCCGGCCATCTGGTTGTGCAGCGACAGCGCGCCGGGAACGAAGCCGTCAGCCTTGGCATCATAGGCGCCGTGGATCAGCCCCATCGCCTCCGACATCACATTGCGGTGGAACCAGGGCGGGCGGAACGTGTCCTCCGCCACCATCCAGCGCGGCGGGAAGATGACGAAATCGGCGTTGGCGGTGCCCGGCACGTCGCTGGGCGAGGTGAGCACGGTGAAGATCGACGGATCGGGATGGTCGAAGCTGACCGTGCCGATCGTGTTGAAGCGCGCAAGGTCGTATCGGCACGGCGCGAGATTGCCGTGCCAGGCGACGACATCCAGCGGCGAGCGACCGAGATTGGTCGTCCACAGCCGGCCCATGAACTTCTGCACCAGCTCGAAATCGCCCTCGACATCCTCGAACCACGCGACCGGCGTTTCGAAATCGCGTGGGTTGGCGAGGCCGTTGGCCCCGATCGGCCCCAGGTCGGGCAGACGGAACGGCACGCCGTGATTTTCGGCGACATAGCCGCGTGCCTGGCCGTCGGGCAGCGTGACGCGGAAGCGCACCCCGCGCGGGATCAACGCGATCTGGCCGGGCGAGAGCGCGATTCGACCGAGTTCGGTCAGCAATTCGATCCGCCCCTCCTGTGGCACGACGATCAGCTCGCCATCGGCGGAGACGAAGGCGCGCGTCACCATGTCGCGGGTGGCGCGATAGATGTGGACCGCCGCGCCCGACTGGGTCTCCGGGCGGTTCGAGGCGAGCATCGTCACCATGCCGTCGATGAAGTCGGTGTCGGCGTCATAGCCGAGCGGCGACCAGCGCAGCCGGTTGGGCGCGAGCGGGGCATCGCCGGTATCGGGCGCGAACAGGTCCGCGTCGCCATAGGGGTGGAAGGGGGGATGCGTCGCCGACGGGCGCAGGCGGTAGAGCCACGAGCGCCGGTTTTCATGGCGGGGCGCAGTGAACGCGGTGCCGGACAGCTGCTCCGCATAAAGGCCGAAGGCGGGTCGCTGCGGCGAGTTGCGCCCGACCGGCAGCGCGCCGGGCACCGCCTCCGTCGCGAAATGATTGCCGAAGCCGGTCATGTAATCGGTCATAGGTCGCCTCATCGTTCCCTCTCCCCTTGTGGGAGAGGGTTGCGAAGATTTGGCCCGGACTTGGTCCGGGCCTAGTCGTAGCTGGGTGAGGGGAACGCCAAGCTGCGGGCCGCGCTTACCCCTCATCCAACCTTCGCTATCCGCTCGCGCGGCAAGCTGCGGTATCCTTCTCCCACAAGGGGAGAAGGTCTTGCTCTACTCAGCCTTCGCCGGGATGACGCCGCGGCGAATCTGGTCGAGCTCGATGCTCTCGAACAGCGCCTTGAAATTGCCTTCGCCGAAGCCGTCATTGCCCTTGCGCTGGATGATCTCGAAAAAGATCGGGCCGACCATGTTCTCGGTAAAGATCTGGAGCAGCAGGCCGCCGCCCGTCTCCGGCGCGCCGTCGATCAGGATGTGGCGCTTGCGCATTTCCTCCACGTCATGGCCGTGGCCGGGCAGGCGCTTGTCGATCAGGTCGAAATAGGTTTCCGGAGTCGTCTGGAAACGGATGCCGTTGGCACGCAGCGTGTCGACGGTCTTGAAGATATCGTCTGTGGCGAGCGCGATGTGCTGGATGCCTTCGCCCTTATAGTCGCGGATGAACTCCTCGATCTGCGAATGCTCGTCCTGGCTTTCGTTGAGCGGAATGCGGATCTTGTCGTCCGGCGCGGTCATCGCGCGGCTGAACAGCCCGGTCGCGGCTCCTTCGATGTCGAAATAGCGGATCTCGCGGAAGTTGAAGATCCGCTCATAATAGCCGGCCCAATAATCCATCCGGCCGCGCTGCAGATTATGGGTCAGGTGGTCGAGCGTATGCAGCCCGACCGAATGATCGTCGCGGCTCGCGCCCGCCACCGGCTCGAAATCAATGTCATAGATCGTTGCCGCGCCGCGCCGGTCGACCAGATAGAGGTTGGCCCCGCCAATGCCCTCGATCGCCGGGATGTTGAGCTCGGCCGGGCCGACGCGGCCCTCGACCGGCGTTGCGCCGCGCTCGACCGCCAGCTTCAGCGCCTGCGCCGCGTCCTTGACCCGGAACGCCATCGCATTGGCGGAGGGGCCGTGCTGCTCGCGGAACGCCGCGACCTGACCCGAGGGCTCCATGTTGAGGATGAAGTTGATGTCGCCCTGCGCATAATGGCGGACATGCTTCGACCGATGCGTGCCGACATGGGTGAAGCCCAGCTTGACGAACAGGTCGGCGAGCGCGTCGGGGTCGGGCCCGGTGAACTCGACAAACTCGAAGCCGTCCAGGCCCATCGGGTTGTCGCGCGGGGCGGTGGGGTCGGCGGGGCGGGTCGCGGTCATCTGGTCGGTCACAATGTTCTCCGATCGGGTTCGGGTGGGACGCGTAATCAAGCACGCCGCTGACAATCTTCTCGCACCCGCTCATCCTGAGTAGGGACTGAGCGAAGGCGAAGGCCCGTATCGAAGGACGCTCGCCCGGCCCTGGTCCTTCGATACGCCGCTTCGACAGGCTCAGCGGCTACTCAGGATGAGCGGTTGATATTCTTCACTTCAGCGGACAGTGGTTCAGCAGCAACCTATAGTATCAATTGATACCATTATTCGATCGGAGCCCAGATGCCAAGCCTCAGCCTCGACGATTTCCTGCCCTATCGCCTGTCGATCGCGTCCAACCTGGTGTCGGCGGCAATCGCGACCGCGTACCAGACCTTGTTCGGGCTGAAGATCGCCGAATGGCGGCTGATCGCGGTGCTGGCCGAGGGCGGGGCAATGAGCCAGCAGGCGCTGGGCGCGCGCACGCGGATGGACAAGGTGACGGTCAGCCGCGCCGCGATCGCGCTGGTCGATCGCGGGCTGCTGACCCGTGCGCGCGATGAACATGACAATCGCGCGCATGCCCTCTCGTTGAGCGCCGCGGGCCGCACGCTTTACGAACAGGTCGCGCCGCAGGCGATCGAGCTGGAGGCCGAGCTGTTCGCGGACTTCACCAAGGACGAGCGCGCGACGCTGCGCGCTTTTCTGGCGCGGATCGAGGCGGCTGCGGACGCGATGGCCGCGCAACGGGCTTGATCGAGCGGCGCCTTCGCGGCTAACGACGCCTCTGCCTCCCCAGGGCTGTTCGCGAACCGACGGAGGAATTGCCGCATGCCCATGTCCACCCCCCAGCCGGTCGACCGTGCGGGCCTGAAGGTCGCGGGCGTGCTTGCGCGCTTCATTGAGTCCGAAGTGCTGCCGCCGCTCGACCTCGCACCGCAGGCATTCTGGCAGGGCGCGCGCGAAATCTTCGACCGCTTCGTTCCCGAAAACCGCGCGCTGCTGGCGCGCCGGGACGAGCTGCAGGCCGAGCTCGACCGCTGGCACGGCGATCACCCCGGTCCGATCCAGAGCCAGCCGGCCTATCAGCAATTCCTGCGCGATATTGGCTATCTGGTGCCCGAGCCCGACGGCTTCACGATCACCACCGCCAATGTCGATGCCGAGATCGCCACGATGGCGGGACCGCAGCTGGTCGTGCCGTCGCTCAATGCGCGCTTCGTCCTCAATGCGGCGAATGCGCGCTGGGGCAGCCTGTATGACGCGCTCTACGGCACCGATGCGCTGCCGGGCACGCCGACGCCGGGCGGCTATGACGCCGCGCGCGGCGCACAGGTGATCGCGGCGGCCAAGGCGTTTCTGGACCAGGCGGTGCCGCTGGTCGACCTGCGCTGGGCCGAATGGGCGGGCGGCGACCTGCCGCTCGCCAAGCCCGAACAGTTCATCGGGTCGCGCGGCGACAATCTGCTGTTCCGCAATCACGGCCTGCATGTCGAGGTGGTGATCGACCGCGCGCATCCGGTCGGCGCGACCGACCCGGCGGGCATTGCCGACGTGATCCTGGAATCGGCGCTGACCACCATCGTCGACCTGGAGGATTCGGTCGCGGCCGTCGATGCCGAGGACAAGACCGCCGCCTATGCCAACTGGCTGGGCCTGATGCGCGGCGACCTGAGCGAGACATTCGACAAGGGCGGGCGGACCATGACGCGCACGCTCAACCCGGACCGCGACTATGCCGCGCCGGATGGCACGCGCTTCACGCTGCCCGGCCGGTCGCTGCTGTTCGTGCGCAATGTCGGCCATCTGATGACGACGCCTGCGCTGCACCTGAGCGACGGGTCGGAAGCGCCCGAGGGCATCCTGGACGCGATCGTCACCTCGACCATCGCGATGCACGACCTGAAGGGGCTGGGCCGCACGCGCAACAGCCGCGCCGGATCGGTCTATATCGTCAAGCCCAAGATGCACGGGCCGGAGGAAGCGGCCTTCACCAACCGGCTGTTCGACGCGGTCGAGGATCTGCTCGGCCTCACGCGTCACACGGTCAAGGTGGGCGTGATGGACGAGGAGCGGCGGACCTCGGCCAACCTTGCCGCGTGCATCCACGCCGTGCGCGAGCGGATCGTCTTCATCAACACCGGCTTCCTCGACCGCACCGGCGACGAAATCCACACCGCGATGCGTGCGGGCGCGATGATTCCCAAGGCCGAGATGAAAACGACCGCGTGGATCAAGGCCTATGAAGACCGCAATGTCCGCATCGGGCTGAAGCACGGCCTGTCGGGCCGCGCGCAGATCGGCAAGGGCATGTGGGCCGCACCCGACCGCATGGCCGACATGATCGAGCAGAAGATCGGCCATCCGATGAGCGGGGCGAATACCGCCTGGGTGCCGTCGCCGACCGCCGCCACGCTGCACGCGATGCACTATCACCAGGTCGACGTGTTCGCCCGCCAGCGCGAGATTGCCGCGGAGGCGGTGCCGGCGCTCGACGCGCTGCTGACCGTGCCGGTCGCGGTCGACGGGCGCAACTGGAGCGCCGAAGAGGTCACACGCGAACTCGACAACAATGCGCAGGGCATATTGGGTTATGTCGTGCGCTGGATCGACCAGGGCGTGGGCTGTTCAAAGGTGCCCGACATCAACGATATCGGGTTGATGGAGGATCGCGCGACGTTGCGGATCAGCTCGCAGCATCTGGCCAACTGGCTGCTGCACGGCATCGCGACCCCGGAGGAGGTCGACGCGGCGCTGCGCCGCATGGCCGCCAAGGTCGACGCACAGAATGACGGCGATCCCGCCTATCGCGCGATGGCCGGGCGCGAGACGCAGAGCCTGGCCTATCAGGCTGCGCGGGCACTGGTCGTCTCGGGCGTCGATCAACCCAACGGCTATACCGAGCCGTTGCTGCATCATTATCGCCGCGTGCAAAAAGCTGGCTGAAACCCGATCGCGATTGATGCGTTGGCATCTTTCGCGAAGTGCCTGTTCCAGCGGGGCGGGAAGAGCCGAAAGAAGGCGCGGTGCAGGCCAAGGGGTTGACGAGTTGCGCGATAGGGGTGCTGGCGGGCCTGAGCCTGGCGGCATCGCCATGCCATGCGCAGGACACGCCAGACCCGCAATCCGACAAGCCGATCGTCGCCGACAGCGAGTTCGAGGATGCGCTGCCGCCGCTGTCGGACGACCTGAACGCGCCGCTCGAACCGATGGTGCCGGCGTTGCCCACCCAGCAAGCGCCGCCGGTTCAGCCCGACGGCCCGGAGATTGCAGCGCCCGAGGCGCTTCCCGCCGAGATCGCGCAGCCGCTGCCAGGTCTCGCGCAGTTCGACGCGGAGCCGCTTGTCGAGGTGGCTGCGCCCGACGACGAAAATGTCGAGATCCGCTACGACTATGCGGTGCGCGGCCTTGATGTCGTCGGGCTGGAAAATGCGTTCGAGGAATTTTCGGCGCTGGAGAAGGGCGACGGCAAGGCGGCGAACGCGACGATGGTTGCCGCGCGTGCCCGCGAGGACGAATTGCTCGCCGTCCGGCTGATGCAGTCGCGCGGCTATTACGATGCCACCGCGACCGCCGTGCTCGAACAGGGCGCGGGACGCGACGGCCGGCTGCGCGCGGTGATCAACGCGGTGCCCGGCGAACGCTATCGATTGGGCGAGGTGAGGGTGGCCCACGATCCGGTGGTGCCGCCCGGACTGGTGCGCGACGCGTTGCCGCTGACCACGGGCGAGCCGATCGACGCCGATCGTGTGCAGGGCGCGGAGGCCAATGTCAGCCTGCAGCTGGTACAGAACGGCTATCCGTTCGCCGAGGTCGGCCAGCGCGACATCCTGCTCGACGAGGTGACGCTGACCGGCGACTACACGCTGCCCGTCGACACGGGGCCGCGATCGACCTTTGGCGGCTTCGTGTCGCGTCGCGCGCTGTTGCCGGGCGAGCCGAGGTCGCGCGAACGTGTTGGTGCGGGTCCGGGTCCGGGCGAGGAAGGCGCTGACACAGCGACCCGCGCGCGTCGCCGCGTCCCGGACGTGTTCGACGCCGAACATCTCGCGCTGCTCGCCCGTTTCGAGCCGGGCGAGCTTTACGACAGCCGGAAGGTTGACGACCTGCGCCAGGCGCTGGTCGCCACGGGGCTGTTTCGCACGGTGTCGGTCGAGCCGCAGCGGACCGGGCGGCCCGGCCCCGACGGCACCGAGCAGGTCGACCTGCTCGTCCGCCAGCGTGCCGGGCCGGCGCGGACGATCTCCGCCGAGGGTGGCTATGGCACTGGCCAGGGCCTGCGCATCGAAGGCGCGTGGACGCACCGAAACCTGTTCCCGCCCGAAGGGGCGCTGATCGCGCGCGCGGTCGCGGGCACGCAGGAACAGGGCGCGAGCGTGACGTTCCGGCGATCGAATGCGGGCCGCCGCGACCGGACATTCCAGGCGACGGTCAGCGCGAACCGGAGCAATTACAATGCGTTCGAAGCGTTCACCGGCGGAATCGCCGCGCGCTGGTCCTATGATTCCACGCCGATCTGGCAAAAGCGTTTCACTTATGCCTACGGCTTCGAGCTGATCGGCACGAACGAGGATAATTTCGACCTGGCGCGCAGCGTGCCCGATCGCGGCACCTATTTCATCGCCGCGCTGCCGCTGTTCGCCGGTTTCGACACTTCCGACGACCTGCTCGACCCGACCCGGGGCTTTCGCCTCAATGCGACGGTGCGGCCGGAGACGTCGGTGCGCGGCGCGTTCCGCCCCTATGTCGCGACGATCCTGGAGGGCACCGCCTACTACCCGGTGCGCGACGACCTGGTGATCGCGGGACGCGTGCGGGTCGGGTCGATCCAGGGCGTCGAGCGCAACGACCTCGCCCCGTCGCGGCGGTTGTACAGCGGCGGCGGCGGTTCGGTGCGCGGTTTCGGCTTTCAGGAACTCGGACCGCGGGTCGAGATCATCGAGATTGACGAGGAAACCGGCGAACCCAGCTCCACCTTCCGCTACATCGGCGGGCGCAGCCTGAACGAGTTCGCGCTGGAGGCGCGCTATCGCTTCGGCAATTTCGGCATCGTGCCGTTCATCGATGCGGGACAGGCCTATACCGGCACGCTCCCCGAATTTTCGGACATCCGTTTCGGCGTCGGGGTCGGCGCGCGCTACTATACCAATTTCGGGCCGCTGCGGATCGACGTGGCGACGCCGATCAACCGGCGACCGGGCGAGTCAACCCTGACGCTTTACCTCTCGATCGGGCAGGCGTTTTGATGGACGACGCCGCACCCGGACCCGCACCTGCCGAGGCGACGGCGCGTCGTCCGGTGGCCGGGCGCGTGCTGCGCGGGTTGGCAATCGCGATCGTCGCGTTGCTGGCGCTGCTCGTCCTCGCCGCAGTCTTGCTCAACACGTCGCCGGGTCGCCGCTTCGTCGCCGACCGGATCAACGGCTATACGCTCGCATCGGGGCTGAACCTTCAGGTCGGGCGGATCGACGGGTCGATCTATGGCGCGATGGTGCTTTACGATGTGCGGCTGCGCGATCAGCGCGGCGTCTTTGCGACGTCGCCCGAGCTGCGGCTGGACTGGCGCCCGCTGGCGTTCGCGCGCAACCATGTCGACATCCGCGCGCTGACCAGCCCGCTGATCCGCATCGCGCGGTTGCCGGAGCTGAAGGCGGTGCCGAGCGATCCCGACGCGCCGATCCTGCCCGACATCGACATCGACGTGGACCGGCTTGCCATCGACCGCATCGAACTCGCGCCGCCGGTCGCGGGCCGGCGCGCGACGTTGCGGCTGGCGGGGGCAGCGCACATCGCCGACCGCCGCGCCCAGATAAATGCGGAAGCGGTCGCGATCGCCGCGCCTGGACTGGCGGGTGGCGATCAGCTGATGCTGCGGCTCGACGCCGTGCCCGATGCCGACCGCCTCGACCTCGCGCTCGACCTGCGCGCACCCAGGGGCGGCGTGCTGGCCGGCATCACCGGTGCCGACCTGCCCCTGCAGCTGTTGGTTGGCGGGCGCGGCAGCTGGGCGCGCTGGGACGGTCGCGTGCGCGGCGTGATGGGCGGGCAGCCGCTCGCCGATCTGGGCGTTGCGGCACGTGACGGGCGCTTCGCGGTGCGCGGCATCGCCCGACCCGGACTGGTGCTGGAGGGGCCGGTCGAGCGGCTGACCCGCCCGGGCCTCAAGGTCGCGCTCGACGCGACGCTGGGCGACGCGCGCCGGGTCGATGCCGATCTGCGGCTGTCCTCCGACGCGCTGGCGATGACCGCGCGCGGGCTGCTGGATCTCGGTACCAGCCGCTTTGGCGACGTCCGCGTCGACGCGCTGTTGCGCACGCCGGGCGCGATCGCGGACAATCTGAACGGCGACGCGGTGCGCGCGACACTGGCACTCGCCGGACCCTTTGCCACGCCGACGGTCGATTATCGGGTGACCGCCGCCGCGATCGGGTTCGGCACCACCGTTGTCGAGCGTTTGCAAGCCGAAGGCCGGGCGACGGTCGATGCCGACCGCATCCTCATCCCGGTGTCGGCGCGCGCGATGCGGGTGCGCGGGCTCAACGCCGCGGCGGGCGGCTTGCTGACCAATGTCCGGGTCGACGGCGACCTGGCGGTTAACGGCGCGACGATCCTGTCGGACAATCTGCGGCTGCGATCCGATCGTATCGACGCGACCGCGATCCTGGTCGCCGATATCGCCGCGGGACGCTACACCGGTGCGCTGAAGGGGCGGGTGAACGATTATCGCATCGACAGCGTCGGCATCGTCAATGTCCAGACCGACGCCGATCTCTATACCGCCCCTGGCGGCGGTTACGGCATTCGCGGGCGCGTCGCATTGCGCACTGCGCGGATCTTCAACGACGGCGCGCGATCGTTCCTGGGCGGCAACGCCTACGCCAGCGCGCAGGTCGGCATCGCGCCCGACGGCCGGCTGACGCTGGCGCGGCTGCGGCTCAACGCGCCCGATTTCCGCATCACCGACGGGTCGGGCAGTGTGGTCGCCGACGGGCCGATCCGCTTCGCCGCCACCGGCTATTCGACGCAGTACGGCCCGGTGGCCGCGCAGGTCGAGGGGACGGTGGCCCGCCCAATCGTCCTTCTGCGCGCCGCGCGCCCGGGGGTCGGCGTCGGGCTGAGCGACCTGGTCGCGCGCGTGCGCGGACAGGGGGACGGATACGCGATCGTCGCCAATGGCGAAACCGATTACGGGCCCGTGCGCGCTGACGTGCTGCTGCGCACCGCAGGCGCGTTGAGCGTCGATGTCCTCGCCGCGCGCTTTGCCGGCATGGACATTACGGGGCGGCTTCGCCAGGCCCCGGCCGGGCCGTTTGCAGGCGCGCTCGATTTCGGCGGATCGGGCGTCAACGGCGTCGCCCGACTGTCGGCCGCGGGCGCGACGCAGCGGGTGGATGTAAATGCGCGCGCCAGCAACGCGGTCATTCCGGGCGATGCCGGCCTGACCATCGGACGGGCGACGATCACCGGCAGCGCGCTGCTCGCGGAAACCCCGACGATCACGGGTGACGCGCAGTTCGCCGACGTCAGCGCCGGCAATTTCGTGCTCGCGCGCGGGCGCGGCCGGATCAACCTGCGCGGCGGCAGCGGCACCGCGCAGCTGTTCGGCGAAGGATCGTCGGGCGTGCCGTTCCGCATCGCCGCCAATGCGCGCATCGCACCCGACCAATATGTCGTCGCGCTGGAGGGGGCGGGCAACGGCATCGACTTCCGGACCGCCACGCCGGCCCGCCTCGTCCGCAGCGAAGGGGCGTGGCGGCTGGCACCGACGCGGATCGACCTGAAGGGCGGATCGATGACGCTTGCCGGCCGCTATGGCAATGGGCTGGCGATGCAGTCGCGGATCACGTCGCTCGACCTGTCGCTGGTCAACGCATTCCTGCCGGGGCTGGGCATCGCGGGCACCGCCAGCGGCAGCGTCGACTTCACGCAAGGGCAGGGTGCCCGCGTGCCCGAGGCGGACGCGCGTTTGACGATCAAGGGGTTCCGCCGGTCGAGCCTGAGCAGCGTGTCGGCGCCCGTCGACATCGTCTTTGCGGGCAATGTCGATGCCGGCGGTGGCCAGGGGCGGGCACTGATCCGGCGCGGCGACACGACGATCGGGCGCATGGTCGCGACGCTCGCGCCGTTGCCGGCCGGGGCGGGGGGCTGGGTCCAGCAATTGCTGGCCGCGCCGCTCGACGGCGGCCTCCGCTACAACGGCCCGGCGGGCGTGCTGTTCTCCTTTGCGGGCATTGCCGACCAGCAACTGTCGGGGCCGATTGCGGTGGGCGTGGATTTCGGCGGACGGCTGGGCGCGCCGCAGCTGAACGGCGTGGTCCGGGCGACCAACCTCACCTATGACAACGAAACCTACGGCACGCGGCTGACCGCGATGCGCGTGAACGGCCGCTTCACGCGCGACCGGTTCGACCTGACCGACCTGAGCGCGCGCGCGGGCGAGGGCACGGTGCAGGCCACGGGCACGATCGGGCTGGCCGCAGACCGGGGCTTTCCGATCGACATCCGTGCCAAGCTGGCCAATGCGCGGCTGGCGCGCGGCGATTCGCTCGGCGCGACCGCCACCGGGGATATCCGCATCGTCAACGGGCCGGATGGCGGCGACATCACGGGTCAGCTGACGATCCCCGAGGCGCGCTACCAGATCGTCTATCAGGGCGCGTCGGAAGTGCCCGCGCTGACCGGCGTCCGCCGCAAGCGCGAGATTGCGCGCGCGGCCGATGCCCGCGCCCGCCCGCGCCCAACACCGCCGCCGACGCCGGGCAATTTCCGCCTCAACCTGAGGATCAACGCCGACAACCGCGTGTATGTCAGCGGGATGGGGCTCGAATCCGAATGGAGCATCAACCTGCGCGTCCGCGGCACCGCCACCGACCCGCGCGTCGTCGGGCGTGCGGAGGTGATCCGCGGCACCTACAGCTTTGCGGGGAAGCGGTTCGACCTGACGCGCGGCATCGTCAATTTCGAAGGCGGTCCGGTCAGCAACCCGCAGCTCGACATCGCGGCCAGCACGCGCGCGGACGAGGTGACGGCGACGCTCAGCATCACCGGTTCGGGTCAGTCGCCGCGGGTTGTGTTCAGTTCGACGCCCGCGCTCGCCCAGGACGAGGTGCTGTCGCGGCTGCTGTTCGGGCGGTCGGTCACCGACCTGTCGGCGACCGAGGCGATCCAGCTTGCCGCGGCGCTCAATTCGCTGCGCGGCGGTGGCGGCGGGCTCAATCCGCTGGGCAGCCTGCGCTCCGCGGTCGGTATCGACCGGCTGCGCATCCTGGGCGCGGATGAGGCGAGCAATCGCGACATCGCGCTGGCGGCGGGGCAGTACATCACCGACGACATCTATGTGGAGATCATCACCGACGCGCGGGGCTTTACCGCCACGCAGCTGGAAATCGCGCTGACCCGCGCGCTCAGCGTCCTGTCGCAGACCAGCTCGTTCGGTGGCTCCAACGTCAATGTCCGCTACTCGCGCGACTATTGACACCGATGTAAATTCTTCCCTTCCGCGCCGCGATCCCTTACGCTTCCGGGTGAAGAGGATGCGCATGACCGAGCATGTCGACGTGATCGTGGTGGGTGCGGGCCTGTCCGGCATCGGTGCGGGCTATCATCTCCGGGCGCGTTGCCCCGACCGCAGCTTTGTCATCCTGGAGGGGCGTGACCGGATCGGCGGGACGTGGGACCTGTTCCGCTATCCGGGCATCCGTTCGGATTCGGACATGTACACGCTGGGCTTTTCGTTCCGGCCATGGACCGAGGCCAAGGCAATCGCCGACGGCCCGGCGATCCTCAACTATCTCCACGAAACGGTGCGCGAGCACGACCTCGACCGGCATATCCGGCTGCAGCACCGCATGGTGCGCGCAGAATGGTCGAGCGAGGCGGCGCGCTGGACGATCGAGCTGGACATCGGGCCCGATGGCGAGAAGCGGCAAATGACCTGCGCCTTCCTGTTCATGTGCTCGGGCTATTACAACTACCAGCGCGGCTATACCCCCGACTTTGCGGGGATCGACGGCTTTGCGGGGCGCGTGGTGCACCCGCAATTCTGGCCTGACGATCTCGATTATGTTGGCAAGCGCGTGATCGTCATCGGCAGCGGCGCGACCGCAGTGACGCTGGTGCCCGAGATGGCGAAACAGGCAGCGCAGGTGACGATGCTGCAGCGGTCGCCGACCTATATCGTGTCGCGTCCGTCGGAAGACGGGATCGCCAACGCGATGCGCCGGGTGCTGCCCGCGCGCCTCGCCTATGCCCTGACCCGCTGGAAGAATGTGGCGATGCAGCAATTCTTCTATCGGATCGCCCGCAAGCGTCCGGCGGAGACCAAGCAGCGGCTGGTCGGCATGGTTCGCGACGAACTCGGCAGCGGCTACGATGTGGAAACGCATTTCACGCCAAGCTATAACCCGTGGGACCAGCGCATCTGCCTGGTGCCCGATGCTGATCTGTTTGCTGCGATCCGTTCGGGCGCGGCTGCGGTGGTGACGGGACAGATCGACCGGTTCGTTGCCGACGGCATCCGGCTGACCACGGGCGAGCTCCTGCCCGCCGACATCGTCGTTACCGCCACCGGGCTGGAGCTGCAGCTGATGAGCGACGTGCCGCTGTGGATCGACGGCAAGCGCGTCGACCCGGCGGAGACGCTGAATTACAAGGGGATGATGTTCAGCGGTATCCCCAATCTTGCCTACACTTTCGGCTATACCAACGCGTCGTGGACGCTGAAGGCGGACCTGACCTCCGAATATGTCTGTCGCCTGCTCAACACGATGCGCAAGCGCGGGCTGCGCCAGTGCACGCCGCAGCCTTCGGGCGCGATCGAGCCTGCGCCCTTTCTCGATTTCACGTCGGGCTATGTCCAGCGCGCGCTGGCGCGCTTTCCCAAACAGGGATCGCGCAAGCCGTGGCGGCTTAACCAGAATTATATGCGCGACGTAATGACGTTGCGCTTCGGGTCGGTGGACGACGAGATGGTGTTTTCCAACCCCGAACCCCGCCGGGACCGTCAACGCGCGGCGTGATCGCCGACGACCGACCTGTCGCCACGCTTTGGTGTTGCAGTGCGAAACAAATTCGCGCCGGATGCGTTCGTCATCGCGGGAGGCAGAATTCATGATCGAAGCCGATCGGAGAGGCGAGCCGATGGTCGACCTCGCGCGCCCGCCATCGGCGCTGGGCGACGGAGCCGCGCTGTTTCTCGATTTCGATGGCACGTTGGTGGCGATCGCCGCGCGTCCCGATGCCGTATGCGTCTCGCCAGATTTGCCCGCGCTGATCCAGCGCCTGCGCGATCGGCTGGGTGGGCGGCTGGCGATCATCAGCGGCCGCGCGCTCGACGATCTGGATGCGTTGCTGGAGCTTCCGGACATCGCGGCAAGCGGCAGCCATGGCGCCGAGCTGCGCTGGCCGGACGGCACGCGACGGCCGGTGGATCGTCCGGCCGCCCTCGATGGCATCACCGCCGAACTTCATGCGTTCGCCGCCAGTAACCCAGGCACGCTCGTCGAAGCGAAGCCGCTGGGGGTGGCGCTGCATCATCGCGGCGCGCCGGATGCTGCGGATGCGTGCGCAGCAATCATGCAGCATTTCGCGGAGTCGGAGGGGTTTGCGCTGCAGACAGGAAAGATGGTGCACGAGCTTCGCCTGCCCGGATCGACCAAGGGCGATGCCGTGCGCGCGTTCATGGCCGACCCGCAGTTCGCCGGCAGCGTTCCGGTGTTCGTCGGCGACGATGTGACGGATGAGGAGGGATTTTTGGCGGTGGCGGGTTTTGGTGGACTGGGTGTGCTGGTCGGCGAACTGCGCGAGACTGCCGCAAGCGCGCGGCTGGACGATGTCGCGGCGGTGCATGACTGGCTGTCCGGTCTGGCGGGAGCCGGGCATTGAGCGCGGCGACGCTCGACCTCTGGCCGATCGGCAATTGCCAGGTCAGCGCGCTGATCGACCGTGATGCGCGGATGGTATGGGCATGCGTGCCCCGCGTCGACGGCGATCCGATGTTTTCCGCGCTCATCGCCGGGCACGACCCGGGATCGGCTGACGCGACGGGACTATGGGCGATCGATCTGGAGGGATGCGTGTCGGTCGCGCAGCATTACCTGCCCAACACACCGATCCTGGTCAGCACGCTGACCGATGCGGAGGGGAGCGCGATCGAGATCGTCGATTTCTGTCCGCGCTTCGAGCGGCTGGGGCGCACCTATCGTCCGGTCGCCTTTGCCCGTCGCGTCCGCCCGCTGTCGGGACGGCCGCGGATCCGCGTTCGCCTGCGTCCCACGCGCGGCTGGGGCGATGCGGCGATTGAGCGGACCAGCGGGTCCAACCATCTGCGCCATCGCCTCGATGGCATGTTTGTCCGCCTGTCGACGACGGCGCCGGTCGGCCTGATCGAGGCCGAGCGCGCATTCCGGGTCGAGGGGCCGCTGCATTTCTTCCTGGGTCCGGACGAGAGCTTTTCGGGCGATATCGCGACCACGTTCGAGGAGATGCTGAGCTATACCACCCGCCATTGGCAGCATTGGGCGCGGGGGCTGGCGACGCCGTTCGAGTGGCAGGACGTCGTCATCCGCTGCGCGATCACGCTGAAGCTTTGCCAGCACGAGGAAACCGGCGCGATCGTCGCCGCGCTGACCACGTCGATTCCGGAACATGCCGGGTCGCAGCGCAATTGGGACTATCGCTATTGCTGGATCCGCGATGCCTATTACACGGTGCAGGCGCTCAACCGCGTCGGCGCGCTCGATGTGCTGGAGGGGTATCTCGGCTATCTGCGCAACATCGTCGATCAGGCAAAGGGCGGCGACATCCAGCCGCTCTATGGCGTCCTCGGCGAGCAGGAGCTGACCGAACGCACCGCGCCGGGCCTGGCCGGCTATCGCGGCATGGGGCCGGTTCGCGTCGGCAACCAGGCGTATGAGCAGCGCCAGCACGACGCCTATGGCCAGATCGTGCTGTCCAACGTTCAGGCGTTTTTCGACGCGCGGCTGTTCCGCGTCGCCAATGCCGAGGATTTCGAGGCACTGGAACGCGTCGGCGAGCGCGCCTGGGAGTTGTATGATCAGCCCGACGCGGGTTTGTGGGAGCTGCGCACCCGTCAAGCGGCGCACACCTATTCCGCAGCGATGTGCTGGGCAGCGTGCGACCGGCTGGGCAATGCGGCGACGCGGCTCGGTCTCGATGCGCGCGCCGACTTCTGGAACGCGCGCGCCGACGTCATGCGCGCGCGGATCGAGGATGCAGCCTGGCGCCCGGGCACCAACCGGATTTCGGCGACCTTTACGGGCGATGATCTCGACGCCAGCCTGTTGCAGCTGCTCGACCTGCGGTTCCTGTCACCCGACGATCCGCGCTTCCGCGGCACGCTGGACGCTGTCGAGACCGGGCTGCGGCGCGGATCGCACATGCTGCGTTATGATACCGAGGACGATTTCGGCCTGCCCGAAACCGCGTTCAACGTGTGCACCTTCTGGTTGATCGAGGCGCTGCATTTCACCGGCCGCGATGCCGACGCGCGTGCGCTGTTCGAGGAAATGCTGGCGCGTCGCACCGCCGCCGGCCTATTGTCGGAGGATATCGACCCGGCCAGCGGCGAACTCTGGGGGAACTATCCCCAGACCTATTCGCTGGTCGGCATGATCAATTGCGCCGTCCTGTTGAGCAAACCGTGGAGCGCGATCCGATGAACCGGCTGATCATCATTTCCAATCGCGTGTCCGCGCCGACCGATTCGAAGTCGGGGGCGCAGGGCGGGCTGGCAGTCGCGCTCGCGGCGGCGCTGCGCGAATATCGCGGGTTGTGGTTCGGGTGGTCGGGCGAGACGACGGACGTGTTCAGCGGCCATATCAACTTTCAGCGCGCGCATGGCGTCACCACGGCGACGGTCGACCTGGAGGAACAGGACGTCGACGAATATTATAACGGTTTCGCCAATCGTACGCTGTGGCCGCTGTTCCACTACCGCATCGACCTGGCCGAATATGCCCGCGACTTCGCAGGCGGCTACAAGCGTGTGAACGAGCGGTTCGCCGATACCGTCCGCCCGCTGATCGAGCCAGACGACGTGATCTGGATCCAGGATTATCACATGTTCCCGCTCGGGGGCGAGCTGCGCGACCGGGGCTGCAAGAACCGGATCGGCTTTTTCCTCCACATTCCGTGGCCGCCGCGCCGGCTGCTCAATACATTGCCCGAGGCGGGCGAGCTCGTCGCGACGCTGTTCGCCTATGACGTCATCGGCTTTCATATTGAGGAGTGGCTGGAAAGCTTCTGCGATTTCGCGGTCAAGGATCTGGGTGCCGAGCGGATCGCGCCGGACGTGCTGAAACTGGGGGCGCGCACGGTGCGCGTCGTCGCCAACCCGATCGGCATCGACACGCAGGAATTCGTCGCCGCCGCCAATTCGCCGCCCGCACGGCTCAGCTATCGGCGGATGCGCGACAGCGCGGTCGGGCGCGACATGATCGTCGGAGTCGACCGGCTGGACTATTCCAAGGGGCTGGAGGAACGCTTCCTCGGCTACGAGCAGTTTCTCAAGGATCACCCCGAGGAGCGCAAGGAGGTGTTCCTGCTCCAGATTGCACCGCCGTCGCGCGGCGCGGTCGAGAGCTATCAGAAGATTCGCGCCACGCTGGAAGGGCTGTCGGGCCGGATCAACGGCGGCTATGCCGATGTCGACTGGGTGCCGATCCGTTACGTCAATCAGGGCTATCCCCGCGACGTGCTGGCCGGCATCTATCGCGCGGCGCGGATCGGTCTGGTGACGCCGTTGCGCGACGGGATGAACCTGGTCGCCAAAGAATATGTCGCGGCGCAGGATCCGGAGGACCCCGGCGTGCTGATCCTGTCACGCTTTGCGGGTGCGGCCGCGCAGCTGGGTGAAGGCGCGTTGCTCGTCAATCCGTACAGCGCGGAGGAGATGTCCGACGCGATCCTGCGCGCGCTGCGCATGCCGCGCGACGAGCGCCAGTCGCGGTGGCGGCGGATGATGGACAATGTCGAGCAGCAGGACGTGATCTGGTGGCGCAAGCGCTTCACCGACCTGCTGATGGGCGATGTCGAGGTCTCGGCAGAGGCCTGACCGCGCTGACCCGGTTCAGCTTCTGGAAAGCCGGCTTCGTCGAGGATGCGCGGTCACCTTTGACGATCAATGCGGAGTAACGCGATGCTCTTTGCGGTTTTGGCGTTGCTCGCCGCCCCGGCGGGGCAGGATGCGGAGCCGGCTGCGGGCGGTACGCCGCCGCAACGGATCATCAACCTGATCGTTTATGGCGACGATCCCTGTCCGAGCGGCGGCCCCGACGACATCGTCGTATGCTCGCGCGAGGATCGCGACGAGCAGTACCGCATTCCCAAGCAGTTCCGTGAGCGCCCCGTCGAGCCTCCCAGCGCAAGCTGGACGCGGCGCGCCGAACTGATCGAGGAAGTCAATCGCGTCGGCCGTCCCGGCAGTTGCTCCCCGGTCGGAACCGGCGGTCAGACCGGGTGCAACAGCGCGTTGCTTCGGCTGTGGCGCGACGATCGCGACGCGAAGCGGGTCGAGGCGGGGCGGCTGGAGTCCACCCTGCGCCGCGAAGATGCCGAGGACGACGACAAGGACGACGAAAAGGACGATTGAGCGCGGTCTATTGCCCGAAGCCGGGCGCCGCCGCGCGCGCCAGCGCGTCGCGGGCGGCCGCGAGAAGCGCGCCGGCCTTGGCTTCGCACTCGCGCTGTTCATAGGCGGGGTCGCTGTCGGCGACGATCCCTGCGCCCGCCTGAACATGCATCACCCCGTCCTTGACCACCGCGGTACGCAGCACGATGCAGCTGTCCATCGATCCGTCGGGTGAGAAATAGCCGACGCCGCCGGCATAGGCACCGCGCGTTTCGGGTTCGAGCTCCGCGATGATCTCGCACGCGCGCACCTTTGGCGCACCGCTGACGGTTCCGGCGGGGAAGCCCGCGAACAACGCGTCGATCGCGTCACGCGCCGGCGCGATACGCCCGACCACATTCGATACGATGTGCATGACGTGGCTGTAGAATTCGACCATGTAGCTGTCGGTCACCCGCACGCTGCCCGCTTGTGCCACCCGGCCGACATCGTTGCGGCCCAGATCGAGAAGCATCAGATGCTCGGCGCGCTCCTTGGCATCGGCGAGCAGGCTGGCGCGGTTCGCCTCGTCCTCCGCCGCGTTCGCGCCGCGCGGGCGCGTGCCGGCGATCGGACGGATCGTCACCTCGCCGTCGCGCACCCGGACCAGGATTTCGGGGCTCGAGCCGGTCAGCGCGAACCCGGGCAGGTCGAGATGGTAGAGAAAGGGCGACGGATTGATCCGGCGCAGCGCACGATAAAGCTCGAACGGCGGCAGCGGGAAGGGGGCGCGGAAACGCTGCGCCAGCACGACCTGAAAGATGTCGCCCGCGGTGATGTAATCCTTGGCGGCGGCGACCATTGCCCGATAGCGCCCGGCGGGCAGCACGGGTTCGAGCGCGATGTCGCAGGCCGCATCGATCCGCGCGGGCGCGGGCAGCGGCCTGGCGGTGAGCGCGGCGGCGGTCGCCTCGATCCGGTCGGCCGCGCGATCGAGCGTCGCGTCGATGCCGTCGCCGGGCCAGACCGGCGCGACGATGAACAGCGCGTCCGCCAGCCGGTCGAAGATCAGGATGACGGTCGGGCGCACGAACATCATGTCGGGCACGTCGATCGGATTTGCCGGCGGGCGCGGCAGTCGTTCGACGAGGCCGACGGTCTCATAGCCGAAATAGCCGACCAGACAGGCTAGCGCGCGGGGGAGCTCGCCCGGCACGTCCATGCGGCAATCGGCGACCAGCGCGCGCAGCGCGTTGAGACTGGGCGCGTCGCACGGGATGAAGGCGTCGCGGTTGGTCAGCCAGTCGCGGTTGATCGACGCATTATTGCCTTCGGCCCTGAATACGAGATCGGGGGCCAGCCCGATCAGGCTGTGGCGCCCGCGCACCGATCCGCCCTCGACCGACTCGAGCAGGAAATCGCCGCGCCCCGGCTGCATCAGCTTGAGCGCGGCGGCGACCGGGGTTTCGGTATCCGCGACCTGGCGTTGCCACACCAGCGCGGGCACCCCGCGCGCCAGCGCGTCGCGGGCGCGATCGAGCCCCTGGATCATCGGGTCACGGCGTCGGCGCGGACTGGCCGGCAAGGTCGCTGCGGACCTTGTTCAAGGCGCCCAGGTTGCGCTTGACGCCGGCCTCTGCTTCGGCCGCCTTCACGAATTGTTCGGCATATTCGCGACCGATCACCCCGCCCAGCGCGGAGCGGCTTGCGCCGATCAGCTGCGCATTGCCCTTGGCATCGCCGGGGATGATGTCCTCCAGATACACGACGAACCAGCCGCTCGTATTGTCGCCGCGCGCAATCTTGGCGCGCTTCTCGGTCATCGCGAACATCAGCTCGATCGCCGGCGGCACCTGGGCCTCGCGGTTGCGCTGCTGCGCGGCGAGCTGCGCGCGCGAGAGCTTTGCCGGCGTCGGGGCGGGCAGCTTGAGCCCAGTCTGGCGCATCGCGTCGGGCAGCGCGGTGCCGGCATTGACCTTGGCCGCGACCCCCTCGGCAATCGTGCGCGCGCGATCGAAGGCGCGCTCGGCGACGAAATCGCGCAGCACCGCGTCGCGCACCCGCGCCAGCGGCGGCGGGGCGGCTTCCTGGATCGCGCCGAGCGCGACGAGCGCGAAGGTGCCGTCTTCACCGACCTGGACCACTTCGGGATCGTCGCCCTGGTTGGCGGCGAAGCCCGCCTGGATGATCCGGGCCAGCGCCGGATCGGGTTGGGCCGGCGCATCCGGGTTGAGCCCGTTGGCCAGCACCGACCCGGTCGACTGCGCCTTCAGCTTGGCGTCGGTGACCAACTCGTCGAAGGTCGACCCTTCGGAAATGCCGTCGTCCAGCTTGCTCTGCATCGCGTTCAGCGCAGCCACGGTCTTGGCCTGACGCAGTTCGGAAGCCAGCGCTTCGCGCGCCTGGGCGAGCGTCCGCGCAGGGACGACGCGGACCGCCTCGACCCGCACCACGTGCCAGCCGAGCGGCGAGCGCACGGGCCCCGCGACCGCGCCCTGCGCGGCGGCAAAGGCGGCGTCGGCCACGGCTGGCGCGGTCTGGCGGCCGAGATCGGCCTTGCTGACTTCGGTGAACAGCGTCGGTTCAAAGCCGGCGGTGCGCGCCGCCGCCTCGAGACTCGTGCCGCCGCGCACCTGCGCTGCCAGCCGGTTGGCGGCGGCCTGATCGGCGATCACCACCTGACGCACGGTGCGCTGCTCGCTCGCGGCGAACCGCGCGGCATCACGCTGATAGGCCTGGGCGATTTCCGCTTCGCTGGGCGTGGTCTGGCCGGCGACCGATTGCGGGGTCACCAGCGCATAACGCACGGTGCGGCGTTCCGGGATCGTGTAGCGGGGCCGGTTGCGGCCATAATAGGCCTGCAGCGCCTTGTCGTCGGGCGGGCCGCCGGCGTCCACCGCCTCGCTGGGGATGAAGCCGATCAGCGCCTCGCGCCGCTCGAGGAGGAGCGAGGCATAGGGTGCCGCCATCGCCGCCGAAATCTGCCGCGCCCCGATCGTCGGGTTGATCAGCCATCCCGCCAGCGTCTCGCGCCGGATATCGTCGCGAAGCTGTTCGGAGGTGATGCCGCGTTCACGCAGCCGCTGTTCATAGGTCTGCTGGTTGAACTTGCCGTCAAAGCCCTGGAAGGCGGGGATGCTCGCGATCTGGCCATCGACGAACTTCTGGCTCACGACCATTCCCGCGTCCGTCGCGAACTGGCGCAGCACCTGACCGGAAATCAGCTGGTCGAGCACGCTTTCGAGACCCCCCGCCGCGATGAACTGGCTCATGTCGGCGAGCGGGTTGCGCTGGCGTGCGGCCTCGACCTCAAGACGGGCGCGCTGGATCAGTTCGGTCGAGGTAATGTCTTCGTCGCCGACGCGCGCGACGCTGGTCGCCGCCGGGGCACCCGAGCGCAGGCCTGTGATGTCGCCCGCAGCAAACGCCAGCGCGATCACGACCAGGAAGACGAGCGTGACGATTCCACCGATGCGCGAGAAGATCAGGCGACGAAAGACTGAGAGCATTGACGGGAGGCCGATCGGTTGAGGTTCCGGGAAACCGGGTCCTAGGCGGGCGCGCCGGGGCTTTCAAGCTTGTGCGCGTGCCGGACTGCGCTAATCGCGGACGCAACGAGCGGGAGGGACAGGCATGACGCGACGCAAGCTGGTGGCGGGCAACTGGAAGATGAACGGGATGGCGCGCGACTTGGACGCGGTGGCGGCGATCGCGGCCGCTGCGCGCGCGCACCCCGATGTCGACGTCGCGCTGTGCGTGCCGGCGACGCTGATCGCGGCCGCGGCGAGCCGGGCCGAAGGCGTCTGGATCGGTGCGCAGGACGTCCATGCCAATGATGCGGGCGCGCATACCGGCTGCCTGTCCGCGCCGATGCTGGTCGAAGCGGGCGCGCGCGTCGTGATCGTCGGGCACAGCGAACGCCGCGCCGACCAGAACGAAACGAGCCACGACGCCTGGGCCAAGGCGGCGGCCGCGCACCGCCACGCGATGCAGGTCATCCTGTGCGTGGGCGAGACCGAGGCCGAGCGCGAGGCCGGCCGCGCCGAGCGCGTCGTCCAGGCGCAGATCGAGAAGTCGGTGCCCGAGGACGCGACCGGCGACTGGTTCACGCTGGCCTATGAACCGCGCTGGGCGATCGGCACCGGCCGGACCCCGACGCTGGAGGAAATTGCCTGCATCCATGCGATCGCGCGCGCCAAGCTGCGCCAGATGATCGGCGATACTGCGGCGGGCATCCGCATCCTTTATGGCGGCTCGGTGACGGGCGCGAATGCGGGCGCCATCCTGTTTACCGAGAATGTCGACGGCGCCCTGGTCGGCGGCGCCAGCCTGACCGCGGCGAAATTCGTGCCGATCATCGAGGCGGCGGCAGCGGGAAACTGAGCCCGCCGAATATCGCGATGGTAGCGGAGGAGGGATTCACACGAAAAACATAAGATACTGATTTATAACAACGTTCTTGATCGTCGTGCCGATAATTCCGCTCAATCCACCCCCAATTTTACCCCTTCGCGACAGGCCGTGCCGAAATATCGACAGGCCGACATGCGCGATCCCTGCTACGCCCGAGAACGCGGCTGTTTACAGTGTGATCGCAGAAAGGACCGCAGACTATCGACAAACACCACGGTTGCACGGCCGACCTTGGCTGCCTCGATGTCGCCGGAAGCGATGAGCTGGTAGATCTTGGATTTGCTGAGCCCCGTCATCCGTACTGCGTCGGGAATGCGAACGCTTATCGGCCCAATCGGGGGCGCGTCGTCGCCATTCGTTGCAGGCTGCCGGGCCGACATCGGACTATTTCTTACGTGCCCGGCTGAACGAGCGGTCGCTCGCCAGGAAGCCGCTAAGCATGAATGGAATGAGGTCCGGTACGGACTCGCGTCGGCCGTAGGCCGCCTCATAGGCCTCGGCGTAGTCGTTCAGCGCTTCGATGAGATCCGGCATGACGTTGATCGTGATCTTAGCCGGCGTCCGATCGGGCAGCCTTGGCAGCTTCAAATCAGCCATGACGGCCTCCCCAGGGTCCGGGCAATATGATGTCTTTGTGCACGACCACCCGTAGCGGCCAGCCGGGACGCACGCGCAAGGTCGGCTGGATATTGAGATTGCGCGTGACGAGCTGATCGCCGGCGCGCGCGCCGCTCTGCTGCGCTGACTCGCGGATCGCCCGGACAAGGTCGCTTTCGGTGCTGCCGAAGCTCAATTCAGTGCCGACGCCCAGCAGTGTCGACAGGGCGACGCCCTTCAGAAGTTGCCAAGTATGCCGGTCGATCCGGTCGGACAGACCCGCATAGCCCTGCGTATCGGTCGCCGGCACATTGTCGATACGAATCGACGAGCCGTCGGGCAGGATAATCCGCTGCCAGACGACCAGCGCACGGCTCTGCCCAAACGCTACAACGCTGTCGTAGCTGCCGATCAGCCGCGATCCTTGCGGAATGAGCAGACCGCGCCCGGTCACACTGTCATAGACGTTCTCCGTGATCTGCGCGGTGACGAGCCCGGGAAGATCCGAGTTGAGCCCGGTTATGAGGCTCGCGGCAATGATGCTGCCGGCCTGCAAGGTCCAAGGCGATACGGACTGCGCCAGCGCGTGCGGATTGATGTCGTCGTCGCGATTGGCGTGGCCGACCAATTCGTTCTTGCGCCCCTGGGCGTTAGGATCTCGGTCAGGGTCGAGGAGCGGCTTGGCAGTCTCGGCCGATGCTGGCGGAACACTTGCATCGGTAGTCACCGGTGCAGGGGCGGCGGCGCGACCGCCGCCCGCCAATTGCAGCATGACGCCAGACTCGCGTGCGGCCTTCTGCTCAGCGGCGATGCGCTGGCGCTCGGCTTCGGCTTCCTGCGCGGCCCGGCTCACCGCATCGGCAGCGGGGTCAGGGGGAACCATCCCGCCAAGCTGCCGCTGGCGCTCGAGGATCGGCCGCCCGAGATCACCGGGAAGCGGTAGCCCGAGCTTCGGCACGTCGCCATAGCTCGTCGGCGCGCCCGCGAGCGCATCAGGCGGCGCCTTCGCGCCAACCAGCTTTTCATCGCTTCGTGCGATCAGGCTCAGGGTCGCGGGCTTGAGCGCCAGCCAGGCGACGCCGATGATCGCGGTCGAGCCGGCGGCAGCGATGGCGACGATCGCACCGCGGCGAAAACGGGTGACGCGGCCCGGCGCCGCGCGCAGAACGAGCGTTTCGGGGTCGGCTTTGGGCGCCGCGATCGGCGCGGAAGAAGCGGTTGGATCGGTCACGCGCCCCTCCCGGCCTTGCGCTGCCGGCTCTTCGGCTGGGCGGCGGTGATACGGACAATCTGCTGTTTCTTGCCGCCAAGGCGCAGCTCGGCGACACCGAACAGGCGGTCGACCACATAATAGCGGCCGGCGACGCGATAGTTGACGAGCTGGGCCTCGCCATCCTCGCCAATCACGAACAGCGGGGGCGCCTCACCCACGGCGATCGCAGGCGAGAACTCGATGTAGGTCTGCCGCCCATCGTCGAACGCGCGCAGCGGCCGCCAGGCCGGCTTGTCGCCCGAGATCGCATAGTTGAAGTTGAGGCTTTCGACCGAGAGGCCCGACGCGATCGGCGTCGCCGCCACGGCTGCATCGCGCTGACGCCGGAGCGCGATCAGCTCGTCATGTGGATAGGTCCAGGAGATCGCCGCCATCGCGGTCGCGGGCGTGCTTTCGAGCTGGAGATGGTAGGTCCGGCGATCGGTAGCAATGACAAGGTTTGTGCGTAGGCCCGCCGAAAACGGCTTGACGAGGATGTGCACGCGCTTGCTTTCGCCGATGCCGCTGGTGGTATCGCCGACAGTCCAGCGCACGGTGTCGCCGGCGGCGACGGACACAATCGTTTCGCCCGGCTGCAAGGCAATGTCGGTGATGCGCTCGGGCGCGGCATAGAGCCGGTAGAGCACGCCTTCCGCCCAGGGATAGACCTGGACGGCATATATATATCCCGCGCTCGACGGCTCGCGCAGTGCCGCCCGGTTGGCGGCAGTGACGCGCGCGGTGGGTGACGCGGGTTCGCGGCTCTGCGCAGCGACGCCCATGGCAAGCGCCATCGCGCTCGCCGCCAGGATGAGGGCACGGATCATTGGTCGGTCCTTTCGGGGGATGGTGCGGCTGCGGGTTGAGCAAGGGTCGGATCGAGCGGCGAGCCCAGCGGAATGTCGGTGGGCGGCGCGACCGGGAGTGATTGTGCGGGATCGGGCACGGCCGATGGTTGCGGCGAAGGCGGCCGGTCCTGAGGCGTTTCCAGTTCGCGGCTCCAGTCGATCGCGTCAACATAGAGACCGAGCGGGTTTTTTCGGAGCACATCGGCCAAGCGCGGCGGCTTGATCTTCACCGTGAGCATCGCCGTCCAGCGTGACGTGCTGGCGAGGCTTCCCCGCTCATATTGCTGCTCGGTCCATTTGACCTGGAAGCTCGTATCCGACGCGCGGACGACGCTCGTCACCTGCACCGAAACCGTCTTGCGCCCGACATCGGCGAACGGATTGGAGGTGCGGGCATATTCGCCGAGGAACAGTGACGCACGTTCGGTCGCGAAATCATAGGCTGATAGCCAGTTTTCACGCATCAATACCGGATCGAGCGAGCGCGCTCGAACGCCGGTGATGAACCGGCCGAGGAACCATGCGATCTGCGGATCGGTCGGCCGATAGTCCTTGGCGGCAGGCGCGACGGCCTGTGCTTGCCCGAGTGCATCGACCTCGACCACATAGGGCACGACGCGGCTTTGCATCGATTGCCAGACCAGCGCGCCCGACAGACCAGTGGTCAGGAACAGGCCGCCGAAGGCCATCAGCCGCCAGTTCTTCGCCTGTGCGCGAGCCGAGCCGATACGCTCATCCCAAAGCTGGCCCGCTCGTTGGTAGGGTGTCTCGGGTTCGGGCGTTCGCCCATAGCGCTGCAATGCGCGTCGAAATTTCATCGCTCAGTCCCTTTCCTTGATGTCTGGAGTGGCGCCAGCGCCGCCGCGGTCGCCGCCCTGGATTGCGTGGATCGCCATCTGGCGGCGGTGGCGAGCATTCTGGCTGGCATGAAGCTTCTGCGCCCAGGCGGGTGTTCCTTCAGCTGCGCCTATCGGCGCGGCTGCGGGGGCGGCGCCGCCGGCACGGGTGCTTCCTGCTTCCCATGCGGCGCGCTGCCCACGATCGGCGGCAGCGCTAACGCCGAGACCGCCGCTCATCCGGTTGGCAGCCGCGCCGCGCATGGCGGTCGCAACGCCGCCGAGGCCCGCGCCGACGCTGGTCGAGCCCGAGGTTTCCTGCCCGAGCTTGTAGGCAGTGGATGCGGCAGACCCCATCGATGTACCGGCGCGGATCGCGCCGAGACCGGCCCCCGCGAGACCGCGTGCCGCGCCGACGGCGCCAGCGCCTGCCATCGCAAGACCTCCGCCGGCAAGCACGGTAGTGGCGATCACCGATCCGGCGCCGAGCTGCGGCGCGCCGGCGACGAGGCCGGATGCGATTCCCGGGCCGAAGATGGAGAGGCCAAAGATCGCGAGGCTCGCGAGCATCAGCGACACGGCCTGTTCGATCGACACCTCGTCGCCGGTGATCGCACTGGTGAAGTCGGCGAAATAGTTAGAGCCGATGCCGACGATGACCGCGAGCACCATGACCTTGATGCCCGAACTGACGACGTTCCCGAGCACCCGTTCGGCGAGGAACGACGTGCGGTTCCACAGCGCAAAGGGCACGAGCACGAAGCCGGCGAGCGAAGTAAGCTTGAATTCGAGGATTGTGATGAAAAGCTGGATCGCGAGGATGAAAAAGGCGGCGATGACGACGACCCAGGCGATCACCAGCACGGCGATCTCGATGAAATTGTCGAAGAAGGCGATCGGGCCAACCAACTCCTTCGCCTGCTCGAGGAGCGGCCATGCTGCCTCGAAGCCGGTCCCGGCCAGCTTGCCGGGTCGCAATAAATCGTCAGCCGTAATCGCGCTGCCCCCTGCGGTGAGGCCGAGGCCGGCGAAGCTGCGAAAGATGATATCGGACAGTGTCGAGAAGCTGTTGAGGATCAGGGCGAAGACGCCGACATAGAGGATCTTTTTGAGGAACTTGGCGATGACGTCGTCTTCGCCGCCGAGCGCCCAGAACAGCCCGGCGAGCGTGATGTCGATGCCGATCAGGATCGTGGTCAGGAAACCGACGTCACCGCCCAACAGGCCGAACCCGCTGTCGATGTAGGAGGCGAAGGCCTCCATGAACTGATCGATGACATTCAGGTCATCCATATGGGCGGGTTCCTGCTTGAAGTTGAAAGGTGTCGCGGGGACCGGCGGCCATGAGAGGGGCAAGCCCTACGGCCCCCGCGACGAGACAGGTTCGGACCCGGGGGGAGCTGGGGGCGCGGTCCTCGCCTGCCTCAGCTCATTGGCGTGGCGTGTAAGCCTTGCCGTCGCCGAGGAAGCGGCGCGTCGACTCGCGTGCCTCGCGCGCGATCTGGCCCCGCTGCGCCTGCTCGACCGATTCCGCCCGGAACTGCGCCGCCATCATTTGCTGAAGCTGGAGCTGCTGCTTGGCGGTGAGCGCGAGAAGCTGGTTCGTGGCCTGCTGCGCCTGAAGCGAGCCTTCCGCGCCCTGGCTGCGCGCGACGATGTCGGCGAGCGCCTGCGTGTCGCTCCGTACGTTGTCGACGATGCGGTTCTGGACCCCCATCGTCTGGCGAAACGCGGACATCGCGGTATCGAGTTGATCGCGTGCGCGAGCCACACGCTGATCGCGGCGGAACACCTGATCGAACTCCTGCGGGTAGAGCTGGCGGAAGCGCTCGTCGAGCTGATCGATGCGGAAGTCGACGCCCTGCGCCTGGCCCATGAGCTGGTCGATCTGCTGGAGGCGCTGGCGAAGCTCCTGAAGTTGCGGGAAATCGATCCGGGACAGGTTCTTGCCCTGGTTGATCAGCATCTGCGCTTCGTTCTGGAGACTCTGGATCTGGTTGTTGATCTGGGCAAGCGTGCGCGCGGCGGTGAGCAGGTTTTGCGAATAGTTCGATGGATCGAACACACTGAGCTGGGCCGCGACGGGCGTCGAGGTCAACGCGATGCCGATACCGAGCGAGCCGACGGCGCCGAGCGCGAGAGCGGAGAGGCACGCATATTTGCGGATAGGGATACGGGGCACGGGAAATTACTCCTTGTCTTCTGGGGGGCGGGCGGCAGGGTGACGCCCAAGCAGGTCGGCCGCCCAATCGAGGCCGGCTTGGGAGAGAAAGGTCGCGGCGAAGTCGGCCTGGCCCTTTTCGGCCAGCACCGCGTCTATGCGCTTCTGGCTGTCGGGATCGGACGCGCCGCACAACGCCAGCGCGATCGGGCCTAGCCCAAGCTCGAACAGCCGGTTGCCGCGCGCTGATTGCAGATAATATTGCCGCTTGGGCGTCGCGCGGCTGACCAGTTCGATCTGGCGCGCGTTGAGACCGAAGCGGACGTAGACCGTCTGGCCCTGCGGCTCGATCGCCCGATCATTGGGCAGCAAGATGCGCTGCGGACAGCTTTCGATGATGGCCGGCGCGATCGTGCTGTCGGCGATATCGGCTAGGCTCTGTGTCGCGAACACGACGCTGACGTTCTTCTTGCGCAGCACCTTCAGCCACTCACGGATGCGCGCGGCGAACAGCGGGTGGTCGAGGAACACCCAGGCTTCATCCAGTACGAGAAGCGTCGGCCGCCCGGTGAAGCGCTCCTCGAGACGATGGAACAGGTAGGTCAGCACGGGCGCAACGACGCCCGCCTGCCCCATCAGCGCTTCAGTCTCGAAGCACTGCACGTCGGCGATCGCTAGATCGTCTTCGGCGGCGTCGAGCAGGCGGCCGAACGATCCTTCGAGCGTATAGGGCGCGAGCGCCGATCGCAGCGGTGCCGATTGCAGCAGCAGCGACAGGCCGGTGAGCGTGCGTTCCTCGATCGGGGCGGTCGCGAGATTGGTGAGCGCCGACCAGACGGCCTCCTTGATCTCGGGTGTGACCAGTACTTTCTCATGGGCGAGCAGCGCGCCGATCCATTCGGTCGCCCAGGCGCGTGCGTTGGAGCGATCGATGTGGCGCAGCGGCTGGAAGGCGATCGTTCGCCCGCCCACGTCATCGGCATGACCGCTCTCACCGCCAAGCCCGAGCGCGTGATGCGCGCCGCCCATCGCCAGCACGGCCGCGCGCGCCGAAAATCCCTTGTCGAAGACATAGACCTGGGAGTCTGGATATCGCCGGAACTGAAGCGCGAGCATTGCGAGCAGCACCGACTTTCCGGCCCCGGTGGGTCCGACGATCAGCATATGACCGACGTCGCCGACATGCGTGCTGAGACGGAACGGCGTCGAGCCGCTGGTTTCCGCATAAAGCAGCGGCGGACCGTCGAGGTGCGGATTACGCGCCGGTCCTGCCCATACCGAGGACAGCGGCATGAGATGCGCGAGATTCAGGGTGTGGACGATCGGTTGCCGGACGTTCGCATAGACATGGCCCGGCAGGCTCGACAGCCACGCCTCGACCACATTCATGCCCTCGCGGATGCAGGTGAAGCCGAGCCCGTTGACGATGCGCTCGACCGCGCGGACCTTTTCCTCGACGCGGGCGCGGTCGATATCGGCAACGGTGATCGTCGTCGTCAGATAGCCGAACGCGACATGATCGCCGCCGAGCGCCTGCAAGGCGAGGTCGGCATCGACCACCTTGTTGTCGGCATCGCTGTCGAGAAGCTGGACCGGCTGGTTGTAGATGACTTCGCGCAGCAGCGCGGTGATCGACTTGCGCTTGTTGAACCACTGCCGCCGCAGGCGAGTGAGCGCTTTGGTTGCGTCGGTCTTGTCGAGCGCAATGAAGCGCGTCACCCAGCGATAGCCAAAATCCTCATGGTTGAGTCCGTCGAGGATGCCGGGACGGCTCGCGTTCGGAAATCCGAGGATGGTGAGCGTCCGCAGATGCTCGTCGCCGAGCATCGGTTCGAGCCCGCCGGTCAGCGGCGTGTCGGCGAGCAGCCCGTCCAGATAGATGGGCGTTTCGGGCACGGCGACGACATGGCGGCGCGCGGAGATCGCACCGTGGAGAAAGGTCAGCATTTCGCTGTCGCCGAGCGCGCGCACCTCGGGCATGAAGCCTCTGAACAGGTCAAGCGCACGATCCGTCTCGGCGATGAAGCCGGCAAGCGCTTGTCGCCAGTCGCGGCCCTTCGCGTCGTCGCTGCGCTCGATCAGCGCTCGGCCCGCCGTGTCCGCCTGATCGGGCGGAGGCAGGAGGGTGAGCGTCAGATAATAGCGGCTCTCGAAATGCGCGCCCGCGCTTTCGAACGCCGCGCGCCGTTCCTCATCGACCAGCCACGACGCCGCATCGGGAAAGCTGCTGTCGGGATAACCCAGCGCTTCGCGCCGCTCGGCCTCGAAATGGAGTGCCCAGCCCGAGCCGAAGCGCTTCAGGACATTGTTCGCCCGCGCGCAGGCGGCGACAAGCTCGGCTTCGGTGGCGGATTCTAGATCGGGGCCGCGGAACCTGAGGACGCGCAAAAAGCTGCCGTCCTTGTTGAGCACCACGCCGGGCGCGACAAGCGCCGCCCATGGAAGATGATCGGCGAGCCGGTCGGCCTTCTGACGGTATTCGCGCAGATTCAGCATGACAGATGCCCCTTCTGGCGAAGGTGGCGGACAAGGACCGGGGCGAAGTCGGGATCGCGCTTGGCGGCGAACACCGCGAGAGTGTGCCCGAACGCCCACATGGCCAGCCCGGCGATCCACTGCTGGAGACCGAGTCCGAGCGCGGCCGCGATCGTACCATTGACGATCGCGATCGCTCGCGGCGCCCCGCCAAGCAGGATCGGCTCGGCAAGCGCGCGGTGCATCGGCGCCTCGAACCCCTCGATATGGCTGGCGCCATAGGAATTTGGCGCGTTCACGAGATGAGCGCCCCGCCGCCGAAGCTGAAGAAGCTGAGGAAGAAGCTCGACGCCGCAAACGCGATCGACAGGCCGAAGATGATCTGGATGAGGCGCCGGAACCCGCCTGCCGTCTCGCCGAACGCGAGCGTCAAACCGGTGACGATGATGATGATCACCGCGACGATCTTGGCGACAGGACCCTGGACCGATTCGAGGACCTGCTGAAGCGGTTCCTCCCACGGCATGCCCGAGCCGGCGGCCTGCGCGGTGGCGGCGAGCGCAAGCCCGAGGCCGATGGCGGCGCCGGTGAGGAAGATGCTCCGACGATCGGGAATACGGGCAGGAATACGGGACAAGCGCATGGTCATTCTCCTTGGGGTTCGAGGGCGTGGTCGGGAGTAAGGTCGAGGACGGCGTAGCCGCCGTCGGGATCGAGGCCGGCGACGCGCGCGATCGTGTCGACGCGGCGCGCGAGGCCGCGCCCGGCGATGAACACGATCATGTCGATGGCGTCGGCGATCAGCCGGCGCGGAACGGTGACGACGCTTTCCTGCACGAGCTGCTCGAGCCGGTAGAGCGCCGACACTGCCGAATTGGCGTGGACGGTTGCGATGCCGCCCGGATGCCCGGTGTTCCAGGCTTTGAGCATGTCGAGCGCTTCGCGCCCGCGCACCTCGCCAACGACGATGCGATCGGGGCGGAGCCGCAATGTCGAGCGGACAAGATCAGCCATCGTGACGCCGCCGGCTCCGGCAGTGCCAATCGTACGCGTGCGCAGCCCCACCACGTCGGGCGCGGCGCATTGCAACTCACGCGTGTCTTCAATGATGATGACGCGTTCGTCGAGGTGCGCCATCTCGGCGAGCAGCGCGTTGGCAAGCGTCGTCTTGCCCGAACTGGTGCCACCCGCGACCAGGATGTTCTTGCGCTCGACCACGGCCATCGACAGCAGTCGCGCCGTGTCGGCGGGCATGATGCCGTCCCGCACATAGTCGAGCAAAGTGTAGATGCGCGCCGCGGGCTTGCGGATCGAGAAGCACGGCGCGAGGCTGACCGGCGGCAGGATACCCTCGAACCGCTCGCCCGCGCCTTCGCCGTGCGGTGGCAGCTCGGCTGACACGATCGGCGCATTGCCATGAACCTCTGTCCGTGCGTGGCTGGCAACCAGGCGGATGATCCGCTCGACCTGCGCGGGCTCATATTTGGTGCCGGTATCGATCCGGCCTTCGCCGAGTCGATCAAGGCGCAACACGCCGTCCGGGTTCACCATGATCTCGATGACCACCGGATCGGCCAGCGCTGCGGCGATGGTCGGCCCCATCGCGGTGCGCAGCATCGCGCGCCGACGCCCTGCGGAATTATCGGAGCCGAAAAGCGTGTCGCTCATCGCCCACCTCCATTGTCTTTCGCGGAGGCAGCAAGCGTGCGCTGGCCGCTGGCGAGCGCTTCGCCGACGCGGGCAATGAACGCCTCGAAGCGGTCTCGGCCGATCGCACGCGCCGCTTCGTCGGCTTCGGCCAAAGGGGCCTGCACCATCAGTTCATAGCGGATGAACAGCGCCAGGCTCTCGAGCAGCACATGCCCGTCACGCTCGACACGCCCCAGCGCGAGCGACATGCGATCGAGCCGCTGGCTGAACTTGTTCTCCAGCTCGCTCGCCGCCTGCCGGTTGAGCCAGGCGGTGAGCGCGTCGGTGAGGATCGCCGATTTGGACGCGCCGGGCTGGCTCGCCAGCGCCTCGAAGCGGTGGCTCAGATCTTCGGGCAGGAAGAGCTGGTAGCGGACGCGGTTGGGTTTGATCGCGGCCATTGTCAGAAGTCCGGCAGCATGTCGGCGCTGCGACCCTGATTGATCGCGTGAGCGCGGATCAGCGTGCCGGTGGCGCCGGCGCGGTCCATCGCGTGCTTGTCGGCGATCGTGTCGGTGTCGTCGCTGTCCAGGCCGAGCAGGTCGAGCTGCTTTGGCGGCTCGGGTTTTTTGGCGGGTTCTTCGCCGAGGCCGGGGTGGCGCTGCTGTTGCAAGCCGCCGTCCTCATCCGCCTTCGCATCGTCATCGGGCTTGCCGAGCCGGGTATCGGGCGCGCGGACCAGTCCGCTCCAGTCGTTGGGGCGTGCCTGCGGCCGGTCGGGATAGTCTCCGGGCGCGGGCTGCGGCGGCGGTGCGATCCGCTCGCGGAAATTGCGGTCCTCGTAATAGCGCAGCTTCCTCGCGCGGATCGGGGCCATGCCGGAGACAAGGACAAGCTCATCCTTGGGCGGGAGCTGCATCACCTCGCCGGTGGTCAGGAGTGGCCGGGCGGTCTCCTGCCGGCTGACCATGACGTGCGCCAGCCAGGGCGCGAGCCGGTGGCCGGCATAGTTGCGCATCGCGCGCTGTTCGGTGGCGATGCCGAGCGCGTCCGAAATCCGCCGCGCCGTGCGCTCGTCGTTGGTCGCAAACGCGACGCGGACATGGCAGTTGTCGAGGATCGAGTTGTGCTCGCCATAAGCCTTCTCGATCTGGTTCAAGGACTGCGCGATCAGGAAGGCGCGCACTCCATAGCCCGCGAGAAAGGCAAGACTGGTCTCGAAGAAGTCGAGCCGCCCCAATGCCGGGAACTCGTCGAGCATCATCAGGAGCTTGTGCTTGCCCGCCCTGGCGGGATCGGCATCGAGCTTTTCGGTGAGGCGGCGGCCGATCTGGTTGAGCACCAACCGCACCAGCGGCTTGGTGCGGCTGATGTCCGATGGCGGGATGACAAGGTAGAGCGAGACCGGATGGCCGGCCTCGACGAGATCGGCGATCCGCCAGTCGCAGCGCGATGTCACCGCGGCGACGGTCGGGTCGCGATAGAGCCCGAGAAACGACATTGCGGTGGAGAGGACGCCGCTGCGCTCGTTCTCGCTCTTGTTGAGCACCTCGCGCGCCGCCGAGGCGACGACGGGATGGATCTGCGGCGCATCCTTCGTGCCGAGGTGATTGGTGGTCATCATCCGCCGGAGCGTGGCGGTGAACGGCCGCTGCGGGTCCGACAGGAATGTGGCTACCCGTGCGAGCGTCTTTTCTTCCTCCGCATAAAGGACGTGGAGGATCGCGCCGACCAGGAGCGAATGGGAGGTTTTCTCCCAGTGGTTGCGCCGTTCGAGCGCGCCTTCGGGATCGACCAGGATGTCGGCGATGTTCTGGACGTCGCGGACCTCATGCTCGCCGCGCCGGACCTCCAGCAGCGGGTTGTATTTGGCGGAAGCGGGATCGGTCGGATTGAACAGCAGGACGTGGGAGAAGCGCGCGCGCCAGCCGGCGGTGAGCTGCCAGTTCTCGCCCTTGATGTCGTGAACCACGGCGCTGCCGGTCCAGCCAAGCAGTGTCGGTATGACCAGCCCGACGCCCTTGCCCGAACGGGTTGGCGCGAACGCCATGATATGTTCGGGGCCGTCATGCCGGAGATAGCGGCCGCGCGAGCGGCCCAGGAATACGCCGGCATCACCGTAAAGGCCGGCCCGCTCGATCTCGTTCGGCCTGGCCCAGCGCGCCGAACCATAGGTGGTGACGTGACGCGACTGCCGCGCGCGCCAGAGCGAGCCTGCGATCGCCGCGCCGCAGCCGATGAAACCGCTCGCGCCGGCGAGCGCGCCGGCCTTGTCGAAAACATGCGGCGCATAGGCATCGTAGTGATACCACCAGGGGAAGAGCGCCCAGGGACGATAGACCGGCGTGCTTCCAGCCATGAACCAGGCCGGACCAAGTTCGGGCTGGTAGGCGAGCATCGCCGCCGCCCATTGGGTCGCCGCCCAGAGGCCCGCGATCACGATTGCGAACACGACAAGGATCTGGCCGATGAGCAATTTGGTCGGGGTCACGTTGAAGCTCCCGCCCATACCGCCGGATGCGGTCGGGGCGCGGCTTCAAGACTCGGCTATGGGCCGCCCGAAATGAACGGAGCCGCTGGGGGCTGGTGGGTGACCGAAGGAGATCACTCGTCGGCGACTGACTCAATATTCCAGCTCTGTTCTTTTGATCGAGCTATGACCCGAGTTGATGATTCTGCCCTGTCGTTGTCCCTCGAGGTGGCACTGACCACCACACCGCACCGCCGATGACCCGCTACACCCTGCAAAAATCCGAGCTGCAAATTCGGGCTTGCGTGTCGGATTATCAGACATTATATCGCATTTAATGTAGTGAAATCGTGCGAGGCATGCATGGCGACAATCGCTCCTCCGCAGCCCGCGGCAACCGCGTTTCCCAAAGCCGACGCCATTAGGGCGTTGGTCGACGAACTGCTGCAAGTGGCCAGGGCTGAGGCACAGGTGCGCGGAATTGCCCTGCCTCCGGAAAACCCGAAGATCATCCAGGCGCCCGTGCCACTCGACTCCTTGTCCGTGGTCGACACGCTTTGCGCGGTGGAGCAGGTCCTCGACATCGAGCTTCGCGACAGCATCGTCCGCACCGGCGGCTACAATTCGATCGAGAAGGCGATTGACGACCTCCTCCCTAAGATCGAACGCGTCTGGGTTAAGAAGAAAGGGTCGAAGCCATGACCAATCTCGCACTCCGCCAGGAAGGCGACGAGCAGGAGCGGCGGCGCTTGGGCGACCGTCTGCGCGAAGCACGGAAATATCTCGGCCTCAAGCAGGAAGAAGTTGCTGCCTATCTCAAGATTCCCCGGACCGCGCTTACCGATATCGAGAATGGCCAGCGCCGCGTTGAAGCGATCGAACTGACGCGGCTTGCCCGTCTTTACCGCCAGTCGGTGGCCTATTTTACCGGCGAAGACGAGGCCTCCGCGAGCCTTCCCGCCGATGTCGCCCATCTGGCGCGACGCGTTGCGGCCTTGTCGACTGAGGACCGGGCCGAGCTGAGCCGGTTTGCCGAATATCTCCGCTCGCGGTCTGGCGGCGAACGGAGCTGATCGATGGCGTCGGATTATGCGAGCGCGGTTCGCGCTGGTACGATGGCAGCGGGCCGCCTGCATCGCGAACTCGATACGCGCGCACTGATCGAGACCCAAGGCGGCAGCGTCGATGTCTTCGGCGCGATCCATGCCGTGGGTCTACCCTTGCTGCTTCGTCCTCTGAAAGGCCTGCTCGGCGCCTATCTCAGCGCACCTGCTCCTGGCGTTCTCGTCACGACGGAACGACCGATGAGCATCCAGCGCTTCACGGCCGCGCACGAACTCGGGCATTTTTCGATGCGACACGAGCCGAGCCTCGACGATGAGAGCATCCTGCGCCGGATGCCGATGTCGCCCGAACCGGGAAACAACTTCGAGGAAACCGAAGCCGACGCCTTTGCGATCGCCTTCATGATGCCGAAATGGCTGGTGCTCGCGCACAGCGCGCGACAAGGATGGCAGATCGATCATTTCCGGCGCCCCAATGTCGTCTATCAGCTCTCGCTGCGGATCGGCGCCAGCTATGAGGCGACGTGCCGCACCCTGGTTCGCTACAATCTGATTTCGCCATCGGTGATGACCGACCTGCTCCGGACGCAGCCGCGCAGCCTGAAGGTCGATCTCCTCAAGGACTATCGGCCCGACAACTATCGCGGCGACGTCTGGCTGCTGACCGAGCGCGATGCCGGCTCGCGGATCGATGGCAGTCGCAATGATCTTTTCGTGCTGCAGCTCGAAGAACATAGCGGCGGTGGGTATCTCTGGGATCTCGACCAACTGATCGCCAGCGGCTTCGCCGTCGTTCGAGACGAGCGTGAGGCAATCGACGGCGATGGCATCGGTGGTCCCGTTGTCCGCCGTGTCACCGCGGCGCCCGATGCGCCGCGGCGCGGCCGCATGTCGCTCGACGAGCGGCGGCCGTGGCAGCCTGCGCCGGCCCTCACCAGCCTGACGCTCGATTTCGACCTCACCGGCCCGGAACAGACGGGCCTGTCGCGCGCCGAACGGCGGCACCTGCTCGAGGCCGCCTGACGCCCCATGATCGATATCGTCCGTGACCTTCGGCCGCTGTTCGGGCCTGCGCGCGATCAAGGCGCGCGGCCGACATGCCTCGCATTCGCCGCGAGCGACACCCACGCCGGGCTTCGCGACGGCTGGGCACCGCTGTCGTGTGAATTCGCCTTTTATGCCGCGCAGAAACGGGCGGGCAGACCGCCGACGAGCGGCGCACTGCTATCCACAATGCTGGACGCGCTACGGCTCGATGGCCAACCCGACGAGAAAGGCTGGCCGTATCTGGCAGCGGTTCCAGCCGATCATCGACTGTGGACGCCGCCGGCGACCGTTGGCCCGCTCTATGGCCGCAACGGACAGAGGGATGGAACCGACCTGTCATCCATCCTTGCCGCGCTGGATCGTGACACGCCGGTGCTCATGCTGACGATGCTGTCACGGTCTTTCTTCCAGCCGCGCGGTGATGGCGTCGTCGATCCGGCGAACGACGAACTCCCCGAGCCAGCGCAACGGCACGCGGTCGTCGCGGTCGGGCATGGAACCGTGGACGGCACCCCGGCCATTCTCATCCGCAACAGCTGGGGACCAGGTTGGGGCTTGGAAGGCCACGCCTGGCTTACTGAGCGCTTTCTAGCGCCGCGCCTTTTCGCCACGGCAAATTTGACGGAGGAAGTCGATGTATCTTCCCATACCGCCGCAGCCTGACTGCGTTGCTGGCTGGCGCGAGGCGGTCCGGCTCGTCGACCTCGCCACCGGACACCAGGCGCAGAATGTCGTCATCTCCGTGGCCGAGCCGACTGCGCGCGCAACACTCGCCGATCCCGTCGTGGCGGAAGTCGATGCCTTCCTTTCGGGCCATGGCAAGAAGCCCATCGAGACGGTCGCCAACACGATTTTTCCGGCAGCGCTGTACAGGCGCTACGGCGCGCCGCAATTCTTCGACCGGTTTCGCGACAACGTGCTGCCGAAGGTCCGGAGGTCGGGCGCTTGGTCGGGCTATTATTTCGAACGGATGATGGAATTGCCCCGCGCCGACGGCCAGCCAATCAATCAAATCTGGGGCATCGTCGAGCGCCTGCGCAACCCGAACGTCCGAGCGCTCAACAAATTCGAACTGCTGATCTTCGACCCCGCCCGCGACGTGAATGACTCGCCCTACGGCGGTCAGTGCCTGAGCTTTGCCAGTCTCAAGCTGATCGGCAAGGGCGACGATCGTCGCCTCGGCATGACCGCGCTCTACCGCAATCACTACTATATCGAAAAACTGCTCGGCAATCTGATCGGCCTCGGCCGTCTGCTCGAATTCATCGCCAAGGAAGGCGGGGTCGCGCTGGGTCCGCTCACGATCGTCTCGACCAACGCCACGGTCGACACCGCCAACTGGAACCGCGGCGATCTTAAGCAACTCTTTGAACGCTGCGATCAGGCGAGCGCACATCTCCGTGCTGCGGCGTGAGGCGCGCCCAACGGCAGTTCTAGCGGCTCATCGTTGTCATCCGCGACACCGTACAGGCTGAACATGCCCTCGATGAACTCGCGCTGCCCGCCGTAGCTCGGATGGCGGACCGCGGTGGTCGGAATGTCGAGACCGTCCAGCGCCAGGTGAGCGTCGCGCCCGATCGCGACGATCTGGCGGGGCCGGATCATTGACACGAGGGCTTGCAATATCGGCCAGGTCGCCTCGCGCTCGCTTCGCGTGTGGCATCGGTTCGACATCGGATCATCCGCTTCATGGGGATGGAACGGGAAAACGTTCCAGAGCATGACAGGCTGACCGATCCGCTCTAGCACACGCCAGACGATCGCCGCGGTGCGCTCCGCCACGGCGGGTCCCTGCGTCGCACGTTCAAATGCGATGCCGCCCATCAGCGTGCCGGCATGTCCGAGGTGAATTTCGTCGGTCAGCGGTACGCCCGTACGCCGCCCCCCGCGATAGCCGAGATCACGCGCGATCCAGATCGTTTCGACGCGATGATCAAGCGCCGCGGTGAGCAGCATTTCGAGATTGTCGCGGCGCCGGGCGGCGGCGTCGCTGCGGTCATGGACCGTGCAGCGATCGCGCCAGGGATTGAACACTGAGGGAAGTTCGGTCGCCGCCAGGGTGGACACAAAGGATTTCGGGGTCATGACGGCAATTCCTTGATACGCAGGCGGCGATTGGCGAAGTCGATCAGGACGCGGCCGCGCCGATGCTCCTGAAGGAAGCGGAAAGCCGTATAGCCCTGGAGGATCGCTTCCTCCCAAAGCCACAGCGGACAGCGTTCTGATTCGTAGCCGGCGACGAACTGGCGGACATGCTTCAGCATGTCCAGCGGAAGGCCACCGCGCTTCACGTTTTCAAAGTACCGGAGTTGCTGCGCTTGTCCGAAAATCCAGGAAGTTATGCCCTCTTCGATGAGAATCGCCCGAGCACCGTCTTCGGCGTCGTCGAGTTTCGGATCGCTCTTGCGCTTGAGACGGAGCAGCGCACGCAGCACTGGCGACCAGCCAAGCACCGCGACATAAGCGTAGTGAAAGACATCGTGGAAACGATAGTCGTCGGGTTCGAGCGCGTTGTCGGTGAGCCGGTCGCCGACATACACACCGCTTGAGCGTTGATACACGAATGTCTGCCCGCGAACGGTGCGTTCATAGACGTCGATCGCCATCCGCCGCGGCAATTGCTCTTCTGGGTCGAGCGCCGCATCGGTCGGCGCCGGATAGATGCGCTCGCGCGGCCAGCGATCGAAGATCTTGTGAAGATTCTTCACGGCGGCAGCCTCGATGGTAACACCGGATTCGTTTGCCGCCTGGATCAACCGGCGCATGACCGCGACCAGCCGGCCCGCGAGTGCTTCGCGGTCCTTCGCAAGACCGCCCGCCTGGAAATCGTTGATGAGCAGCCCAACGTCGCCTGCCAGCGCGAGCAGGCTATGCTCGAACTGCGGCATCGGTGCCTTGGCAAGCGGAATGTGCTGCGGCTGCAGCGCATGGAAACTGAGCGTTTCGTTGCCGCCCGTCTGCCATTGTCCGCCGTTTGTCGCCGCGGCGGCAGCGATGTCGCTGAGCGCCATGCGGCTGCGCCGTGCGATCGCCGCCAGATACCAAAGGACGTCACCAAGCTCTTCCGCGACGGCGTGAGCGTAACCCAGGTAGGAGGCATCGTCGCGCTGCTTTTTCTTGGCCTCACTGAGCAAGCTGCCGACTTCGCCGAAAAGGCCAAGCATCGAGAAGCCCAGTGCGCGGCCACCGCTGCGTTGATCAGTCCGCGCGGCCTGCTTCGCATAATCCGCAACAGTGAGAGCTTCGAAATCCTCGCTCATCGCCTGCCCTTCCGGCGATCCGATATCGCGTCTGCGGGGACGCTCACGCCATAGGCTTCAAGTGCCCGCAGTACGATCATCCGGATCGGCTCGCGGGAATCGAGCGACCGTTGACCGAGATCGCGTTTCGTAACGGCAGGAATCTGCACCTGAAGATGCTCGTCGCCGACATCGGTTTGCGCTGCGATATTTTTCATGAATCCATGAAAACATAATTTCATGAAAATAGAAAGCCCGAATCCTCCGGATCAGGAGACGCTCGGCCCGCTGCGCTGCCGCCCGAGTGTCCAGTTGATCCCGCCGTCGCGCATGATGCCCGAGACCGATTTACCGACATGGCGATCGAGAACAGAGCGCCACGGCACCAGCGTGAAATCGCGCGACCGTTCGATGAGCGCATGGCGACCACTCGTCATCTCGACTGCGCGCACGAGCCTGCCTTGAACAGCCTCCCCCTCTCTGGCCTCGGCGAACGGAACGCCTAACTTGTCGGAGAGCTGGCGGGCGACACGCAGCAATTCTCGCCGCTGGAGCGCGGCGAGCATCCCTCGCCGATAGACCGTCTGCCCATCCTGTTCGTCTGCAAGCTGTTCGGTGATCAGCCATTGCCGTCGCATCGCCTGCGCTGAACGAACCTCGTGCCCGAACCCAGCATCGCGCACTGGCACCGGCGCTTCGGCGACCAGCTCGCGATCGAGCCAGGTCGCGGCATCGGTTCCCGGTAATTTGTCGAGCGGGATCGCCGACAGGGTTTCAATGGCAACGGGGTGGTCGCGGAACTGCATGGCTTCGAACCTCTCGACCCTGGCGAGATGGTCCGGCGCGATGATCCAGCTTCCGTCGGGCTCGCGCTCGACGACGCCCGAGATTTTTCGCATCGCTTCAAGCCGCCGGACATGCGTTTCGGCGAAGCGTTCGCTGGCGGTCGGATCGTGCTTCAGATGGGCGTCGATCGAATAGCGCCCGCCGTTCGCCGCCGCGATCTCGTCGATCGTCCGATCGACGGCGCGAATGCCGCCCTCGCGTGGCGCGATCCGGACGATGGCATTTTCGGGGATCGTGTCGACCAGCTCGCCCTTGCCGATCTCGGCATAATGGGTGCGCCCGTCGATGCCGTCGACCAGCAGATAATGACGGTCTTCATGTTCGTCGGCGAGCCCGCGCATCACGACGCGGCCGATGATCGGCGTCGCCTCCTTCGCGACCGGGTCGTAGATGACGCGATCGACCGCAGCACGATCGAGCTTCCGCGCGGTCAGCTCGCGCTGCATGGTGCGGATGATGTCGCCGCGCTCGCCGATCTGGCGCAGTGTGTTCGCAAGGTCGGGCTCAAGCCGCCAGGTGCCGTTGCCGACATGCGAGGCGAGTCCCATGCGCCCGAGTTTCTGCAGGCGACCGACGCGAAGCGATTGCTGGAAGGGATCGCCATCGCTCGCGCTGACCAGCCGCGCGGTATCCATGTCGCGGATCAGCCGTCTGTCGATCGCGGTCAGCCGCTCGGCACCCGTATCGCTGCGAAGCCGCTCTTCGATTTCAAGGTCGGTGCGCGGCCCCAGGTCGAGGTTGACGATCTCGATCGCCCGCTGCCGGCTCCCGTGCGAGATATACTCGCGCGCGATCAGCAGATTCTCACCCCGATCGTTTACGCCGCGCACCACGATATGCGTGTGCGGATGGCCGGTATTGAAATGGTCGACCGCCACCCAATCGAGCTTTGTCCCAAGATCCTGCTCCATCTGCGTCATCAGCCGGCGCACGAACGGCTTCAAGTCGGGATACTGGTCGGCGTCCTCGGCCGACACGATGAACCGGAACTGGCGGCGGTCGCCGTCACACCGTTCGAGGAACGCCTTGCCATCGGCGACGTCGCTGTCGGGCGAGTAGAGCGCACCAGCCTCGCCCTCACGGGTCACGCCGTCGCGCTGAATATAGCGAAGGTGCGCCTTCGCACCGCCCATGCCTTTCCCGCCAAGGCCGACAGGCCGTATCTTGACGATCACGCGGCGCGACCGGAACGCGCCCAATCGGTCGCGCGATCTGAGCACCCGCGCAACACTCGCGCCGCGCCCGATCCGGCTGCCGTCGAAACGGCCGCGCCTGCCCGTTTTCATGCCGGCCCGCTTTGCCGCTTTCACGACGCGGCTCAGGTAGCGCTGCTCCTTGCCCCGGCCGCGCATCCGGCCCAGCTGCGGTTCGAACTCATCATCGCGCATAGCGGCGTCCTTCCATGCCGGAATGACGCTCCCCGCCGATAAGAATGGCGCGTCCTCGCCAGAGCGCAAGGAGTCTCGCGATTGGGATCGGAAAAGCCCAGAAAACCGCCACTCCTGGTAACCCTGTCTCGCACTCAAAGGGCGAGTCTCGCAAAAGCCTTCAAAAAACGATGTGCAGACAAACACTTACAAAATCGCGAGATTTTGCCTCTATCTTGCCATCGAGCCCGACTGCCACCTGCCGCCCCAGACGCCCGCTTTGCCTTCCCGCCTTCCCGATCAAAAAAGGGGAGCGGCGCCATGCGGCACCACTCCCGCGAACCTGCCCCTTCAACAGCGCATCGCCTTATTGCCAGCCTGCCTGTTCGGCCTGACGCAGCGCCCGATTGCACCGCTTCAGCCTCTTCTCAGCGGCCCTTAATTCGGCTTCGATCTGCCGCCGTTCTCCCGCGTCATCGCACCATGAAAGCTCCGCGCGAAGCTCCTCGATCTGTTGTTCAACCGACATCTCATCCTCCTGATACAAGCGAAAGATGAGCCATCGCCCGGCGGGGAGCGGGCGGGGTCAACCACCGCGCAGCGGCCGCGAAGCGGGCGACGGGGGAGCCGATTTTCTCGTCGCCGGAGTGGAGCGAAGCGGAACGCAGGTGGCGTGAAAATTGGGGGAACCGTCGATGGTTGAGGCGGTCCGTTCGCCGCCGGATACTCGGTGCTTGCTGAGCGGATTTCTTCCTCTCTGCAGGCCCGCAAGCGCGTTCCGGTGCAGGAAAAGGCCCACGCCAAGCCCTCAAGGCATGAGGAAAGCCCCGCGCCGGGTGACCGGCGCGGGGCCGATCCGGCTCAGTCGCCGGGGTTCCAGATAACGGCGAACGCGTCGTCGTCGTCCTGCCCGGCGGCGCGGCCGAGATTGGCGTAGAGGGTGCGGCCGCCAAGTTCGGGGGCCGACATGGCGAGGCGGACATATTCGCGCTGGCTCACCTCGCCGGTGCGGATCCAGCCGCCGCCCAGTTCGACGCCGTTCGACAGCACGCGGTAGTCGGGCTGGTCCCCGGTCTTACTGCGGTTGGGGATGATGGCGATCTCGGCATTGACCGAAAGCGTCTTCAAGGCGCCCCGGAACGAACCGTCGTTCTGGCGCTGGACATGACCGATTGAGGGCATTTCTCGTCTCCTTGCACATTCGCCCGACCCGATGCCGGGCGATGGGCGGACCGAAGGGACGGCCCTTGAGCGCGCTGCGAACCGCAGGCCGAAGCGAAGCGGAGGACCGGAAGCGCGGGGCTGATTTGGAGCGAAGCGGCCGCGAGGAGCGCCGCCAAAGCGGCGCGGGGAAATCAGTTCCGCGCGATGGTTTCGCGAGGCGCGCGGCCGTCCCAGGTCATGCGCCCAAGGAGCCGGCGACGGGTTGGTGAGACACGAAAGGACGAGATGCGCGCGCGGACAGGAAGCCCAGTCCGGCGTCTTTCCGGGAAGCCATGATTGCTTTCGCGGCCACGAGGCCGCGGCTATAGCCTCACGGCGATGAACGAAGGAACGACGATTGCGGGGCAGATCGAACGGCTGATCGTGCGGCTGGACGGCGCGGCGGTGTGCGATGCCTGCGTGACTGACCGGCTCAACCTGTCGGTTACCGCACAGGCCAATGTCGTCACCTGCGCGCTCGGCGGCACGCGCGGATTCGAGCGGCAGAAGGACGAATGCACGTTATGCGGAAGCGCCCGGACGGTGATCCGCCGCACCGCCCGGTAGGTCAGGCGGCAGGGGTTTTCGGCACGCGAGCGCGCAGTGCGGCGCGATTTGGGCTAGTTGCCGTCGCCCGCGAGCGCGCGCGACAGCGCCTCGTTGGTCGCGTCGATCTCGATGCGGTCTGCGAAAATCGCGCACCAGCCGCCACCGAACTCCCCGATGCGGGGCTTGGAACAGGTCATGGCCCATTCAAAGCCGATCGGCCCCTTGGCGAGCGTTTCGGGGCAACATCGCTGGATCACCACCGCGATGGCAGCGGCATCGAAATCGTCCATGCTGGCGAAACACACGATCCGCGCGGATGGATCGTCGGGGCAGGTTTCAGCGATGAAATCGGCTCCGATGGTGGGAAATTCGGGATCGTTGAACGCCTCGCGAAACCCGCTCCACCGCGCGTTCGCATCGTCCGGCGGAAAGGCTGCGAGCAGCGCCGCGCTCGGCGGATCGGGCGCGTCGTCATTCGCTAGCGCGTAGCCAGCGTTTGCGACTTCCTCGATCAGCGCGCACTCGGCGGCGGTGCAGCGAAAGGCGAAGCTGCCCTGAATCCAGATGTCAGCCATTGCTCGCCTCCTCCCGTTCGGGCGTGATGACAAGCGGGGGCACCGCGAAGTCGGCCGCATCGAAATGCGCGATGATCGCCGCATAGCTGCCCAATCGCTCGGCGGTGCAGCGCCCCATGAGGATATAGTCGTCCTCGTCGGCAGCGTAGCTTTGCGGTTCGCCGCTGCCGGTGAACACGGTGCGTTCCGCACCCCACTGGCAGGCATAGGCGCCCGACCAGCGCGCGAAGAAAAGCCCATGCGCGATGCAGAAGGCTTCGAGTCCCTCGAACCGCCCCCAGGCGACCTCGTGCGCCATGAGCGCCAAGGGCTCGCCCTCGGGCAGATCGCCGAGCGCGAAGGGTTCGCCGTCCCATTCGGTGGACAGCCCTTCGTTCGCGATGGCCTCGGCGAAGGCGGGAAGCTGGCTGGCGGGGAGCGTCCCGCCGATGGTGATGGATGCCGAAACACGGTCGGCCATGACAAGTCTCCTGTCTGAAATCCGCGCCGCGAGGGCCGCTTGCGGCCGAGCGGCGCGGCGATTTTATGGGGGACGGAACGGGCGGCGGGTGCGCCGCCGCCCGTCCAGTTTCATGCGGCTTCGCGCTCGGGCTGTTCCTGCGGCTCGGCCTTGGCAGGGGCCGGAAGCGCAATCACCGCGCCGGGGCCGGTCGGTTCCGGCTCGCGGTCGGGGCGCGCCGCGAGCACCTTGGCATGAGCCGCGACGGTGCCGACGCCGCCGCGCGCCGTATAGGTAGCGGGCGGGAACGCCATCCATTTCGGCACCCAACCCTCGACCTTGGGCCGCCCGTTCGCACCCTCCAGATGGTCGCGGACGATGCGCTTCAAGACCTTGCCCGGTTCCTTCGCATTGGCGGCGGCGACAGGTTCGCCCGCCACCTCGGCGACGATGCGGGTCAGCACCTCCTTGTCGCGGACACACTCGAAAAAGGCGTCGTCGGCCTGCCAGTAGCGGGCCATATCGACGCCGATCTCGCCGCCGACCGCCTCGATGGCGGCGCTGCCGCTGGCGAGCGTTTCGCCCATGACGATGACGATCACGTCCATTACGGCGCGGTCGGGCACGTCGAGCAAGCGCAGGAACACGCCGACCAGTCCGAAGTCGTCGCCGTTGCCGCCTGTGACGGTCGGTTCCTCGGGCGAGAAGCCGAGAAGGTCCAATACGGCGCGGCGCTTCGCGTCGAAGTCGGTTTCCGCGCGGCAAGTTTCGACGCTTTCGCGCACATCGTCGTTGCGCGCGGTCTGCGGCTCGGGCTTGACCGTCCACAGTGGCGACCCGACGATGACATGGGCGACCATCAAGCGCAGCGCGACCTTGGGATGACGGGTCAGCGAGGCGCGGACAGCGGCATGACGGTGCAGGTTGATATAGGTCTGCATCGTGCTCGTCACTTCGGGGCGCGGCACTTTGGGGCCGGTTTCGATTGCCTCGCCGCGTTCGAGCCGCTTGGCCTCCTTGCTCGTCACATAGCCTTCGTGGACCTCGACCTCGCCGCTTTCGCGCACATCTATATACACGCGCCCGCCCTTGCGCTTGGGTGCCTTGGCGAACTCATAGCGGTAGAAATATTCGCCGGGCGGGACGATCACCACGTCGAACCATCCGGCATCCAGATAGTCCTCCTTGCGCGCGTCGATTACGGCGTTCTGCGCGGTCCAGAACGCGTCGGCATCTGCAAAATAGCGGTCTTCGCCGAACAGATCGGCGACGATCGCAAGGCCGCTCGCATCGACGTCGAACAGGGCATGTTCGACCTTGATCGACTGCCCGCCGAACAGCCATGCCTTCAATTGCTGGCCGGTCGGGCAATAGGCGTCGTCATCGTCGTAGAGCGCCAGCCATGCCTTCTGCTGCTGCTTGCTCGCCAGCGTCAGATGCCGGACGGTCGCCGCGTTGATCTTCTCCTTGCGGTAAAGATCGCGGATGCGCGGAAGCAGGTTGCCGAGCGCTAGGATACGCTTCACGCCAAGCTCGGGAATGCCGAACGTCGCGGAGATATCCGCAATGTCGCGGCCCTCCTTGACCAGCCGTGCGAAGGTTTCCCATCGCGTCACCTCGTCGGGATCGAGCCGGGTGTTCTCGAGAAGCGATGCCTCGATGGCGTCGGCGTCGTCCCCGGCGTCGAGGATGGCGACGGGAAGCGGGCCGTGGTCGATGCCCTCGACAAGCGCGATGGCGTTCGCCGTCCAGCGCCGCCGCCCGGCGACGATTTCGTGGACGCCATTATCGTTGCCCGCCTGCGGGCGCACGATCAGCGGCACGATGACACCGCGCTTGCGGATCGAGGGCAGAATGTCGCCCACGTCCGGGGGCTTGGGTCCGTGCCGCATGTTCACCTTGGACGGAACCAGCTTGCTATGGTCGATAAAGTCGAGTTTCATTGGTCTGCTCCTTCTGGAGCGCCGGTCCCGTTTGTCTTGCTGGATGGGCGGGACCGGCACTCAATGCGGCGAAACGCGCCGCGCGTCATCCGGCCCCTCGATCATCAAGAGGCGGCGGAAGCTCGTTGCCGTTCCGGCTATCGGTGATGCGGCGAAGTTCGGCTTCGGCCAGAACGATTGCACCCATGCGCCGCGCGGTATCGGACCATAGCGAAAGCGGGGCCAGCGGCTCGAAATGCTCGTCGCGCTCGATGAACAGGCCGAAGGGCAAGCGGACGCCCGCAATCTCGGTAAGCGAGAACACGCCCATTTCCGGGCATCCGAACCCCAAGTCGGCGAGGCCGAACAGCGTGTCTCCATCGTCGTAAAGCTCGGTGGCGATCCACGTCGCCGCGCCGACCGGATTGAAGAATTTGACCACCGGGAACGGGTCGAACCGTTCGTCGCGCTGCTCGTGGAGGCGGCTGGCGCGCGCATTCGCGCGCAGCGCCGAAAGGATCGCATGGGGGAGCGTAATCATGCCGCTTCCCTCCCTTCGTCCTGCGTCTCGGCGTAGCGGGCAAGCAGCCAATCGGCGGCCTTGCTCGCCTGACTGGCCGCGCGAAAGATCGCGCGATTGTCCTCGCGCAGCACGTCGAGCCATGATGCCAGATAATCGGCGTGACGAACGGTCGGCACGATGCCGAGCGCGGCGCAAAGGAAGGCCGATCCCATCTCGGCGATCAATTCTTCGCGCGCATAGTCCTTGCTGCCGAACGCATTGCGCAGATTGCGATTGAGGCGCGACGGGTGGCCGCTGGCATGACAGAGTTCGTGCAGCGCCGTCCGGTAGAAATTGATCTGTTCGTGGAAGGCCGGTTGCGGGGGCACCTGCACATAGTCGGCGCTCGGGACATAGTAGGCCTTGTCCCCACCGATGCGGAAATCGACGCCCGATGCCGCAATGACCGCTTCGGCGATCGGCACGACTTGGCGTTCGGGAAGCGGTGCGGGGTCGGTGGCAAGGCCGGGGCGCAAGCCTTCGCACTGTGCGACGTTGAACACGGTGAAGCGTTTGAGGAACGGCACCGCGCGGGCTTCGCCGCCGGTCTGGCGCGCGCGTTCCTTCTCGGCTTCGGGGGTGAAGCGGTCGGCATAGACAACCCTTGTCCCGCGCTCGCCTTTCCTGACATTGCCGCCCGCCTCCAAGGCTTGGCGGAAGGTCAGCCACGATTGCGACGGATAGCCGTTCTCGATCACTGCTCCCCACAGGATCAGGACATTGACGCCGCTGTAATTGCGGCTGGTGAGCCCGTTGCGCGGGAGGCCGGGGGCGGCGGAGAAGCCTTGACCATTGGGGCGGCCCCAAGGCTGGACCCAAGGGAAGCGGCCCGCCTCAAGTTCGGAAACAATGCGGCCCGTCACCTCGTCGTAAAGATTGGCGCGCTCCGCCGGGGGCTGGCGTTTGCTGCCCTCTGCGCGCGCGCGTTGGCTGCCGGTCTGGTGCATGGCTATCCTCCAATGCCGCCCCAAAAACCCCAGGGCCTCCCCCGGAGCGGGGGTGGGCGGCGAATTGCGACCTGCCGGGCGCGGCCAGGAGGCGGTCCGCACCCGCAGGGCCGAAATGCAATGGAGGAGCCGGACCCGAGCGCAGTCGAAGGCCGGCTTGCGGGACGCCGGGCCGGGCCCAGAAGGGAGCGCCGCCCACCCGCGCGACGAGGGGAAGGCCCAACGAAAAATGCCGCCGCGCCGGTCAGGCGCGGCGACGACAGGCCGGAGCAAGGCTCCGGCATCCCGCCAGTCCGATCGTCACCTTTGGCCGGGACGCGCGAAGCGTGGCCCGGTGGAGCTTGGCGAACGGATGTGAGCCTAGCGGAATAGAGCGGCGGTCGCGCCGCAGGCGCGAGGCGCCTGAAAACCCGGATGCGTCAGGTCAGACCCTGCCGTCTTGAAGCACTCTCGTCGTGGTCGCCATGCGCGCGGTGACACGAGGAGCGAGCACTCGGCCCACTGGCCCCAACAGATCAACCGTGCAGCGGGGATCCGTTCGAACCGGTGCAAGCGGTCATCGCGGGCAACAGGCTCATCATGGCGGCACCGGCGATGATGATCGCGCCGACCGCCGCGGCGATGCCGGTCGCGGTCGGCCCCGCACCGCCGAGCTGCATCAGGCTGGAGACGACACTGCCGCCGGCGATCCCGGCGGGCACGGCGAAGAGAAGCGCGATCGCTCCGCGAAGCGGAACGGGCAACCGCGACGCGATGAGCATGCGTCCGATCAGCAAGACCGCGACGCCGACGACGAGGCCGAGAAGCAGACCGAGCAACGGCCCCAGTTCGCCACCCCCCGCCCACAGAAATGCGGCCGCACCGAGCCCGACCGGGAGTGCGAAGACGGCGAGCCGGAACATCGCCCAGGCGAAGAGGACGATGCCGGTGGCGGACAGGATCAGACCGAGCAACATCACGACCAACTCCATAGGCTCGGAACATAGCAGAAACACGATTCGGCATGAAGCCCCGATCGGCTCGCACTATGGGCGGTCTGGCGCGTTCTTCTCGGGCGACGTCGATCGCAGCGCGACGAACAGCGTGGCCGCACCGGCTTCGCTCCGGCCGGCAGGGGGCCGGTCGCCGATCGCGAAGAAGATGGCATTGACGGTACGCGGCGTTGCACTGGCGGCCGTGACAGCCGACCGGGAATTGACGGGCACTCCGGCGACGCTCGCGAGATAGGCGCGGGTCTCACCGGGCAGCGCGCGGCCGGTCCGCACGTGCTCGGCATAGCGTGCCGGTCCCGCGTTATAGGCTGCGAACAGTCCGGGATAACCGAAGCGGTCATACATCAGACGAAGATAGAGCGTCCCCGCCAATATGTTGTCGCGCGGGCTATGGGGATCACGTCCGAGCCCGAGCCGCGCGCGCATTTCGGACCAGGTGCCGGGCATGAGCTGCATCAGTCCCATCGCGCCGGCGTGGCTGGTAATCGGGCGCCCGTCCAGCACCGTGCGCCCGCCGCTCTCGGCGCGCATGACGCGCTCGATCCATTCTACCGGCACGCCGAAACGCGCCGAGGCTGCCTCGATATAGGGCCGCCAGTGAACGACCGACTGCGCGTCAGCCGGTGCCGCCGCCAGCAGCGCCAGGGCGGTGATGGCGACCCTCAGCCCAGCCACAGCAGTCGCACCTCGCCGATGACGTCGCCGCGCGATGTCGGTCCGAAATAACGCCCATCGAACGAATCCGGGCTGTCCATCAGCAGGAACAATGCGCCCGAACGCAACATCACGCAGCCATTCCACCACGGCATCGGACGGTCGCGGCCATCGGCTTCGCGGCGTTCGGCCACCGGGTGGCCGTTGACATAGATCTCCCGCCCGCGCGCACAGACGCGATCGCCGGGCGCGGCCGCGACGCGCTTGACCAGCGGGATATTGATCGGAATGTAGCGCCGCTCGGCGGCGAGCCGGCGCCAGCGGTCGGGCACCCGGACCAGCACCATGTCGCCCGATGCGATGTCCTGCCGTCCGCTGACGGCATAGAGACCGATCGGCGCGCTGGCCGATGCGTTCCAGACCAGCCACGGCGTTGGCGGCAGCGCGATCGTGGTCGCCAGCGCGGCCGCGCCGAGACCGATCAGCGCGGTGGGTTTAGCCGGCAGACGGGAGGGTAGCAGCCTAGCCATTGCCTCCCTCCCGCATGTTCGCGCGCGACCAGGCCTCGATATCGTCGATATGGTAGCGCCAGACGGTGCCATGCTTTCGGCACGGCGGGCCGCGCCGCTCCCGGCGCATCTTCTTGAGCGTGTCCCCCGCGAGACCGAGATGGAACGCGGCCTGCTTGGTTGTCAGAAACGGGCAATGCTCGCGTGCCCGCCGAGCGCGCTCCGCGGCCGACGACGCCGTGGCTCCACCGTCCACAGCGGATGAATCCGCCTCGATCCGTGTTCGCGCGCCGCCGCCTGCTTCGGGGTTTGGATCGTGTGTCATGAGTGCAGCGCCCGGTCCGACGAACCCGCGTTACCCGCCGATCAGGCCCGCACGCGCGGCTTCCTGTTCGGCGACATAGGCATCCAGCATGTCGGCCTGGCCGGGGAGCAGCGCGTCGATCGCAGGGAGGCCGTCGATATCGTCCCGGTGAAGCAGCACGGACGGGCACTGGCCTTCGACATTGCCGAGATTGGGGCGATGCTGGGCATAGCCGATGAGCGCGGCCAGATCGGGATCGAACGCTCGAGCGATGGCGGGCGGATAGACGAGATACTGATTCTCGAACGTCCGCAGCCATCCGAGGCAATAGGAGGTGATGACCGCGCGGCGCACATGATCGGACTGGTTAGCGCCGGCACCATGCAGGATCGATCCGAGGAACAGCAGCGCGGAGCCGGGTGGCATTTCGGCGGCGACCGGACGTGCATCGCCCGGTTGCGATGCCGCATCGTGATGGCTGCCCGGCCAGACCAGCGTCGCGCCACTCTCCAGCGTGAACGGATCGATCGGCCAGATGACGTTGATCTGATAGTGCATCCCGGTCTTGACGCCGCCCCAGAGATCCTGGTCGCGGTGCGGCACCTGCGCGAGCGCGCCGGGATGGATTTCGATCGCCTGGGTGAGGTTGAGAACGATACGATCGCACCATTCCCCGAGCACCGTTTCGGCGATACCGCGGATGATCGGGTGCAGCACAAGGCCGGCGATATGCCGTGAACGCCGCAACAACGCGCCAAAGCGCTTGGTGCGGGCTCCGTAGAATCCGCCTTCGCAAAAGGGCGTGGCGACGAAGCGCGGTGCGAGTTCGGCTTCGAGCGCGGTGATTAGCTCGGTCGGCACGGCGTTATCGACAATGACATAACCGTCGGCGAGCAGCATCGCGGCGAGGCGGGCGGGGTCGTGCATCGCCATTCCCTTCACGCGGCTCTTGCCGCCGCATCGGGAGTGATCGCACCCGGTACATAGATGCCGTTCGACGCCAGCAGCGCAGGCGTACCGGCGCAGATCTCGATGCGGAACGCTCCAAGGAACGCGCCATCGATGCGGCGCGCGGGGCCGAGCGGCGCTGCGCGCCAGCCCATCGCCAAAACCTCCTCGCGAAAAGCAGCGGTCACGACGCCGGTTAGCATGGTGATTCCGCTGCCGAGCGCATGATCGACCATCGCCGAGATGAGCCGGTTGCGGACACGCAGGCGTCCGGGGGCGCCCAATCGTTGCGGCAGGCAAAGTCGCGTAATCTCGCGAACCTGCTCCCCCCGGGGCGCATCGCACTCGCAGAGCGACGCGAAACGATCGGCGAGAAGATGTGCGCCCTCTGTCGATAGCAGCCGCATCGACCCCTGGTGAATGCAGCCATCGTCGGTGGCGATCAGATAGACCGCCTTGTCGCCGTCATAGCTGTCGATTTCATAGCGGCCGCCGACGACCGGAACATCCCAGCCCAGCAGATCGACGAACAGGGTCTTGCGGTCCTCGAACATCGAGGCGGCGCGCGCATCGGTAAGCGAGCACCCTTTGACAATATGGATCATGGCAGTAGCTCCCGTTCAAATTGAACAGTCGCGAAGGGAGCAGAGATGAAGGGCTCAAACAGTCGTCAATATTGAGGATGCGGCGATCCCGCTCAGAACCGCGGGACGATCTCCTCGATGCAGACGATTCCGCAGGCGAGCGCGATCGCCGGGAGCTGCGCGCGGGAATAGATTCCGAAATGTTCGCGCAGGTCACGCATGTAGGTGCGCACTGTCGTCGGGGCGATGTTCATCATGATCCCGATCTCGACGTCGCTCTTGCCCATCGCCGCCAAGCGAAAGCATTCGAGCCGCTTTGGGCTGAGATGGGGTAATTTCAGCGGGCGCGCCGGAAAGCCGTGCAAGCGCCGCGCCTCGGTAAACGCCTCGCTCGCCATCAGCGTCGCGATCCGGCAGATATGCGATGGCGGCAATTGCCCGTCGCGCGTTGCGAACGTACAGCATCCGGGCGGCTCGCCGGCGACGCCAATCGGAACGGTGAGGCCGTTGCGCAGGCCATGACGCGCGGCTTCGCGCACGATGCGCGCCTGTCGCCGCGTGAAGCCGCCCAGCAGTCGCTCCATTTCGTGCCAGCAGAACGCCCGGCTTGTCGAGCGCGCCGCGAGCAAGGCGGGATCGTCGCGGTAATAGCCTTCGGCGACGAAAACGTCGCCCCAGCTCTGGAAATTGTCCATGCGGAAATATCGCCCACCGGGCTGAAAGAAGGCCATGCTCTGGACGATCGCGAGCCATGGGAGGCCGAGCTGGCGTGCGGCGGCCTCGCTGCAACTGAACAGCTCGCGATCACTGTTCGCGCGCCTGGCCTGCTTAATATAGGCATCGAGGTCGCGAAACGGCACCGAGGGGCACTCCTTTCGACGCGCGCGTTGCGGGCGCGTCTATCGGGCGCGTGGTTCCAGCCCACGCGCGTGCAGCCCCCGATGATTTACTTGGTCTTGCTCGGCCGCCCCGTCGGCTTGTGCGGATGGCGCCGGAGCGTCACCGCCGGGCGCGCCAGTATCGCGCCGATTTCCAGTTCGTCGTCCGAAACGATCGAGATCGATATCCGGCCGGACAAGAGATAGACGGCATTAACGCCGAGTGCCTTCGCGAGCCGCTCCATTGCTTTCAGCGTCGGGCTCGACCGGCCATTTTCGATCGCACTCAGATAAGAGCTGCTCGTGCCCGCATCATGGGCGAGCGCTTCTTGCGTGATGCGCATCGCAAGCCGCAATTTCCTGAGATTCAAACTGAAGGACTTCGACGCATCCATAAGGGCGTAAGTTCACGCCCTGCGACCATTACTCCACACTGGATACAGGTTGGAGTTATTATCTATATTATTACGTTTTTACAAATATTTAAATGAGATTCCCGAACAACGCGCACTCAACTCTGATGCGGATTCTCAGGCGCGCCAAAAGACCGCATTCGGACGGTCGAATCGGTCGATGACCGAAGCCCTCACGCCAGGACATTGGCCGTGGACGCCGCAGTGGAAATCCCATCGGCGTCGTCACATCCGGGGCGAGCATTGATTTCAAGCGCCGAGCGAATCACGATGCGAACAACGTCCCGTGGACACGTCCGCAATCGCCGTTCCGGCGTGGCGTACAGGAATCATCGGATAGTTTGACGTGCCTGTGTGTCGTTGTCTCCTTTGATTTGAATGCAGCGCAGCGAAGCGGAGCGTCGCATTGGTTCATAGTTATGAAATCACCGTTCGTGTCGGGCCGCTGGCCGCCCACCATGCCAACCGACTACTCGCAACAGTCGGTTCTGGCGGTAATCCCGCAGCGGTCCGGTTTGCTCCAGCCCCGCCGAATTGTACTCGGATCTTCATGATGCAGCGGGATCGGTCCGGGGATCGGTAGTGACGAGCCCGAAAAACGTGGCGCCGGCATTGCCTGGAGGATATTGTCGATCTCCCGATAGACGCCTCGCGCTGCCATATGAGGATGGCGCGCCGCTTCGTCCGGATCAAGCACGGGGGCAAAGCAGGCATCGCTGCCTTCCAGCAGTGTGCGCCATTCTTCCCGTGTCCGCATGGCGAATATCTCGCTAAAACGCTGCTTGAGCTCGGGCCAGGCATCACGATCATAGCCGTCGTCAAAACTGCTATCGCCGGCCAACCCCAGCTTTTTGCAAAGCAGCGCATAGAACTTGGGCTCGAGTGATCCGACTGAGATGAAATTCCCGTCGGCGCACCGATAGGTCGAGTACCAGTGAGGGCCGTCAAGGATGCTGCAGCCGCGTATGCTGGCAACCTGGCCGGCGGCCTTCAGGCTCAGGAGCAAGTTCATCATGTGAGCGCTCCCATCGACGATCGCGGCGTCAACCACTTGCCCATTCCCGGTATCCCGCGCGTGCATTGCCGCTGCGAGGACGCCGATGGCCAAATAGAGCGCTCCACCCCCAATATCGCCTACCAGGCTTGGCGGCGCCATTGGCGGTTCACCGGGATGCCCAGCATACCAAAGGGCTCCTGACAGCGCGATATAGTTGATGTCATGGCCGGCCGCTTGGGCGAGAGGTCCCTGCTGCCCCCAACCCGTCATGCGACCGAATACAAGGCGGGGGTTACGCGCTAGGCAAACCTCGGGACCAAGGCCGAGCCTCTCCATCACCCCAGGCCGCATGCCTTCGATCAGTACATCGCCCCTTTGGACGAGATCCAGGACATGCGCGACGCCTTCGGGGGACTTCAGATCCAAGGCAATTACACGTTTCCCGCGGTTCACAATGGCGCCGCTGCCAAGATCGATATTTTCGGAGTTAGGGCTTACGCGTTCAATGACGACGACATCGGCGCCAAGGTCGGCCAACAGCATTCCGCAAAACGGCGCCGGGCCGATGCCCGCAATTTCGAGTATTTTGAGGCCTGCAAGCGGACCAGTTTTCGTCATTCAGGCATACCTGCGTCTGAGACCTTGGCGCTTTGATCCAGGCCGTTTCGCCGCTCCAGATTTCGAGACGGGTTGCAGTCGTGCTGGGCGGCAGTGTCGAAAGTAAGATTGGCAAAATGACCTTGATTCGCCTAATTCATTCTCTGGAGCAATTATTCCTGTGGGGCATGTCCATGCTCGATTCTCGCCTCAAGCATGCCGTCGCGGTTGGTCAGCTTCGTTCCTTCTCCAGGGCAGCGGATGCGGTTGGTGTCACGCAGTCGGCGGTGACCAAGAGTGTCGCTGAACTCGAACGGCATCTTGGCTATTCCCTTTTCCATCGGACCTCACGGGGCGCGATGCCGACAGAGGAGGGACGCGAATTTATTGATCGCGCAGCGCGCTTGCTTGCCGACGCAGCTGAACTACTCGGAGATACAGCCCGCCGCGCCGACGCCTATGCGGGCCCGCTTCGAATCGGACTGTTCCCAGGGTCAATCGACTGGTTGCTCACCCAACCTCTGGTTTCTTTGCTGCGGCGCCATCCGGCAGTGCGCGTCGAAGTCGTTTCGGGCAACAGCGAAAGGGGCGTGCGACTCCTGTCGCGCGGCGATATCGATGTCGCCTTTGGACTTGAAGCGGCCTTTGCACGCTGGCCGGAATTCAAGTGCGAGCGGGTCGCCTCGATCGAAATACTGCCTTTTGTGCGGAACAATCATCCCATTCTGGGGATAAACCCGACCAGCAAGGAGCCGCTGGTCCAGTTCGAATTCGTAGTGCCCTCATCTTCCGAACCCTACACATCGATCATTCAGCAGATGTACGAAAAAAGCGGTAAGCGTCCCGCTGACTGGATCCACATGACAGACTATTTTCAATTGGTTCGACGGATCGTTGCCACATCCGATGCTATCGGGATGGTTGCAAAACAGTTCACCGAGAACTCATGGTTTCGCGCCAATTTCGTGGCCTTGGAGGGAATCGGTTTATTCGATCCATTGACGCTTTGTTATGCTGTGCGTAGCCGCTGGCAGGTAAAACCGGCTGGCCGTGCGCTCGTCAGCCTTGTTCGTCAGGCATGGCGCACCGCATCATCGGATTAACGGCAAGGGGGCGGGGTGCGATCGGAAATCCGCTGCATCCGTCGCGATCAGCTAGAGCATTTCGCGCAGAAGTGGGAACCGGCTTTCCGGCAGGAAATGCTCTAGCAAATTGATCTTGGGCATTTTCCGAGTTGGCGGGTGATTCCACTCGCCTCGAAAATGGCCTAGAAGCTAATCGCCACTTCTCCGCCGATGACGCGCCCCCTGTTTAGCGGTGAAAGGCTTGCACCCGTGCCCCCGAAGGCCGCCGGCAAAGGTGTATCGCCGCCAATCGTCACCTCATTCAGGAGGTTTCGGCCATAGATGGAGAAGCGCCAGTGCTTGTTGTCGGTCGCCAATGTGAGGCTCGCATCGAGCATATCGGCGCCCTGAAGGAAGCCGACGTTGTTGTCGGTGAATGCCGCCTTGTCGCGATGCGTGAAGCTGACACGCGCCGTTGCTGTCCCCAATTCGCCAAGCTGCTGATCATAAGTCAGCCCCACGCCATAGGTCCATGGCGACAGCCTTGGCAATTTGAGCGCACGATCCACATCGTTGATGACGCCATCACCGCTGAGGTCGAACTGGACGTTGCGATACTGGCCATTCACGTAGCCGAGCTGACCCGAAATCACGAGGTTGGACAAAAGAAAAAACTGCCCCTCGGCCTCGACGCCTTTGATTGTGGCGTCGGCGGTGTTCCGTATGACCTGGCTGACGCCAAGCGGTCCGGGCAGGTTGATCTCGCGCTGCAGGTCCTTCATGCGATTGTAGAAGGCCGCCAGGTTGATCCGGTGGCGCCCGAATTGCTTCTTGGCGCCGAGTTCGAAACTGTCCTGGGTCTCTTGATTGAATGGCCCCGGCGGCACAGCGGGATCGGTGTTGCGCAAATTATATCCGCCGCTGCGGAACCCGCGCGTGTAAAGGCCATAAATCTGCGTGTCGTCATCCGGCTTCCACTGAAGGCCGATTTTCGGCGTAAACCCTCGCCATTTTGCCGCGTCGGCGAAATTGGTTGCACAGATCAGCGTGTCTAGATTGCAACCATTTGCGCGTAAGGCCGAGACCCGAACGGCTTTGCGTTCCCAACTATACCGCGCGCCGAGATTCAAGGTCAGCGTATCGGTGAAATGCCAGTCGGTCGAAGCAAAAATGCCCCATGTTGTCTGGTCTTGCGTACCCCCACCGGAAACGATCCGAGCACCGCCCAAAAGATTCCGCAGCTCGGCGTAACGAAGATCCTGGGAAAAATAGTATAGACCGGTTGTCAATTCGACGTCACCGAACCTTCCGGCATAACGAAGTTCGTCGCTGAGTTGATCCTGGTCGATTTCGAAAAAGGCATGAAAGAAGGACTGTGGTGTTCCATCGATATCAGCGCCCGCGGAGGATCGGAATTTCCGATAGCCAGCGATGTTGGTGAAGACGCCTTCGCCCAGACCGACATCGATGTTGGTTTCCACGATCGCCTGGTCCCATTTGGCATCATAGAAACCTGGGAAATTGATCGAAAACCTGAAGCTGTCGCGGGGAAACAGCGCGTGACTCTGGACAGGGGCTCCATCGCTTTCGACATCGCCATGCTCATAGCGGAGATCCATTCGGAAGCGGTCGCCACCCTTGAGCGAAAGTGCCGGGCGAATGATAAGGTCATGTGATTTACCGAAGCTGCGATTGTCGAAGCGGTTGCGAAACCAGCCATTGTCGTCGCTGTAGTAGACGGCCAATTTGGCAGCCAAAACGTCATCGACGATAGGTCCGGTAACCGTGCCGCTTACGGTCTTTTTCAGTCCCGTTTCAATGGATAGCTTGGCTTTGGCTCCAAAATCGAAGCTGGGCCGCGTGGTCCGCACAACCACGGCACCGCCGGTAACGTTGCGACCGAAAAGCAAGCCTTGCGGTCCACGCAGAACTTCGATCCCCTCAAGGTCGAAGTTGTCCAGCACGACACCAGCGTTGATGCCGAGGTAAATACCGTCAGTGAAAACGCCTACGGTGGGGTCGATCGATGGGATCGTGCTGTTGATGCCGAGGCCCCGGATAGTGAAATTGGCATAGCCCGGTGCCGTACCCACATCCTCGAGCTGGACGTTGGGAACGTCGTAGCTCAGACTTTGAAGATTCTGGACGAACTTGGCATCCAGCTGCGCTTCACCAAAAGCCGTGACCGCCATCGGTACTTTCTGCACGCTTTCGCCATAGCCCTTTTTGGTGGCGGTAACGACAATGTCCTCAGCCAGCGCTTCCGTGGCGCTCCCGGTTTGGTCGTTCGCCTGGGGCGTTGCTTCCTGGGCAAATGCTGTTCCCGAGCACAACAACGCGGCAGAAGCCAATAGACATCCTCTCATGGCTGATCCTCTCTTCCCAGGAGATATTGTGTAGTTCATGCCGTTTGGCGGCATTTGAGTAAGCGGGGCGCTGACCCCACCTTGCGCTGATCGCTGACAGCATCGACTTTGCGCGCCTCTGCAATGATTGAGGCGCTGCTCCTATGATAATCCCTGGTGACGATCCTGTGAGTAAGGGTGCTCAGCGGTTTGAGGTGTTCACCGGCGCTGGCAGGCGCAGGGATTGGCCGCCTGAGGTGAAGGCATCGATTGTCGCGGAGTGCTGGCCTGGAGGGGAGCCGGTCAGCGCTGTCGCTCGGCGCCATGCACTGGATCCGTCGCAGATTTATGGCTGGCGCAAGGAGCTGATCAGGCAGTTCAAGGAACAGGGACTGGACGTTTCCTCATTGGAGACAGAAGGTGCCGCCTTTGTGCCAGCGGTGATCACGCCTGACCCTGTTCCAGAGGCTGGGCCTTCACGTCGCAGCCCACGCCGTCTACGCCGCGCTGCATCTGCCGTGGTCGAGCTGGAGATCGACGGTGTCGCTGTAAAGATAGCTCGCGGTGCCGATGCTGGTGTCATCGCAGCGGTCATTGACGCGCTCAGGACGCGTGCGTGATCGGCCCTGGCCCTGGCACGCGGGTGATGGTGGCAACGCGGCCCGTGGATTTCCGCAAAGGTCCTGACGCACTGGCCGCATTGGTCAGCGCTGAGTATGGCGGCGATCCGTATTCCGGGGTGATCTATGTCTTCCGGGCAAAGCGCGCTGACCGGATCAAGCTGGTCTGGTGGGATGGCACGGGCCTGTGCCTAATGGCCAAGAGGTTGGAGTCCGGAGGCTTCAAGTGGCCTGGTATCCAGGACGGTGTGATGCGCGTTACGGCAGCCCAACTTGGCGCTTTGCTGGAGGGTCTCGACTGGCGGAGGGTGCATGGCGGACGCCGCCCGATAGCGCCGCAGATTGCCGGTTGACGAGGCTTTCGTCTGCTGATTCACTGCCATCATGCTGATGGAAGCGGACCTGCCGGAAGACATCGAAGCGCTACGTGCGCTGGCGCTCGATCAGTCCCGCAAGCTTGCCGACGTGACGGTTGCCAAGGGCGAAGCTGACGCAGAGATCGAGCGGCTGCAGTCGATCATCGATGCGTTCATGCGACACCGTTTCGGCCGCAAGTCCGAACAGCTCGATCCCGACCAGCTCCAGCTGGGCCTTGAGGATATCGAGACGGCACTTGGCGCAGCCCGTGCGGCGCGTGAGGCTGGAACGGCTCAGCCCAAGGGCGATCGTCCCCGCAAGACCAACCGCGGTTCGCTGCCTGCGCACCTCGAGCGGATCGAGCAGATCGTCGATATCGACGATAAGGCCTGCCCGTGCTGTGGCGGCGGGCTGCACCAGATTGGCGAGGATGTTGCTGAACGCCTCGATGTCGTGCCGACCACGTTCCGGGTCATGGTCACCCGCCGGCCTCGCTATGGATGCCGCTCATGCGAGAGCGCGGTCGTCCAGGCCCCGGCACCGGCTCGTATTGTCGAAGGCGGCATCCCCACCGAAGCCCTGATCGCCCAGGTGCTGGTTGCCAAGTATGCCGATCACTTGCCGCTTTATCGGCAGGCGCAGATCTATGCTCGGCAGGGCATCCAGTTGGATCGATCGACCCTTGCAGACTGGGTCGGGCGGTCCGCATGGTATCTTCGCCCCTTGCGGGACCATATCCTGGAACGACTGCGACGATCCGAGCGGCTGTTTGCCGACGAGACGACAGCGCCAGTGCTCGATCCAGGACGAGGGCGGACCAAGACCGGCCAGCTATGGGCGTATGCCCGCGATGATCGCCCATGGGGCGGTATCGATCCGCCGATGATGGCCTATGTCTATGCGGCCGACCGCAAGAGCGAGCGCGCCGAAGCGCATCTGGGGGACTTTGCAGGCATCCTGCAGGTCGACGGCTATGGCGGATATACAGCGCTCGCCAAGCGGCAGCAGCAGATCACTCTCGCGTTTTGCTGGTCACACGTCCGGCGCAAGTTCTTCGATCTCGCCGACAAGTCACCGGTTGCTACCGAGGTGCTGCAGCGGATCGCCGGTCTATATGCCGTCGAGAGCGAGGTTCGCGGCACCGATGCCGATCATCGTCGCGCAGTCCGCAACGAGCACGCCCGCGTCATCGTCGCTGATCTGCACTACTATCTGGAGGCTCGGCTCCGTCAGGTCAGTACCAAGAGCAAGCTGGCCGAAGCGATACGCTACGCGCTCAGCCGCTGGGACGGGCTCACCGTCTTCCTTGATGATGGCCGCGTCGAGCTCGATACCAACACCGTTGAGCGGTCGATCAGACCTCTGGCCCTCAACCGCAAGAATGCCCTGTTCGCGGGCTCCGACGAGGGCGGCGACAACTGGGCGGTTATCGCCACGCTGATCGAGAACTGCAAGATCGCCGGCATCAACCCGCACACATGGCTGACCGAGACGCTCACCAAGCTCGCCCATGGTCATCCAGCAAACGGCGTCGGCGACCTCATGCCTTGGATCGACGTGACCTGAAAACATCGCTTACGCATTTGAGGGCCGTCGTCCAATTCAATTCGCTGCAGAACTATTCCTGCTGCTCATCGATATCTGGCGGCAGCACGACGCCATCGGCAGCCCGACGGCCGCTCAAAAATATCATGGTAATTCATCGGGTTGATTACGCTCTCAGCGCCCGTTCTACCGCCTCAAGGCTGTCATTCAGCCCGAGCGGGTGCTCGGCATCCGTGAAGTCGACAATTCTACCCCAGTGCCGGGCGACATCATCGAGCGTGAACGCCCTGTCCGCTCCGAAGGCGTGCCCAAGCGCGCGCTCCCACCTAAGCTTGGCGATATAGCCGGCTCCAACTTCAAAAAGCCCTTTGGTTTCGCTGCAATTCTCGTGCGCAAGCCAACCGACCAATGGACTGATCGCTTCCGCTCTGAGATTGGCGAGAAACTCTTGTGGAAAGGCAGTCGCGGTCATACGCGATGCGGCGATTGGGGCGATCGTATTAACCTGGATGTTTCTGGACCGCCCCTCCTCCGCCAGCGCGTTCGCAAGCCCCAATATTCCGAGCTTGGCTGCGGCATAGTTGGCCTGACCGAAGTTGCCGTAGATTGCGGCTGCAGACGTGGTCATGACGATGCGGCCATAGCCCTTGTCGCGCAGTATCGGCCATGCTGCCTGCGTCACTGCCCGCGTCCCATTCAGATGGACCCGCTGAAGCAGTGTCCAGTCTTCGTCGGTCATTTTGTGGAAGCTCACATCGCGCAGGATGCCGGCATTGTTGATGACGACGTCAACGGTTCCGAAGTTGTCAACCGCGGCTTGGATGATCAGCGCGCCCTCCTCGACCGACGCATAATTTGCCACCGCCTGACCGCCCGTGGCTCGAATTTCGTCGACCACATTGTCAGCGGCTGTGGAGCAGCTGCCGCTCCCTTTCTCGTCGCCACCCAGATCATTCACCACCACCTTGGCTCCGCGCCCGCCAAACATCAGCGCGTACTGGCGCCCAAGTCCGCCTCCGGCTCCGGTCACAACCACTACCCTGCCATCGAAACGAAGCTCTTCGTCCATCGCTTGTCTGCCTCTTTTACCTGAGCGACGCATCTGCGCATTTGATCCTGTGCGAGTCAGGCACGCGGCTCCATTTCCGTCGACGCTGTCGTTTTCGTCTGAGCCTTACCGAAAGGCTTGAATGCCGGTCAGGGCGCGCGAAACAACAAGCTTTTGAATCTCCGTCGTGCCATCGGGGATGGGGCAAATGATCGCCTCACGCACCAGCCGCTCAACGATGAATTCGCGGGTGACGCCGTTGCCGCCATGGATCTGAAGCGCATCGCGCGTCGCTTCGATCGCCATTTCGGTGGCGTACCACTTGGCCATCGAGCATTCCGTCTCTGCGCGCGTGCCCGCCTGGACGAGGGATATTGCCCGGTGCGTCAACAGACGGGCTGCGTCGATCTTGGTCGCCATGATGGCGATCTTGTCGGCGATCAGCTGATGGCCGGCGATCTTCTTGCCATGCTGCGCGCGATCGCGAGCGTACGCGATCGCCTCATCCATTGCTCGCCGTGCGATGCCGATACTCCACATCGCCATATGGCAGCGGGCAATCTCGAACACTTGCAACGTATTGCGCAATCCATCGCCGACCCGGCCGATCGTGTTTGCCACCGGTACGCGGCAATCGGACAGGAATATCTGTGCAGTCGATTGGCCGTTGAGCGCCATCTTCTGGATATCGCGCACCTCATACTCACTCTCGTCACGATCGACCAGGATGTGAGTGACTTCATTTTCGCCAGTCTTGCACGTACAGATGAAGATGTCCGAGTAGGCTCCGTTGGTGATCCAGGTCTTTTCGCCATTGATGACCCAGAAATCGCCGTCTCGTACGGCGCGTGTCTTGATGGCGGCGACGTCCGAGCCGACATCGGGCTCCGAGATGCCGAGCGAAACGAACTTCTCGGCCGCGACGAGGTCGGCAAGATAGCGTTGCTTGATCGTCTCCGGGGCGAAGCGGCGGATGAGTTCTGCGCCAACCGCGTTGATGAAGCCGGGTATGGCCACATCGAGCGAGGAATAGGCGATCTCCTCGAAAATGAGCAGATGAGTGAGCCATCCCATATCAAGCCCGCCCCATTGCTCCTGATGCGGTGCGGTAATATGGCCATAGCCGGTCAGTGCTTGAGTCCATTCCTTCATGAGCGGTTTGGGGATGAATCGCTCCCCATGCCGGCGGATTTCCGGCTCAAGCTTGTTGTCGAGAAAGCGGCGGACGGTTTCCACCGCCATGCGTTGTTCATCGGACAGCTCAAAGTTCATATCGTGACCCCGTGTTTCCCTAGGCGCGCTCTGACAACTACCGGCCCAGGATCGTGACGGCGACCACCGCCTCTTCCACCCCGATGACACCTCCGCCGTTCTGCGCGATCGCGAACCGGGCATTCGGAACCTGTCGATCTTCCGCCTCGCCGCGCAATTGCAGCGCAAGCTCGTAGATTTGGCCGAGCCCGGTGGCGCCGATCGGATGTCCCTTGCATTCAAGCCCGCCCGACGTGTTTACCGGAATACGCCCACCCAGCGCCGTCTCACCGCGCTCTGCCGCGAGTCCGCCCTCGCCAGGCGGCGTCAGGCCGAGCGCCTCGATTTCAATGATCTCGCCAACCGCCGTGGCGTCATGCACCTCCGCGACGCCAATATCTTCTGGCCCCACGCCGGCCATCGCATAGGCCCGGTTCGCCGCAAGGCGGCTGACATGGTGGTCATAATCAAAGGGATCGCGCGCGGCGCCGGTTTGCAGCACAGACGCCAGGATTCTTAGCGCCCTGTCCGGGGCTGCCGACAGTTTGCGCCGACCGGCTTCGCTGCAGATGATCGCAGCGGCGGCGCCGTCGCTGATCGGGGAGCACATCGGCAGTGTGAACGGGTAAACGATCGGAGGCGCAGCGAGTACACTTTCGACGGTATATGGGAGGCGATACTGGGCAAGCAGATTGCGCGTCGAATGCATGTGATTTTTCGCCGAGACGGCCGCGATTTGCGCTTGCGTCGAGCCGTAGGTCTTCATGTGCGCGCGTGCCATCGCGGCGTATACATCCATGAAAACGCTGTAAGGCTGACTCGATGTCGTTCCTTCCGGAACATCGACGCCATTGCCCATGGCCAGCAGCTGCGCGCGGCCCGACTCGGTTTCATGCACGTCCCAAGCGCCATCGAATGCACTGAACATGAGCGCCTTGTCGGGCGAGTACATCTTCTCCGCGCCGAGCGCGAGTACGACATCCGCTGCCCCCGATCGAACATAGGCGGCGGCCATGTGCAAGGCCGTGGAAGCCGTCGCACATGCGTTTTCGACATTCACCACGGGAACGCTTGAGATGCCCATCGCTCGCGCCACGATTTCGCCGCGGATCATGTCCTGGCCCTCCATATGCCCCTGGACGCAATTGCCGAAGAAGATGGCTTCGACATCGCCGGCGGTGCATCCTGCGTCGGAAAAGGCCTGCGACGAAGCTTCGGCGCAGAGCATTTTCAGGCTCTTGTCGAACTGTTTTCCGAACGGGGTCATCCCAACCCCCATGACGAATATGTCGGTCATTCGTTGATCCATTCTTCCAATGTGTTCCGCATCCGATCAGGTCTCACCGGTCGGAAAAATCGGGCTTCCGCTTCTCCCGGAATGCCGCCAGTCCTTCGACAATGTCGTTGGACAAGGCGTAAGCAGCCATGGTTTCGAGTTCCTGACGCAGCCCGACTTCGAGCGAGCTATCCTGCGCAGCGCGGACTAGCTGCTTCATGTAGGCGAGCCCTGGCCGGCTCTTTTCTGCAAGAGATTCTACCAGCGCTTGCGCTGCCGCAATGAGATCCTCGGGAGCAACCAGTTGGGTCACGAGTCCGGCTTCCTTCATCTCGGCAGCCGAGATGGTCCCGCCGGTCATCATCAGATGTTTCGCACGCGCTTCGCCGATCTTCCTAGGGAGTCGAACCGACCCTCCACCGCCGGGCAACAGGCCGTAATTTGCATGGGCGTCGCCAAATCTGGCCGGGTGCGCGGCAATGACGAGATCACAGCACAACACCAGTTCCAAGCCGCCGGCGAGCGTAAGGCCGTTGACCGCCGCAATTATCGGAAGGCGCGACGTCTCGATCCTGTTAAAAGCCTGACCGAGCGGCGGCAGAAACAGATTTAAGCGTTCGGCGAGAGTTTGTCCGCCTGTTCCATCGCCAATTGCGAGCAGATCCGCGCCAGCGCAAAACGCCCGTCCGGCGCCGGTAAGAATGCAAGCGCGCACCGTCGCATCTGCTTCCGCTGCCTCGATCGCTGCGGCGAGTTCCTCGGCCAAAGCCAACGACAGACTGTTCAACGCTGCCGGCCGGTTGAGGGTCACCCAAAGCGCTGGGCCGCGTTGCTCAACCAGGATGTATTCATAGTCCATTGCAGTCTCCCGCGCGCCGGCAGGCGGTCACCGGAATAGAGGATGTGGCTAGGATGGCTGCGTCGGTCATGCCCCCGAAATGCGCCGGTCCTGGCCCGCCCAATAGGGCTCTCGAAGCTTTGAACGAAGCACCTTTCCGACATTGCTCAACGGCAGTGGCTCGGCGGTAAAAACGACCTTGCTTGGCTTTTTTGCGGAGCCCAGACGCTGGCGCACCAAATCTATTATCTCGGTCTCCGTGATTTGTGCTCCGGGCTTGACACGCACCATTGCAAGCGGCGTTTCACCCCATTTTTCATGGGGCACGCCAAAGACCGCGACCTCGAGTACACCGGGATGGTCGGCAATTACGTTTTCGATTTCGGTGGGATAGATATTGAAGCCGCCTGACACGATCATGTCGTTGTTGCGATCGAGCAGATACAAAAATCCGTTTGTGTCGATCATGCCGACATCGCCGGTTTTGACCCAGCCATCTTCCATGCGCCGGGCGGTTTCCTCCGGATCGTTCCAGAATTCCTCCATCTGGCCATTTTCGAACCGTGCGACGATCTCGCCGGGCTCGTTTGGTCCCAGCACCTTTCCGTCCTCGTTACGGATTTCGATATCGGCGCCACTCATGGGACGTCCGACCGCCCGAATTGGGGCAGAACCTTCAAATTCGCCGAACCACTCGTTGGGCCCCATAGACGCGATGGGCAGGATTTCGGTCTGTCCATAGCCCGAATGAAGAACATGATTCCCGAATATCTGGCACGACTTGCGAAGCGTCGGCTCGGAGATCGGCGCTGAAGCACTCAGCAGAAACTTCAAATTCGGAAAGTGGCGGCCATATGCCCCGTCGTGATGCACTATGGCATTGAGCATGGTGGGGGCTACAAAGGCATGGCTGATCCGTTCCTGCTCGAGAGTGTCAAGAAAGGACGCTGGATCGAAGCCGTCCATCATCACGTTGCGGGCGCCGCAATACCAGGCCGGCACGAACAGGAAGCCCGATGCATGGGACAACGGGCCGACATGCAGAATGGCATCCCCTGGGGCCACTTGGGGGCCGATGCTGAAAAATGCGGCGGAGATCGTCATCCATGAACGGTGCCGATAGGCAACGCCCTTGGGTTTGCCCGTCGTGCCGCCGGTGTGGCGGATGACACAATAGTCCTCCGGCGCGACGACGGGATCAGGATCCCGGTCCGAGGCTGTCGCCAACCAATTCTCATAGTTGTGATCGCGGATAATGATCCGCTCAAGCGTCGGAGCTTGGGCATCCAGCCCCGCCAACTCCGAAGCCAATGCCTCATCGACCAGCGCCAACCGAGATCCGGTACTCGCGATCATATGGGCGTGCGCTTCACATCGGTTGCGCGCATAGAGAGGAACACGCGTATAGTTTCCAATGGCAGCCGCCAGTATGATGTCGGCGGCCTCGATGGAGTTCTTCTCCAGCGTAGCAATCCGGTCACCCGGTTGAAGGCCGCACTCCGCAAGAGCATTTGCGAGCTTCACGCCGCGCAACCAGGCTTCCGAGAAAGTCAACCGCCTGTGGCCGTGAACGAGAGCCTCTTGCTGGGCGAAATAACGTGCGGCGCGACGTATTTGCGTACGGACGTCCATCAGCCGCGCTCCTCTAAGGCGCTCGCCCACAATGGCGCAGTCGACACATAATAAACTGACATGCGATAGGCCTCTCCGGACTTCTTTTCGTAAGCATCTGTGTCTGCAGCATTGATCCAATCGTCCAATTCAATATTCTGCGATGCTATTCTTGCTGCTCATATTATCGTGCCGGATCATGTCGGCGGCTTTCTCGCCGATCATGATGCAGGTTGCATTGGTGTTGCCGTTGACGACTGATGGCATGATCGAGGCATCGGCCACGCGGATATTTGCGAGGCCGTGAACGCGCAGGCGGTTGTCGACCACCGCCATCTCGTCGGTGCCCATCTTGCATGTTCCCACCGGATGATAAGCATGATTGGCTTCTGCCCGGATATAGGCGTCGATCTCTTCATCAGTTTCAAGGTAGCGGTCAGGATAGAGAGGCCGTTTCATCATCGCCTTCATGCGATCCGAATGCAGGATCTCCTGCACGACACGGAAGGCATTGCGCAACGTCTTGAGGTCGTCGGGATGACTCAAGAGATTGAGGTCCATCTTGGGATCGGATTCGGGGTTTGAGTCATGTAAGGCAACCCAGCCGCGGCTCTTTGGGCGCCCAATATTGAGAATGATCGTATAGCCCCATTTCGTCATCAGCTTGTAGTCGCGCGCATGGTCGCGATAGGCGAGCGGCACGACATGGACCTGGCAGTCCGCCCGGTTCTGCCCCGGCGCGGATCGCAAGAAACCGCCTGCAGCCGTGGGCGGCGATGCCAGCCAGCTTTTCCTTTGCGTGAGATACTGGAATAGGTCTCGCACGGTCTTGAGCGCGCCAACGACATTGAGTGCGATCCCGAGCCGCTTCTTCGACTGGTAAACCAGCATCAGGTCAGGATGGTCGTGAAGATTCTGGCCGACACCGGGAATATCATGAATCACTTCGATTCCATGCTTCTCCAACTCATCACGCGGTCCGATACCGGAAAGCATCAACAGTTGGGGCGAATTATAGGCGCCGGCGCTGACAATGACTTCCTTTTCGCACGGGATCGTCTTCAACTGCCCGTCCTGGGAATACTCGACTGCCACCGCGCGGTTGCCCTCAAACCTGATACGATGGACGCGGGCATGTACTTCGACGCGGAGGTTGCCGCGCCTGCCCATCACCGGATCAAGGTAACACGCCTTCACGCTGGCGCGCTTCCCGTCCTTCACGGTAAACTGATAGATGCCGACACCTTCCTGGCTGGCACCATTGAAGTCCGGATTGGCTTGATGGTCCAGTCCAGTCGCCGCCTCGATGAAAGCATCATAGACATCGAATTCGCGCTTGCCGTTGGATACGTGAAGCGGTCCCGACGAGCCGTGAAACTCATCCTCACCGCGCTCATTATTCTCAGCCTTGCGGAAATAGGACAGGACATCGTTGTAACCCCAGCCGTCGTTGCCGAGTTCGGCCCAGTGGTCGAAATCCGACCGGTCGCCGCGGATATAGACCATCCCGTTCATACCGCTCGATCCACCCAGCATCTTCCCGCGCGGATTGTAGAGGCGGCGGTCGTTGAGCGCCTTTGAAGGGTCGGTGTTGAACCGCCAGTTGAGCGTATTGATCCGATAGTCTTGGATCAGCGCCGCAAAAGCGCCGGGCGTGGACACAAGCGGCGAGGTGCCTGGGCCGCCTGCCTCGAGCAGGCAAACGGTGACATCGGGGTCCTCGGACAACCGGCTGGCGATAACGCCGCCCGACGACCCACCTCCAATAATTACATAGTCAGCCATTTGCTTCCCTTGTCATTCGACCCATGCTGGCGACCCGGCGTCATGCAACATGCCAGCATCAACCGCCGCAGCCACGTCAGAGGATCTTTTCGAAGATGTTGAGTAGTCCTTCGGTCTTGCTCGAATAGGGTGGCAGAAGTTGACCAAGCAGGCTGAGTTTCGGCTGAGAGAACACCGGCTTGTAATGAGTGAAGCGCTCGAAACTGGCGACGCCGGTATAGGCACCGATGCCGCTCTGTCCGATGCCACCGAAAGGCAGCCGGCGCTGGAAGACGTGCATGACCGTGCCGTTGAGAGTCACGCCGCCAGCGTGCGTTTCGGAAATGATCTTGCGCCGTTCCTCACTTTCGTCGCCAAAATAATAGAGCGCCAGCGGGCGCTCATGCCGGTTTACGTAGCGAATGAGCTCGTCTTCGGAGCGATATGGCATGATCGGCAGGATCGGTCCGAAAATCTCCTCCTGCATCATCGCCATGTCATCGGTAACGTCGAGAACCGCCAACGGCACGATCCGATGCCGTTCAGGAAGCGTTCCATCGCCGTTGTCCGAGAGGTTGAGCACCGTCGCGCCCTTGGCTTCGGCATCATCGAGCAAACCTTGGAGCCGCGCGAACTGTCGGTCATTGATGATACTGGTGAAATCGGGGTTGCTTGCCGCGTTGGGGTAGCATTTGGCAACCTGAGCGCGGAGTGCGGCGACGAAGCTTTCCATCTGATCGACATGGACGAAGGCATAGTCAGCGGCGATGCAGGTCTGGCCGGCGTTGAGCAGCTTGCCGAACACTAAGCTTTCACAGACTTGTGCAAGCGATGCACCCTTGCCCACGATGGCAGGGCATTTGCCGCCAAGTTCCAGAGTAACAGGTGTAAGGTTGGCAGCCGCCGCTTCATAGACTTTGCGGCCAACCGCGGGTGAACCGGTGAAGAGAATATGGTCGAAAGGTAGGGCCGTCATCGCCTGTGCCATGTCGGGCCCGCCCTGGACAATCGCGAATTCCTCTTCGGCGAAATACCGGCGCACAAGCCGCTCGCTGGCTTCGGCGGCGTTGGCGGAAACTTCGCTCGGCTTTGCGATCACGCGGTTGCCGGCCGCCAATGCACCGGCCGCGCCAACGAATATGGTGCCGAGCGGATAGTTCCACGTGCCGAGAACGCCCACCACACCTAGGGGCTGGGGGACCAGGCGCGATGAACCGGGAAGGCCGAAGATGTCAGTCTTCACCCGCCGCGGCCTCAGCCACGTCTTCAGATTGCGGCGCGCAAATTTAATTTCCGATATGCCAAGCATCAGGTCGAGCAGGATAGTCTCGTAGCGGGATCGAATGCCGAAATCGGCGGCAACGGCATCGACCAATTCGTCTCTGTGCTGCTCAAATATCCGGCCAAGGCGCCCGAGCAGGTCCATGCGTTCTTCGTAGCTGCGCGAAACCTGCTCACGCGTCCCTTCGCGTTGGGTCGCGAAAATTCGTTCCAGCTCAGTTCTGTTCCGAGACGCATCCACGTTAAATCGTCCGGAGGCGCGCTGGCCGCTCGGCGCTGCTCGCCTGGGCGGTGCTTTCAGCTGCGCCGATCTCAGTGATCACAGCGCGCTCGATTCTGTACGCCGTGCCGATGAATGAGGGACCGTTGCCGGTGGAACGCATAATGGATGCTCCTCGGTCTGAAAGTCAGGTCGAAAAAATCGGGGGCAGCGGGCGGGAGAGGATGCCCGCCGCCCCCGTCGCAGCAGCGATCAGAACTTGACTGTCGCTTCGACGCCATAAGTGCGCGGCATGCCGCGGTTCAGATAATCGTAGCCGAACACGTTGATGTTGAGGCCGTAGGTGTAGTAATATTTGTCGAACAGATTCTTCGCCCACAAGCTAACCGACATATTGTCGTGCGCATAGGTTAATCGCGCATTGGCGAGCCAGTAGCCCGGATTTGCGCATGTAATCGCCTTACCCGCGAGCGTTATGTTCGATCCCGCTGGGGGTGTATCGCACGGTGTCTGCCCATAATTCTTGAACGGATCAAAATAGTACTTGCCCATGTAGGACGCATCACCGCGCAAGGTCAGCTTGTTGGTGCCGTCATCGATCATATCCCAGTCGAATCCGGCCTGGAACGTAACCTCCGGCGCGTTCGGGAAGGGATTGCCGTTGACGTTCAATGTCGGGCTGGCCGGGTTTGCCGGATCGATCACATTGCCTTTGTACTTGCTGTTGAGATAGCCCAGCGAAGCATCGAAACGCAACGTATCGGCCACCTGCCAGGCGAGTTCGGCCTCGCCACCGAACAGGCGACCATTGGCGCTGCGCGTGAAGGTTGTAGCGCCGACCACCTGCGTTACTTGGTGATTCGAATACTCGTAGTAGAAGCCCGCGAGGTTAAGTTGGACGCGGCGATCGAACAGCCGGGTTTTGAGCCCCGCCTCATATGCATTCACCTTTTCAGGCTGGATATAATAGACTTGATTGACGCCCTGATAGGCAAGCCCGTTGAAGCTGCCGCTGCGGTAACCGCGACTGTACTGGAGATAGCCCATGATATCATCGGCGAACTCATAGCTGACATTGATACGGCCGGTTAGCCTGTTTGCCTTTTCGCGCTGCTCAAGCGGCGCGAGATTGGGGTTGTATGGATTGCTGTAGGGGATCAGGTTGACAACCGGCGTCGTACCGTCGAGCGCATAGAGGAAAGTGCTGCCGTTAAGGTAATTGACCTTATCCTGGGTGTAGCGTGCACCCACCGCCACGGTCAGCCGCTCGGTCGCTTTCCAGGTTACGTCGCCGTAGATCGCCTTCGAGGGGCGCGACACGTCAAAACGCTGTTCGCCGAGGATCGGGGTGAACGGAGGCGCGCCTGCCCCGGCGCAGCCCGCCGAAAAGCTACCCCCCATGCCGCCATTGCCCGTATTATTGATCGCGATGTCGGTCTGGAGTGCAATCAGCGAGCGTGCATCAAGGAAGCCGTTGGGATTGATCTCGATCGCGTCGCAGAATCCGGCATCGCCAGGCCCCAACGCCGGATTGGCGGCAAAGGCTGGGATATAGCGGATCGCGTCGGGCGTTCCGATTGCGGCGTTATTGTAGCTGCCCGGAAGACCGGCGCCAAGCAGCAGCGGCCTCAGCGCCCCGAAAAAGTCCGGGTAGTTGACCGTCTTGACCTTGTCCCTGCCATAATAAAGGCCGGCAATGATATCGAGGCGGTCGTTCGAATAGCTGAAACGCAGGTCCTGGTTGAAATTCTTGCTCGTCGACGTGAGGCCGATCGAGCAGAGATCGGCTGGGCCGCCATCGCAATCATCAGGATTGTTGATATAGTCGCCGGTGTCGTAGCCGGTAATCGAGGTGACGGAGAATTGGTCGCTGACATCCCATTTGATGTTGAGGGCTATCCCTTTCGACTTGCTGATGTTCTTACCTACCCGATCAACTGCGACCTCATTGTCACGCAGCAACCGCCCGCCTAGGAAAGGTTGCGGATCGTAACGCGAATAGCCGAGCGCATCCTGCCCGCCCGCGAGTTGACCACCTGCATAGGGCGCGGTGCCCCATGGATCGTCCTTCGCGGCATAGAGCTTCAAATTGATGTCGAGATCGGGATCGGGCCGGAAGCGGATCGAGATGCGACCGCCGATCGTATCGGTGGTCCCTAGGTCGCGCTCATTCCCAGGCAGTACATTGCGCTGCCAACCATCCCCTTTTGCAAAAGTACCGGCGACGCGGACGCCCAAGATGTCGGGAACCAGCGTCGCTTCAGCGGCGCCCTGCACCGTGAAAGTGTCGTAATTGGCATAGCCGGCGGTCAGATAGCCATTGGCCTCTCCCAGATCCGGCTTGCGCGTGAAGAAGCTGATCGCGCCACCCGTGGTGTTGCGACCGTAGAGTGTTCCTTGCGGTCCGCGCAGTACCTCGACCCGGTCGATGTCATAGAGTTGCAGGCCATGGCTCGCCCGGAAGCTCTGATAGACTTCATCGACATAGACGCCAACCGGCGACGCAGTGGAGGCGGAAAATTCGTTCGCCACTGAAATCCCGCGCAGCGAGAAATTCGGTTGGGTGCGACCATAGGGAGTGGTGACTTGCAGGCTGGGGATCGCGCCCATCAAGTCTGAGGTCTCCGTGATGCCGCGCGTGCGCAGCGTCTCGCCGCCTATGGCGGAAACGGCGGCTGGAACATCCTGCAAATTCTGTTCGCGCTTCTGCGCCGTGACGACGATTGTCTCAAGGCCACCTTCCTGCGCCTCGGGCTTTTCGCCCTGCGATGCAGCGTCCTGGGCATGTGCCGGCACTGCAAGCGCACACGCGATCGATAGCGCGGTGGCACAAAGCAAATTTGTCCTAAAGGCTGTGACCATGACTGTCCTCCCCACGGCATTTTTTGATTTGGCGCCATTTGCCGCGCCTTGGGGCTCATCGTCCAATTCAATTTGTTGGCGAACTATTCCTCCCACTCATTGATTAAGGACTGATGAGCCTGCACCGCTGACGCTTCGTGGCGACGCAAATAACCCCATATATTTCATTGAATTAGTCACGCTGAGCGCGTCCATCGGGACGGATGCGCGCGTTCTGCTCGCCCCAATCGAGCCCTTCCAGACGATGTATCGGCGTAATTGGCGGTCCCGGCGGTTTCCCTTGTCGAGTTGCAAGGGGAATCAGCTATGATGAGATGTAGTGAGATACGGTTTCTTGGAGTTCATTCTACTATTCGCGGATGCATCTAAGTAGCTGATATTTCTAACAACTATGGCAGAAAACCGCGCCTCTAAATCGGCGGTTCTGACTTTTGAGGCTCATCGCGAAGCCGCCCGAAGGGGGCGTTGCCAATACGGCTGTCTCTGGTCGCTTGGTGGCAGGTGCTGGATGGGAGCGGAACAGCGCATGAATTGTGAGAACTCGATAGGATTCTTCTCGACATTCGACACTGCGGTTGCCGCGTCGATCACGTCGGCCCAGTCTTGGAGCATCCGCCTTCGCGGTGTGAGATAGAGCGCACTGTTGTAAGCGCCGCGCACCTCATCCTCGTCCTCGTGAGCGAGCGCCATCTCGATCCAATCCGGCTTGTAGCGTTCGGCTTCGTTCGCCCAGGTCGAGCCGAGCCCCCTAAACCCATGTACCGTCTGCCGATGGAGATACCCCATCCGATAACAGGCATAGATCATGGTGTTCTCGGAAATAGACTTTCCAGGCTTGGCTCCGGGAAAGAGGAACGCATCGTTCGTCGCCTGCAAGCGGCGCTGAACGATCATTGCGGCCTGGCGGGACAGCGGAACAAGATGCTCACGTTCCATCTTCATGCGCTCCGGCGACAGACGCCATAGCGGGTTCGGTCCATAGAGATCCTCGAACTCGTCCCTGGCCGCGAAGCGGGTTTCGCTGGTTCGGACCCATGTGAGCAAGGTGAACAGCAGCGCGTCACGGGTGATCTCGCGGCGGCGCGGCGTGTCCTCGCCGTCATAGGCGAAGATCGCTCGCACCAGCTTCGGAAACTCCGCGAGCGGCACGCGCGCCATGTGCCTGACGGGCGGCTTGGGCTTGAGCGCATCGTTGAGGCCGAGCGTCGGATCGATGGTCGCCCAGCCGCTCGCGATCGCGAAGCGATAGATCTGGCTGACGTTCTGCTTGAGGCGACGGGCGATATCGAGGGCGCCGCGCGCTTCGACCGCGCGGATCATCTCGAGAATCTCGGGCGGGTCGATTTCCGTGATCGGACGCTTCCCGATGACCGGAAAGACGTCGCGCTCCATCCGGTTGATGACGCGCAGGGCATGGGCCGAGTCCAGCCCTTCAATACGATTGGCGTGCCAGGCCCGCGCAATCTCTTCGAACAGCTTGAGCGCGGCCCTCTGCTTCTTCGCCCGCTTCCTGGCCTCGGCGGGGTCCTCACCCTGATCGAGCAGCCGCTTGGCTTCGGTCCGCTTCTCGCGGGCGATCGCCAGCGTGACGGTCGGATATTTGCCGAAGCTCAGCAGTTTTTCCTTGCCGTCGAAGCGGTATTTCAGGCGCCAGAGCTTCGATCCGTTCGGCTGGACGAGCAGGTGCAGGCCTTCTCCATCGGACAGCTTGTAGGGGCGCTGCCGCTTGGTGGCGTATTTGACCTCAAGTTCTTTCAAAGCCATCTGGGGGTATCGCCTGTTTTGGGGACAGCCGAAAAATACCCCCAAAATACCCCCAATCCAAATCGCCGTGGGTGGCCGCAGCCGGTCGCACCGGGACGCCGGCGTACGCAACGGGACGCGAAAAATATTTGATTTTCCTCGAAAAATGTCTGCCAGTGGCCTCAGTGGGTCACTGGTGGACAATCCGGGTTGGTAGCGGAGGAGGGACTTGAACCCCCGACACGCGGATTATGATTCCGCTGCTCTAACCAACTGAGCTACTCCGCCCCAGAATACCGGCATCGCGGTCGGCGAGCGCGCGACATAGGGGCGTCGCGCGCGACGGTCAAGCGAACATGTGGCGCGACAGCGGGGCCCAGGGCCCGCCGCGATATTCCCATGCGGCAAGGCCGGAAATGACGAGCGGGCGTGGCGTGAAGCCGGCGGCGAGTTCGTCGAGCAGCGCGCGGGCGGCGCGCGCCGGCACCTTGTTCTGGATCGTCACATGCGGTCGCCATCCGGCGCGGTCCTGCGGCACCAGAAGCGGGGCGAACGCCTCCGCCAGTTCGTCGCGGATCGTCGCGAGCCCGGGCGATTCGACGCGAAAGGCAACGCCACCGCCCAGGTTCATCAGCCCGGCGATGCGGGCGTCGGGGCGGGGCTGCCCCCGCGTCGCCGCGTTCAGGCGCTGCTTCAGTTCGCGAAGCAGGTCGGGGGGCAGATGGTGGAACAAGGTAAGGTGCGCGTCGAGCTGGTTGCGTTCGGGCGGGAAGTGACGCTGACGCAGACCATTGAGCCACGCGAAGTCGGCTGGACCGAACAGCGCGCTGACGATCACGGGTCCGCGCGCGACGTCGCGGGCGTCGGTCAAATCTCGACCTGGCTGCCCAGCTCGACGACACGGTTGGTCGGCAGGCGGAAAAACTCCATCGCGCTTTCGGCGTTGCGCAGCATCCAAGCGAACAGCTTTTCGCGCCACAGCATCATGCCCGGCTTGTCCGACGGCAGCAGGGTCTGGCGAGCGAGGAAGAAGCTGGTTTCGATCATTCGGAACTCGGATCCGCAATCGCGCACCTGCTTCAGCGCGGCGGGCACATCGGCCTCCTGCATGAAGCCGTAGCGCAGGATCATGCGATGAAAGCCCTGGCCGAGATCCTCCAGCTCGACCCGGCAATCGTCGGCGACATAGGGTTCGTCCTTGATCTTGACGGTCAACAGGATGACCCGGTCGTGCAGAACCTTGTTGTGCTTCAGATTGTGGAGCAGCGCGTGGGGCACGCCATCGGGGGTGCTGGTCATGAACACGGCGGTTCCCGGCACGCGCGTCGCCGAATTGGCGGCCGACGAGATGAACACCTGGATCGGCATGGCGGAACGGCGCAGTTGCTCGATCATCAGCATCCGACCCTTCGACCAGGTGGTGAGGAAGGTGAAGATGACGAGGCCGACGAGCAGCGGGAACCAGCCGCCGTCGGGGACCTTGGTCAGGTTGGCGAGGAAATAGGCACCGTCGACCACGAACAGCAGCGCGAGCAGCGGCACGGAGAAATACCACCGCCACTTCCACAGCGAGAACAGCAGCACGGTCAGCAGGCATGTGTCGATGAACATCGCGCCGGTCACCGCGATGCCATAGGCCGAGGTGAGATTGGACGAGCTCTGGAAGATGAGCACGAGCAGGATGACCATCGTCATCAGCAGCCAGTTGATGAGCGGGATATAGATCTGTCCCGCCGTCGATGCGCTGGTGTGATCGATGCGCAGGCGCGGCATGAAGCCGAGCTGGATCGCCTGTTGCGTAACCGAAAACGCACCCGAGATGACTGCCTGACTGGCGATGATCGCCGCCATCGTCGCCAGGATGACGAGCGGGAAGCGCAGGCTTTCGGGCGCGAGCAGGTAGAAGGGGCTTTCGAGCGCGAGCACGCCGTCGCGCAGCAGCAGTCCGCCCTGGCCCATATAGTTGAGCATCAGCGCGGGCAGCACGAACCACAGCCACGACAGGCGGATGGGATTGCGGCCGAAGTGACCCATGTCGGCATAGAGCGCCTCCGCCCCGGTCACCGCCAGCACCACCGAGCCGAGCGCCAGGAATGCGGCGAGCGGCTCGTCCGCGAAGAACAGCACGGCATGATGCGGGGACAGTGCGCCGAGCACTGCCGGGCTTTGCGAAATGCTGATCGCGCCGAGCGTCGCGATGGTGATGAAATACGTCATCATGATCGGGCCGAAGAACGCGCCGATCCGCGCCGTCCCGTTGCGCTGGATCGAAAAGAGGAAGATCAGGATGAACACCGACGCGGGCAGCACGAGGCCGCCAAAGCCGGGCGCGGCGACCGCGAGCCCCTCGACCGCGCCAAGCACCGTCACCGCCGGCGTGATCATGCTGTCGCCATAGAAAAGCGCGGTGGCGAACACGCCCAGCAGGATGATCCCGGCCGTCCAGCGCCGGTTTCGCGTCTTGCCGGAAATCAGCGCGAGCAGCGCCAGGCTGCCGCCTTCGCCCTTGTTGTCGGCGCGCAGGATGATGAGGACGTATTTCAGCGTCACCACCACCATCATCGACCAGAACATCAGGCTGATGACACCCATCACATGCTGGGTATCGAGCGCGAGCGGATGGTGGCCCGCAAAGGTTTCGCGGAACGCGTAAAGCGGGCTGGTGCCAATGTCGCCGAACACGACGCCAATCGCCGACACGGCGAGTTTCCACACGGCCTGTTCGCGATGGTGCGGCGCAGCGGCTTCGTCTGCGTCGGGTGTGGCCTGCACTGAGGCGGAGCCGGCGCTGGTCAAGGCCGGAAGTCAGTCGGAAATGAGGTCAAAATCATCGAAACGATACCGTGCTTCCGAAACAATCCGCCCGAAAAGCCTGGCCGCGCCGGTATCACCATGCGTTCGCGCTTGCAACAGGCCGACTCAGGGGCACCGTTCGCCGAACAGTGCATCGGCCTCCGACCGGGTCGGTACCGCGCGGAGCACGAAGCTGGAGCTGATCGTGTGGACGCCGGGCAGGCGGCCGAGATGTTCGCGATGCAGCCGCTCATAATCGTCGAGGTCGCGACACAGTACCTTCAGCCGGTAATCCTGCGATCCGGAAACAAGCGCGCATTCGACGATCCCGTCGATCGCGCCGATCGCGCGTTCAAACTGCGCCAGATCCTCCTCGACCTGTGTGCCGAGCTTGATGTCGACCAGCGCGATGACCTTGAACCCCAGGGCGCGATGATCGATCCGCGCACCATAGCCGCGAAGCAACCCGGCTGCCTCCAGCGCCTGGATCCGCCGCGTGCACGCCGATTGCGACAGCCCGACTCGCGCGGCGAGCTCGCTGACCGAAGTCCGTGCATGCGCGGACAGATGGCTGAGGATGGCGAGGTCGATTCGATCGGTCTGCATGACTTGTGCATCCTAGCGCGGATTGGCGCAGGGTTCATGCAAAAGCGTGGTGCTGCCACCGCTGCCTTTGCAAAGACATCCGCCGCACGCTCGCGCTATGACACGCGCGACCGGCGACGAGGCCAGCGACGAGGAGAGTGACCATGCGCATCGGCGTGCCCAAGGAAATCAAGAACCACGAATATCGCGTCGGCCTGACCCCGCCTTCGGTGGCCGAACTGGTTTCGCGCGGACATCAGGTCGTCGTCGAGACAAAGGCGGGCATGGGGATCGATTTCGAGGATGCCGATTACGTCGCCGCCGGCGCGACCATCCTGCCGGATGCGGCGTCGGTGTTCGCGGGCGCGGACATGATCGTGAAGGTCAAGGAGCCGCAGCCGTCCGAAATCGCGCTGCTCGAATCGCGGCACACGCTGTTCACCTATCTCCACCTGGCCGCCGACAAGCCGCAGGCCGAGGGGCTGATGGCAGCCGGGGCGACCTGCATCGCATATGAAACGGTGACGTCCGACAGCCGGTCGCTGCCCCTGCTCAAGCCGATGAGCGAGGTGGCGGGGCGGATGTCGATTCAGGTCGGTGCGCATTATCTGGAAAAGGAACAGGGCGGGCGCGGGGTGCTGCTGGGCGGCGTGCCCGGCGTTGCGCCGGCCAAGGTCGCGATCCTGGGCGGCGGCGTGTCGGGCATCAACGCGGCGCAGATGGCGACCGGACAGCGCGCCGACGTGACCATCTACGACATCAACAACGACCGCCTCGCCGAACTCGACATGCATTTCGGCAGCACGATCAAGACCGCCTATGCGAGCAAGGCGGCGATCGCGGCGGCGGTGCGCAGCGCGCATCTGGTGATCGGCGCGGTGCTGGTCCCCGGCGCCGCCGCGCCCAAGCTGGTCACGCGCGAGATGCTCAAGACCATGAAGCGCGGTTCGGTGCTCGTCGATATCGCGATCGATCAGGGGGGCTGTTTCGAAACCTCGCGCGCGACGACCCACGACGACCCGGTTTATGTCGAGGAGGGCGTCATTCATTATTGCGTGGCCAACATGCCGGGCGCGGTGGCGCGTACCAGCGCGTTTGCGCTCAACAACGCGACGCTGCCCTTTGTCATCCGGCTCGCCGACCATGGCGCCGAGGCGGCGATGCAGGCGGATCGCCACCTGGCCAACGGGCTCAACGTGTCGGGGGGCAAGATCCGCCACCCGGCGGTCGCCGAGGCGCTTGACCTGCCGTTCGAGGCCTGGCCGGGCGCGCGCTGAGCGGCCCGCGTCAGAGCATTTCGAGCAGGATGACGTCCGCGCTCTTCGTCAATGCCACGCGGTCGCCGCGCACGGTCGACTCCTCGCCGCTATAGGCGTCGCGGACCCTTGTGCCCGGAGCGAACACGTCGTCGACCACGATGCTGTTCGCGCCGGGTGTGACGCCCGCCGCGACGACGATGCGGTCGCTGCCGCGCGAACCCTCCAGCACGCGCGCGAAGGTATAGGGCGCGCGCGACAGTTCACGGTGCTTGCCCGCACCGAGCGCCGGATGCGCCTTGCGAAAGCGCCCGAGCCGCCGCCAGTGATCGAGAAGCGCGGCGTTGCGCTCCACCGCCGACCAGTCGAAATTCGAGCGCAGGGTCGCGTCGCCGCGCGTGCCCGGCACGACCAGCGAGCGCCCGATCTCGTCGCCATAGTAGATCTGCGCGCCGCCCGGGCTCAGCATCAGCCGCGTCGCGTCGTCGCGCGCAGTCGCCCGTGTCGGATCGAACGGGTTCATGTCGTCGTGCGACGCGAGATAGTTGAGCACGCCGCGCCCCGCAAAATTGCCGCCGTTCAGGTCGGCGTCGAAAATGCGGTGCTGTTCGGGCATCGGCAGCGCGGCATGCGTCGGGAAGCCCATGTTGATCAGCGCGTCGAAGCCGTGCTGATAGAAATCGACCTGGCGGTCGCCATAGTCATAGCGGCGCTCGCGCGCGTGGCCGAAGCCGTCGAGGCCGAAATTGAACACCTCGCCGACCATATAGAAGGGCTTGTCGCCGGCGATCCGGTCGGGGTTGCGCGCGCGCCATTCGGCGAGCGCGATCTCCGCCTCACGCTTCAGGACACCCCAGATTTCGGGGTCGGTGTGCTTGGCGGTATCGACGCGAAAGCCGTCGACGCCGTAATCGCGTACCCAGTCGGTCAGCCATTTGACGATGTAGTATTTGGGTGCGCGCGGATAGCCGGTGCGTGCGAAGAAGCGATCGAGCTCCGCCATCTCGCGCTCGTACCGGCCCTCCGCCCGCCAGCGTTCGACCATGAAGTCGGGCAACGCGACCGGCGTTTCGGATTCGGTACGGATGTCCTGGAGCGTGAACGACAATTCGCACGGCACGTTGCCCGCGAAGTTCTTGTAATCGCAGGCCGGGCCGCGGCGGACCCAGTCTTCCGGCCAGCGCGGGTCGCCGCGGTCGGTCACCGCGCCGGCATGATTGATGATGACGTCGGCGATGATGCGGATGCCGTGGCGATGCGCGGCGTCGATCATGCGGGCGAGATCCGCCTCGCTGCCCAGCCGCGGATCGACCTTGCTCCAGTCGCGCGGCCAATAGCCGTGAAAGGGATAGCTGTAGCCCCATTCGCCCTCGATCACCGCGCCATGGACGTTTTCGATCAGCGGAGTGGTCCAGATCGCGTCGACGCCCAGCGCGTCGAAATAGCCTGCCTCGATCCGCTGCGTGACCCCGGCAATGTCGCCGCCTTCAAACCCGCGCAGCAGGTCGGGCTTGCCGACCGCGGGAATGGCGGCGTCGTTGCCGCGATCGCCGTTCATGAAACGATCGGTCATCAGGAAATAGACGGTCGCATTGCGCCAGAAGGGGTCGACCGGCGCGGTCGCATCGGCTGCCGTCGCCGGCCGGGTCGGCGGCAGGGTCGCGCAGGATGCGAGCAACGTCGCAACCATCGGCGCCAGCGCAACGCCAAATCGTCCAAATCCGCGTGCCGTCATCGTCCTCTCCTGCTGGCGCACCGGTATCTTCCGGGCTGCGCGTCCAGCGTAGCGGCGCAACGGCGCACGACGCGATGTATTCGTATGTGATCGCCGGCGTTGGTTCAGGGGCGGGCGGGGGCGAGCGCCTGCATTGCGGCGAAATCGTCGAGCATCGCGAGCCGTTCGGCAATCGCGGCGCGCGCGTTGCTGCCGGGCGCGGTCCGTTCCAGCGCGGCGCGCCACAAGCTGCGGGCGCGGTCGAAATCACCCGTCCGCGCCCGGCCGACGCCATAGAAATAATAGCCGCCCGGTGCCGATGGGTCGACGCGGATCGCCTGTTCGAACGCGAATTGCGCGGGCGGCGACAGGATGTCGCGGTCATGGTCGAGATAGGCGAGACCAAGGCCGCTCCACAGCGCAACGTTGCGCGGATCGCCCTGAAGCGCGCCGATCAGCAGCCGGATCGCCGAACCGGGCGATCCGACCCGGGTCAGCGCATCAGCGGCGACGAAAAACTGCGCGGTGCTGCCGAAGCGTCCGAACAGCTTCAGGCGCATCGACACGGTATCGGGATCGACCTGGCCGCGCGCTGCGCGCGCGCCGGTGGGGCTGCCGGGCAGGGCAGGCCGCCCCTGCAGCGCATAGCCCGCCGCCGCCAGCATCATCGCCGCGCCGGCGAGCGACGCCAGCGTCCGGCTGAACCCCAGTGCCCACAGAGCCGCGCCCGCCGCTGCTGCCAGTCCCGCCAGGATAAGCCAGCCGACGAGCATCGCCGCGCGGTCAGCCCCGCCCGATCAGGCGGCGCGCGATCGCGTCGGCAACATCGGCTTCGGGCTGGCCGGTCCGTGCGCTCTCGTCCCACACCTGGACCAACCGTTCCGGGATGCGCGCGACGCGGGCCTCGACCTCGGCCCGGTCGCCCTGGCCCAGATATTCGAGCGCGACGTTGATGATGCCGCCAGCGTTGATGACGTAATCGGGTGCATACAGGATGCCGCGCGCGTGCAGCCGCGCCCCGTCCTGGGGCGTCGCAAGCTGGTTGTTCGCGCCGCCCGCCACCGCCTTGCACCGCAGCGCGGCGATCGTCGCCTCGGTCAGGATCGCGCCCAAGGCGTTCGGGCTTACGATGTCGGTGTCCAGGGTCAGCACCGCATCGGGATCGGCGATCGCCGCGCCCAGCTCATCCGCCAGCGCCTGCGCGCGCGACCGGTTGACGTCGGCGAGGGTCAGGACGGCGCCGTCGGCCGCGAGCAGCCGCGCGAGCCCGCCGCCGACGCTGCCCACCCCCTGGATCGCGACGCGAACGCCGCGCATGTCATCGGTGCCGAGTGCGCGTGCGGCGGCGGCGCGGACCCCCAGATACACGCCGCGCGACGTGTAGGGGCCCGGATCGCCGCCCGCGCTGCCGGCGCTGGCGGGAAGGCCGGAGACATGACGCGTCGTGGTTGCGATCGCGATCATGTCGGCTTCGGACATGCCGACATCCTCGGCCGTCACATAGCGCCCGCCCAGCGAATCGATCGCGCGCCCGAACGCTGCGAGCAGTCCATCGGCCTTCACCGCGCCCGGCGACGGAGCCAGGATGACGCCCTTGCCCCCGCCCATCGGCAGGCCCGCCATCGCATTCTTGAAACTCATGCCGCGCGACAGGCGCAGCGCGTCGGTGATCGCAGCGTCGCTGTGCGCATAATGCCAGTAGCGCACGCCGCCCGCTGCCGGACCCAGCGCCGTCGAATGAATGGCGATCACCGCGCGCAGCCCGGTGTCACGGTCGGTGAACAGGTGGACGCCCTCATGGTCGTCGAAGTCGTCGAAACCCCAGTCGGTCGGCACGGCTGATTTCCCGGTATTGGGGAAGGAGGAATGGGGCGACCGACGGGGATTGAACCCGCAACCTCTGGTACCACAAACCAGCGCTCTAACCAATTGAGCTACGGTCGCCGCGAAGCCGCGCGCTTAGCGGGCAGGGCCGGGCGGCGTCAAGCATATCAGTCGCGCGCCCAACCCCCAAGTCGCGGCTAGGCGGCGATTGGCGTCCCGCGCGACAGCCGCACCGCTTCCTCCGCACTCGTCGCGCCCTCACGGACCAGCGCACGCGCCGCCGAGCCGAGGTTCGGCGTCTTCAAGAAGGCGTGGCGGGCCAGAATGGATTCGTCGCCGCCATCGGCGATCAGGCGGCGGATCGCATGATCGACCTCGACCAGCTCGAACGCGGCGATGAAGCCCTGGAACCCGGTTCCTCCGCAAGCGTCACAGCCCGCGCCCTGATACACGATCGCGCCGGGATCGAAGCCGAGCAGCGCCGAAACCGACGGCGCCGCCTGGACCGGGAAGCGGCATTCCGGGCAAAGCCGGCGGACCAGCCGCTGCGCCATCACCGCACGCAACGATCCGGCGATCAGAAACGGATCGATCCGGAGCGCGCGAAGCTGCAGGATTGCGCCGATCGCGTCGGCCGCATCGGTGCGCGCGATCATCATCGGTTGGGGCTGGGCGCTCTGGAGCGCAAGTTCCATCAGTGCGCGATCGGCAATGCCGTCGAAAGCGATCGCGTCGGGCTGATGCCGCGCGGCTGCACGAAGCATCTCGGCAATGCCCGAAGCACCGGGTTCGGTGACGGGGACATGGCCCAGGCCCGCGACCGGCGCGGACGGTCGGTCGCCCAGCGCCAGGACGCTGCGCCCGCGCGACGCCATATGCTGCAGCATCGCCGTTATCGTCGAATGCCGGCCCGAACCGGGCAGGCCCCCGACCAGGATGACGCCCTCAGCCCGGTCGAGCAGTCGCGACAGGCGCTGGCGCGTCCCGTGCGACGCCCCGCCCAGTGCGATCATGCGCGGCGCGGTGGCGGCGGCCTTGAACTCGATGTGGATCCGGCGTCCCTCGGCACAATCGAGCGCGCTGACCGACATGAACTCGCGCGCATCCCCGATTGTGCGGGCGACCGTCCGCTCGCCCAGATCGGCCGAGGGCGCGACGATCGCGCGAACCGCGGCGCTGATGGGTGCGCTCAGAATGCTGAGCGTCTGCTGCCGCCCATCGATGCGCGCACGCACGGTATATGCGCCGCAATAGGGCTCCAGATCGAGCCCGGGCGCGCCCTGACTGCGTGCATCATCGACCAGCGCGTCGAACAGCCGGCCCGCGACATCGTCGGCCGATGCACCTTCGGCCAAGATGAAACGAATGGGCTGCTGGCGCGCCCGGCGGTCCTGCAACGCCCCGGTCACCTGTTCGATCGAGGCAACCGGCAGGGCCAATCCTTCCGACGATGCTGCCAATCGATGCGGTTCGGCCGCCACGTCTTCCGGTCGCCGCTCCATATCGCCCACCGTTCAAAGCCCCCGGCGCTGCCGTCCCGCCCGCTGTTGCGGGTCCGCGGACGCGAATTGCCGGCGGATGCGCCGACTTTTCCAACCCGCAATTACGAACAAGATGTGACATTATTCTTTCAAAGGATCGGTGCGGGACGGCGCGGCGGATCGGCCGCCACGACTGGTGCGGCGATGCCGGTTTGGGCATGATAAACGGCATGGCGACGCGCGACCATTCAATCACCCGGCTGGGTTCAGGCCACCCCGGCGAACCGATCATCGCACAGATCATGACGCAACCGCGCGTGCAGCGCGTGCCGAGTCCCAAAGTCACGCTGTTCGTCTGTCGCGATTTCCTCGATGCGGCGCTCTGCGACGCGTTGATCGGCCGGATCGATCGCGATCGACGGCCGTCGACGATCGCCGATCCCAACGGCGATGCCTATTTCCGGACCAGCGAAACCTGTGATTTCGATGCCGCAGATCCGCTGGCCCAGGAGGTGGAGGCACGCATCAACCGCTTCTGCGGCATCGATCCCGCCCATGGCGAACCGCTGCAGGGGCAGCGTTATGCGGTCGGCCAGGAGTTCAAGCCGCACACCGATTATTTCTCGCCCCAAGGTGTCGATTTCGAGCGGTTCTGCGGCCGGTCGGGCAACCGCACCTGGACGGTCATGCTGTATCTCAACGTGCCCGAAGCGGGCGGCGCGACGCGGTTCAAGGCGATCGACAAGACGATTCAGCCCGAACGCGGCAAGCTGCTTGCCTGGAACAACAACCGCCCCGATGGCACGCCCAATCCGGCGACGATTCACCACGGCATGAAGGTGCGTGCAGGGACGAAATATGTCCTGACCAAGTGGTTCCGGGAACGCGCCTGGATCGGGTGACCGGGTAAGCCTGCAAAAAAGACGGGCCCGAACCGAAGTCCGGGCCCAGCGGGGGGAAACCGATCGGCCCTTTAGCCGGCGATCACAGCTTGGCGGTCAGGCCCACCGTGAAAATGCGGCCCAGATCATAGGTGTTGTTGTCGATCCGGACGCCGTTTCCGAAGTCCTGGAACTCCTGATAGCGCGTGCCGGTCAGGTTGCGGCCCTCGAACTTGAGCTCGAATTCGCGCTCGCCGAAGCGGATGCCCTGGCGCGCGACGACGTCGAGGCGGATGCCCGGGCGTTCGGTCAGGTCGGGCAGGCGGACGCCGCCCGAAGCCGAGGTCGGCCCGCGGTTGGTGACGCGCTCGCTCGCATAGTTGAACAGCACGGTCAGCTGCGACAGGCTCTTGGTGTCCTCGATGCCGAGCTGAAGGTTGACCAGATGGTCCGACTGACCGGTCAGCGGCGCGCCGTCCTGGAACAGCAGGTTGGCGGGTCGCAGCAGATTGTTCAGCGGGTCGGGAACACCCTGGTTTCCGATGATCAGTTCCGACTGGGTGTAGGTATAGTTGGCCAGCAGCAGCAGGCGGCGGCTGGCGAAAAAGTCACCCAGCGTGTCGAGCGGCACGTATTTCACAGCTTCGATTTCGCCGCCGTAAAGCTGCGCCGCCGGCGCGTTCGAGAAACCGGTCTGGATCGCGTCGGTACCCGCCGGGAAGAAAGAGACCTGTTCGATCGGGTTCTGGATGCGCTTGTAGAAACCGGCGACGGTCAGCCGCTGTTCGCGCGCGAAGAACCACTCGAAACGCGCTTCCGAATTCCACAGCTGCGAATCGATCAGGAACGGGTTGCCGAGAAATTGGCGATCCGATTCATAATCCTGGTAGATCTGGCGCGCCAGTTCGCGGAACTGCGGACGCGCGACGGTCACCGACGTGTGCAGCCGCAGCTGCATGTCGGATGCGAAATTCCACGTCAGCGTCGCCGACGGCAGCCAATAGTCGTTCGCGATCAGCGTTGCGGGGACATTGCCGCCGGACGGCAGCACTTCCTCGATCGCGTCCTCGTAACGCACGCCGGCGGTGATGCGCATGCCATCGATGATCTCGCCCTCGAGCTGGGCATAGACGCCATGGATGCGCAGCGACGCGTCATAGGCCGCGGCACCGAGCTGGGTCGACTGGTTCTCCAGGAAGATGCAGCTTTCGTCGGCGGCGAGGTTGAGTGCGGCGCGGTCGCAGCCGTTCAGAATGTTGAAGTCCGAGAGCAGAAAGTCCGGGCGCAGCTGCGAGAAGGCGAGGCCCAGGGCACCGCCGCGTGCGCGATAACGGAATTCGTAACGGCTCGAGCTGCGGTCGGAGTCCTGATAGGCATAACCCGCCGACACGGTGATCGGCCGGTCGAAATTGAGCTCGTAGCTGAAATCGACCGCACCCGACCACAGGTCCTCGTTCAGGTCGTTGAACGAGACCGTCGCGCTCTGGTTGCTGCTGCCGCCCAGATTGTTGACGTAATCGCCGACGACCGGGCTGTATTCATAGCGGAAGGCGCGCTCATAGGGTGACTCGCGCTTGGTGTTCGCATAGGCGCCGCGCACGTCGATGTTGAGCTGGCCGATCTCGAACTCGCCGACAAACTGTGTCGTGAACAGCTGGCGCTCGAACCAGTTGGTATTCTGTTCGATGAACGGCGCGTTGCCGTCGATGAAGCCGCCGATGTTCGAGCCGGTGCCCGCACCGAGCCGGCCCTGCTTGAGTGTGTCGTGGACGTAGAGGTTGGTGAGACGCACGCGCTGTTCGCCGAACTCGGCGCCGATCCCGATCAGGCCGTTCACGATGATGCGGTTGTCGGTCAGGACCGTGCGGAAATCGCGGTTGATGCCCGCGCCGGTGCCGTCGTCGGTGGTCTGCTGGATTGCGTCACGCGTCCGCCAGCCGTTGGAGATGCCGCCCGCCGCGATCAGGCCGATCCGCGTCGCGCCGACGTCGAACGACGTGCCCGCGCTGACCTCGCCCGACCAGTTGGCCGGAAGCTGTGCCTGTTCCTGCAACAGCGTGGTCGGCGCGTTCGACAGCGTGGCCAGCTGCGAGAACGAGTTGATCGAGGTGATGTTGCGACCGGCTTCGTTGATGAAGCCCGGCACGCTGCGCTCGCCGTCGTCATAGCCGAAGACATCGGCCGAACCGCCGTCATAGACATAGCCGAGTTCGCTCGACGTGACGGTGTCGAACCCGACGCTGCCACCGAAGTCGAGGAAACTTTCCTTGGGCACCGCACGGGTGGTCAGATTGATCACGCCGCCGCCGAATTCGCCGGGATAATTGGCCGACGCGCTTTTCTGGACCAGCGCCGAGGCGACGAGATTGGTCGGGAAGATGTCGAGCGGCACGACGCGGCGCAGCGGTTCGGGGCTGGGCAGCGGCGAACCGTTGAGCAGCGAGGAGGAATAGCGATCGCCCAGGCCGCGGACATAGACGAAGCCGTTGCCGACGACGCTGAGGCCGGTGACGCGCTGGAGCGCGCCGGCGATGTCGCCTTCACCCGTGCGTTCGATGTCGGCGGTCGACAGGACCGAGATCACCTGCGGCGTCGCGCGGATCACATTGGGGATGTTGCGGCCGACGACGACGATGTCCTCGCTCGAGTCCGACGCGCCGGGCGCGGAAATCTCGACCTCTTCCTCGACCTGATCCGGCTCGGCGGTCTGGCCCGGGTCAACGGTCTGGCCCGCGGGCGGCGTCGACTGGGCGTCACCGGCGGCCGCGTCCTGCGCCAGCGCGATGGGCGCCACCAGGTGCGAGGACAGGAGCAGCAGCGTTCCGAATGCGAGTTGCTTTTTCATCTTTGATATCCGGATCAGGGGTCTGGAAAGCACGAGGGAGCGAGGCAGCGTCGCGCTGCCCCGCTCCCGTGACGTCCGTGGCTCAGGTGCTGGGAACGGTGGTGCAGTTCCCGCTCGTCGCGCCGAAGTTGGCGCGGTTCGAGTTGCACGTCCAACCCTGGTACCAGGTGTCCGTCGGCCCGCTGATTGCGCCGACATAGGTCGTGTTCACCAGGAACGAAGACCCCGCCGGATTGAGCGACGCTGCCGCGAACGGCGTCACCGCCAGCGCCGCCGTGCCGGGCAGGTAGACGTTGGCGACCGCGCCCGCCGCGGTACCGTTGGTCACGTTGTTGGTGCCGGCATTGACGACCGCCAGCTGCTGGGCATTGGTCACCGTCACGCCGCCTTGGGTCGTTTCCGCCGAGAAGGCGGAACCGCAGGCGAAATAGACCGAGTTGAAGGTCGGCGGACCGACATCCTGCAGCGCCGAATTGGCGGCGCGGATGGTGGTGGCTTCGCCGTTCACGACCGCACCGGCGACGATGTTCAGGCAGGGCTGGGGGCTCGCCAGAATGCCGTTGACGAAGGTGAAGTCGGCGCCGCCACGCAGGCGCAGGCCGGCGTTCGTGCCCGTGCTGGTGTGGACGAAGGTGAAGTTCGCGATCCGACCGAACTGACGCGGCAGCGCGTCTTCATTGTTGTTCGAGTCGATTTCCATCACGTAGTTGTCGGACTGCGTGTTGTTCGGCCGCTGGATGACCAGCATGAACTGCAGGAAGCCGCGCCAGCCCACATCGGTATCCAGGCCGTCGTCGTCGGCGCCGGTGATCACCCAGTTGCGGCCGTTGTGCGTGCCGCCGAAGATTTCGACGCCGTCGTCCGAGCTGTTGTGGACCTGGAGGAACTCGATGGTCGTGCCGCTGCCGACGCCGCCGGTGGTCAGGCCCTGAAGCTCGTTGTTCGGGCTGATGACGGTGCCCGAATAGCGGATCTGGACATAGCGCAGCACGCCCGAATTGTCGCCCGGGGTGGCACCGCCGTAGAGCGCGTTGCCGGTGCCTTCGACCACGTTCTCGCAATCGACCGCGCCGCCGGTGACCGTCGAGAGGTTGCAGTTGGAAACCGGCGCGCGACCGGCGATGATGACGCCGCCCCACAGGCCCTGGTCGCTGTCGGTGACCGCGCCGGTCAGGTTCTGCTGCGCGGTGAAGATGATCGGGCGCGCCGCGGTGCCGTCGGCGATGATCGTCGAGCCGCGGTTGACGATCAGGAAGTCGTTCGCCGCATTGGTGGTGTTCGCGTAGATCACCACGCCCGGCTCGATGGTCAGCGAGCCCGCCTGGCCCGCCGTGCCCGCGCCGCCACGATCCACGCCGACGTCGACGCGGCCGTTGATTTCATAGGCCGTGCCCGCGCGGCGCGGCAGGGTGAGGGTGGTGATGAGCGACGGCAGGCGGCACGAGCGGAAATTGCCGATCACGCCCACGTCGGTGGTGCCGCTGGGGCAGTCGGCCGCAGGCCCCGCGGTCGGGGTCGGGGTGGGCGAGGGGGTCGGCGACGGCGTGGGCGCGGGTGCCGGCGCCGGGACGACGATCGTGCCTTCGCCGGGCGAGGCGACGCTGGTCGCGCCGTCGCAGGCGGAAAGCGCGGCGCCAGCCACGCCGGTGAGCAGGATGAGGCTGAGACGCTTGTAGTCGGCCATGAAAATCTCCGTTCCGATCGTTTCGAATTCCTGAGGGTAGGCGTTGTTCGCCGTGATCGACTCGGAGTTCCCCCTGTCGCCCTCTGGCCCCGCGCTAGGCGCGCCCTGTGACCGGGAGATGGGATTTTGTGGTCAGAACGAAGACTTAAACGTTTCAAAACGGTGACAAGTGTTTCGCCCGCATGACGGTTCGGCGAAATCGTGCGGTGTTCTCAGGCTGGCTGTCGCGTTTTGGGTCGATCGGGACCGCGCGCGCCCTGTGGTGTCGGGACGACCGTGCCTGGAAATGAAAAAGCCCGCCGCTCATGCGAGCCGGCGGGCCTTTCGGGTGGTGGGCGCGGCTGGGATTGAACCAGCGACCCCTGCGGTGTGAACACAGTGCTCTACCACTGAGCTACGCGCCCGATCGCGCGGCCAAGGCCTCCCGACGGAGCCGCGCGTGTAATCAAGCGCCGCCCAGCTGTCCAGCCCCGCCGCAGCGAGAATTAGTTGACCGAATCCTTCAGTCCCTTGCCCGCCTTGAACTTCGGCTGGTTGGACGCCTTGATCGTCATTTCCTCGCCGGTGCGGGGGTTGCGCCCGGTCGATGCCTTGCGCTTGCTGACCGAAAAGGTGCCGAACCCGACCAGTCGCACGTCGTCGCCCTTTTTGAGCGCGCCGGTGATCGCATCGAACACGGCTTCGACGGCCTTGCTTGCATCCCCCTTGGCCAGACCCGAATGATCGGCGACCTGCCCAATCAGCTCCTGCTTGTTCATCGCTGTAGAACCCCTGTTTACCCGGTTGTCGTTGTAAAGACTCACGCGGCGGCTCGCGCCGGAGTCTCAGTAAGACGGTGGAAAATCGCGCTGTCAAAGCAAAAGCGTCGATTTTCCGGCCAAACGACCGGATCTCATGGGCTTTTAGTGATGAATGGGCTCGTTCTGACCGGTTACCGGCAAGATCGGCTGCGCCGCCAGATCGTCCGCATCGCTCCAGTCGATCGGGGCGAGCGGTTCGACCAGCGCCAGGCGCAGCACCTCGTCGACATGCGCGACCGGAACGATCTCGAGTCCCTCGCGGATATTCGCGGGAATCTCGGCCAGGTCCTTCTCGTTTTCCTGCGGGATCAGCACGGTGGTGATCCCGCCGCGCAGCGCCGCGAGCAGCTTCTCCTTCAGCCCCCCGATCGGCAGCACGCGGCCGCGCAGCGTCACCTCGCCGGTCATCGCCACGTCGCGCCGCACCGCCACGCCGGTCAGCGTCGACACGATCGACGTGACCAGGCCGATGCCCGCTGACGGCCCGTCCTTGGGCACTGCGCCCTCGGGCAGGTGGACGTGGATGTCCTTGCGCGCGAACACGCTCGGCTTGATCCCATATGAAGGCGAACGGGCGCGCACGAAGCTGAACGCCGCCTCGACGCTTTCCTTCATAACGTCGCCCAGCTTGCCGGTCGTCTTGATCGCGCCCTTGCCGGGCACGGTCACGCTTTCGATGGTCAGCAGCTCGCCGCCGACCTCGGTCCAGGCCAGCCCCGTCACCGCGCCGATCTGATGCTCTTCCTCGCCGATGCCGAAGCGGTATTTGCGCACGCCGGCAAACTCGTGGAGATTTTCGGGCGTGATCGTCACGTGCGCCGCCTTGCCCTCCAGGATGCGGCGCAGCGCCTTGCGCGCCAGCTTCGCGATCTCGCGTTCCAGCGTGCGGACCCCGGCTTCGCGGGTATAGTAGCGGATCAGGTCGCGCAGCCCTTCATGGGTCAGGACGAATTCGCCGTCCTTCAGGCCATGCGCCTCGATCTGCTTGGCGATCAGGTGCCGCTCGGCGATCTCGACCTTCTCGTCCTCGGTATAGCCTTCGAGCCGGATGATCTCCATCCGGTCGAGCAGCGGCTGGGGCAGGTTCAACGTGTTCGCCGTCGTCACGAACATGATGTCGGAGAGGTCGACGTCGATCTCGAGATAATGGTCGTTGAACTTGTTGTTCTGTTCGGGATCGAGCACCTCGAGCAGCGCGGACGCGGGATCGCCGCGGAAATCCTGGCCGAGCTTGTCGATCTCGTCGAGCAGGAATAGGGGGTTGCTCGTCCCCGCCTTGCGCAGGTTGGTGACGATCTTGCCCGGCAGCGAGCCGATATAGGTGCGTCGGTGGCCGCGGATCTCGGCCTCGTCGCGCACGCCGCCCAGCGACTGGCGGATGAACTCGCGCCCGGTCGCCTTGGCGATCGACTTGCCGAGCGAGGTCTTGCCGACGCCCGGCGGGCCGACCAGGCACAGGATCGGGCCCTTCAGCTTGTTGGTGCGCGCCTGAACGGCGAGATATTCGACGATCCGGTCCTTGACCTTTTCCAGCGCGTAATGGTCCTCGTCCAGGATCGCCTGGGCGGCGGCGATGTCGCGCTTGAGCTTCGACTTCTTGCCCCAGGGCAGGCCAAGCAGCACGTCGAGATAGTTGCGCACCACGGTCGCCTCGGCGCTCATCGGTGCCATCGTCTTCAGCTTCTTCAGCTCGGCCTGCGCCTTGGTCCGCGCTTCCTTGCTCAGCTTGAGCGTCGCGATCTTCTGCGTCAGCTCGGCGATCTCGTCGCCGTCACCCTCGTCGCCCTCGTTGCCGAGCTCGCGCTGGATCGCCTTCAGCTGCTCGTTCAGATAATATTCGCGCTGCGTCTTCTCCATCTGCCGCTTCACACGGCTGCGGATCTTCTTCTCCACCTGCAGCACGCCCAACTCGCCCTCCATGAAGGCGAACACCATTTCCAGCCGCTTGCGCGGATCGCGCTCGACCAGCAGCGCCTGCTTGTCGGCGACCTTGACCGCGATATTGGCGGCCACCGCATCGGCGAGCCGCGACGCATCGTCGAGCTCGGCCACCTGAACCGCGGTTTCCGACGGCAGCTTGCGGTTGAGCTTGGCATAATTCTCGAACTGGTCGACGACCGATCGCATCAGCGCCTGGACCTCGGCACCGTCCGCCTCGACATCGGCGACGGGGCTGACATCGGCGACCAGGAAATCACCCTCGCCGCGGACCTGGTCGAGCGTGCCGCGTTCGCGCCCGGCAACCAGCACGCGGACCGTGCCGTCGGGCAGCTTCAGCAGCTGGAGCACCTCGGCCGAAACGCCGGTGTCGTACAGGTCGTCGCGACCCGGATCATCTTCGGCCGGGTCAAGCTGCGCGACGAGAAAAATCTCCTTGTCGTCCGCCATGGCCGCTTCCAGCGCGGCGACCGACTTGTCGCGACCCACGAACAGCGGCACAATCATGTGCGGAAACACGACGATGTCGCGCAGCGGAAGGACGGGGTAAGATTTCTTCATATGAACTCCGGAACGCCGAACGCGGGCGTCTGATCGCTTTATATGGGACAGCCTGTCCCGCGCATCAATCATCCACACCGATGGAGGGTCAAATGGCAGGTCGTTTCGCCGTTGCCGGTCGCCGTTTCGCGGCGGCGATCGCCATGCTGCTGACCGCCGCCGCGCCGGGCAAGGATGGCGAGCTCACCCCGCAGACGGCCCTCTCTGGCGGTCCGACCGATCCCGATCAGGCAAAGCTCCGTTTCGACACGGCCGACCTTGCGATCGAGGTGCTGCCGGAGCGCCAGGCGATCGCCGCGGTTGCGACGTTGCGCTTCACGGCGCGCGCCCCCGTGCAGGTGCTCGTGCTCGATCTCGATCGCAACCTGCCGGTGCGCGGCGTGCGGATCGGCGACGTCGCGCTGGCTGCGGGCCGATGGGCCAATCCGGACGGGCGGCTGCGCATCCAGCTCCCGGCGATGCAGCCGGCGGGCGCGGAAATCGTCGCGCGCATCGATTATGGCGGCGTGCCGCATGTCGCCAGGCGCGCGCCGTGGGACGGCGGCTTCGTCTGGTCGCACACCGCCGACGGTAAGCCGTGGATCGCGACCGCGGTGCAGGGCGAGGGGTGCGATCTGTTCTGGCCGTGCATCGACCAGCCCGATCAGGAGGCCCGGGCGGTCACGCTGCACCTGACGGTACCGGCGGGGCTGGCCGCGCCGTCCAACGGTCGGCTGCTGGGGGTCGACCGCCTGCCCGACGGGCGTTCGACATGGCACTGGCGCGCCGCGCATCCGACGAACTACGGGATCGCGCTCAATATCGGGCCCTATGTGCAGATCGCCGGCGACTATCAGAGCCGGTTCGGCAATGCCGTGCCAATGTCGTTCTGGCACCTGCCCGGCCGTGAGGTGCAGGCGCGCGAGCTGTTCGCCGAATTCGCGCCGACGCTCGATTTCTTCGAGGCCGTGATCGGGCCCTATCCCTTCGCCGACGAAAAGGTCGGCGTGGTCGAGACGCCGCACCTCGGCATGGAGCATCAGACGATCAACGCCTATGGCAACAATTATCGCAAGGCCGCCGAGGGCTTCGACTGGCTGTTCCACCATGAATTCGCGCATGAGTGGTTCGCCAACCAGCTGACCGCCGCCAATTGGGACGACTTCTGGCTCCATGAGGGGTTTGCGAGCTATATGCAGCCGCTTTACGGCCGCTGGCGCGAGGGCGAGGGGCGGTATCTGGCGATGATGCTGACGCAGCGCGAACAGATCGCCAACCAGTTCCCGATCGTCTCGGGCAAGCCCCAGGCGGCCGAACAGGTCTATGATCGCGTCAAGGGGCCGGGCTCCGACATCTATTACAAGGCGTCGTGGATGCTCCACACGCTGCGCGGCCTGATCGGCGACGAGGCGTTTTTTGAGGCGACGCGGCGACTCGTCTATGGCCGGCCCGATCCCCGGCCGGGCAATTTCCAGCCGCGCTATGGCTCGACCGCCGAGTTCCAGCGCATCGTCAATCAGGTGAGCGGGCGTGATCTCGGCTGGTTCTTCGATGTCTATCTGCGCGAAGCCGCCCTGCCCAAGCTGATCGAGCAGCGCGACGAAGCGGGCCTGACCCTGACCTGGCAGGCACCGGGCGGCAAGCCCTTCCCGATGCCGGTCGAGGTGGCGGTGGACGGCCGGGTGCAGACGCTGGAAATGGCAGGGGGTCGCGGCCAGATCGCACTGCCCGCCCGCGCGCACGTCGTCATCGACCCGATGTCCCGCATCCTGCGCCACTCCGACGCGGTGGAGCGGCTGCAGACCCAGCGGGCGCGGGGGAGTTAGGGAAAGTCCATTGCTTGGCTGGGTTGAGCACGGAAACGCAGGTCGAACCTTGCAATGCTCCAATGCTGACGCAGCGCGCACGTTGCCCCCGAGTAACCGGTCTTTCTGCTGTCACCCCGGCCCTGTGCCGGGGTCCACCGGGCCCCCTGGCGCGTCTCGCGCGGATTCCGCGCTGGCTGAAAGCCACAGAGCAATTAATCGACCGCTTTGGCCTGCTTCACGATGGACCCCGGCACGAGGCCGGGGTGACGAATTTGATGCGTGCTCGCGAGAAAAGTTGATCAGGGCCGCCTCTCGGCTCCGTAACGCCCCTTCAGCATCGCCCAGCTCGCGCGCAGACCCTGCGCATCGCCACCCTTGGCTCGGCCCGGCTTGGCCGCCGGTCGCCACGAAAACGTGTCGAAATGCGCCCACGCAATCTCCGCCGGCACGAAGCGGCGCAGGAACAGCGCGGCGGTGATCGATCCCGCGAACGGCCCGTCGGCGGCGTTGACCAGGTCGGCGATGTCGGACTTCAGCATCTCGTCATAGCCGTCCCATAGCGGCAGCCGCCACAGGGGGTCGGACACCGCCTTGCCCGCCTCGAGCAAGGCGTCGGCCAGCGCATCGTCATTGGCGAACATCGCCGGCAGGTCCGGCCCCAACGCCACCCGCGCCGCGCCGGTCAGCGTGGCGAAGTCCAGGATCAGCTCGGGCGCGCCCTCGACTGCGCGGGTCAGCGCGTCGCCCAGGATCAGCCGCCCCTCCGCATCGGTATTGGTATTCTCGACCGTCAGCCCCTTGCGCGTCGCCAGCACGTCGCCGGGGCGGAAGGCGTCGCCCGACACCGAATTCTCGACCGCCGCGATCAGCAGATGCAGCCGCACGGGCAGGCGCGACGCCATGACCAGCTCGGCCAGCGCAAGCGCGTGCGCCGCGCCGCCCATGTCCTTCTTCATCAGCCGCATCGCCGCAGAAGGCTTGATGTCCAGCCCGCCCGAATCGAAGCACACGCCCTTGCCGACGATCGCGATGCGGGGATGGGCGGGGTTGCCCCATTCCAGCTCGATCAGCCGTGGCTCGCGACCCCGCGCGGCGGCGCGGCCGACGGTGTGGATCATCGGATAGCCGCGTTCCAGGTCCGGCCCGTTGGTGACGGTGATGCTTGCGCCATGCGCCTTGCCTAACGCCTGCGCCTCGGCCTCCAGGTCGGCGGGCCCCATGTCGGAGGCGGGGGTGTTGACCAGATCGCGCACCTTGAACGTCGCGCGCGCGATCCTGACGGCTTCATCGACCCGCGCCGGATCGCTGGTCAGCAGCACGCGCGGCCCCGCCGCCTTGTCGTCGCGGCGATAGCGGTCGAAACGATACTGGCCGAGCAGCCAGCCGAGCAGCGCCGGGCCGGGGTCGCGCCCCGCCAGCCGATAACTGCCCTCGGGCAGCGTCTCCGCCAGCTTCGCCAGGCACCAGGGTGACAGGTTGTCGACATTGGCGACCACGCTCACCACCGACCATTGCTCCGGCCCGTCGCCGGGCAGGATCGCGTTGGCATAGCCGGTCGGCGTCAACCGCTGCGCCGCGATCGCGGCGCGATGCCGCGGCGGCTGCGCGGCGAACCAGGCGTCATAGCCCTTGGGATCGATCAGGTGGATGTCGCGCGCGTCCTGCCCGCGATCGGGCTGGATCAGGGAGGTGAGTTCGGGGTTCATCCCGCTATCTAGGTCGCGATCGGAACACCGAACAAGTCGTGATCGTCGGCATCCTCGATTTCCACCCGCACGATGTCGCCCTCGTTCAGGTGTCCTGCGTCGCGCAGATGAACCTCGCCATCGATCTCCGGCGCGTCGGCGGTCGAGCGGCCGGTCGCGCCGCCGCTCTCCGTATCCACCGCGTCGATAATGACGGCGACCGTGCGGCCGACCTTGGCCTGGAGCTTCTCAGCCGAAATGCGCGCGGTCAGCGCCATCAATCTGGCGTAGCGGTCTTCCTTCACCTCCTCCGGCACCGGATCGGGCAGGGCGTTGGCGGCGGCACCCGCGACGGGTTCGAAGCGGAACGCGCCGACCCGGTCGAGCTGCGCTTCCTCCAGCCACTCGAGCAGATACTGGAAATCCGCCTCCGTCTCGCCGGGAAAGCCGACGACGAAGGACGAACGGATCGCGATGTCGGGGCAGATCGCGCGCCAGTTGCGCAGCCGCTCCAGCACCTTCGCCTCGTTGGCGGGCCGCCGCATCCGCCGCAGCACGTCCGGCGCGGCATGCTGGAACGGGATGTCGAGATAGGGGAGCACCAGCCCCTCGGCCATCAGCGGGATGACCTGATCGACATGGGGGTAGGGGTAGACATAGTGCAGCCGCACCCACACCGGCCGCTCCGGCGTGCCGAGCCGGCCGAGTTCGCGGGCGAGGTCGGTCATGTGCGGCACGACTTCGCGCCCCTGCCACATCCGCGGTTCCTTGCGGATATCGACGCCATAGGCCGAGGTGTCCTGGCTGATGACCAGCAGCTCGCGCGTTCCCGCCGCGACCAGCTTCTCCGCCTCGCGCAGGATCGCGTCGGGACGGCGGCTGACCAGGTCGCCGCGCAGCGACGGGATGATGCAGAAGCTGCAGCGGTGGTTGCAGCCCTCCGAAATCTTCAGATAGCTGTAGTGGCGCGGCGTCAGCTTGAGGCCGGCTTCGGGCACCAGGTCGAGATAGGGCGAGGGGGTGTGGGGTGCTGCGGCGTGGACCGCATCGACCACCTGCTCATATTGATGCGCGCCGGTGACGGCGAGGACGTTGGGGAAGCGCGCGCGGATGCGCTCGGCTTCCTCGCCCATGCAGCCGGTGACGATGACGCGGCCATTCTCCGCCAGCGCCTCGCCGATCGCTTCCAGGCTCTCTTCCTTGGCGCTGTCCAGAAAGCCGCAGGTGTTGACCAGCACCACGTCCGCGCCGGCATAGTCGGCGGACAGGCCATAGCCTTCCGCACGCAGCTTGGTCAGGATCCGCTCGCTGTCGACCAGATTCTTGGGACAGCCGAGCGACACCATGCCCACGCGGGGCGGTTCGGGAAGAATGGTTGCCATGATTGGCCGCGCACATAGGCGCTTTGGCGGAAAAAGCGAGTCGGGGGGGATGGTCGGCAACCGGTCGCCCGTCCGGGCAGGTGTCGGGGTCGACAGGTCGCCGGGAAGTCGCTCATGCCGGGCGAACCCCTGTTGCGGCTTCCGGACCCCAACCCGCTCACCCTGAGAAGCTGACCGGGAATAGGCATCGTTGCAAAATCTAGCCCCTTACTTCGCGGCACCCCGGCTCGACCCGGGGTCCCGATGCTTCTTGCGCCGGATCAGGCAGTGGGACCCCGGCTCAAGGCCGGGGTGACGAGAGAAAATGCAGCCCATTCCTCGACCAAATGCACATTCGGAAAACCCGGACACTCTTTCCTCGTCACCCCGGCCTTGTGCCGGGGTCCACCGCGCAACCCGCACGGGTCCATCCTCGACGCGCGCCGCTTGCCCCGCGCATTGGCTCGGCTCCAAATGGCGCGCAACGGCGCTTTGCGGTGCCGTGGACCCCGGCACAGGGCCGGGGTGATGGGAAAGTTCGGGCTCACCCCCGGAACAGGAAGAACGCCCCCGCCGCGATCAGCGCGAAGCCGATCAGGTGGTTCACCGTGATCTTCTGGCCCAGATAGGCGACCGAGAAGATCGCGAAGATGCTCAGCGTGATGACCTCCTGCATCCCCTTCAGCTGGGCCGCCGAATAGACCGCGCTGCCCATCCGGTTGGCGGGCACCGCCAGCAGATATTCGGGCAGCGCGATCAGCCAGCTGATCAGGATGACCGCGACGATCGACGCGTGCTTGAACTTCAGGTGCCCGTACCAGGCGAAGGTCATGAAGATGTTGGAGCCGATCAGCAGCAGGATCGGCAGGATGCGGGCGCCGTCGATCACGCCGACGCCATCCGCCGCGGCACGATTTCGACGATAACGTCGCCCGTCGCCAACGCCTTTGCCTCGGGCTCGGCGAAGCTGAACGGCTTGCCGTCGCGATAGAGGCGGACGCCCAGGCCGGTGGTGATCGCCGATAGCGGCTGGCCGACCTCCTCATCCCGCACCCGGCGCTCGGCGAGCTGGACCCGCCCGTCGATCGAGGCGAGGTCCATCATGTAATCGGCGATGTGCTGGCCGCTGCACGAACTGGCGAGCAGCAGTCCGGCGAAACTGACGGGATTGATGACGGTATTCGCCCCCGCGGCACGCGCCGGAAATTCGTTGTCTTCCGCCTTTACGATGACGCTGATCGACAGGTCGGGCGCCAGGTGCCGGGCGGTGAGCGTGATGAGGATCGAGGTGTCGTCGCGCCCCGCCGCGACGATCAGTGTACGCGCGTCGGCGATGCGAACGTCGGTCAGCAGCTCGTCGCGCGTCGCATCGCCCTGGATCACGTTGCAGCCGCACGCCTCGGCGCGCGCCAGCCGTTCGGGATCGCCGTCGACCACGACGATGCTCGCTGGCGCCTCGCCGCGCGCGATCAGCTCGTCGACCGCCTCCGATCCGGTCCGGCCAAAGCCCGCGACGACGATGTGGTTGGTCAGCTTGCGCTGGATCGAAGCCATACGCCATTTCTCCCAGCTGCGCTTGAGCACGAAATCATAAGTGGTGCCGATGAACAGGAGGACCACGAACACCCGGATCGGGGTGACGACCAGCGCGTCGAACATGCGCGCCTGCGTGGTCACCGGCGCGATGTCGCCATAGCCCGTCGTGGTGATCGAGATCATGGTGAAATAGACGACGTCGAGAAAGCTGATCTCGCCATCGTAATTGTCGCGCAGCCCCGCGCGGTCGAACCAGTGCACCCCGATCGCCAGCCCGAGCAGCGCGAGCACCGCGACCACGCGCCAGCCGATCGATACCCACAACGGCAACCCCGACCGGCGCTTCAGCGTGTGATAGCGGCCGACCGGTTGGCTCATGCCGGCGCTCAGTCCTGCCGGTAGCGCGCTTCGAGCGCGGCCATCGATTCGTGATGGGTGAGGTCGAGGTGCAGCGGCGTCACCGCGACATAGCCGTCGGCGATCGCCTCAAGGTCGGTCGAATGCGCCGGGGTCTCGATCATCGGCCCCAACCCGAACCAGAAATACTCGTAGCCGCGCGGGTCGCGGTTGCTGACGATCTGGAGCCGGCCATAGTCGCGCAGGCCCTGATTGGCGACGCGGATGCCCTTCACCTCTTCGGGCGCGAGCGCGGGGAAGTTGATGTTGACCAGCGTGCGGGGTGCCCAGTCCATGTCGATCAGCGGGCGGATCACTTGTTCGCCCCATGCCTTGGCCGCGCCGAACGGGACGGCGTCGCCCATCCCCTCGCGCCGGTAGACCTGGCTGAGCGCGATCGAGCGGACACCGGCGAGCGCGCCCTCCATCGCGGCGGAAACGGTGCCGGAGTAGGTCACGTCCTCGGCCAGGTTGGCGCCGCGATTGACGCCTGAGAGGATCAGGTCGGGCGGCGTGTCCTTCATGATCCGCGCCAGCGCCATCATCACCGCGTCGGTCGGCGTGCCCATCACCGCGTAACGCTGGTCGCCGAAGCGGCGCACGCGCAGCGGGCGGGTGAGGGTGAGCGAATGGCCCGCGCCCGATTGCTCCTCCGCCGGGGCGACCACCCAGACATCGTCGGAGAATTTGCGCGCGATTTCCTCGAGCACCGTGATGCCGGGGGCGTGATAGCCGTCGTCGTTGGTGACCAGGATGCGCATCAGGGGGTCGGCTCCAGGCGGGTGATGCCGCCCATATAGGGCAGCAACGCGTCAGGCACGGTGACGCTGCCGTCGGCATTCTGATAATTCTCGATCACGGCGACGAGCGTGCGGCCGACCGCGAGGCCGGAGCCGTTGAGGGTGTGGACGAACTCGGTCTTCTTCTGCTCGCCCGCGACGCGATAGCGGGTGTTCATCCGCCGCGCCTGAAAGTCGCCGGTGTTGGAGCACGAGCTGATCTCGCGCCACGCGCCCTGGCCGGGCAGCCAGACCTCCAGGTCATAGGTCTTGCGCGCACCGAAACCCATGTCGCCGGTGCACAGCAGCAGCTTGCGATAGGGCAGGTTCAGTCGCTCCAGGATCGTCTCCGCCGCGCGGGTCATGCGCTGATGTTCGGCCTCCGAGTCCTCGGGGCGGACGATGCTGACCAGCTCGCACTTCTCGAACTGGTGCTGGCGAATGAAGCCGCGCGTATCGCGGCCGGCCGCGCCTGCTTCCGAGCGGAAGCACAAGGTGAGGGCGGTGAGGCGCAGCGGCAGGGCGCTTTCGTCGAGCAGCTCGCCCATGACGCTGGCGGTGAGGGAGACTTCGCTGGTGGGGATGAGCCAGCGGCGCTGTTCGGCGGCCGACTCAAATTGGTCGCGATGCCGAAGAGATTGAACCATGATGCGACGCCACTTTTCGTCATCATCAAAGTCAGACGCTTCGAGCTCGTCTACGGCCTGCCTAAACGCCGCGAAACGCCTAGCAGTTGTGTCGGCCTCTTTGTCGGTCGAAAAGCTATCCTCTGCAAACTTCGGCAGCTTGTCAGTGCCGTACATCGCCTCATCCTTGACGAGCACCGGCGGGTTGCATTCCTGATAGCCATGCTCGCGGGTCTGGACGTCGAGCATGAACTGGCCGAGCGCGCGGTGGAGGCGGGCCATGTCGCCGCGCAGGAAGGTGAAGCGCGCACCCGACAGCCGCGCGCCGGTTTCGAAATCCATGCCGAGTGGGGGGGCGAGGTCGGCATGTTCCTTGGGCGTGAAGTCGAAGGCGCGCGGGGTGCCCCAGCGTGACACCTCGACATTGCCCTCCTCGTCCGTGCCATCGGGCACATCGTCGGCGGGGAGGTTGGGGATGACGTCAAGCGCGGCCTTCAACTGCGCCGCGACGTCCTTCTCCTCCGCCTCGATCGCGGGCAGGCGGTCCTTGAGCGCCGCGACTTCGGCCTTCAGCGCCTCGGCGGTTGCCGGATCGCCCTTGGCCATTGCCGCGCCGATCAGCTTTGACGCTTCGTTGCGCCGCGCCTGCGCCACCTGGGCCTCGGCGATCAGCGCCCGCCGCCGCTCGTCGAGCTTGCGCAAATCCTGAGCCACCGGCGGCAGTCCCCGCCGGGCGAGCATCTGGTCGAAACGGTCGGGATCGTCGCGGATCAGGCGGATGTCGTGCATGGCGGCAGGCTATGGCGACCGCGACGAAGCGACGCAAGGCGCAACCCGTCGCGGTCCCCGGACGTTGGTCGACGGCGAATGAACAGGCAAGGAGGATAAAGGATGCAGATCGCTCATGACGCGCTGGTGCTGGTGGCAGATGGTCGCAAGATGCTGTGGTTGCGCAACGAAGGGGATGCGGTTCACCCCAATCTCGTGGTCGAGGACAAGCAGGTGCAGCCCAATCCGAAGGACAGCGAACAGAAGACCGACGCGCCCGGGCGCACCTTTTCATCGCTGGGCGGTGGCGGACCCGGCGGCAGCCAGTCGGGCGCGGATGGGCCACGCAGTTCGATGGAGGAGACCGATTTTCATCAGCAGGCCGAAGACCGCTTCGCTGCTGAAGCCGCCGAGACGCTGCGGATGGGGGCGCTCGCCAACCAGTATGAACAACTGATCATTGTCGCCCCGCCGCGCACGCTGGGCGAGATGCGCAAGCATTATCACAAGGAGGTCGAGGCGCGATTGGCGGGCGAGCTTGCCAAGGACCTGACCGATCACCCGATCCCCGAGATCGAGCGCCTGCTTATTGCCGCCTAGGGGCTATCCGTCCTCAGCCGAGCATGCGGCCCAGGCGGCGGCGCAGCGCCAGTCCGCCCGCGGCCGCACCGAACAGCAGCAGCATCGGCGGCGCGGGCACCGGCGTCGGCGGCACGCCCGACGAAGTCGAGCTGGTCGAGGTGCTGCCGCTCGTCGAGGTGGAGCCCGAACTCGATGCCGAGGTCGAGCTTGAGGTGGAACCGGAAGTCGAGGTCGACCCCGATGTCGAGCTTGAACCCGAGCTCGACGCGGAGCTCGCGCTGGAGGTGGAGCCGGACGCCGAGCTGGAGGTCGAGCCGGTCGAACCCGTCGAGCCGGATGCAGAGGAGGTCATGTCACCGCTGGAGCTGGCCGAGCTCGAGCTCGCGCTGCTCGCCGAGCTGGCGCTGCTGGCCGACGATGTCGAGGTGGACGACGACACGTCGCCGCTCGAGCTCGACGTCGACGACACTTCGCCGCTGGAGGTCGAGGTGGAGGATCCGCCCGTCGACGAGGTACTCGACACCTCGCCGCTCGATGTCGACGAACCGCCCGTCGACGTGGACGTCGAGGATCCCCCGGTCGAGGTCGAGGACCCGCCCGTCGACGTTGACGAACCGCCAGTCGAGGTGGAGGAGCCGCCGGTCGAGGTCGAGGACCCGCCCGATCCACCCGACGATGTCGAGGTCGAAGAGCCGCCCGACCCGCCGGTCGAGGTGGAGGTCGATCCGCTGCTGGTGCTGGTCGATCCGGTGGACGACACGACGACGCTGCCGCCGCCCGATCCGCCGCCGCCGAAGAACCCCCCCGCGAAAAATCCGCCGCCGCCAAAGCCGCCGCCGCCCGCGAATACCGCGGGGGCGATACCGCCCCCGCCAGTGATCAGCGGCGCCGAATCACGCGGCAACGGCACCGGCGTTCCCTGGGTGGTGACAACGACGGTGGTCGGTGCGGGCGCGGGTCGCGGCTGGGGCACGGGCTTGCGCTTGGCGTAGCGCACCGCCGGGCGCACCGGCCGCTTGGTGATCGCGCGCTTGGTGATCCGCCGCTCCGCGACCTTGGACGAGAAGATGCGGGCACCCTGCGCGGACTCGGCGACATGGACCGCGCCGCCGCCGATCAGGGCACCGCCCGCCGCACAGGCGCAGAGTTTCGTCAAAGCCATCTTCACCGACATAGGTCACTCTTCCATCGTTGCGTGCGCCTGGCGAAAGCAGGTGATGCGAACACCGTTTCCGACTGACAGCAGCACAGAAGCCCGACCTCAGTTCAAGCGGCTTAACCACGTTTACTGTCTCGAATTGGCAAGATCGTGCGCTGCACGGCACGCGACTATGGTTAACGTCCGATTCAGGGACAGTTTTGCCGTGCCGCGTTGGCGCGACGGGCGTCGTCGCGCGATCAGCCGATCTGAAGCCCGACCGCCTGCTTGGCCGCGCGCAGCGTCGGGGCTGCAAGCGCGTGCGCGCGGGCCGCACCCTCGGCAAGCTGCCGCCCAACCTCCGCCCGGTCGTCGAGCAACCGCGTCAGCCGGTCGCGGATCGGTCTCAGCGTCGCGACCGCCAGTTCGGCGAGCGCGGGCTTGAACGCGCCAAAGCCCTGCCCGGCAAAGCGCGCCAGCACCTCCGCCGGTGCCTCACCCGAAAGGGCGGCATAGATCGTCACCAGGTTGCGCGCCTCGGCACGTGCCTCCAGCTCCGCCATCGTCGCAGGCAGCGGCTCGGGGTCGGTTTTCGCCTTGCGGATTTTCTGGACGATCAGGTCGTCGTCGTCGATCAGGTTGATCCGGCTCATGTCCGACGGGTCGGACTTCGACATCTTCGCCGTCCCGTCGCGCAGCGACATGATGCGCGGCGCCTCGGCCGACACCAGCGGCTCGGGCAGCGGGAACAGCTCGACCGCGAAATCGGTGTTGAACTTGGTCGCGATGTCGCGCGCCAGCTCCAGATGCTGCTTCTGGTCCTCGCCCACCGGCACGTGCGTGGCCTGATAAGCGAGGACATCGGCGGCCTGCAGCACCGGATAGGTGAACAGCCCGACGCTCGCGCCCTCGCGGTTCTTGCCGGCCTTGTCCTTCCACTGGGTCATGCGGTTGAGCCAGCCCATCCGCGCGGTGCCCTGCAGGATCCAGCACAGTTCGGCATGAGCGGAGACGCGTGACTGGTTGAACAGGATGGCGCGCGCGGGGTCGATGCCGGCGGCCAGCAGCGTGGCGGCCATCTCGATCGTGCTCGCGGCGAGGTCCGCCGGGTCGATCGCGACGGTCAGGGCGTGCAGGTCGGCGAGGAAGAACAGGCACTGATCGTCCGCACCCATCGCGTCCTGCATCGCCACCCATTGCCGGATGGCGCCCAGATAATTGCCGAGGTGGAGGTTGCCGGTGGGCTGGATGCCGGACAGGACGCGCATGTTCTGAAGTTCCCTGCGGTTCAGGCGCGACGGCGGCGCGCGAGTTGACGAAGATCGGCGACCGCGAACGCGCCGGTCGCAAAGCACGCCGCGGCATAGACCGCGATGCCGCCCGCGACCAGCGCCGCCAGTGCCGCGATCCGCACCCACAGGCTGCCGGCGATGTAGGGCGTGGCGAGATGGTCGAGGGCATAGAGCGCGCCGCCCATCATCAGCGCGGCGAGCGCGAGGCGCGGCAAACGGCGGCGCAGCTGCGCGTCGGCGACGAAATGGCCGCGCCGCACCAGCGTGCGGTAAAGCATCGCCACGTTGACGAGTGCGGCCAGCGCGGTGGCCAGCGGCGGACCGACATGGCCGATCAGGGGGATGAGGATGAGGTTGCCCGCGATGTTCACGCCGATCGACCAGGTTGCATAGCGGACCGGTGTGCGCGTGTCGGACCGGGCGTAATAGCCCGGCGTCAGCACCTTGATCAGCACATAGGCGGGCAGGCCCAGCGAGAAGACCGCGAGCGCCAGCCCTGTCGCGCGGGTGTCGGCCGCGGTGAACGCGCCATGCTGGAACAGCCCGGCGACGATCGGCTCGGCCGCGACGATGAAGGCGACGGTGGCGGGGAGCGTAAGCAGCAGCGCCAGCTCGATTCCCCGGTTCTGCGTCGTCATCGCCACCTCGTCCTCCTTTGCGGCGAGCTGGCGCGACAGCGTCGGCAGCAGGATGGTGCCGAGCCCGATGCCGATCAGCCCGAGCGGCAGCTGGTTCAGCCGGTCGGCATAGTAGATGTACGAGATCGACCCCGCTTCGAGCAGTCGCCCGGCCAGCGCGGTCGAGATCAGCAGATTGACCTGGACCGCGCCCGCGCCGGCGGCGGCAGGGATGATGAGGCGCAGCAGCTCGCGCATTTCCGGGGTCAGGCGCGGGCGGCGGATGCGCAGCTTCACCCCCGCCGCGCGGCAGGCGAGGATGAGCCACCCGAGCTGAAGCGCGCCGCCCGCGGTCACCGCCCAGGCCTGTGCCCGGGCGGTCGCATAGGGATCACCGCCGCGAAAGCCGACCAGCGCGACGATCATCGCGATGTTGAGCAGGATCGGCGCTGCCGCGTTGACCCAGAAGCGGTCGAGCGAGTTGAGGATGCCCCCGAGCAGCGACACGAGCGAGATCAGCATCAGATAGGGCAGGGTGATCCGCGACAGCGTGACCGCATAGGCGAACTGCTCTGGCGTCGGATCGTTGAACCCGCCCGACAGCGCGAAAGTGATCGGCCAGGCGAGCGCGATCATGATGCCGGTGAAGACGATCAGGATCGGCAGCAGCACCGCCAGCGCCTGTTCGGCAAAGGCGATGCCGGCGGCGCGGTCGCCGCCCTCGGCCACCTTGCGGTTGAACAGCGGGATGAACGCGGCCGAGAATGCGCCTTCGGCAAACAGCGCGCGGAACATGTTGGGCAGGCGGAACGCGACCAGAAACGCGTCGGACGCAAAGCCCGCACCGACAAAGGTCGCCTGGAGCGAATCGCGGCCGAGCGCCAGGAATCGGCTGACCAGGGTCAGCCCGCCGACCGATCCGAGCGCGCGCGCGAGCTTCATCGTCCTGCGCCCGGGCCGGTCGTCAGGCGTTGCCGGCGGGCCCGCCGAAATCGCCTTCGCCCGCCTCGACCTGGCGCGCCATCGCCTGCTGCATGAACAGCGCGCCGAAGTCGATCGGTTCCAGCATCAGCGGCGGGAAGCCGCCGTCGCGCACCGAATCGGCCAGCACGCGGCGCGCGAAGGGGAACAGGATGCGCGGCGCTTCGCCGAGCAGGAACGGCTGGAGATGCTCGGCGGGGATGTTGCGCAGCAGGAACAGTCCGGCATAGCTGAGATCGACGAGATACAGCACCTGGCCGTCGATCTCGCCACGCGCCTCGATCTTCAGGACGACCTCGTGCACGTCCTCGCCGACCTGGCCCGCGCCGATGTTGAACTGGACATCCATCTTGGGCTGGCCCTGGCGCTGGTAGATCGCCGGGGCGTTGGGATTTTCGAACGACAGGTCCTTCACATATTGCGAAATGACGCTGGCGACCGGTGCCTGGTCCTCTCCGTCCGGGCCGCCGGCGTTCGGCATCTGCGGGGTGTCTTGCTCGTCCATCGGGAAATCCATCTGTGGTGGGGTGGCGCACGGATGCGCGGTCGAATGATCGCGGCGCGTAGCAGGGGCAGGGGGGCAGTTCAACGCCCGTCGCACCTCGCCCGCGGGGCATTTGAACTCCGGGGCCCTTGCGCCTATGTTGGGGAGCGTGAATGGTGGAGCGATGATGCTGGTTGTAGTTTTGCTCGCGATGGTGGCGGCCTTTCTGGCGCTGCGCCTGTATTCGGTCCTGGGCAAGCGCACCGGGCATGAACAGCCGCTGCCCAAACCTGCGGAAGAGCGTTTCCCGCCCAGCAGCCTGCCGCGTCAGGTCGAAACGCCGGTCGAGCCGCGCGATGCAGGCGCGCGCGTTTTTTCCGACGGGGCCGAACGGGGCGTTCGCGCGCTGATCGCTGCCGATCCGTCGTTCGACGTCGCCCAGTTCCTCGACGGGGCCAAGGGTGCCTATCGCATGGTGCTCGAAGCCTTCTGGAAGGGCGATCGCGCCACGCTCGACTGGCTGACCGAAAGCGACGTGAAGGCGGCGTTCGAGGCGGCAATCGATGAGCGTGAAGCCGCCGGCCATGTCCTCGACAACCGGGTCGTGTCGATCGAGGAAGCGTTGATCGACGGCGCGTCGGTGGAAAACGGCGTCGCGCGCGTCGTCGTCCGGTTCGACGCCGATATCGCTGCGGTCACGCGCGACGCCGATGGCAATGTGGTTGCGGGTTCGCTGAGCGATGCGGTTCAGACGCACGACGTGTGGACCTTCACGCGGCGGCTGCGCAGCGACGATCCCAACTGGAAACTGGCCGAGACCGACGAAGCCTGACCGGCGGGTTCGGGGGAATGCAGATGAAAGGTGTCGCCGGGCCGCTCATCGCGCTGATGCTGGCGGGATGTGCGGTCGTGCCGCGTGATGCGCGGCCGGCTCCCGGAGTTACAGGCTCCACGCCTGCCGCTCGCCAGCCGGTCGCGGCGACGCCGATCAAACCGGTTGCCGCGCCAACGGTCGCGAGCGGCGTCACCACCGCGGCGTTGGCGGGCGTGGTCGCCGGGCCGCCGCTGACCCGCCTGCCGATCGAGGCGGCCGGCGCGGCGCGCGCACTCGCGGCCTTCGTCACCAGCTGCGGCACGCTGACGCGGCGCGCGGACAGTTCGGGTCTGTCGATGCCGGCCGACTGGGCGCCGGCCTGTGCCGCAGCGCGGACCACCGCACCGGGCGCCGCACGCGACTTTTTCGGGAGCTGGTTCGACCCGGTCCAGGTCGGCGACGGCAAGGCGTTTGCCACCGGCTATTACGAACCAGAGATCAGCGGGTCGCGTACCCGCACGGGCCCTTATCAGACGCCGATCTACGCGCTCCCCAAGGATATCGTGGAGGTGGATCTCGGGCTGTTTTCGAACGAGTTGGCCGAGCGCAAGGTGCGCGGGCGCGTGAGCGGCAATGCCCTTGTCCCTTATTTCGACCGGACCGAGATCGAGGAAGGTGCGCTTGCCGGGCGCGGCCTCGAAATCGCCTATGCGGAGGACCCGATCGAGTTCTTCTTCCTTCAGGTCCAGGGTTCCGGGCGGCTGAGGCTGCCCGACGGGGGCGTGATGCGGATCGGCTATGCCGGGCAGAACGGTCGCGAATATACCGGCATCGGCCGGCTGATGCGCGATCGCGGGCTGATCGGCCCAGACCAGGCATCGATGCAAGGGCTGATGGCGTGGCTGCGCGCCAACCCGGCCGAAGGGCGCGCGGTAATGCGCGAGAACAAGAGCTTCGTCTTCTTCCGCGAACTCACCGGCCCGGGGCCGCTGGGTGCGCTGGGCCTGCCCGTCGTCGCGCAGGCGAGCGTCGCTGCCGATCCGCGTTTCGTGCCGCTGGGCGCACCCGTCTTCTTGTCGATGGACCGTGTCGATGCCTCCGGACTGTGGATCGCGCAGGATACCGGCGGGGCGATCAAGGGGCCGAATCGCTTCGATACATTCTGGGGCGCGGGGGCGGAGGCGCGGGCGATCGCGGGCGGCATGTCCGCGCGCGGCACCGCCTTCATCCTGCTGCCCAAGCCGGCGGCGGCGCGGCTGGCCGCGCGGGGCGATGACCGGCCGGCGCCTTAGCCCGGCCGAACAGGCGCTGTGGGCAAAGGTGATGGCGACGGTGCGCCCGCTCGCTCCCGCCGCCGCACGCGCGAAGGCTCCGGTGGAACCCGTCGTCGCCGCCGCGGCACCCACCGAGGTATCAACCCGGCCACGCAAGGGCCGCGTCCCGCCGCCGCCGCCCCTCGCCAAGCCGGCATCGGTACCCAAGTCGCTGGCGGAGGGCGGGCTCGACCGCAGCTGGGATCAGCGCATCCGGCGCGGCACGCTGGCGCCGGACTCCAGCATCGACCTGCACGGCCATACGCTGGCCAGCGCCCATGCCGCGCTCGACACCGGGCTCGCCAACGCAATCGCGCGAGGTGACCGGGTGCTGTTGCTCATCACCGGCCGCCCGCCCGGAAACGACGCGGCGCGACCCTATCCCCGCGGGGCGATCCGGGCGGCGGTTCACGACTGGCTCGCGGTATCGCGCCACGCCGATCGTATCGCCGCCGTGCGTCAGGCGCATCCGCGTCATGGCGGGGCCGGTGCACTCTATCTCGTGCTCCGCCGCCCGACGGTTGCGGCACCGAAATTTTAACGGTTTCCGGGCAAAAACGACGCGCCGTGCCGGACGAGGGCGGTTCGGCAAGCGGAGTTTCGGATCGGTCGATGGAAGTCTTCTCGCTCAAAAGCAAGGCGGTCGCCTTTGCCCTTTGCGCGGGCGGAATCGCCTTCATTCTGGCGCTCGCGGCCACCACCAACGGGCGGATCGACATATCAGGCACCGCCGCCTCGCTCGTCGCTGCGATTGTGTGTGCGACGATGTGCTGGGCCTATGCCGAACACGCTGTCGCCAACACCGCCGCTGCCATCGACGAAGCCATTGCGCGCTTGGCCCGCGCGGCGAACGGCGACCTTGAAGGCGAAGTGCCCGAGCAGGTGAGCCGTTTCGTGCCCACACTCGCCGCCGCGATGGAAAGCCTGTTTCGTCAGATGCACGGCAATCTCGACACCGTCCAGCGCCTGGCCATGTTCGACAGCGTCACCGACCTGCCCAACCGCATCCACTTCAGGCGCTGCTGCGAGCGTGCGCTCGCCGAGCTGCCCGCGGACGCGGCCGCCGCCATCTTCTTCATCGATCTCGACCGCTTCAAGGCGGTGAACGACACGATGGGTCACGCCACCGGCGACGTCCTGCTCGGCATGGTCGCCAATCGCCTGCGAGCGGTGGCGGCGCGGTTCGCCGATGAACCCGCCACAGGCACCGGACCGGTGCTGATCGGCCGGCTGGCGGGTGACGAGTTCACCATGTTTTTTCCCGACATCCGTGAACCCCGGCGGATCGACCGGATCGGGCGCGCCATCCTGTTCGCGCTGGGCGAAAGCTTCGACCTCGGGGGGCAGTCGATCGAGATCGGCGCATCGGTGGGCGTAGCCGTCCGCCCCCGGCACGGCCGGTCGCTGAGCGAACTGATGCGCGCGGCGGACGCGGCGATGTATCAGGCGAAGGCCAACGGGCGGGGCTGCGTCGAACATTTCACCGAGCAGCTGGCGACCGAGATCGACGCGCGGACGCGGCTCGAACAGGACCTGCGCACCGCGGTCGCACGCGACCAGTTCACGCTGGCGTTCCAGCCGCAGGTGTCGGCGATCGACGGCCGGCTGATCGGCGCGGAGGCGCTGTTGCGCTGGCGACATCCCGATGGCCTCCGGCTGCCCGGCAGCTTCATCCAGCGTGCCGAGGAAACCGGCCTGATCGTCGAGATCGGTGACTGGGTGATCCATCGTGTTGCCGAAACGATCGCCCGCTGGGCGAAGCTGGGCGTCGAGCAGCGACTTGCCATCAACATCAGCCCGCGCCAGCTCGATCATGCCGGCTTTTTCCGACGGCTGCGCGACGCGCTGCGTGCGGCCGGCGCGCCGGCGCGGCTGGTCGAGCTCGAGATTACCGAAAGCCTGGTAATGAGCTGTAGCGACGACGTCATCGATGCGATCGCGCAGCTTCGCGCCGATGGGGCGACCGTCGCGATCGACGATTTCGGAACGGGCTATTCGAATCTCGGCCGGCTGCAGATGCTGCCGGTCGATCGCGTCAAGATCGACCGGTCGCTGATCGAGCAGGTCGCCGAACGGACCGAGGCGCGCACCATCGTCCAGGCGGTGATCGGGCTGGTCCACGGGCTCGGGTGCGAGGCTGTGGCGGAGGGGATCGAGAACGCCGCGCAGGCCGAGGTCATGCGCGTGATCGGCTGCGACGTGCTCCAGGGCTATGCGATCGGGCGCCCGATGGAGGAGGCGACCTTCCTCAACTGGGCGCGTGACCGGCAGCTGATGCGGGCGGCAAGCTGAACGCGCCGCGCGCGATGTCGGCATAGATCGCGGCGAGCAACGTCAGGTCGTCGATCGCGACCGCCTCGTCGAGCTTGTGCATCGTCGCGTTGACCAGTCCGAACTCGACCACCGGGCACAGCCGTGACAGGAAACGCGCGTCCGATGTCCCGCCCGTCGTCGACAATTCGGGCGAATGGCCGGTATGTGCGGCGATCCGGTCGGAGACCAGGGTGGACCACGCGCCCGGCGGGGTCAGAAACGCCTCGCCCGACACCATCGCACGTACCTCCGCACCGGGGGCGTGCGCTTCGACGATGTCGCGCACACGCGCGACCAGCGCGTCGCCGCGATGCAGGTCGTTGAAACGAATGCTCAGCCGCGCCTGCGCCGCTGCCGGGATGACGTTGGTCGCCGGATTGCCAACCGTCAGGTCGGTGATCTCGAGGTTGGTGGGCTGGAACCAGTCGGTACCTTCGTCGAGGACGAGCGCGTCGAGCTCAGCCAGCGCCCTGACCAGTCGCGGGATCGGATTGTCGGCGAGGTGCGGGTAGGCGACATGACCCTGCCGGCCCGGGACGTCGATCCAGATATTGACCGAACCGCGTCGCCCGATCTTGATCATGTCGCCCAGCCGGCTGACCGATGTCGGTTCGCCGACCAGGCAGTAATCGGGGCTTAGCCCGCGCGCCTTCATCCGCTCGATCAGCGCGATCGTGCCGTGGATCGCCGGGCCTTCCTCGTCGCCGGTGATGATCAGGCTCATCGTGCCGAGATCGGCGGGCGTCTGCGCGGCTGCGGCGACAAAGGCGGCGATCGCCCCCTTCATGTCGACGGCACCGCGGCCATGCAGCAATCCGCCGCGCAGCTCCGCCCGGAACGGGTCGGTGGTCCAGCCCTTGCCCGGCGGCACCACGTCGAGGTGCCCGGCAAAGGCGAAATGCGTGCCGCCGGCCCCGCGAACGGCGAGCAGGTTCTCGACCGGGCCGTGCGGGGGGCCGCCCGCGATAAAGCGATCGACATTGAAGCCAAGCGGGACGAGCGCGGCCTCGAGCACGTCAAACACGGCGCCGGTTGCGGGCGTGATGCTCTCGGCGTCGATCAGCGCACAGGTCAGGTCGAGCAGGTCGGTCAATCGCGGTTCTTTCGGCAGAGCGGGACACTGCCATCGCGCAAGCCCGCGCCCGACACAATCCCGCCAGCGGTGATCACGCGCGCGGTCAGGTCTGGACCGGCCCCTCGAACTTCTCGATCACCCATTCCTCCTCCTGCGCGGCGGCGAGCCAGTCTTGCATGAACGGATGGGTGAGCACCGCGTGCATATAGGCCGGGGCGAAGCGGGCGACGGGCAGCGAATAGGTGACCAGCCGGGTCACGACGGGGGCGAACATGATGTCGGCCGCGCCGAAATCGCCGAACAGGAACTTGCCCGCGCCGCCATAACGGGCCCGCGCCTGTGCCCAGATTTCCATGAGCCGGTCGAGCTCCTGCAGCACGTCGTCGTCGGGCTGACGCGGCGGATAGACGTGGCGGACATTCATGCTGTGCTTGCGTCGCAGCGCGGAGAAGCCCGAATGCATCTCCGCCGCCATCGACCGTGCCATGGCGCGCGCGGCGAGGTCCTCGGGCCAGAAGCACTGGCACGCGGTCTTCTCGTTCAGATATTCGATGATCGCCAGCGAATCCCAGACGACGATATCGCCGTCCCACAGGATCGGCACCTTGCCCGACGACGGCGCGAACTCGTCGCCCTCGCGCCGTCGGTCCCAGTCGGCGTCGTATAGCGGCACGACCACTTCCTGATAAGGCAGCCCCGACTGCCGCACCGCCAGCCAGCCGCGCAGCGACCACGAGCTATAGGCTTTGTTGCCGATGATGATCTTGAGCATGGTGCGGGGATAGCGGCCCGCATGGTGAGCGGCAACCTAACCCGCAATCGGCAGCAGGATTTCGTTGCGCTTGAGCGGACCCGGCACAAAGGGCGAGTTGTAGAACGCATATTCGACTGGCCCGGTCGGCAGGATGTCGCGCCCGGTCAGCCATTCGCGCAGCGCGCGTTCGTGCGTCTCGAGCGCCATTGCGTCGGCGTTGCCGGAGAACCGGACCGCCGCGACCCGGCGTGGTGGCAACGTCGTCAGCGCGACGTTTCGGTCGGGCGTGGGAAGCGTGGCGCGGCTGCGCGCGGCGGGCATCACGAAGCGCGTGCGCCAGGCCGTGCCGCCGTCCTGATCCTGAAGCACGGGGGCGGTCATCGCGATCTTCTCCCCGGCGCGGTCCTTCGCGAAGATGTAATCGGCCAGGCGCCGGAACCCGGCATTGGTGGCTTCGCGCCGCGCGCCCGCCGCCACGGTTTCGGCGACGGTGATTTCCGGATAGTCGCGGATCTCGAAATCGCCGTCCTGCTCGACCAGCGTGAAGTCGGGCTGCTCGACCGATTTCTCGCGCCAGACGAACCATGCGCCCGCGCCCACCGCCAACGCGGCGATCCCACCGCCGATCTTCGCCCATTGTGCCGTCTTGCTCATCGAGTTTCCTTCCACGCCATACCGCCGTCGGGCATCGGCCGCCCAACGCGCGAACCCGCCGGGCGTTGCGGCCGCTATGCCCGGATATAGACCCAGGCGCTACGCCCCGACATCAGCGTGACTGCGATGCGTCGGTAATTCGCGCTTTCGTAGACATCGGCGGCGGCCAGTTCGGCATCGGTCACGTCGAACACCTGTCCGGGGATCGGCGGGGCGTCCGGGTCGGCCACCAGCGCCGGGTGGGTGGCGATCCCGCTCGCATCGCGCACATCCGGGTCGTCAATCTCGATCATGATCCGGCGGAAGCCGGTCAGTACGTCCGGCGTGCCCGCCAGCAACCGGCCGAACGTCGCACGCTGCACCTCGGGGAGCTGCAGCGTGCCATAGGAGAACAGCGCCTGATCTGCCGCGCTCACCCGATTGCTTCGAGGACAGCGGCGCGCAATTCGGGAATGCCCATGCCCTTTTCGCTCGAGGTCGCGAGGATGTCGGGATGCGCGGCCGGACGTCTGCGCGCCTCCGCGGTGGTGCGCGCGTACATGTCGGCCAGCTCGCTCGCCTTGATCTTGTCGGCCTTGGTGAGGACGACGCGATAGCTGACCGCCGCCTGGTCAAGCATGTCGAGGATCTCGCGATCGACATCCTTGATGCCGTGGCGCGAGTCGATGAGCACCAGCGTGCGTTTGAGCACTGCACGGCCGCGCAGGAAATCGTTCACCAGGAAGCGCCACTGGCGCAACATGTCCTTCGGCGCCTTGGCAAAGCCGTAGCCCGGCATGTCCACCAGGCGAAAGCGCAGCGGATCACCGATGTCGAAGAAGTTGAGCTCTTGCGTCCGCCCCGGCGTGTTCGACGTGCGCGCGAGTGCATTGCGTCCGGCAAGCGCGTTGAGCAGCGAAGACTTGCCGACATTCGACCGGCCCGCAAACGCGATCTCGGGCACCGTGGGCGCGGGCAGGTGCTGAAGCGAGGGCGCCGACTTCAGGAAAGCGACCGGACCCGCAAAGGTCCGGCGTGCGGCCTCGATGAGCTCGATGTCCTCGCTCATAAATCCTCCCCGAGCTCGTCTCGGGGAGGGGGACCATTTGCGTAGCAAATGGTGGAGGGATCTGGATGACCATCCTCATGTCGCCGGCTTTTGCTTGAGCGCGGGATGGCGCGAATAGAGCCATTGCTGCTGCGCGATGGTGAGTACGTTCGAGGTTATCCAGTAGACCTGCAGGCCGACCGCGAACGGTGCCATCACGAACATCAGCACCCACGGCATGATCGCGAACACCTGCTTCTGCGTCTCGTCCATCGGCGCGGGGTTGAGCTTGAACTGGAAATACATGCTGACGCCGAGCAGGATCGGGATCACGCCGATCGCCAGGAAGGCCGGGGGCGTGAATGGGATCAGGCCGAACAGGTTGACCGGTGTCAGCGGATCGGGCGCCGACAGATCCTTGATCCACAGCACGAACGGCTGGTGCCGCATCTCGATGGTCAGCATCAGCACCTTGTAGAGCGCGTAGAAGACCGGGATCTGGAGCAGGGTGGGGAGGCAGCCGGCAACCGGATTGACCTTCTCGTGCTTGTAGAGCTTCATCATTTCCTGCTGAAGGCGCGGTTTGTCGTCCTTCCAGCGTTCCTGCAGCGCCTTCAGCTTGGGCTGGATCGCCCGCATCGACGCCATCGACGCAAACTGGCGCTGCGCGATCGGGAACATCAGCAGCCGCACGGTGCAGGTCAGCAGGATGATCGCGACGCCGAAATTGCCGACCATGCGGAACAGCCAGGTGAGATAGGTGAAGATCGGCTTTTCGATGATCTCGAACCAGCCCCAGTCGATCGCGTTGCCGAACAGGGTGATGCCGCCTTCATCCTCATAGCGGTCGAGCAGCTCGACTTCCTTGGCACCCGCGAAGAAGCGGGTGGTTTGGGTAAAGCTCTGACCCGGCGCGACGACACGGGCCGGGGCCCGGAAGTCGGCCTGATAGGCGTTGGCGCGCGGGCTGCGGAACTGCATTTCGGTCGGCTGCTTCTGGTCGGGCACCAGCGCGGTCAGCCAGTAGATGTCGGTGAAGCCGATCCAGCCGCCGGTCGAATTGTAACGCTGCGGCCCGTCCTCTCCCACGGTCGAATAATCCACGCCGTAATCGACCGCGCCGTTGTGCACGGCCAGCGGGCCGGCGTGGATGGTCCAGGTGTCCGGGTCCTTCGACACGCCCTGGCGGCTGAGCAGCGCATAGGGGGTAAGGCTGATCGGCGCGGCGGCGGCGTTGCGCACGCTCTGGCGGACCGTGAACATGTAGCCCTCATCGACCGAGATCTGGACCTGATATTGCTGGCCGCCGCTGGTCGTCGACAAGGTGACGGGGGTGGCGGGAGTCAGCCGCGCGCCGCTCGCCTGCCACAGCGCGTCGGGGGCCGGCGGCGCGACACCGCTGCCCGACCAGCCGAACGCGGCGAAATAGGCGTCGCGCGCACCCGATGGCGACAACAGACGGATCGGCGGGGATCCGCGCGCGATCGTCTCGCTGTGGCGGACCAGCACGAGATCGTCGATCCGCGCACCCTTCAGGTTGATCGAACCGCGGAGCCGCGGCGTTTCGATGGCAATGCGCGGGGTTTCGCGCAACACGATCGCCCGGTCGCGGATCGCCGCCGGGCTGTCGGCGGTCGGGTCGGCATCGGGGGCAGGGGCGGTCTTGATCTCGCCCTTCTGCACGGTCGCGGGCGGGCGGCTGACCAGGTTGGGAAAGAAGGTGCCGAGGATCGGTTCCCAGGCGAACAGGATCACCGCGGCCAGCACCGCGAAGAGCAGGAAGTTTTTCTGTTCGTCTTTCACCGATCGTCCTCAAACGGAAAATTGCGTCTCACGGCACCGGATCATGGCCGTGCCCGCCCCAGGGATGGCAGCGCGCGATGCGCCGGGCGGCGAGCCATCCGCCCTTCAGCGCCCCATAGCGACGAAGCGCCTCGATTGCATAGGCCGAACAGGAGGGTTGATAGCGGCACGACGGCGGCAGGATGACCGATGGCCCCAGCTGCCAGCCACGCACGAGCAGGATCATGATACGCGCGATCACCGGGCGGTCTTGCGCAGCGCGCGGACCAGCTCGTCGCCCAGCTGGTGAAAATCACGCTCGATTCCGCTGTTTCGCCCGATCAGGACATGGTCGGCACCGCGCACGCCATGGTCGGGCAGGATCGCGCGGGCGAGTTCGCGCAGGCGCCGCTTCATCCGATTGCGGATGACGGCGTTACCGACCTTCTTGGATACGGTATAGCCGACGCGCATGGTCGGGTCGCCGTCATCGCGCGGGCGGACCAGCAGGACGAAGCCGGGGGTCGGCGCGCGGCGTCCGGCGTTCGCCGCCAGAAAGTCGCCGCGCCGGGTAAGTTGGATCAGGCCGACAGCTTCTTGCGACCGCGCGCGCGGCGCGCCCGGATCACGTTGCGGCCGCCCGGCGTCGCCATCCGGGCGCGAAAGCCGTGCCGGCGCGCACGCACCAGGTTGCTCGGCTGAAAAGTCCGCTTCATCGCTCATTCCCTGAAGTTCAAAACGCAAAAGGGCCGCCCATGGGACGGCCGTTGATGGGACGCCGCTACTCGAAGCGCCTGCCCATGTCAATTCGCCATCGGCGTTGCGCGATCCCCCCGCATCGGACGCGATCGCCGGCCGCGCCCCATTCCCCGTCCCGCAAAAGCGGCTATGGTCGCCCGCGCGCAGGGGGAGTTTGATGGTCGCGATCGTTGCCACGGTGGCCTATCTGGGGCTGGAGGCCCGCGGTGTCGAGGTGCAGGTCCAGCTGGCGCCGGGGGTGCCCGCCTTCGTCGTCGTCGGCCTGCCCGACAAGGCGGTGGCCGAAAGCCGCGAGCGCGTGCGCGCCGCGATCGCCGCGATCGGCCTGGCGCTGCCGCCAAAGCGGATTACGGTCAACCTGTCGCCCGCCGATCTGCCCAAGGAAGGGTCGCATTACGACCTGCCGATCGCGCTCGGATTGCTCGCCGCGATGGGCGTCGTCGACGCCGAAACGCTCAGCGAGTATGTCGCGGTCGGCGAACTGGGGCTCGACGGGCGCATCGCCGCCTCGCCGGGCGTGCTGCTCGCCGCGCTCCACGCCTCCGAACAGGAACGCGGCCTGATCTGTCCGGCGGCGCAGGGTTCGGAAGCCGCCTGGGCGGGGTCGATCCCGGTCGCGGCGGCACCCGACCTCATAAGCCTCATCAACCACCTGAAGGGCGCGCAGCTCCTGTCGCCGCCGCGCCCGGGCCAGGCCGACGACATGGCCGCCGGCCCCGATCTCGCGCAGGTCAAGGGTCAGGAAACCGCCCGCCGCGCGCTCGAGATCGCAGCCGCCGGCGGGCACAACCTGTTGATGGTCGGGCCGCCGGGGGCGGGCAAATCGCTGATGGCGGCGTGCCTGCCCGGCATCCTGCCGCCGCTCGACCCGGCCGAGGCGCTCGAAGTGTCGATGGTCGCCAGCGTCGCCGGCACCATTTCCGGCGGGCGGCTGACCCGTGCGCGGCCCTATCGCGCGCCGCACCATTCGGCGTCGATGGCCGCACTGGTCGGCGGCGGGCTGAAGGCGCGGCCGGGTGAGGTCAGCCTGGCGCATCTGGGCGTCCTTTTCCTCGACGAGCTGCCCGAGTTTCAGCGCGCCGTGCTCGATTCGCTGCGCCAGCCGCTGGAGACCGGCACCGTCACCGTCGCCCGGGCGAACGCCCACGTCACCTTTCCCGCGCGTGTCCAGCTGATCGCGGCGATGAACCCGTGCCGCTGCGGGCATCTGGGCGATCCGGCGCTGGCCTGCGCGCGGGCACCGCGGTGCGCCGCCGACTACCAGACCAAGGTGTCGGGCCCGCTGCTCGACCGCATCGACCTGCATGTCGAGGTGCAGCCGGTCTCGGCAGCCGATCTCGTCGCGCCCGCGCCCGCCGAGGGGTCGGCAGCGGTAGCGGCACGGGTCGCGGCGGCCCGGGCCTTGCAACGCGACCGCTATGCCGACGCTGCCGCGCGCACCAATGCCGAGGCCGATGGCGAGGTGCTGGGTGCCCATGCGACCCCCGATGTGGCGGGCCAGGAACTGCTGGCGCGCGCGGCGGAGGCGATGCGGCTGACTGCGCGCGGCTATACCCGCGTGCTTCGCGTGGCGCGCACCATCGCCGATCTGGCGCAGAGCGATCAGGTCGGTCGCGTGCACGTTGCCGAAGCGCTGAGCTATCGCCGCCGCGCGCCGGTCAATTAGCGCCTTGCGTGGGTCACGTGGTGCAGGTCACCCGAACAGATATTGCCGCGTATCCGGATTTTCCCGCCGCCACATGACGGTGTCGAGGAAATAATGGTGCACGTTGATGAATATCCACCCGACGAACAGGAACAGCGTGCTGCCGAACACCGCATCATCATAGGGTATGGTGGCGTTGAGCATGATCGGCAGCCCCCAGAAGCCGACAAAGCCCAGGATCACGCCGCTGAGGGTGAACAGGATCAGGTGGCCCAGCAGCTTGTTGCCCACCAGACGGCGGGCGAGTGACGACGCCTCGGATTCGGACGCGGCAAGCTGCGCCTTCTGGTAATTGGTCTGAAACCGCCAGACGACGACGAGATATTGCAGCGAATGAAGGGCAGGGGCGACCAGCAGCCACAGGGGATGGACGGTCACGAACCACAGCCAGATGTACAGGCTGACCGCATAGGCGATAACCCCGTTCACCGGCAGTCGCCCGGTGGACCGCCACCGCGTCGCGAGCATCCCGACCGCGGCGATCCCCGTGGCCGCCGCCACGACGGTCGAGACGATCACGATCGGATCGGGAAAATCGAAGGTAAAATACTGAAGGCCCCACAATTTCCGCTCGTGGATCGCATCGTTGAAGCCAAGCCACGCCGCAACCCAGACCGCATAGCAATTGACCAGCAGGACCTTCTTCTCGGACGCGTTGAAATATTGGCGTTTCAACGCGGCATCGACCATCAGCATCCCATAGCCCTGCTTGACGTAATGCCAGCCGACAAACAGCGCCATCACATTGGCCGCGTAGCCGAGCAGGCGCGCGTCGGCGGTCAGCAGGCAGAAGGCGAAAAAGGCCGCCAGCATCGCGGGGACGACAATCCCGGAGAAGACGTACCGGACCTGCATGGCGCGGCCGAGGTCGGCAGTGAACGCCTTTATCCGAAACCCGCGATAGAAGATTTGATAGGAATGCGCGAAGTGCGGATGATTGATCAGGTGCGCGATGATCAGCATCGTTCCCGCGACTTGCTCCTGATAACCGGTCACCGGCACCATCAGGATCAGCGGCAGGATGATCAGCGAACTGCCGCCAAGACAGAGGAAATCGACCACCGGATTGAACAGGTAACGCTGATCTCGATCGACTTGCGGCGGCGGCACGACCACCTGCGGCGCAGCGTCCGGCCGGTAATATTGCGTCGCCATAAGCTCCCCCGCGGTCGGGGCGGAGGCATATCGCAGGCATAGCTAATGAATGGTTGAAGCGCGCGCGATTGCCCGTCCAGCGACCATGTCGGTCCGGACGGATCAAGCCCCAAGGCGATGGTGCGAGTTGGTCGCGTCGCGCGATCGAGAGCCGATGCTTGCGGCCCGGCGCGGCATCGGCTAGCGAACCGCGATCCCAGCCAGGGCCTGTGCGGGCGTGGTGAAACTGGTAGACGCGCCGGACTCAAAATCCGGTTCCGCAAGGAGTGTCGGTTCGAGCCCGACCGCCCGCACCATCTTGTTTCCCGTATCGCGCCGCCCCCCACCGGCAGGGTGGCGACCCCGGCGTGACTCGAACACGCAACATCCTGCTTAGAAGGCAGGTGCTCTATCCAGTTGAGCTACGGGGCCCCGCAATCGGGTCGAACGACCCCGGCCGGCGGTCCCTTTAGCGCGGATTGCGCTCGGGCAAAATGGCCATCATAGGTCGGGGCATGAACCAGGGGGCGATTCCGGCGGAGCCGCAGGCGGTGACCGCATCCAGGCTGGCGGGCACGCATTTCCGCTATTTCGATTTCGTCATGGCGGCATTCGTCACCGTCCTCGTACTGTCCAACGTCATCGGCGCATCGAAGCTGGCCGAAGTCGGCGGCTTCGTGTTCGGCGCGGGCATCCTGTTCTTTCCGATCAGCTATGTGCTCGGCGACGTGCTGACCGAAGTCTATGGCTATGCCCGCGCGCGCCGCTGCATCTGGGCGGGCTTTGCGGCGCTGATCTTCCTCGCGGTGATGAGCTGGGTCGTCGTCAGCCTGCCCCCCGCGGCCGGCTGGGGCGGACAGGCCGCCTATGAACAGGTGTTCGGCCAGGTCTGGCGGATCGTCATCGCGTCGATCGTCGCCTTCTGGGCGGGCGAGTTCGCCAACAGCTTCGTGCTCGCCCGCCTGAAGGTGCTGACGGGCGGCAAGCATCTGTGGACGCGCACCATCGGCTCGACCGTGGTCGGCCAGGCGATCGACAGCCTGATCTTCTACCCCATCGCCTTTCTGGGCATCTGGACGACCGAGCAGGTGCTGACGGTCATGGTGACCAACTGGGCGCTCAAGGTCGCCTGGGAGGCGCTGCTCACCCCCGTCACCTATGCGGTGGTCAACGGCCTGAAGCGCGCGGAAGGGATCGACCTGTTCGATACCGACACCGATTTCACCCCGTTCAGCGCGAAGGTTTGAGGAACGCGCCAGTGGTCTGGCTGGCAAGGATCGTCGCCACGGACTTGATCCGGGGCCCCGCTGCCTGCGCCGGCGCAACAAGAAGCGGGACCCCGGCGCGAGGCCGGGGTGACGGGAAGAATGAGGGGTATGTGGTCTCTTGTGCCTGCTACCCGAAGCGTCAACTCACGCGACGGCGGCGAGCAGCCCCTCGAACAACCGGCGGCCGTCGGTGCCGCCATGCGCGGCTTCGATCCGCCGTTCGGGGTGCGGCATCATGCCCAGCACATTGCCGCGATCATTGAGCAGCCCCGCGATCCGGTTGACCGACCCGTTGACGTTGTCCGTATAGCGGAACGCCACCCGGCCATCGCCCTCAATCCGCGCCAGCGTCGCGCTGTCGGCGAAGTAATTGCCGTCATGGTGCGCGACCGGAACGGTAATGCGTTCCCCCGCCTGATAGCCGCTGGTGAAGATCGACTGGCTGTTCTCGACCGTCAATGCGACGTCGCGGCAAACGAAATTGAGGCCGGCATTGCGCATCAACGCGCCGGGCAGCAGCCCGGTCTCGGTCAGGATCTGAAAGCCGTTGCAGATGCCGATCACCGGCACGCCGCGCTCGGCCGCGTCGATCACGGCGCGCATGATTGGCGATCGGGCGGCGATGGCGCCGCAGCGCAGATAGTCGCCGTAGGAAAAGCCGCCGGGCAGCGCGATCAGGCCGAGATTGTCGGGCAATTCGCTGTCACGGTGCCACACCATCTGGGGCGCGCGACCTGTGACCTGCTCCAGCGCGACCGCGATGTCGCGGTCGCAGTTGGATCCTGGGAAGACGATGACGGCGGTGTTCACGCCCGCTCCACGTGGTAATTCTCGATCACGGTATTCGCGAGCAGCTGGCGGCACATCGCGTCGATCGCGTCGTCGCTGGTATCGTCGGCCACTTCCAGCTCGAAATAGCGGCCGGCACGGACATCCTCGACCCCGGCAAAGCCCAGCGCGCCCAGCGCGTGCTGGATCGCCTTGCCCTGGGGGTCGAGCACCCCGTTCTTCAACGTGACGATGATGCGCAGCTTCATGGCGAGCCGATGCTCCAGCGAGGGGCGGTTGGGAATGCCGGACCCTATGCCGCCGCAACTGCGATGCGGCAAGGGTGAAGCCGCGCGACTACTTGCCCCGGCGCTTGCGGTGCGATTCGAGGTCGAGCACGTCCGATTCGACGCCTTCGGGCAACAGGCCAAGCCGGCGCGCGACTTCCTGATACGCCTCGACCTCGCCGCCCAGATCGCGGCGGAAGCGGTCCTTGTCGAGCTTTTCGCCCGACGCCATGTCCCACAGCCGGCAGCCGTCCGGGCTGATCTCGTCCGCCAGGATCACCCGGCCATAGTCATTGTCCCAGATGCGGCCGAATTCGAGTTTGAAGTCGACCAGCCGGATGCCGATCGCCGCGAACATCCCCGACAGAAAATCGTTCACCCGGATCGCCATGTCGGCCATGTCGTGCAGTTCCTCCTGCGCCGCCCAGCCGAAGCACAGGATATGTTCGTCGGTGACCATCGGGTCGCCGAGCGCGTCGTCCTTGTAATAATATTCGATGATCGTGCGGGGCAGCGGCGTGCCTTCCTCGATCCCCAGCTTGGTCGCCAGCGAACCGGCGACGACGTTGCGCACCACGACCTCGACCGGGATGATCTCGACCTGGCGGATCAGCTGCTCGCGCATGTTGAGGCGGCGGATGAAATGGGTCGGCACGCCGATATTGGCGAGCAGGGTGAAGACATGCTCGGAAATGCGGTTGTTGAGCACGCCCTTGCCGCTGATCGTGCCCTTTTTCTGGGCATTGAACGCGGTCGCGTCGTCCTTGAAATACTGGATGAGCGTCCCCGGTTCGGGGCCCTCATAAAGGATCTTGGCTTTGCCTTCGTAGATTTGGCGGCGGCGAGCCATGTCGGCATCTATCCCTGAAATGATCGGCCCCGGCAGCGCGGGTCGAGACGCGCTGGCCGGGGCTCCGTAGCGTTCCCTATACCCAAGCCGCGCGCGTCGCGCAATCAGCGCGCATGCGCCGTTTCCGCCAGTTCGGCGACGGTTTCGACGATCAGCTCGCCCGCGCGCTGGACCTCGGCATGGCTGAGGAACAGCGGGGTCAAGCCAAAGCGCGCGATGTCGGGGGTCCTGAAGTCGCCGATGACGCCCCGCGCGATCAGCCGGTCGATCAGTGCACGCGCGTGCGGATGGCGAAAGGCGATGTGGCTGCCGCGCCGGGCCGGATCGCGTGGCGTCACGCATTCCAGGCCGGCGCGGTCACCTGCCGCTGCCAGCATGTCGAACAATCGCGCGCTCTTTGCCGCGACGTCGGCCATGTCGATGTCCGCGAACAGGTCGACGCCGCTTTCCAGCGCCTGCATCGCCAGCATCGCGGGGGTGCCGACCCGCCAGCGTTCCATGCCCGCGCCGGGGCGATAGGCGTCCTCGAACCCGAAGGGCGCGGCATGGCCCATCCAGCCGCTCAGCGGACTGGTCAGCTTCGCCTGATGCCGCCCTGCGACGAACAGGAACGCGGGTGCGCCGGGTCCGCCATTCAGGAACTTGTAGCCGCACCCGACGGCCAGGTCGGCGGCACCCAGATCGACCTGAACCGCGCCGGTCGAATGCGACAGGTCCCAGCACATCAGCGCGTCCGCCGCCTGCACCCGCGCGGTCCATGCCGCCATGTCGAAGCGTTCGGCGGTCTTGTAATGAACATGAGTGAGCAGCACGATCGCGGTCCTATCGTCGATCGCATCGTCCAACGCCTCGCGCGCCACCGCATGCACCCGCCCGCCGGGGACGCACGCCGCCGCCCCCTCGGCGATGTGCAGGTCGGTCGGGAAGTTGCCGGCTTCCGTGACGATCGTCCGGCGGGTGGGGTGATGGCGCAGCGCCGCGACGAGCAGCTTGAACAAATTGACCGAGACCGAATCGGCGACGATCACTTCGTCGGGGGCCGCGCCGATCAGCGGTGCGATCTTCGCGCCGATCCGCGCCGGGCTGTCCATCCAGCCTTCGTCCCAGCTGCGGATCAGCCGCTCGCCCCATTGCCGCTCGATCATGTCGCGGCCGGCGATCTCGGTTGCGCGCGGCAGCGGCCCGAGCGAGTTGCCGTCGAGATAGATGATGCCCTCGGGCAGCATGAAACGATCGCGCAGGGCGCGCAGCGTATCGTCGGCATCCAGCGCGCGGGCTTCGGCCGGCGTCGTCATCGGCCAAACGCCTTTGCGACCAACGCCCGGGTCCGCGTCCACGAGTCGGTGCCGGGGGCGATCAGCTCGACATGCCCGGTCCGGTCGATGCGATGCAGCGTCGCGCGGTCGCCCGCTGCCTGCGCCCTGGCGACGAAGTCGGTCTTCAGCTCGATCGGGATGATCCGGTCCTGCAGGCCCGCGACATGGTCTTGCGGTACCCCGATCGGCAGCAGCCGCGCGACCGATGTGTCGGCGAAGCGATCGGCCGGATTGGCACCCGCGACCAGCTTGCCGACCACTTCGGTGCCGCAGCCATTGGCGGGGGTCGCGGCGGTGCGCTCGAGGTCGGGCAGGCCACCCAGGCTGATGACATGCGCGATCGGCAAGGGGGCGGCGCTCCGCAGCGGGCTGCCCGCCGGCAGCCTCGGCCGCGCCGCCAGCCACAGCGCCAGGTGCCCGCCCGCCGAATGGCCGATCGCGACGACGCGCCGGGTGTCGAGGCTGTATTGCGCGGCATGGTCCCGCAGCGCATCCGCCGCCGCGGCCACATCGGCAAAGGTGCCGGGATAGCCGCCGCCCGCGCGGTCCTGCCCGCGATAATCGATGTTCCACACGGCATAGCCCGCGCTGCGCAGGTCGGCGGCGGCCCAGTCCATCAGCGTGCGATCGGCGATGTCGGTGGTCCAGCAGCCGCCATGCACCATCAGCACCGTCGGGTGCGGCCCGGCCCCGGCCGGCAGCCACAGGTCGACGCGTTGATACGGGTCGCTGCCATAGGCGATTTCGATCTTTCCCGTCGGCCGCGGCCGTGCCGTCAGGTCGGCCCAGCGCATCAACGCTGCGGCGGGTGCCGCCATTTCGGCGGGCCGCTCGACAGTGGTGCAGGCGGCCGTGGCCAGCAGCGTGGCGGCAAGGATCAGGCGGGTCATGCGGGCTTCCTAGCGCGCGGCGCGCGCCGCTGCTATCCACCCCGCCATATGTCCACCGACTTGACCGATCCCTTCGACCAGATCGTCGATCATCCCTTCGACAGCGCGCTTTCCGAACGCTATCTCGTCTATGCCCTGTCGACGATCACGGCGCGGTCGCTGCCCGATGTGCGCGACGGCTTGAAGCCGGTGCATCGCCGGCTGCTGTGGGCGATGCGGCTGCTGCGGCTCGACCCCGCGTCAGGCTACAAGAAGTGCGCGCGCGTTGTTGGCGACGTGATCGGCAAATATCACCCGCATGGCGACCAGTCGGTCTATGACGCGATGGTTCGCCTAGCCCAGGATTTTGCGCTGCGCTATCCGCTGGTCGACGGCCAGGGCAATTTCGGCAACATCGACGGCGATAACGCCGCCGCCTATCGTTACACCGAAGCGCGGCTGACCCCGGTCGCCATCGACCTGATGGACGGGCTGGACGAGGACGCCGCCGACTTCCGCCCGACCTATAATGGCGAGGAACAGGAGCCGGAGCTGTTTCCGGGCCTGTTTCCCAACCTGCTTGCCAACGGTGCCAGCGGCATCGCGGTCGGCATGGCGACCAGCATCCCGCCGCACAATGCCGCCGAGCTGATCGATGCCGCCATCCACCTGATCGACCAGCCCGCGGCCGACGATGCGGCGATGCTCCAGTTCATTCAGGGGCCCGATCTGCCCACGGGGGGGATCGTCGTCGACCCGCCCGCCGCGGTCGCGGAGGCTTATGCCACCGGGCGCGGTAGCTTTCGGGTGCGCGCGCGCTGGTCGGTCGAGGACCAAGGGCGCGGCACGTGGCAGGCGGTGGTCTCCGAAATTCCCTATGGGGTGCAGAAGGGCAAGCTGATCGAGCAGATCGCGGCGCTGATCAACGACAAAAAGCTGCCCATCCTGGCCGATGTCCGCGACGAATCGGATGCGGAGGTGCGCATCGTGCTCGAGCCGCGCAGCCGCACGGTCGACGCCGCGGTGCTGATGGACGGCCTGTTCCGGCTGACCGACCTCGAAACGCGCGTGCCGCTCAACCTCAACGTCCTCGACGCGACGCGAACGCCACGGGTGATGAGCCTGCGCGAGGCGCTGTCCGCCTGGGTCGATCACCAGTTCATCGTGCTCAGGCGGCGGACCGAGCACCGGCTGGCCAGGATCGCCGATCGCATGGAGCTGCTCGACGGCTACATCATCGCCTTCCTCAACCTCGATCGCGTGATCGAGATCATCCGGACCGAGGACGAGCCCAAGCCGGTGATGATTGCGGAGTTCGCGCTGACCGACCGCCAGGCGGAGGCGATCCTGAACATGCGCCTGCGTTCGCTGCGCCGACTGGAGGAAATGGAGCTGCGGCGCGAGCGCGACGGGCTGGAAAAGGAACAGGGCGAGCTGACGCTGCTGCTCGGCAGCGAGGCACGCCAGCGGACGCGGATGAAGCGCGATCTGGCGAAGATCCGCGACCGCTATGGCCCCGAGACCGCGATCGGGCGGCGCCGCACGACCGTCGCCGAAGCCGCGCCCGCCGCCGACATCCCGCTGGAGGCGATGATCGAGCGTGAGCCGATCACCGTGATCCTGTCGCAGCGCGGGTGGATCCGCGCGCTAAAGGGGCATGGTGATCTGGCGGCTGCCGACACGCTCAAGTTCAAGGAAGGCGACGGGCCGCTGTTCGCCTTTCATGCCCAGACGACCGACAAGCTGCTGCTCGCCGCCGACAATGGCCGCTTCTACACGCTCGCCGCCGACAAGCTGCCGGGCGGGCGCGGTTTCGGCGAGCCGGTGCGGCTGATGATCGACCTTGCCGACGATGTCGGGGTCACCACGCTGCTGCCCGCATCGGCGGCGGCGCGGCTGCTGGTCGCGGCCAGCGACGGGCGCGGCTTCATCGTGCGCACCGGCGACGTCATTGCCGAGACGCGCAAGGGCAAGCAGGTCGTGACGCCGCGGCCGGGCGCGCGGCTGGCGGTGGTGCGAACGGTGCGCCTCGAAGACGATTATGTCGCGGTCGCCGGCGACAATCGCCGGCTGCTCGTCTTTCCGATGAGCGAGCTGCCTGAAATGGCGCGCGGGCAGGGGGTTCAGTTGCAGCGATATCGCGAAGGCGGCCTGGCCGACGTCCGCGCCTTCCGCTTCGCCGACGGGTTGAGCTGGACGATGGGCGGCGAACAGGGGCGTACCCGTACCGAGCCCGACATGAACCCGTGGCGTGCCGCACGCGGTGCGGCGGGACGCATGCCGCCGACCGGTTTTCCGCGCGACAACCGTTTCTGATCAAGGGGATGACCCCGCGATCTTTTCGCGCGCTGCGCAATTTTTGAACAGAGGTTGTTAATCAAGTCCGGTTAGACCGAACCGGTGTTCAAGTTCGGGTCTTCTTCGGTCACGATCGCCGGCGGTAAGGCTGCTGCCTTGCCGCGCACCGTGCAGTTGAGCGACGAAGAGGCCGAGGAAACCCAGGCAACGCTCGATTTGCTGCCGATCCCGGCGGCCGTGGTGCGCCGGTGCGACGACGATCTGGTGCTGATCGCGATCAACCGGCTGTTCCGTCTCGCGGGGCTCGGCACGATCGGCGACCGATCGCTCCTGCTCGATGCGCTCGACGAACGGGTTCGCGGCTATCTCGCCTCCGACCGGGTCGAGGAACGCTTCCAGTGGCAGACTTCGGAAGACATCGACTGCCGCCATTATGCGGTGATGCTCTCGCGCCGGCCGCGCGACCGGGTGGCGAACCAGTGCGTTGTCACACTGGTCGACCATACCGCCGAACAGCGCACCGAAAACAGCCTGCGCCGCGAGATGCTGACGGATGCACTCACCGGGCTGCCCAACCGGGCGGGCTTTGCCGATCAGCTCGAGGCGGCCTGCGCCGAAAGTGGTACCGAGGCGTTTGCCGTGCTGGTGGTGGACCTTGATCGCTTCAGCCGCGTCAATGCCTGTATGGGCAGCCTTGCCGGGGACGAATTGCTCATCTCGGTTGCGCGGCGGATCAAGGGCGCGTTGCGTGGCAACGACATCCTGTCGCGCATCGGCGGCGACGAGTTCGCGGTGCTCATGTCGCTCGAGGAGGGTGCCGAGGATGCGTGCCAGGTCGCACGCCGTATCGAATCCGCGCTCGCCACGCCGTTCCGGCTTTCCGACTTCGAAATCCGGATGCAGGTGTCGATCGGCATCGCGCTGGGTGCCGATGTCGACGCCGATAACGAGGACCTGATCCGCAACGCCCAGTTTGCGGTCAAGCGCGCGAAGTCGAGCGGAAAGATCGAGATCTATCAGGTGCGCGCCTTCGATCTGATGCGCAGCCAGTTCAGCATCGAAACCGAGCTTCGCCGCGCCATCGAACATGGCCAGATGCACCTGTGCTTCCAGCCGATCTGCGATCTCGGCACGGGGCGGATCGTCGCGTTCGAATCGCTGGCGCGTTGGACCACCGATACCGGTCTGGAACTGTCGCCGGGCGAATTCATTCCCGTCGCCGAGGAATCGGGGCTGATCCTGCCGCTGGGACGCTGGGCGCTGGCCGAAACCGCGCGCACGCTGTCGTCCTGGGACGCGCAGGCCGGCGGCAATTGCGGCGTCACCCTGTCGGTCAACATTTCCGCGATCCAGCTTCAGCGCGACAATGTCGCGGCGCTGGTGCGCGACACCGTGGCGAATTACGGCATCGCTCCCAACCGGCTGACGCTCGAGCTGACCGAGAGCGCGATCGTCGCCGACCCGGATCGCAGCGCCAACACGCTGCGCGCGCTGAAGGACATCGGCGTCACCATCGCGATGGACGATTTCGGCACCGGCTATTCCAACCTCGGTTATCTCCAGAAGATGCCGATCGACATCCTCAAGATCGACCGCAGCTTCGTGACCGGGATGCTGGCCGATCGCGACAAGGTGGCGATCGTGCGCGCGATCCTGTCGCTGGCCCAGGCACTGGGGATGCGCACGACGGCGGAGGGCGTCGAAACCGTCGAACTCGAACAGACGCTGGCGGCGCTCGGCTGCACCTTTGGCCAGGGCTTCCTCTATTCGCGGCCAGCCAAGTCAGACCTCGCCTTTCAGCTCATCGGCCTGCGCAACAACTGATCGACGCCGCGCTCGGCCAGCGCGCGCACGCGCGCGTCGTCGGGAAAGCCCTCCGCGATCCACGTCGTTTCGATCTCGCGCAGGATGCGCGCGACATCGGGGCCGGGCGGCAGTCCCATCGCGATCAGGTCGCCGCCGCCGAGCGGCAGGCGGGGCGGTGTCCAGCCGAGGAGCGCAGCCAGGCCCGCCGCAATCTCGCCCGCGTCGCCGTGCAGCAGCAGCCGGTCGCGCGCGCCTTCGACACCCGTCCGATATGCAAACGCGCGCGCGCTAGTGCCGGGTGGAAGCGGCTGAACGGCGTTCTCCAGTCGCTTGCGCCGCGCGTTTGAAAGCTTGAGCCGCGCGGCGACCGCACCCGCAACGCCGGGGTCCGCAGGCAGCAGCGCCGCCAGCCGGCGCACCGCGTCCGGTTCGACCGCGTGCGCGTGTTCGCGCGCGGCGAGTGCCGCCAGCCGCTCGGCCCCCGCGACATCGATTTCGGGCAGCACCGGGCGCAGGATTGCGTGCGCGACCATCAGCGCGACGATGCGCGGCGCGTGGCGGGTGACGAGCAGCTTGAGGACCTCGTCCGCGATACGCTCGCGCGACAATGCCATCAGGTCGTTGGCGCGCGCCGCGCACGCCGCAAGCCCGTCCGCGTCGGGCCGGTCGCCGAAGCGGGCCATGAAGCGGAAGAAGCGCAGGATGCGCAGATGGTCCTCCGCGATCCGGCGCAGCGGGTCGCCGATGAAGCGCACCCGGCCCTGCGCAAGGTCCGCGACGCCGCCGAAATAGTCGTGGATCCGGCCGTTCATCGGGTCGGCATAGAGCGCGTTGATCGTGAAATCGCGTCGCGCCGCGTCCTCGTGCCAGTCGTTGGTGAACGCGACTTCGGCGTGGCGGCCATCGGTCGCGACGTCGCGGCGCAGCGTCGTGATCTCGACCGGGCCGCCCGCCAGCACTGCGGTAACAGTGCCGTGCGCCAGCCCGGTGGGAACGACGCGTACGCCGGCGGCGCGCAACCGCGCCATTACCTCTTGCGGGGGATGCAGCGTCGCCAGATCGATGTCGCTCGCCTCGATCCCGACCAGCGCATCGCGGACTGCGCCGCCGACGAAGCGCACCTCGTCTTGCGCCGCGCCGAGCAGCTGGACGAGCGCGTCCAGCCCCTCGCGCGCGCGCCAGCGCATCGGCGGCAGCGTGACGTCAGACGTGCTCAATGCGGCCAGTCCAGCCGCCGGCCGAGGTTGATCAGCATCGCGGCGGTCGCGCCCCAGATGCGGCGACCGTTCCATTCGATCTCGTAATAATGACGCATCCGTCCCTGCCATTCGCGCGCGCGCCGCACCTGGTTGCCGGGATCGAGCACGAAGGCGAGCGGCGCCTCGAAAATGTCGTGGACCTCCTGCGGCGCCGCCTGCAACGCGATATCGGGCGGGATGACCCCGATCACCGGGGTCACGTCAAAGCCGGTGACGGTGCGATAGCGATCGCCGACGCCCACGACCGTCACATGTGCCGGGTCGAGCGCAATCTCCTCCTGCGCCTCGCGCAGCGCCGCGGCGACCGCATCCGCATCCGACGCATCGATCCGGCCGCCCGGAAAGGCGACCTGTCCGGCATGAGTGCGCAGGCCTTGCGTCCGTTCGGTCAGGATCAGGCCGGGCGCGGCGCGGTCGGTGATCGCGACGAGCACCGCCGCGGGCAGGCCGTCATCGGGCGCTGGATCGGCAGGGTCGAAGGTGTCGCCGGGGATCGGCGCGGCGGCGTCCGACATTTCATCCAGCGCGCGGCGCAGGCGCTCGGCCAACGTCATGCCGCGGCAAACGGAAAGAATGCGCCGTCGCTCCACAGCCCGGGCGGTTCCGATCCGTTGGTTATCGCCGTTTCGGCCAGTTCGTAGAATACCGGTCGGGCGATCAGCGCGTCGAGTGCGTCGCGCACCCTCAGATAAGGGCGTGGCCCTTCGGCCGACTCCGCGATGCGGATCGGATGGGCGGCCCCCGCGGTGACCAGATCGCCGGTATTGAGCTGAAAGGCGAGCCGCGCCGCGCTGCCCGTGCCCGCCGCCTTCACCGCTACGGCGACGAACGGCGCGTCCTCGACCGCGATGTCGAGCTTTTCGACCGGCGTGACGAGGACGAAACCGCCGTCCGCCTCGCGCCGCAACAGGGTGGAGAACAGGCGGACCATCGCCGGCCGCCCGATCGGCGACCCCTGATGATACCAGGTGCCGTCGCGCGCGATCCGCATCTCGCTGTCGCCGCAATGGGGCGGGTCCCATTGCGCGACGGGGGGCAGGCGGCGCGCTTCGACCAGGCGCGCGATATCGGGAAGCGAAAGGCTCGACAGGTCGGGCGGCGGCGGCATCGGCATGGCTGCGTGGATACGCACGAACGGCGCGGCGCGCAAAGCCCTCACACGCCCGGCGGATCAACCAGCGCCGTCAGCCGCGCTTCGACGATGCCGGCGCAGTCGGGTACGTCCGCGCCGCGCGCCAGCAGCCGGTGCCGCTCGACCGGGCCGGGCAGCCGCCACGCGCCGGTCCGATCGGCGGTGAAGCCGAAGAACCGGCCATAATATTCGGGGTCGCCGACCAGCATCAGCCGCTGGAACTCCGGGCGTGGCCTGCGCTCGACGCGCTCGAGCAGCCGCTCCATCAACCTGCGCCCGATGCCGCCGCGCTGGAGGTCGGGCGCGACCGCAACCGGGCCGACCATCACCATCGGGACGGTCTCCCCCGAATCGCACCTGATCTGCACCGGCCAGCACTGGATGCTGGCGATCAAGCTGCCCTCTGCGTCGACGACCGCCTCGCTCAAGGCGGCAATCGCGGTGGTCCCGGCGCGCACGCGATAGGCGGTGCGTTGTATCCGGTCCGTGCCGAACGCCGCGTCGAGCAGCGCATCGACGTCGTCGGGGGCGACCGAGGTCAGCGGGACAAAGCGAATCATCAACGGTTCCGTCTGCCCGGTGGACGCAGCGGGCGGCGCGCCTTAGCGTCGAATCGGTGCGCGGCAAAGCATCGCGCATGCGGGGAGGAACGCCATCGCCATGAAGCTTTATGATTCACCCTGGGCACCCAGCCCGCGCCGGGTCCGCATTTACCTGGCCGAAAAGGGGATCGAGGTGCCGCGCGTCAACATCGACCTGCGCGCCGCGGAACATCTCGGCGCCGATTATCTGGCGGTCAATCCGCGCGGCGCGGTCCCCGCACTCGAACTCGACGATGGCGAGGTCATTTGCGAATCCTCCGCGATCTGTCGCTATTTCGAGGCCCTGCATCCCGATCCCCCGCTGTTCGGCACGACGGCGGTGGAGATCGCCCGGATTGAGAGCTGGACGCGCCGGATCGAGCAGGACGGCTATGCCGCGGTCGTCCACGTCCTGCGCAACACCGCGCCCGCGTTCAAGGATCGCGCGCTGGTCGGCGCCGCCCCGGCCGCGCCGCAGATCCCCGAACTCGCCGCGCGCGGCACGTTGATGTGGCGGGCCTTCGTCGCCACGCTCGACCAGCGGCTGGAGGCCAGCGAATGGGTGGCGGGCGACCGCTTCAGCTTTGCCGACATCACCGCACTGATCACCGTCGACTTCGCCGCGCGGTGCAAGCTCGACACGCCGGAGGATGCCACCCACCTGCGCCGCTGGCACGCAGTCATCAGCGCCCGACCGTCTGCGGCCGCCTGATTTCCGGCTTTGCGTGGCGGGAGGCGAGGATTAAGGGGCGGGACGAAATTGTTTCGGGAACCGCCTCCTTGTCCGATCGCCTCCAGCTTCATGTCCTCGATTTCGACGTCAATGTGCTGACCGGCATCTATTCGGAGGAAACGCACCTTCCCCAGCCGCTGCGCATCTCGATCACCGTCGACCTCGACTGCGCCGAACATTACGCGCCCGACACACCCTTGTCGGCGTCCAAGAACTATCTCGACCTCAAGCACGCGGCATCGACCGCCTTGCCGCCGGGCGTCCACTTCACATTGATCGAAGGGGTGGCGGATCACATCGCCGAAACCCTGTTCGTCCAGGATGATCGCGTGCGCCGGGTCGAGGTAAAGATCATCAAGCTCGCCATCGCCGAAGCCGGCGAATCGATCGGCATCACCCTCGTGCGGCATCGCCGGTGACCGGGCGGCGCCCGATCGCGCTGGTGACCGGCGGGTGCCGCCGCGTCGGCGCAGCGATCGCCGCGCGACTGGGGGAGGGGGGCTATGACCTCGCGCTGCACGGTGGCCACCGCCTCGATCCCGATCCCGAACTGATTGCGCGGCTCGATCGTGCCGGCGCGGCGTACCGATTGCTCCGTGCCGACCTGAGCATCGCGGCACAGGTCGACGGGTTGATCAACGATGCGGCGGCGGCGTTTGGGCGTCCGGTACGTCTGCTCGTCAACAACGCGTCGCGTTTCGACGCGAACGAGGCTGGGCTGCCCGACATGGCGGCGCTGATCGACTATTTCGCGGTGAATGCGGCTGCGCCCTTCCGCCTGGCGGTTCGGCTGGCGGCCCAGGCAGACGACAATGCCGACGCGGCGGGCGGGCGCGCCGTCGTCAACCTGCTCGACCAGCGCATCGACTATCCCAATCACGACCAGATCGCCTACACGCTGTCGAAACAGGCGCTGGCGGCGGCGACGCGCACGCTCGCGGTGGCGCTTGCACCGGGGGTGCGCGTGAACGGCGTCGCGCCGGGGCTGACGCTGCCGACCGCGGATTATGACGCGGTCCAGATGGAAAGACTGGCGTCGATGATGCCGCTGCGCCGTCTACCCAACCCTGCCGATATCGCGGAGGCGGTCCATTATCTGGCGACCGCGCCCGCAGTGACCGGACAGACGCTGTTCGTCGACGGCGGCGCGGCGATGACCGGCTTCGACCGAGATTTCGTCAACCTCGCCCGCGACTGAGCGTCGGGGCGGCGACGTCAGCGGCGCAGCGGGTCGCCACAGGCGCCGACCTGGCGGCGCACGAAGTCGTAATCTTCGCGCGCGGCGTCCGCGGTGCCGGGTTCGGTGTTGGCGAGGCTCGATTCGGGCAATTGCGCGGGCAGCTCGCACGCCAGCCGGTAGCCGAGCAGGCTATCGCGCGGCGGGGGCGGCGCGGCTTCGCCCACGATGTCGCCGAGCGCCACCGACCAGCTGCGCGCCTGGCCCGGACGGCGCAGGACGAGCAGCGATACGGGGGTGCCGTCGGCGGTGTTCAGGAACACCTGTGTCTCACCTTCGCCCGGCAGCGTCCCGGGGACATGAAAGGCGTTGCCCGGCGAAGAGATTGCGGGCGGCGCATCGGGGCTGAGTGCCGCGGTCACCACGGCGCGGACCCGCGCGTCGGCGGGCGCGGTCCAGTCGAGCGTCGCCGACGGGTCGATCAGCTGGACCTGGTCGGCGCGTCCCGAAACGGAACGGGCGAACAGGATCAGGCGACGCTTGGCGAGCTTGGGCGCGCGACCGCGCGCGTCGAGCGGAACGTCGATCAGGAAACCGATCCGCGGCGGCAGGGCGCTGCTCCCGCGAATCAGCGCGCCGACGTCGGCGTTGACATAGAATCGCGTATGCCCGGCCGGAACGCCAGCAGCCTCCGGCCCCGTGATTCGGGCGGTTGACCGCACCGTCGCGTCGATCACCAGCGGGGCGCGAAACACCAGGCCGGCGACGCGATGATAGTCGGGTGCTTCGACAACGGCCGCGGGCGGCCCGGACCGGGTCTGTGCACCGGCCGGCAAACCCGGCAGAATCAAGGCAAATAAAGCGGTTATGGAGGTAAATCGGGACATGACGGTTCCATTACGCGGAAAATCGGGCGTCATATAGCAACAAAAACCAGCCCTGCGGCTTATACATTTGTTGCGCCTGACAAAGCGTTTGCGTCATCCCGGACGGCGGGATACAGGTTTGGCAGACATCATGTCGTGCGCGGCATCGGTGTGTGCGGTGTTGTCGGTGCCTTCGATGAAGGGCCGTCGCCGTGTCCATGTCGGGATTTAGGGAGTTTGGTTGCGGAATGGCCTATGCTGACCGGAACACTGGAAGCAGCCGTTTGGTGGCGATCGTTACGGTCACCATCATCATGGCTGTGCTGGGCTACGCGTTTATAACCGGCCTGGCCTATAAATATGTTAAGAAGGCCCAGGCGGATCTGGAGGCGTTCGATATCATCGAACCGCCGCCGCCGCCGGAGGAAGTGCCGCCACCGCCGCCGCCGCCGGATCAGCCGGTGACCCAGCCGCCGCCGGTCGTGACGCCGCCGCCGATCGTGCGTTCGAACACGCCGCCGCCGGTGGTGATCCAGTCCGTGACGACGCCGCCCGCCAATTATGCGCCGATTCCCACGGCCGCGCCGCCGGTTCCTGCCGCTCCCGTCGCGCCCCCCGCGCCGGTGGTCAGCAAGGCTGCGGGTCCGAAGGGAAATCCCGCCGAGTGGGTGACGACCGACGATTATCCGTCGCGTTCGCTCAGCGCAGGCGAGGAAGGGACGACCGCGGTCAGCTGGGACATCAACGAACAGGGCCGGATCGAGAATTGCCGCGTCACCGCGTCCAGCGGATCGCAGGCGCTGGATCGTGCGGCGTGCGCCGCGCTGACCCGCCGCGGGCGCTACACGCCCGCGAAGGATCAGAACGGCAATCCGATCCGGTCGTCGTCGTCGCGCCGGATCGTCTGGAAAATTCCTCAATAGTCGGGGCCGCGGCGCCGTCGTGGCGCGCGCGATCCACCATGCTGAAACTTAAAAACCGTTGATCAAGGGAAACCATTGAACATGCTGACCACCATTCTTGCCGCTGGCGCTCCGGCCGGTGAAAATCCGTACGGGCTGTCCGCTGCGCTGCGCGAAGGCGGGCTGATCGCCCAGGGTACCTTCACGATTCTGGTGCTGTTCCTATTCGTTTCGCTCTACATCATGATGACCAAGCTGTTCGAACAGCAGAAGATCATGAACCAGGCCAAGCGGGTCCGTGCGACCTTCTGGTCGTCGAACAGCCTGCGTGAAGGTGCGACGAAGCTCGAGCAGAACAGCGCCTATCGCCAGATCGTCGACGACGGCATCGCGGCTCAGGAGCAGCACAAGCTGCTGACCGATCCGGTCGAGGCGCATGACTGGCTGCACGGCTCGCTGGCGCGTTCGGAAGCGGCGATCAATTCGCAGCTCACCGCCGGTCTCGCCTTCCTGGCGACCGTCGGCGCGACCGCGCCGTTCATCGGCCTGTTCGGGACCGTGGTCGGCATCTATCGCGCGTTGATCAAGATCGGTTCGTCGGGCCAGGCGTCGATCGACGCGACCGCCGGTCCGGTGGGTGAGGCGCTGATCATGACCGCGCTCGGTCTGGTCGTCGCGGTGCCTGCGGTGCTTGCCTTCAACTGGCTGCAGCGCCGCAACAAGGCGATCGCGGAAGAGCTCAGCGCCTTCTCGAACGATGTGCTCGGCTATCTGGCGTCGAACGGCGCGGTCCGCCCGGTCGCCGCGACCAAGAAGGGTCCGACCCCGCCGGCCCCGAAGACGACCGCCGGTCAGGCCGGTGGCGTCAAGACCACTGCGGCGTGACGTGAAGCGGCGCGCACATCCGGGCGCGCCGTTCTTGCTGTTGCGCGGAAAAATGGGACATGCCCTTGTTATCCCCTGCGGATCGCCGGGCATGTCTCGCGACATTGTGTAGGAACTGAAGAATGGCAATCAGCACAGGCGGTGGTGGCGACGATGCCCCCCTGTCGGACATCAATACCACGCCGCTCGTCGACGTGATGCTGGTGCTCCTCATCATCTTCCTGATCGCGGTGCCGGTGGTGCTCGAGACGGTGAAGCTGGACCTGCCCAAGGTGGAGTACGAAGTGACTGTCACCAAGCCCGAGAACGTGCTGCTGTCGGTGAAGGGTGGCGCGGACGGCTGCGAGGTCTATTGGCTGACGAGCCGACTGACGAGCGAGGAGCTGCTGACGCGCGCGGTCAAGAAGCTGGAGGACGAGGTCGCGCGTCAGGGCGGACCCAACGCAGCCGGCCTCGAGCTTCCCGAAGTGCATATCCGTGGCGACGTGAACACCCCCTATCGGTGCATCGGCGGCGCCATCTATACGATGCAGCAGGCCGGTTTTCCCAAGGTCGGGTTCATTTCCGAGCCGCAAAAGCTCGGCAGCTGATTTCGTCGCGTGAAGGAGTAGTTTGACATGGCAATGAGCGCAGGCCGCGACGACGGCGAGCCGATGATGGAAATGAACACCACGCCGCTGATCGACGTGATGCTGGTGTTGCTGATCATGTTCATCATCACCATCCCCGTGCAGACGCACGCGGTGAAGATCGATCTGCCGCAGCCGGACCCGAACCAGCAGAAGGACATCATCGACAGCCAGAAGAACAAGGTGCTGATCGATGCCAACGGGAACATCCTGTGGAATGGCGCGCCGGTCGACGAAGTGACGCTCGCCCAGTATCTCGACCAGACGACGGCGATGAGCCCGGAGCCCGAGTTGCACCTGCAGCCCGACGCGGCCGCGCGGTATGAAAAGGTCGACCAGGTGCTGGCGATCATCAAGCGCGCGAATGTGACTAAGCTGGGTTTTGTCGGCAACGAGCAGTATCGCTCCGATTTCTGACCCTGGAAACCATATCACGACAAAAGGGCGGTCCCGCGGGGCCGCCCTTTTTTGTTTCGTCCGCCGTCGTCGACCGTCACCGCACGAGTGAGCGCGACTTTGTAAGCGTTGCGACCGTTGCGCTTTGGCGTGTGGCGGCTGTCACCGGGGTCCGACCCTCGCGGTTCGCCGCATGTTTGAAACCGCGTCGTGGCAACAAATGTCGCCATTTTGTCATATTCGTTGCCGCCCATCGCTGTGCCTCGCGCAGGGCGGTCGTGGAAAAACAGTCGTTTCGGAACAAATTCGCCTAAAATACCGGCTTGTCCTGTCGTCATATAAGTGTCACAACTAAGAAACCGAAACGTAACATTAGGACAGGAGCCCAATCATGAAGCACGTTGTTACCCTCCACCTTGTCGCGGCGCTGGCTGCGGTCTCCACCGCACCAGCGTATGCGCAAGAACGCGCCGATCCCTATGCCCAGTCGCTGATCGCGCGCGGCGACTATGACACGGCGGAAAAGCGGCTGATGGCCGAAGCGCGGATTTATCCTGACAAGCCCGAAGTCCTGATCAACCTTGCCGCCGTCATGGCGCGGACCAATCGTCCGGAAAAGGCGGCGCAACTCTATGCGCGCGTGCTGGCGGGCGAAGATGTCGAAATGCGGCTCGCCGGCGACCGCGTGGTCATGGCGCACCAGATCGCCGCCACCGGCATGTCGCGACTGAAGCCTGCAGTGAGTGCCACCGCGCTCGGCGCACGCTGACCGTCAGACAGCCCGGCATGGTGTCGCACGCCAAGCCGGGCGTACGACCGGGTGTCGCAAGGGCATCCGGCATTACCCTTCGCAAACCTAAAGCCGGGGCAGGGTGACACCACGCTGCCCCATATATTTGCCGGCACGGTCGGCATAGCTCGTCTCGCAGCTCTGATCCCCCTTGAGGAACAGGAACTGGCACGCGCCTTCGTTGGCATAAATCCGCGCGGGCAGTGGGGTGGTGTTCGAAAACTCCAGCGTCACATGCCCCTCCCATTCGGGTTCGAGCGGGGTTACGTTGACGATGATGCCACAGCGCGCATAGGTCGACTTGCCGAGGCAGATCACCAGCACGTCGCGCGGCACCCGGAAATATTCGACGGTGCGCGCCAACGCGAAGCTGTTGGGCGGGATCACGCAGACATCGGTCTGGCGATCGACGAAGCTGTTCGCGGCAAAGTTCTTGGGATCGACGATGGCGCTGTCGACATTGGTGAAGATCTTGAACTCGTCGGCGACCCGTGCGTCATAGCCGTAGGAGGACAGACCATAGCTGATGCAGCCCTCGCGCCGCTGGGCCTCGACGAACGGCTCGATCATGCCGTGCGCCTGCGCCTGTTCGCGAATCCACCGGTCGGACATGATCATCTTAACGTCGCCCCTTGCTCGTGCGCACGGCTTTCGCGGGAATCGCCGGGTTGGGCAAGAGCGGGCGTGCGTGGCAGATCGGACTAGGCCCGCGTCGGGGTGGTCGCGATCGGTCCCGCCTGGCTTTCGGGCGACGCGCTTCCCGTTCGCGTTGACACCCACCAATGGATCGCCGCCCACAACAGCGTCCCTGCGATCAGGTCGATGCCGTAATGCCCGCCGATCGGGATGGTGGAGACGATGACCAGCGCGTTCCACGCCAGCATGAGGATGAAGATCGGCCGCGTCTGTCGCCACGCGAACGCAGTCATCCACGCGAGCGCGGTGTGGAACGAGGGAAAGGTCACGACGCCCTGGAGCTTGAGCATGTCGAGCGTGATCGGTCCGCCGCCGCGAAAATGATCGAAGGCGGGCAGATGATAGACACCGGCCCCTGCCGGCAGGCGCGCGGCGACATCGGGGGCGAGCCCGAGATGAGGAAAGGCACCGATCGCGGGGAACAGCGCCGCGCACCCTGCACAAAGTACGATCGCCGCCGCGAAGCTGAAGATCAGTCCCCACAGCGCCTCGCGGGACCCGCGCAGCGCAAGCACGACGGCGCTCAGGAAGATCAGCGGAAAGGAGCTGAGATAAGCGGCACCGAGCAGCGCGATGCGCACCGGCGACGCCGCCAGGTCCGCCGTCACCGCGGTGCTCGCAAAGCCGGTCGCGCGATCGATGGTCGCCAGCCACGGGTCGATCAGGGGCCGGTGGAGCGCGAGGCCAAGCTGGCTGATCGCACCGGCCGCCGCGCCGGATGCGATCAGCAGGGCCAGCGCGCCCAGCGCTTCACCCAGCCGCTGCGTATCGCCGCGCGCGCGATAGTGCCGATGCGCGCGCCACAAGATGGCGAGCAGGCCGGCCATCGACAATAAAGGCAGCACGGTAACACTCGCACCGACACGAACACACAGCAGCACGGCGATCGGCAGGGCAACCAGCACGACCGCGATCGTCGCGTGATAGCCGCGGACCGGTACGGGCGGTGCGGGCACCGCGCGCGTGTGCGGATCGGCATGGGCGGAATTGGCCGGGGCCATCGTCGACATGGCCTAGGCTCTAGCGGTTACGGGTTAAGGCCGGCTCTACGACGCCCGCGCGTCAGGCGACCGCTACATGCCCAGGCTGGCGGGACCGAAGGCATAGGGCAGCAGGTCGGACAGTCGGTGATGCTCGATCTGGCCCCCCGACAGCCCGGAGCAGTAAATATCCAGCTCGCGATGCCCCATCTGTGCCGCCTCGTTCAGCACCTGACGACATCGCCCGCATGGCCTTACGGGCGTGTCGCCCGCTTCATCGGTCCGCATCATCCCGCCGACAATGCCGACCGCGACGATGTCGGTCAGCCGCCCCTGGCTGTTCGCCGTGGCGCAGGCGACGGTTTCGGCACATAGCGACAGGCCGTAGCTCGCATTCTCGAAATTCGCGGCGCGGATGATCGATCCGTCGGTCAGCAGCAGCGCCGCGCCGACCGCGAAACCCGAATAGGGCGCATGCGCGCGCGTTGCCGCCTCGCGTGCGGCGGCGATCAGGCGGTCGGCGACCGGGTGGTCCGAAATCACGTTCATGGGGCCACCACACTCCATCTGACCGGTCCCGCGACGCCGTCGATCCGGCGCATGTCGCTTGCCTGCCACAATCGCCACGGCCGCGCGAGGTAATCGGGCGCGAACCAGTTGCGCGCAGCCCATAACGGACGGTCGACGGCACGGCTCAGCGCGAAGCGCGCCTCGACCGCGGGCGCGATGCGGATCAGCATCGGCAGCTGCATGTGCCGCTCGGCGATCGCCAGGAAGCGGCGGACATGATTTGCAGCGGCTGCCGGGGTCATCGCGCGCGCGCAGTCGGGGACCTCGTCGATTGCGAGCACGCCCGGCAACGCATCTTCGGTTCGCGGCACCATGCGCAGGTACAGCGCGGCCTGAGCGCCCGCGGGTTCGCACAGCGACAGGACATGTATGGCACCGCGCCGCACATTGCCGTGGGCCAGCGCCGCCCAGTGCGCGGCGAAGCGCCGATCGCGGGTCGCAACGCCCGCGCTCGCCCGGAGATAGACGAAATCGACGCCCTGTGCCGCGACAATCGGCCAGTCGACAGGACCGTCGGTCTCGTCGATCGTCATGCCCTGCAGCGCGAAATCGCTCCGGTCCGGTGCCCATCCCGCCGCCAGCGCGCGCGCGCCCGCGACCAGCAGTGCCGCCGCCACCACGAGCGCGACGACGATCGCGACCTGGCCGCGATAGGATGGGCCGCCCGTCACGCCCGTCAGCCGCGGATGTGGAGGACGCAGATCAGCGTGAACAACCGGCGCGCGGTATCGAAATCGATCGCGACCTTGCCATCCAGCCGCTCGCGCAGCAGCTCGGCCGCTTCGTTGTGGATCGCGCGCCGCGCCATGTCGACGGTCTCGATCTGCATCGGCGTCGCCTGGCGGATCGCCTTGTAATAGCTGTCGCAGATGGCGAAGTAATCACGGATCGGCCGGCGAAACCGGGCCAGCCCGAGCACCAGCGTCTCCAGATGCGCGCCATTGTCGCGCATGATGTCGATGGCCAGCCGCCCTTCCTCGACATGCAGGTGGATGCGATAGGGCCCGGCATAGCCGTCATCATGCGCGCGCGCCGGCTTGAAATAATTGCCCTCGAGCAGGTCGAAGATCGCGATCCTGCGCTCCTGTTCGATGTCCGCGTTGCGCCACAGGATGGTGCGTTCATCCAGCGAGATGTCGATGATGCGCGGGTCGGACATGACATCGTCAGCGATGGCGGTTTCGCCGCGCCAAATCAACGGGCCAATTCGGCGCGCCGATCGCCTGTCCACAGCTTTACCAACCGCAATCTTGCACCACGGCGCTTGAGGTGCGTCGCCCCGTCTGAAAGAGAGGGGGGATGGCGCGTGACGATTCCCCTTCGACCCCTGGCGGCGATCCCGTTCGCCTGCCCCAGAATGTCGAGGCGGAGGCCGCGCTGCTCGGCGCGATGATGATCGACAACCGCCTGGCCGACGACATGATCGAGGAGCTGGAGCCCGATCATTTCTTTGAACCCGTGCACGGCCGGATTTTCGAGAAGATCGCGCGGCTGCGCCAGTCGGACATGCTGGCGACCCCGGTGACGCTGCGGCCGTTGTTTGTCGACGATGCCGGCATGGCGCAATTGGGCGGCCCGGCCTATCTCGCCCAGCTGACCGGCAGCGGCGCGGCGCTGATCGGCGCGCGCCAGTTCGCGCGGCAGATTCGCGATCTCGCCATGCTGCGCGCGCTGATTACCGTCGGTCGCGGCCTGGTCGAAAAGGCGATGGATACCAGCGAGGCGGTCGATCCCGCCGCGCAGATCAAGGAAGCCGAGGAAGCGCTGTTTTCGGTGGCGGGCGATGCCGGGTCGGCCAACACGGTCAAGAGCTTTGCCGAGGCGACCAAGCTGGCGGTCAAGATGGCCGACCGCGCGCTCAATTCGGGCGGCAATCTGTCGGGCATCACCACCGGGCTGGAAAGCGTCAACGCGCGCACGGGCGGCATGCAGCGTTCCGACCTGATCATCCTCGCCGGGCGTCCCGGCATGGGCAAGACGTCGCTCGCCACCAACATCGCGTTCAATGCCGCGCGGCGCTGGATGGACGATCAGAAGCTGGGCATCGGCAAGGATCGCTCGCCCGGCGCCAAGGTCGCGTTTTTCAGCCTCGAAATGTCGGCGGACCAGCTCGCGACCCGTATCCTTGCCGAACAATCGGGGATCAGTTCCGAAGCGCTGCGCATGGGCAAGATCAGCAAGGCCGAGTTCACGCGCCTGGCCGACGCGGCCGCGGATCTCGAGCAACTGCCGCTCTATATCGACGATACTGCCGGGCTGACGATCAGCGGGCTGCACACGCGCGTCCGCCGCCTGCAATCGCGGCTGAACTTCGAACTCGGCTTGGTCGTCGTCGACTATCTCCAGCTGCTGCAGGGCAGCGGGCGCAACTCGGGCGACAATCGCGTCCAGGAAATCTCTGAAATTTCGCGCGGGTTGAAGACGCTGGCCAAGGATCTGAACGTGCCGGTGATCGCGCTGTCGCAGCTCAGCCGCGCGGTCGAACAGCGCGAGGACAAGCGGCCGCAGCTTTCCGACCTGCGCGAATCCGGTTCGATCGAACAGGACGCCGACATCGTGCTGTTCGTCTATCGCGAGGATTATTACGTCGCCGCCAAGGAGCCGAAGCGGCCGCGCGAGGGGGACGATGCGCGAATCTTCGAGGATCACGCGCAATGGGCGCAGGATATGGAGCGCGTCTTCGGCCTGGCCGAGCTGATCATCGCCAAGCAGCGCCATGGTGCGACGGGCAAGGTGACGCTGAAGTTCGAGCCTCAGATCACGCGGTTCAGCGATTATGTCGGCGACGGTTTCGCGGGGGGCATAGGCGACTGATTTCGCCCTCGTGTGTTGAGCGCCGGCCGAAAAGGGGAATACAGAAATGCCGGGTGGTTTGATCGCACTGCTTGACGATGTCGCCGCGCTGACCAAGCTCGCGGCGTCCTCGCTCGACGATGTCGCGGCGGCGGCGGGGCGTGCGGGCACCAAATCGGCGGGGGTCGTCATCGACGACGCGGCGGTCACGCCCAGCTATGTCGTCGGCCTGTCGCCCGATCGCGAAGTGCCGATCATCGCGAAGATCGCGGTGGGGTCGCTGCGCAACAAGCTGCTATTCATCCTGCCCGTCGCGCTGGCGCTCAGCGCGCTGGCACCGTGGCTGATCACCCCGATCCTGATGCTCGGCGGGACCTATCTGTGTTTTGAAGGGGCGGAAAAGGTCTGGGAGAAGCTATCGGGTGCGCATCATGCCGATGAAGTGATCGAGATCACCGATCCCAAGGCGCTCGAAGCGCGCCAGGTCGGCGGGGCCATCCGAACCGACTTCATCCTGTCGGCGGAGATCATGGCGATCGCGCTCGCCGACCTGACCGGCCGCAGCATCGGGACCCAGGCGGCGGTGCTCGCGCTGGTCGGGATCGGCATCACCATCGCGGTCTACGGCGTCGTTGCGCTGATCGTGAAGATGGACGATTTCGGCCTGTATCTCGCCAAGCGCCCGGGCGGTACCGCGCAGATGCTGGGCCGCGGGCTGGTGCGCGGGATGCCGGCGCTGCTCCGCGCGCTCAGCCTGATCGGTACCGCCGCGATGGTGTGGGTCGGCGGCGGCATCATCATCCACGGGCTGGCGGCATTCGGCTTTGCGACGATCGAGCACATCGTACACGACGCGGCGGTGGCGGTCGGCCATGCCGTGCCGGCGATCGGCGGGATCCTCGAATGGCTGGTCACGGCGATCGGCTCGGCGATCGTCGGGCTGGCGGTGGGTGCGGTCGTCGTCCTGGTCGTGTCGCGCTTTCACCACAGTGGACATGGCGAGGCGCAGGTCGCCTGAGCGCGGTCAGCCGAAGGGCAGGCGGTGCCGGATCGGCTCGGGGTCGAGCATGATGCGGATGTCGCGGATCAGCCCCGATGTGTGGCGGACGATGATCGCGCACGGAATGGTGCCAAGCCCGCCATGTTCGGCGTGGAACGTGAACTCGGTTTCGACCAGCAGCGTGTCGGCGCACGACCAATAGTCGAGGAAACTGCCGCCCACCGATTCGAGCGCGTCGAACAGACGCATCAATTGGCGCAGCGAAGCGATCTTCTCCACGGCGGGGGCACGGTTGCCGATGCGCAGATGGCAATCGTCACCCATCAGGACCGCCCAGCCGCTATGGTCGGGATGCTCCAGCAAGGCCGCGAGCGTCTGGCGGATAATATCGTCGTCGGCCCTGGTCACTGCGCCTCCGACTCGATGTGATAAGCTGACCCGCTATACCACCCCGCCGGTTTTGCCGGTGTCGCGTAACTGCTTGAAAGGCGCGACACTTGCGATGTTGTGGTACCGCCGGCGCCGCATCGCACGAATTCGTCAGTCGCGTGGCGGCAGACCCGCGCGCAGCTCGTCCAGCCACGCGGTCGCCACGCTGTCCGACGGCGCGCGCCAGTCGCCACGCGGGCTCAGCCCCCCGCCGGCCGAAACCTTGGGACCGTTGGGCATAGCCGAACGCTTGAACTGGCTCGTCTGAAAGAAGCGTTTGAGGAACCGTTCGAGCCACATCCCGATTTCGCCCAGATCATGGCCGATCCGGCGAGCATCGGGATAATCGGGCGGCCATTCGCCCGCCGCCGCATCGCGCCAGGCATGCCACGCGAGGAACGCGATCTTCGACGGCTTGAGCCCCTGGCGCACGACATGGTGAAGGAAGAAGTCGTTGAGCGGGAAGGGGCCGATCAGCGCCTCGGTCCGCTGGATCACGCCATCCGCGCCTGCGGGCACCAGCTCGGGCGAAATCTCGGTCGCCAGGATCGCGTCGAGCACGCGATCGGTGTCGGCGTCGAACTGGCCGGTCCGGATACACCACCGGATCAGGAACTGGATCAGCGTCTTGGGCACGCCGCAATTCACCGCGTAATGGCTCATCTGGTCGCCGACGCCATAGGTGCACCAGCCCAGCGCCAGCTCGGACAGGTCGCCGGTGCCGACCACCAGCCCTTCGCGCTGATTGGCGATGCGGAACAGATAATCGGTGCGCAGCCCCGCCTGGACATTTTCGAACGTCACGTCGTGCACCGGCTCGCCGGCGGCAAAGGGGTGGCCCAGATCGCCGAGCATCTGGCGCGCGGCGGGGCGGATGTCGATTTCGGCGCCCGTGATCCCCAGTGCGCTCATCAGCGCCCACGCATTGGCGCGGGTCGCCTCGCCCGTCGCGAATCCGGGCATGGTGAAGCCCAGAATGTCGGTGCGCGGCCGGTTCAGCCGGTCGAACGCCTTGGCCGCGACGATCAGCGCATGAGTCGAATCCAGCCCGCCCGAAATGCCGATCACCAGCCGCTTGACGCCGCTTGCGACGACGCGCTGGCGCAATCCCTCCACCTGGACGTTGAACGCCTCATAGCTGTCGGCGTCGAGCGTCACCGGATCGTCGGGAACGAACGGAAAGCGCGCGATCGCCCGGATTACGCCGCGATCGGCGAACTCCGGCCGGTGATCGAAGGTGATGCGCCGGAATCGCTGTTCCGGATGACTCCTGGCGGCGGCGCAGTCGTTGAACGTGCCCGTCCGCATCCGCTCCAGCCTCAGGCGCTCGACATCGACATCGGCGAGCAGCAACTCGCACGCGACATCGAACCGCTCGGACGAGGCGATCTGTTCGCCCAGTTCGTGCACCATCCCCTGGCCGTCCCAGGCGAGATCGGTGGTGCTTTCGCCGGGTCCCGACGCCGAATAGACATAGGCGGACATCGTCCGTGCCGATTGCGCGGCGCACAGCAGCGCGCGCTCGCGCGCCTTGCCGATCAGGATGTTGGACGCCGACAGGTTGCACAGGATGAGCGCGCCGGCCAGCGCCCCCTCGGTCGAGGGCGGCAGCGGTGCCCAGTAATCCTCGCAGATCTCGGCGTGAAACACGAAGTCGGCGAGGTCCCCGGCGGCAAAGATCAGGTCGGTGCCGAACGGTGCCCGCTGGCCCGCCACTTCGATATCCAGGCCGACGAGCCCCATTCCCGACGCGAAATACCGCTTCTCGTAATATTCACGGTAATTGGGCAGGTAGGTTTTGGGGACGACCCCCAGCACGCGCCCCCGCGAAACCGCGACCGCGCAGTTGTAAAGTCGCCCGTTGCGCCGCAGCGCCGCGCCAAGCAGCAGCACCGGGGCCAGATCGCGGCTGGCGGCGATGACCTCGGCGAGTGCTTGCTCACTGGCTGTGCAGATCGCGTCCTGCAGGTGCAGGTCGTCGAGCGCATAGCCGGTCAGGTTGAGCTCGGGATAGACCAGCAGGTCTGCATGGGCGTCGTGCCCCTGCCGCGCGAGATCGATCGCGGTGCGCGCATTATATGCTGGGTCCGCGACCCGGCTGAGTGGGGTGCAGGCAGCGACGCGGATCAGCCCCTGCGCCTGGCCGGCATAGAAGCGGTGCGGAGCGGCGGCGGGGGCGGGACCGGTCATGCGCCGTAGGCTTAAGCCGTTCCGCCGCGCAACGCCACACCCGGCGGCACCTGATCGATCGCGGTGCCGATCTTGAACGCAATGCGTTGAAACGGTTCCGCGCCCCGGTGCATTCCGCTATTCGTGCAGGCGACAGGAGGGTGCGTTGACCCATCTCAGGACGATTGCGGCGGGCCTTGGTGCTGCGCTGACATTGGCGACAGCTACGGTGGCGGATGCCCAGCAAGTCTCCGGGTTGGACGTTGAACGCGCGGCGATATCGATGCGTCCCGGACAGTCCTTCTGGTCAGCCGACCGTGGTGATCCGCGCCAGCCGGTGCGGATCGTCGTCAGCCTGCCGATGCAGCAATTGTTCGTCTATCGCGGCCGGGCGCTGATCGGCGCGTCGACCATCTCGTCGGGCACCCGCGCCAAGCCGACCCCGGTCGGTGAGTTCACCATTCTGCAGAAACGGCCTTTCCACCGTTCCAACCTCTACAGCGACGCGCCGATGCCGTTCATGCAGCGGCTGACCTGGGACGGCATCGCGCTTCATGGCGGCGACCTGCCCGGCTATCCTGCGTCGCACGGCTGCATTCGCCTGCCCACGGATTTCGCGCGCGAGCTGTTCGCGCTCACCGGATTGGGTGCCGAAGTCGCGGTGCTCGGCCGCGCGGTGCCCTATCCGGCGTTCCGGCCCCAGCTGGCCGCACCGGTGCTGAACGTCGCGCCCGACCTGCTCGCCGACGACAGCCTTGCCTCGGTCAGCCTTCCTCGCTTTCGAGTGAATGGAGGATCCGCGCGCCGGCCATGAACACCGCCACCGGGCACAGCGCGAACAGCATCCAGCCGCCGACCCCTGGGTATTGCTGGAGATAATGCACGCCGCGCTCCGTCGCCCCCAGGCTCAGGCCGTAGATCACGGCAAAGGCCTCGAACTTGGTCTTGATGACGAACAGACGCGCGAACTTGGTAAACATGCCGTTAGTAAAGCAAGCCCCGGACCACTCGCGGCAATCCGCGAGTCGTCGCCCAGCGTCCCGTTCAATCTGTCAAAAGTTCCGACAACTCCATGGCGCTGAGCAGGGCATGACGCGCCGATTCGATCTGCAGGATCAGCTCGGGATCGGCGATCTGGTCGGGCGCGATCTCTTCGGGCCATCGCGCGGCGACGATCTCGGCGATGCGATCGAGCCGTGCCTCGTCGACGATGAAGCGCGGATCTACCCGCTCTGGATCGGCGACGACGCGCAGGCGCAGACAGGCGGGCCCGCCACCATTTGCCATCGACTGGCGAACGTCGACGACCTCCAGCCGCCGGATCGGGCCGTTGCCCGCGACATGCTCCTGCAACCAGTCCCAGACGGCCGGCGTGTCGCGTGCCTCGGTCGGCAGGATCAGCGCCATCCCGCCATCGCCGGGCAGCGTCACCAGCTGGGCATTGAACAGATAGGAGCTGATCGCGTCGGCCAGGCTGACCCGAGCGGCCGGCACCTCGACGATCTCGACCTCGGGCATGCGCGCGCGCAGCTCGGCATGGGTGCCCAGCCGGTCGGCAAAGGCGAATTCGTGCGTGAACAGCACCGGACCGTTGGCGACCGCCACCACGTCGTTGTGGAATGCGCCCGCCGCGATCGCGATCGTCGACTGTTCGACGAACAGGCAGCGTTCGGGCGACAGCCCGTGGCGCCGCGCGATCGCCTCGCTGGCATCGCGCGACTGGCGGGCGGGGAAGGGGCCACCCGCCACGCCATAGACGAACACCTCCAGTCCCGCCGCGTCATGCGTGCGGGTCAGCCGCATATGGTTGGCCGCGCCCTCGTCGCCGAACGGCGGCGGGACGGGGGCGTGGACGACAAACGCCGGATCCGCAAACGCCACGCGCAGCTGCGCGAGCGTGCCCGGCCATTCATGGCTGCGATGCTTCATCGTCACCAGATTGGCGACGCTCAAATGGCACTTGCCGTCGGCGGTGTCGGGGGCGGGCGACACGGTCGCGGCATTGGCGGCCCACATCGCGGATGCCGACAGGGCCTGGGCCTGCAAATGCCGCGGCGCGTCGGCGTAGCGCGTGCCCAGCGACGCCAGCCATGCGTGGTCGGGGCGTGCGAGCGGATAGAAGATGCCCTGCGCCAGCCCCAGGCGCAGATTGGCGCGCATCTTCTCGATCCCCTGCAGCGCCGCCGCGCGCGGCGCGGAGACGTTGCCCGAGTTGCGCGTCGCCGCCAGGTTGCCCGGGCTTAGCCCCGCATAATTGTGGCTCGGGCCGATCAGCCCGTCGAAATTGATTTCACGCAGCATGAGGGTCCCCTGTTTCAGCGCGCGACGTGGTGGATGACGTCGCCGGTCGCGATGCCCAGCAATTCCGCGCTGCGCTCGTCGATCAGCACGCCGTCATGCTGCGGCTGGACGCAGCCCTGGGTCGCGCGGAAGCTGCCCAGCCTTCCGGTCGCGATCAGCGCCGGTTCGCCGGCATCGCTCAGCCCGGTGACCTCCGACTGGCGCGCCGAACGAATGCTCTGCACCTGATCGGTGCGCGCGATCATCGTCGGGCCGCCGTCGAAGATATCGACATAATTCTCGAACGCGAAGCCTTCATTCTCCAGCATCCGCATCGCGGCGCGGCCGCTGGGGTGCGGGCGGCCGATCACCTGGCGCGCGGTTTCGGGCAGCATCGCGGTATAGACCGGGTGCTTGGGCATCAGGTCGGCGATGAACTGGTTGCCGTGGATCGCATTGAACTGGTCGGCTTCCTGGAAACTCATGCCGAAGAAGCGGCCCGCCACGCCGTCCCAGAAGGGCGACCCGCCCGCTTCGTCGATCACGCCGCGCAGCTCGGCCAGGATGCGGTCGGCGAAACGTTCGCGATGCGCGGCGATGAACAGGTAGCGGCTGCGCGCCAGCAACAGCCCCAGCCCGCCGGCACGCTCGCCGGGGTGCAGGAACAGCCCGCCGACCTCGCTCGCCCCCTCCAGATCGTTGACCAGCGACAGCAATTCGGCGCGGAACGTGCGATTGAGCGCCTCGCTATGCTTGGTGACGGTGCCCAGTCGATAGCTGTAGAACGGCCAGCGCTGACCCACCTGACTGAAGATCTGGCACGTCCCGCGCACTTCGCCGGTCGCGGCGTTTTCCAGCACCATGACGAACAATTCGTCGGCCAGGCTGTCTTCGTCGCGTGCGAAGGCCGCGTGGCTGCGCGCCAGCTTCGCCTCCAGCGACGGGCGGTCGGGCGGCAGGTTGGTGAAGCCGCCCCCGGTCAGCTTGGCCATTTCATAAAGATGCTTGAGGTCGCCGTCGGTGGCGGCGCGGATCACGAATGTCATCAAAGCCCCTGTGTGACCAGCCGGTGGATCGTCACCGCGCTCAACGCCGCGCGCTCGGGCAGGCTGTCGGGGATCAGAAACTCGTCGGCGGAATGGATGGCACCGCCGCGCGCGCCCATCGTGTCGATGACCGGCACGCCGCACGCCGCGATATTGTTGCCGTCGCACACGCCGCCGGTCGCGCGCCAGCTGACTGGGATGCCCAGGTCCGACCCGGCGGTGGCGACGAGCGCGAACAGCCGCTCCGCGCCGGGATCGATCGGCTTGGGCGGGCGGTTGAAGCTGCCGTGGCGCGCAATCGCCACGTCATGCGCCGCGGTAACCGCGGCGATCGCTTCGTCGAGCAGCGTGTCGGCACGCGCGATCGCGTCGACGCTGCGCGGGCGGAAATTGACGCGCAGGATCGCCAGGTCGGGGACGACGTTGTTCGGTCCGCCGCCGTCGATGCGCGCCGGATTGACCGACAGGCCGTCATCCTTCCCCGCCGCCAGCCGCACCGCCAGCGCCGCCGCCGCGACGATCGCATTGCGGCCATCGTCGGGGTTGCGCCCCGCATGGGCGCTGCGCCCGCGCACGACGATCGAGAAATTGCCGGTGCCGCCCCGCGCGCCCGCCAGCGTCCCGTCGGGCAGCGCGGGTTCGTAGGTCAGCGCCGCGCGCTTTCCAGCCGCCGCGCGCGCAATCAGGCCGGCGGACGAAAGCGACCCGGTTTCCTCGTCCGAATTGATGACGACCTCATAGCCGAAGCGATCGGCGACCGGGCTCGCCTCCACTGCCTCGAGCGCGGCGAGCATCAGCGCCAGCCCGCCCTTCATGTCGGCGGCTCCCGGCGCGTTGAGCGTCCCGTCATCCAGCCACCGCGCCTGCTGAAACGGGTGATCCGCGCCGAACACGGTATCCATGTGGCCGGTGAACAGCAGTTGCACCGGCGCATCGGGGCGGACGGTCAGGTGCAGGTGGTGGCCATGGCCGATCGCGCGCACCTCGCCCTCCGTGCTCACGCTGTCGACTGCATCGGGTGCGACGAGCGCGACGTCGCCGGGCAGTGCGGCGAAGGCGTCGGCGAGTGTCGCGCCCATCGCCGCGACCCCCGCCAGGTTGCGCGTGCCGCTGTTGATCGCCACCCAGCGTTCGGTCTGCGCCAGCATCGGTGCGGCGCGGACATGGTCGACAAGGTCGCGCTCGATCGCGCTCAATCCGCTCATGCCGCGTCCCCTAGCCGGTTCGGCGACGCAACGGAACCCGGCTCGGCGTGCTCAGAACTGATAGACGAGCGACGCCCGGCTGGTCGTGTCGGTGGTCTGCCGGCCGGCGGGCGGGTCGCTTTCATACTGCACCGTATAGGAAAAGCGCCCCGACAGCGGCCCGATCAGCCGCGCGTTGATCGCGCTCACGCTCGATACCGTGCTGTTGGCGCTTTGCAGATAGGCCGATGCGTTCTGCGTCAGCGTCAGACCTGCCGTCGCCTTCCACATCAGGTCGAGCGAACCGCGCGCGGCGACGTTGTTCTCGTCGGGCGAATTGGTGAAGTCGGTCGCGCGATAGGCCGGGCCAAGCTCGAGATCCAGCGTCAGTCGGGGCCGCCGGATCGCGTTGTAGCCAACCCCCAGCGAAGTCGAATAGCGCGAGGAATAGCCGAAGAACCGGTCGCTTTCGAACTGTGCGGCACCATAAGCGTAGAGGCGGTCGCTGATCTTGTAGTTGGGTTCATAGGCGAACAGGTAATGCTCGCGCGTCGGCACGCCGTTGCTTTCCTGATATTCGATCATGCCGCGCAGCTTGTGCCGCCACACCAGCCCTTCGCGCTTCACGTCCAGGATCGCGTGCGCGCCGATATTGTCGGTGTTGCCGGTGGTCTGAAACCCGCCCAGCTCGATCCGCCCCTCAACCAGTTCCCAGAACGTCGCGTCGCGGATGCGCTGGACGGCCTCCTCGCGGCGTTCCTCCTTCCACCGATTGGCAAGCGCGTTGATCGCATCGGTGCTTTCCGGGCTGATCGTGCGCGCATATTTGGCGATCACCTCGACCTCCGCCTCGTTGCCGCTGGCCAACGCGGCTTCGAGCATCCGCGTAAGGTCGGGCGACAGCGGGGCATCCTGGCGCCCCTGTGCGCTCGCGTCGGCGATCGCGAACGAAGTCAGAGCGGCGGCGAACAAGGGGAGGGACGGGCGCACGCGCGCTAACCTAAGCGCGGAATAGGGCAAGATCAAAGCAATCCACCCGCAATCCGCGCGCGTTCCGGCGTGCGCGAGAGCTGAACGACTGGACCCGCCGGCACGGACTTCTAAGGAGGGCCTGGGTGGAACAGGGGCCGGTATCGCATGATCGAGATGCACGAGCGCGTCCTGCTGTCGCACTGGCGTGCCTTGCTTGCCTGCCTTCCGGCATGGCGCCTGCTGGTGCCTCAGGTCGGCGCGGCGAGCTTTGCCAGCCGCACGCCGTTCGACTCGATTTCGGGCTTGATGCGAAATCGCGGCTTTGCGCGCGTTCTGGCGATCGTGGCATCGCGCAGCGATGCCGAGGTGGCATCGCTGCTGGCGCTGGCGCAGATCAACCAGGACCGCCAGACCTATTTCGCGCGGCTGCTGCTGCTCGCCTATGTGACCGTTCCGCTGACCGTCTTTGCACTCGCCGCCCAGATGTCGCCCGCGTGGCTGGCGCGGATTTTCGAACAATATCCGTCGGCGATCGGCGGAGGCATGGCTGGGGCCGGACTGGCGGTCGTAATCGCGCATGTCAACGAAGCCCGTGCCCGGTTGCTGATTGCAATGCTTCAGGTCATCCAGCTTGTCCGGGCGCACCCCGATCCGCAGGGCCCGCGCTGACCCAAGGCGCGAACGCGGCGAGCACGTCCTCATAGAGCGCGCGCTTGAAGTCGACGACGATGGCGGGCAGCTCGCGCGGGTCGGCCCAGCGCCAGGCGCGAAATTCCTGATGCGCCGTTGCGATGTCGATGTCGTGGTCCTCGCCCAGGAAGCGAAAGGCGAACCACATTTGACGCTGGCCACGCCACTTGCCCTGCCACACCTTGCCGATCAGCGCGTCGGGCAGGTCGTACCACAGCTCGTCGGGGGCCTGCGCGATCAGCTCGACGAGATGCGGCGCCACGCCGGTTTCCTCGCCCAGTTCGCGGATCGCGGCGGTCAGCGCGTCCTCGCCCGGGTCGATCCCGCCCTGCGGCATCTGCCACGCCTCCAGTGTCGAATCCATGCGCTGGCCGACAAACACATGGCCGTCGCGATTGATCAGCATCACGCCGGCGCAGGGGCGATAGGGCAGGGTGGAGACGTCGTTCACCGGATGGTCCTTCGGCACGGTTGGAAGCGGGCGGGCCCGGCTCTACCTAGGTGCGGTGATCCACATCGTCCACCATCCCGACTATGTCGCCGCCGCGCCCGCGCGCAGTGCTTATGAGTGGAACAAGAACGGCCTGGTTCGCGACCTGTTGCGCGCCCGGGACGAGGCGATCGTCTGGCACGCGCCCGAGGCGATGCCGCGTGACTGGCTGGAGGCGGTGCACGATGCCGAGTATGTCGATCAGGTGCTCGCGGCGCGCGTGCCGCCCGAAAAGGAGCGCCGCATCGGTTTTCCCGTGACCCCGACCGTTGCCGCGCGCGCGCAGAAGGTGCCGGGCGGCACCTGGCTCGCCGCGCGTCTGGCTCAATCGCACGGTTTCGCCGCCAACACCGCGGGGGGCAGCCATCATGCGCTGGCCGACACCGGCGCCGGATTCTGCGTGTTCAACGATCTGGCGATCGCCGCGGTCCGGCTGGTCGAGGCAGGCGATGCCCGCCGCGTGCTGATTGTCGATTGCGACGTGCATCAGGGCGACGGAACCGCCGCGCTCACCGCCGGGCGGCCGGGCATTGCCACCTATTCGATCCATGCGGAAAAGAATTTTCCGGTGCGCAAGGCGCGCTCGACCCTCGACGTCGCCTTGCCCGACGGGGTCGGCGACGCCGAATATCTCGATGCGCTCGCGACGACGCTCATGCCCCTGCTCGACGATTTCGCGCCCGACCTGGTGCTCTACCAGGCCGGGGTCGATCCGTTCGCGGGCGATCGGCTCGGGCGGCTGGCGCTCAGCCGGGAGGGGCTGGTCGCGCGCGACGCCTGGATTGCGCGGACCCTTGCTGTGCGCGGTGTACCGCTGGCGAGCGCGCTCGGCGGCGGTTACGGCCATGACGCCATGGAAGTCGCCGACCGCCATGTCGCCTCGCTGTTGACGCTCGCCACCACCTACGCCGCGCACATGCCGGCATCGCACGCCACTGCCGCCTGACAGGAAGACTATTTTGACCGCGCCCACCATCGTCTGGTTCCGCCGTGACCTTCGCCTGTCGGATCAGGCCGCGCTTGCCGCCGCCGCGTCGGAAGGCCCGGTAATCCCCGTCTATGTGCTCGACGACGAGACGCCCAAGCACCGCAAAATGGGCGGGGCGTCGCGCTGGTGGCTGCACCACAGCCTGGCCGCACTCGACGCCACCCTCCACGAAAAGGGCTCGCGGCTGATTCTGCGCCGGGGCCGCGTCGACGATGTGCTGGCCAGGCTGGCCGAGGAAACCGGCGCGACGCGGGTCCATGCGTTGCGCCATTACGAGCCTTGGTGGCGCAATGCCGAACGCGCGTTGGCCAAGCGGGTCGAGCTGGTCTGCCATGACGGCAACTATCTGGTCCCGCCCGGATCGGTGACGACCGGCAGCGGTCAGCCCTACAAGATCTACACCCCGTTCTGGCGCGCGCTGCAGGATCATATGCCGCCGCCCGCGCCCGCCAAGCGTCCGCGCGAAATTCCCTCGCCCGCGCGATGGCCGAAGAGCGAGCGGCTCGACGACTGGGGCCTGCGCCCCACCCGACCCAACTGGGCGACCGGCTTCGAGGCCGAATGGACCCCCGGCGAGGCGGGTGCGCGGGCGCGCATCGACTCGTTCCTCGACCGTGCGTCGTCCTATGGCGATGCGCGCAACCTGCCCAGCGTCGAGGGGACGTCGCGCCTGTCCCCGCATTTGCATTTCGGCGAGGTGTCGCCGGGCTATGTCTGGCACCGCACGATGGATCGCGGCGGATCGGTCGCGACCTTTCTGGGCGAGCTTGGCTGGCGCGATTATGCCCAGAACGTCATCCTGCAATTTCCCGACTATGCCTCGCGCAACGCGCGCGACAAGTTCGACGCGCTGGAATGGCGCGCGCTTGGCGATGCGGCGGTGAAGCGGGATTTCGAAGCCTGGACGCGCGGGCAGACGGGCTATCCGATCGTCGATGCCGGGATGCGCCAGCTGTGGGCCACCGGCTGGATGCACAATCGCGTCCGGATGATCGCGGCCAGCTTCCTGATCAAGCATCTGCTGATCGACTGGCGCGAGGGCGAACGCTGGTTCTGGGACACGCTGGTCGATGCCGATTACGGGTCGAACGCGACCAACTGGCAATGGGTGTCGGGGACCGGCATCGATTCCAACATGTTCGTGCGGATCATGGCGCCGCTCGGCCAGTCGGAAAAATTCGATGCCGGCGCCTATATCCGCCATTGGGTGCCAGAGCTGGCCGGGGTGCGCGGCGATGCGATCCATGATCCGGAAGCGGCCGGCGAGCGTCCGTCGGGCTATCCGCGCAAGATCATCGCGCACCGTGCCGCACGCGAACGGGCGCTGGCGGCGGTGAAGGCAATCGCCTGAACGGCGCGGTTGCGACTTGCAGCCGTCATCGTCGCGTGCATTGAGGGGCGCGATGAACGCACCCTCACGCAATCGGGGACGCCGCACCGGCCGCAACACCCACTCGCCGGTCGGGGGGGGCGGCACGCTGCGTTGGCTCGCGCCGGCGTTTCACCGCTTGCTCGACCGGCTCGACCGCGGGCTGGCGGCGGGCACGATCGAGGCGTCGTTGCCCGACGGGACCACCCGCTTTCTGGGCGCGCGATCGCCCGGCCCGGTGGCGGAAGTGCGGGTACACAGCTGGCGGGCGCTGCTGCGCCTCGTCACCGGCGGTTCGGCGGGATGGTATGAAGCCTGGGCGGCGGGGGAGTGGAGCAGCGCCGATCCGGTGCCGCTGTTCGACCTGTTCATGCGCAACCGCGTGCCGCTCGGCAATCTCGCGCGCGCCAGCGGCCCGACGCGCGCGGTCAAGCGCTGGCTGCACTGGCTCCACCACAACGACCGGGCGGGCGCGCGGCGCAACATCCGTTACCATTATGACCTGGGCAATGATTTCTACCGGCTGTGGCTCGACCCGAGCCTGACCTATTCGAGCGCGCTGTTCGACACGAGCGACGATCTCGCGGCGGCACAGGCGCGCAAGCTCGACGCCATCCTGGCGCGCACCGGAACGAAGCCGGGCGAGCGCATCCTCGAAATCGGCTGTGGCTGGGGCTCGTTTGCCGAACGCGCGGCGCGTGCCGGGCGACGGGTTCATGCGATTACCCTGTCCGAACATCAGGCCGAAGCGGCGATTGCGCGCAACGCGGGGCTGGACGGGGTGACGGTGGCGATCACCGACTATCGCGATGTCGATGGGGAATATGACGCGGTCGCCAGCATCGAGATGGTCGAGGCGGTCGGCCAGGCCTATTGGTCCGACTATCTGGCGACGATCGCGCGCGTGCTGAAGCCCGGCGGCCGCGCGGCGATCCAGTATATCGCGATCGACGACGCGATCTTCGACGCCTATGCCGCCAATGTCGATTTCATCCAGACCTATATCTTTCCCGGCGGGATGCTGCTGTCAACGTCACGCTTTCGTGCGCTGGCCGAACGCCACGGGCTTGCATGGCGCGATCCGCACGCATTCGGCGCGGACTACGCCCGCACGCTGCGCGAATGGCGGCATGCGCTCGACCGCGCGGTTGCCGAACACCGCCTGCCGGCCGATCTCGATCGCGGCTTTGTCGACCTGTGGCGCTACTATCTGATGTATTGCGAGGGCGGCTTTGCGGGTGGCGGCATCGATGTGGTTCAAGTCACGCTGGTCAAGGGAGGGAAGACATGACCGTTTGGACGAGACTGGCCTGTGCAGGTGCGCTCGCGCTGGCGCTGGGCGGATGCGGCGCGACGACGCAGGGCACGCGCGTGGCGACGGATGCCGCCATCCCTTCGCCACAGGTCGCGCTGACGCCCGAAAATGCCGACGGTCTGCGCCAGGTCGGCGCACGCGTGCTGTTCTGGTCGCAGGCCGAGCGCGACCGCAATTTCATGGCGATGGAGACCTTGTTCCCGGGCCATATCGTCAAGGCGGGCGGCAAGGTCCGCGCGCTGCCCGCCGGCGAGCCGCTGCCGCTGCCCGCCGCCGACGTGGATGCGTTCATGGCGGCGCAGAATGTGACCGGGCTGATCGTGGTTCAGGACGGCCGCGTCCGGCTGGAACGCTATGCGCGCGGTTTCGGGCCGGACCAGCGCTGGACCAGCTTTTCAGTCGCCAAGTCGTTCACCTCGACCCTGGTCGGCGCGGCTATTCGTGACGGTGCGATCAAGTCGGTCGACGATCCCGTCACGCGCTACATCCCCGAACTGGCCGGCAGCGGCTATGACGGCGTGACGGTGGCGCAGCTCCTCACCATGACCTCGGGCGTCAAGTGGAACGAGAATTATACCGATCCCAACTCGGACGTCGCCCGGCTTTATGCGAAGCCCGCGCCGCCCGGCGTCGACCCGACGGTCGCCTATATGCGAACGCTGGTGCGCGAGGCTGAACCGGGCAGCAAATGGGTCTACAAGACCGGCGAGACGAACCTGATCGGCGTACTCGTCACCCGCGCGACCGGACGGCCGCTCGCCAACTATCTGAGCGAGAAGGTCTGGAGACCCGCGGGCATGCAGCGCGATGCCTTTTGGATGGTCGATCCCTCGGGTCAGGAAATCAGCGGTTGCTGCCTGTCGGTCACGCTGCGCGACTATGCCCGCATGGGGCTGTTCGCGCTCGAAGGCGGGGCGGGCCAGGTGCCGCCCGACTGGTTCAAGACCGCGACCGCGCCGCTCGCCAGCATCGGCGCGCCGGGCTTCGGCTATGGCTATCAATGGTGGACCTATCCCGGCGGGCGCTTCGGCGCGCAGGGGATTTTCGGCCAGGGCATCGTCATCGACCCCGCGACCCGCACCGTGATCGCGATCACTTCGTCCTGGCCGAGCGCGACGGGGCGCGAATTGTCGGGGCAGCGGCTGGGATTCGTCGCGAAGGTGCTGGCGGCGGTGGAGTAGGGGGCGGGGTGGCTCTGCGTCCTTCGATACGCCGCTTCGGCAAGCTCAGCGGCTACTCAGGATGAGCGGTTCTCTACTCTTAATCCAAGACTACTACCGCTCATCCTGAGTAGCGACTGAGCGAAGTCGAAGGCGCGTATCGAAGGACGCGTATGCTCTCATCGAAGGACGCAGCGCAGCCTCACCCCACGCGTTCGAAGTGCCCGGTCTCGAAATCGCTCGCGGCCAGCGCCACGATCCGTTCCGCCACCGTCTCCGGCGGCTTGACGCTGGCGGGGTCCTCGCCGGGATAGGCGCGCGCGCGCATCTTGGTGCGCGTGGCGCCGGGATCGACGATCGCGACGCGAACCTTGCTGACGTTGCGCACTTCCTCGGCATAGGCGAGCAGCAGATTCTCGAACGCGGCCTTGGACGCGCCATAGAGCCCCCAATAGGCGCGCGGCTGCCGCGCCACGCTGGAGGTCAGGCCGATGATCCGGCCGGCGGGTGCCGCGCGCAGCAGCGGGTCGAACGAAGTCAGCAGCGCCGCCTGCGCGCTGACGTTCAGCGTGAATACGCTCGAGACTTCCTTGGCATCGAACGCCGGCACCGCCGCCAGCGACCCCAGGGTCGCGGCGTTGAGCACCAGGAGGTCGAGCGTCGGCCAGCGCCCGGCGATCGCATTGCCCAGCCGGGCCACGCCGTCGGTCTGCGCCAGGTCGAGCGGCGCGATGGTCGACGTGCCGCCGGCGGCGTGGATCGCTTCCTCGACTTCCTCGAGCCCGCCCGTCGTCCGCGCGGTCAGGATGACGTGCGCGCCCGCGGTTGCGAGCGCGCGGGCGGTCGCGGCGCCGATGCCGCGGCTTGCCCCTGTGATCAGCGCGGTCCGGCCGGCGAGCGGCTTTGCAGGGTCGGTCATCGCGTCGCTCACTCCGCCAGCAGTTCGAGCTGCCCGGCCGCGCGTTCGTCGCAATCGGTCAGCGGGGTGGGATAATCGCCGGTGAAACAGGCGTCGCAATAGCGCGGTCGCACGGCCGCCCGCCCGGCCTCGCCCAGCGCCTTGTAGAGCCCGTCGATCGAGATGAACGCGAGGCTGTCGGCATGGATGAAATCGGTCATGCCGCCGACGTCGAGCTGCGCGGCCAGCAGCTTGGCGCGCTCGGGCGTGTCGACGCCGTAGAAGCAGCTGTGGCGCGTCGGCGGGCTGGCGATGCGCATGTGCACCTCCGCTGCGCCGGCTTCGCGCATCATCTGAACGATCTTCAGGCTGGTCGTGCCGCGCACGATCGAATCGTCGATCAGGACCACGCGCTTGCCCTGGATCAGCGCGCGGTTCGCATTGTGCTTCAGCTTGACGCCCAGGTGACGGACCTTGTCGCCCGGCTGGATGAAGGTGCGTCCGACATAGTGCGAGCGGATGATGCCCAGCTCGAACGGGATGCCCGATCGCTGCGCATAGCCCAGCGCAGCGGGGGTGCCGCTGTCGGGCACCGGAATGACCAGGTCGGCGTCGACCGGGCTTTCGTCGGCCAGCTGTGCGCCGATCGCCTTGCGCACCGAATAGACCGATCGGTCCTCCGCGATCGAATCGGGGCGCGAGAAATAGACCCATTCAAAGATGCACGGCCGCGCCGCGACCGGCGCGAAGGGGCGCACCGACGTCACCTTGTCGCCCTCGACGATCACCAGCTCGCCGGGATCGACCGAGCGGACGAACTCCGCCCCGACGACGTCGAGCGCGACGGTTTCCGACGCGAAGATCACCGAGTCGCCCAGCCGTCCCATGACCAGCGGGCGGATGCCCAGCGGGTCGCGACACGCGATCATGCCGCTTTCGGTCAGGCAGATCAGCGAATACGCCCCCTCGACCTGCTTCAGTGCATCGATGAACCGGTCGAGCAGCGTGCGGTAGCTCGACGTCGCGACCAGGTGGATGATCGTCTCGGTGTCCGACGTCGACTGAAAGATCGAACCCGACCGGACCAGCTCGCGCCGCAGATGCGCCGCATTGGAGATGTTGCCGTTGTGGGCGATCGCAAAGCCGCCGGTGGCGAGGTCGGCATAGAGCGGCTGCACGTTGCGCAGCGCGGTCTCGCCGGTGGTCGAATAGCGCACATGGCCGGCGGCGACTCGTCCCGGCAGCGCCTCGATCACCTCCGGACGGTCGAAATTGCCCGCGACATGCCCCATCGCGCGATGGGTGTGGAACAGCGCGCCGTCGAAGCTCGAAATGCCCGCCGCCTCCTGGCCGCGATGCTGGAGCGCGTGGAGCCCGAGCGCCACCAGAGCGGCGGCACCATCGGCGTTCGATACGCCGAAAATGCCGCATTCCTCGCGCAGTTTGTCGTCGTCGAATGGATTGGTCGTCAACATGGATACTCGCCGCGCGTGCTGGTTGGCGCGGCATATAGGCATGGCTGACGGCTTTGTCGCCCTTTTGTCACATCGGCCGCCGGGCGCGGATGTCCCGGTCCGGACGCCAGCGGCGCGATCAGCCCGCCAGGCGGTGCTCGCCGAGTTCGCCGGCATCGTCGCCGCCGCGGCTCGACCCGAGCAGCAGCCGGCGCTCGGCCAGCATGCGGCGCACGCCCGCCGCGCCCAGCGGCTTGCCATAATGCCAGCCCTGGCCCTTGGCGCAGCCGATCGCACGCAGGCGGTCGGCGATCGCCTCGTTCTCGATCCCCTCCGCGGTGACCGGCAGGTTCAGGCTTTCGCCCAGCCGGACGATCGCATTGACGATCGCGGCCGAATCCGGATTCTCGATGATCGAGCTGACGAAGCTGCGGTCGATCTTGATCCGGTCGAATGGCAGCGCGCGCAGATGTGCGAGCGACGAATAGCCCGTGCCGAAATCGTCGAGCGCGATGCGGATGCCCTGGTTCTTCAGACTGCCGATGATCGACTGGGCGAGCGCCAGATTGTCGAACAACGCGCTTTCGGTGACCTCGATCTCCAGCCGGCTGGCGGGGAAACCGCTTTCGGTCAGGCTCTTGATGATCTTCTGCGCCAGCCACGCGTCGCGCAGCTGCCAGGGCGAGATGTTGATCGACAAGACGAGCGCCGGGTCCCAGTCGCGCGCGATGCCGAACGCCTGGCGCATCACCGACAGCGACAGGTCGTTGATCAGGCCCGAATCCTCGGCGATCGAGATGAAACGGTCGGGGCCGATCACGCCCTGCGTCGCGTGCTCCCACCGCGCGAGCACCTCGAAGCCGATCAGCTTGCCGGTTTCGAGCTCCACCTGCGGTTCGAAATAGGGCACGATCTCCTGTGCCGGGATCGCCGAGCGCAGACCGTTTTCCAGCTCGTTGCGGATCTTCAGCTCGCGCTCCATCGACCGGTCGAACCACGTCGCGCGCCCGCCACCCGCGCGCTTCGCACTGGCCATGGCGATGTCCGCGGCGCGGATCAGCGAATCGACCGAGGCGGAGTCGAAGTCGGATCGCGCCATGCCCGCCGACGCGCCGACGTGACAGATGACGCCGTCCGCATCGATCGGCTGGCTGATCCGGGTCAGCAGCCGGTCGGCAAAGCGTTCGACCGGATCGTGATGCGACGGGTCGAAGACGAAGGCGCAGCCGAATTCGTCGCCGGCAAATCGCGCCAGCAACGCGCCCGACGGTGCGATGTCGGAGATTTCGGTGGCGATGCGGCGCAGCAACGCGTCGCCGATCTGATGCCCGTGCATGTCGTTGACATGCTTGAACCCGTCCAGGTCGACGATGACCATCGCGACCGCCTTGTGCTGCTTCTGGGCGCGCACGAACATCACCGTCGCATCCTCCACGAAGCTGCGGCGGTTCAGGAATCCGGTGAGCATGTCCTGCGCCACCAGCAGCGCGGCGCGTTCGGCACTGATGCCCGCCAGCGGCGACAGGCTGCGCGAACCGCCGTTGCGACGCCATCCGAACAGGATGAGCGCGACGTTCAGGATCAGCGCCACGGTCATCACCCGGTCGGGTTGCGCGGCGTTGCCGAAATAGGCCGAGGCGATCTGGGCCAGCACGGTGCTGGCGATCCCGACGAACAACAGGATCGACGCGACCGAAATGGCGATGCGCGTCGTGTCGCGCTGCGATGATCGCCGGTGGGCTGTCGGAACCTGCTGCGAACGCATTCATGCTTCTCCGTGGCGGAACGGCCAAGCTATCGGCGCGGCAGGTATAGATCAGGTTAAACCGGTGCCGGCTTGCGGAATCCGCGCCCTGCGGCTATGTGCCGCGCCAAGCAGTCCCGATGGAATGCGATATCGACGTCCCCAGCGGGGATGAGGCCGGCCGACGAGGTTTCGTTCGCCGGCTCATTTTGCGTTTGGGATCGACGGAAGTGGAGTTGGCATGTTCGACAGTCTGAGCGACCGGCTTGGCAGCGTCTTCGATCGGTTGAAGGGCCGCGGTGCCCTGACCGAGGCGGACGTGCGCGCCGCAATGCGCGAGGTGCGGATCGCGTTGCTCGAAGCCGATGTCGCTTTGCCGGTCGCGCGCGAATTCGTCGACAAGGCGACCGAGCAGGCCGTCGGCCAGCAGGTGCTGCGGTCGGTCACGCCCGGGCAGCAGGTCGTCAAGATCGTCCATGACGCCCTGGTCGACATGCTCGGGCCGGACACGGCGGAACTCGAGATCGGCGTCACCCCGCCTGCCGTCATCATGCTCGTCGGCCTTCAGGGGTCGGGCAAGACGACGACGACCGCCAAGCTCGCCAAGCTGCTGTCGGGCAAGGAGCGCAAGAAGGTGTTGATGGCGTCGCTCGACGTCAATCGCCCGGCCGCGCAGGAACAGCTCGCGGTGCTCGGCCAGCAGACCGAGGTCGCGACTTTGCCGATCGTTCCCGGCCAGCAGCCGGTCGATATCGCCAGGCGCGCGCTGCAGGCGGCAAAGCTTCAGGGCTATGACGTACTGATGCTCGACACCGCCGGGCGACTGCACGTCGACCAGGCGTTGATGGACGAGATGAAGGCGGTCGCCGACATCAGCCGGCCCGATGAAATCCTGCTCGTCGTCGACTCGCTGACCGGCCAGGACGCGGTCAACGTCGCGAAGAACTTTTCCGAACAGGTGCCGCTGACCGGTGTGATCCTGACCCGGATGGACGGCGATGCGCGCGGCGGCGCGGCGCTGTCGATGCGCTCGGTCACCGGCAAGCCGATCAAGTTCGCCGGCATGGGCGAGAAGCTCGACCAGATCGAGGCGTTTCATCCCAAGCGCGTTGCGGGCCGCATCTTGGGCATGGGCGACGTCGTCTCGCTGGTCGAGCGCGCCGCCGAAGCGATTCAGGTCGAAGATGCCGAGAAAATGGCGCAGCGGCTCGCCAAGGGCCAGTTCGACATGAACGACCTGCGCAGCCAGTTGCAGCAGATGCGCCGCATGGGCGGCCTTGGCGCGCTGGCCGGCATGATGCCCGGCATGAAGAAGGCGCAACAGGCCATGGCGTCGGGCGCGGTGGATGAGAAGATCCTGCTTCGCATGGACGCAATGATCACCTCGATGACGCCCAAGGAGCGGGCCAAGCCCGAACTGCTCAACGCCAAGCGCAAGATCCGCGTCGCCAAGGGGTCGGGCACCACCGTGCAAGACGTCAACCGGCTGCTCAAGATGCACCAGGAAATGTCCACCGCCATGAAGAAGATCAAGAAGATGGGCGGGATCAAGGGGATGCTGGCGATGCTCGGCAAGGGCGGGCCCGGCGGCGGCATGGGCGGCATCGGCAATGCGCTGGGCGGTCCGCAGCTGGGTGACATGATGGGCAAGGCGGGCGCGGGCCTGCCTGGCCTTGGCGGGCCGGGGGGCAACATGCCCAACCTGCCGCCCGGGTTCGAGAATTTGTTGAAGAAGAAGTGACTTAACCTGCCGTTGCCGTCACCCCAGCGAAGGCTGGGGTCTCGTGCGGCAACGGCAACCCATGACCACCACGAGACCCCGGCCTTCGCCGGGGTGACGAATTGCAGAAGGAAGAAAGATCAAATGGCAACCAGCATGCGTCTGTCGCGCGGCGGATCGAAGAAGCGGCCTTATTACCGGATCGTGGTTGCGGATTCGCGCGCCCCGCGCGACGGCAAGTTCATCGAAAAGATCGGCACCTATAATCCGCTGCTCGCCAAGGATTCGCCCGATCGCATCAAGCTCGACAACGATCGCGCCGCGCACTGGCTCAAGATGGGCGCGCAGCCGACCGATCGCGTCGCGCGCTTCCTCGACGCCGCCGGGATCAAGGAGCGTCCCGCGCGCAACAACCCGAACAAGGGCAAGCCGGGTGAAAAGGCCACCGAGCGCGCCGAAGAGCGGGCGGAGAAGCTGAAGGCGGCTGAAGAAGCGGCGGCAGCAGCGGCTGCCGCACCCGCAGTCGAGGAAGCGGCACCCGCTGAGGAAGCCGCCGCCGAAGAAGCTCCCGCCGCCGAAGAGACCCCGGCTGCCGAAGCTGCCGGGGAACAGGCCGAGGGCTGATCGCCTTGCCGTCCGACCGCCCCGTCACGCTTGCCGTCGTCATCGGCGCGCACGGCGTGACGGGCGAGGTTCGCCTGAAGGTCTTCGCCGAACGGCTCGAGACCTTCGGCGCTTTCAACGCCGGCACCTTGACGCTGAAATCACTGCGTCCTGGCTCGAATGGTGCCATTGCCCGTTTCGCCGAGGTCACGGACCGCAATGCTGCCGAGGCGCTGCGGGGGACCGAGCTGACGGTGCCGCGATCGGCGCTGCCCCCGCTCGGCGAGGGCGAATATTACCATGTCGATCTGCTCGGCCTGCCGGTGGTCGACCATGCCGGCGAATCCGTCGGCACGGTCGCCGCGATCGACAATTTCGGCGCAGGTGATGTGCTCGAAATCGAACGTCCCGACGGCCGGCGCTTCATGGTGCCGATGACGCCCGCGGCGGTGCCCGAATGGGACGACGCAAGGCTCGTGATTGACGCGCGCTTTGTCGAATAGTATATACATACCGTATATACGGAGGCGGCGATGAGCGAGGAACGTGCGGAGTGGGCGGGCAAGACCTTCAAGTCGGGCAACTCGGTCGCGCTGCGCCTGCCCAAGGGACTCGGCATTCCGGAAGGTACTGAGGTGCGCGTGGTCAAGGAGGCACCGATGACATTTCGGGTGGAGCCGGTCGATGCGCCGAGGCGCAAGATCGACATCAGCGGTTTCGCGGGAAAAGCACCCGGTGCAAGACTCATACCGCATGGCGATTTTGACGAGCGGCCGAGTGCCATCGCGCGCCGATTGGCCGCAACTGAGAAGTGACCAAGTATCTCATTGATGCTGACTCCGCCATCTACGCGATGGCGGAGCGGCACTCAGCTTTGAATCAGAGGTTGGCCGATTGTTATCCGGGCGACGTCGCCATTTCCGTCATCAGCTTTGCCGAGATCGCGGTGGGAAGCTATGTCGGCAAGCCGCCAAGTCCTGAGGTTCTTTCCGCCTTCATCAGGGTTGTGCCGATCCTGTCTTTTGACGAGGTAGCGGCCCACGCTTATGCCCGTTTGCCCTTTAAGCGCGCCCGTTTCGACCGCCTGCTCGCCGCGCACGCGCTGAGCCTCGGCGCGACGATCGTTACCAACAACGAAGCCGACTTCGCGGACGTCCCGGGACTGCGGCTTGAGAACTGGACAATCGTGTGACCTTCGCCGCGACCATCCTCACCCTCTACCCGGACATGTTTCCGGGCCCGCTCGGCCATTCGCTGGCGGGGCGGGCGCTGGCGGAAGGACTCTGGTCGTGCGATGCCCGCAACTTCCGCAACTTCGCCACCGACAAGCACCGCACGGTCGATGACACCCCGGCGGGCGGCGGTGCGGGCATGGTGCTGAAGGCGGACGTGCTGGCGGCGGCGTGCGATGCGGTCGGCTATGACCGGCCGATGCTGGCGATGACGCCGCGCGGCCGGCCGCTGACCCAGGCGCGGGTGCGCGAACTGGCGGCGGGTCCGGGCGTGTCGATCCTGTGCGGCCGGTTCGAGGGGTTTGACGAGCGACTGTTCGACGCGCGCCCGATCGAACAGGTGTCGATCGGCGACTATGTGCTGTCCGGCGGCGAGATGGCGGCTTTGGTGCTGCTCGATGCTTGCATTCGCCTGATTCCCGGCGTAATGGGCGCGACCTTGAGCGGGGAGGACGAGAGCTTCGAAACGGGGCTGCTCGAATATCCGCAATATACCCGACCTGTCGAATGGGAAGGGCGCACGATCCCCGAAGTGCTGCGATCGGGGGATCATGCGAGGATCGCGGCCTGGCGCAAGCAACAGGCAGCGGCCGATACACGGCTAAGGAGGCCGGACCTTTGGGAGCGCCATGACGGCGTTCGGGTCGGTACTCCCTCTGGCGCGCAGCGACGAGAACAGGACGAGACGACATGAACCTCATTCAGACGATCGAGGCGGAACAGATTGCCAAGTTCACCGCCGCCAAGAAGATCCCCGAATTCCGCCCCGGCGATACGCTGAAGGTCGGCGTGAAGGTGGTCGAAGGCGAGCGTACCCGCGTCCAGAATTTCGAAGGCGTGTGCATCGCGCGCTCGAACAAGGGCATGGGCAGCAACTTCACCGTCCGCAAGATTTCGTTCGGCGAGGGCGTCGAGCGCGTCTTTCCGCTCTATTCGCCCAACGTCGAGTCGATCGAGGTCGTGCGCCGCGGCGTCGTGCGGCGTGCGAAGCTCTATTATCTGCGCGGCCGCACCGGCAAGTCGGCGCGCATCGCCGAGCGCCGCGACATGCGCCCCGCCAAGACCGAAGCCGCCGAATAATTCGGCGACTTCGCGACGATCTTACGGGCGTGGAAGCATCCGCTTCCACGCCCGTTTTGCGTCCGGACGCATCGGTTTCACGACATCCCCGCCCGCCGGCAGCCCTTTACCGCGCGCAGCCGAGCCGCAATAACGGTCGCGCCAGCCCTCGCGTTCGTCGGGGTGCCTTTAGCGGAGAGAATGAGGATGTCGAAATGGGCGGCTACGGCCCTGTTCGTGAAATCGGGGCTCGTCGCCTCTCTGTTGAGTGCGGGAATGCTGATCACCATGGATGCTGATGCCCAGACGCCGCAGGCGAACGCAGCCGCTGCCCGTGCCGGCGACCTGACGCTGCAGCGGGTGTTCGCCAGCCCCGATCTGTCGGGAACGACGCCGCGCCAGTTGAAGCTGTCCCCGGACGGCAAGCTGTTGACGCTGCTGCGCAACCGGGCCGACGAACGCGAGCGGTTCGACCTGTGGGCGATGGATACCGCAACGGGCGAATGGCGCATGCTGGTCGACAGCCGGAAGATCGGCACCGGTGCGGAGCTGTCCGAAGCCGAGAAGATGCAGCGCGAGCGCGCGCGCATCGGCGGCACGCGGGGCATCATCGCCTATGACTGGACGCCCGATGGATCGGCGATCCTGGTGCCGCTCGACGGCGACCTGTTTCTCGCCACGCTCGACGGGCAGGTGCGCCGCCTGACCGAGAGCGCTGCTGGCGAGCTCAATCCCGCAATCAGCCCGGCGGGGCGCTATTTGAGCTTCGTGCGCGACCAGAATCTGTACGTCCAGCCGATCGCGGGCGGCGACGCGCGCCGCATCACCCCCGACGGCACGGGCACGGTGCATTGGGGCGAGGCAGAGTTTGTCGCGCAGGAGGAGATGGACCGTTCGGACGGCTATTGGTGGTCGCCCGACGACACCCGGATCGCAGTCCAACGCTTCGACGAAGCGACGGTCGGGATCGTCAGCCGCGCGGCCATCGGTGCCGAAGGTACGCGCGTCTATGACCAGCGTTACCCCAGGGCGGGGACGGACAACGCCCGGGTCGAACTCTATGTCATGGCGCCGGACGGATCGGGACGGGTCAAGGTCGATCTGGGCACCGACCCCGACATCTATCTGGCGCGTGTGGACTGGACGCCTGACGGCCGCGCGCTGCTCGTCCAGCGCCAGAGCCGCGACCAGCGCACGCTCGACCTTTTGCAGGTCGATCCCGCAACCGGCGCGTCGAAGCTGCTGTTCACCGAGCGCGCGGGCGAGCGAAGCTGGATCAACCTCCACTACGCGCTGCGGCCGATGCGCGACGGGTCGCTGATCTGGTGGTCGGAGCGTGATGGCCATGGCCACCTCTATCGCTGGAAAGGCGGGCGCTGGACCCAGCTGACCAAGGGCGATTGGGAAGTCGCCGGGATCGTCGGCGTTGACGAGGCCAAGGGCCGGATCACCTTCCTCGGCAACAAGGACGGCGTGCTCGAGCGTCATCTTTACGCCGTCGACCTGGCGAAGCCGGGTGCCGTGACCCGCTTGTCCGAGCCGGGCTGGTGGCACGGTGCGACCGCGAATCGCGACGCCAGCCGGATGATCGTCACGCGCTCCAGTCCGGATCAGCCGCCGCAGGTCTATCTGGCGGATGCGACGGGCCGACGTACCAGCTGGGTCAACGAGAACAAGGTTGCGGGCGATCATCCCTACGCGCCGTTCATGGCGAGCCACGAGCCCAAGAAGTTCGGGACGATCAAGGCCGCCGACGGCACCGTGCTGCATTGGGAGATGATCACGCCAAAGCTGGAGCCGGGCCGTAAATATCCGGTGTTCTTCCAGCATTATGGCGGCCCGCATGCCCAGACGGTCAGCCGGCAATGGGCGGGCGCGCTCCAGCAATATCTGGTCGACCGCGGCTATATCTGGTTCCAGCTCGACAATCGCGGCGCGGCCAATCGCGGCAAGGCGTTCGAGGACCATTTGTTCCAGGCGATGGGATCGGTCGAGGTCGCCGATCAACGCGCCGGGGCCGAATGGCTGAAGCAGCAGGCGTTCGTGGATGCCGACCGCATCGTCACCTATGGCTGGTCCTATGGCGGCTATATGACGCTCAAGATGCTGGAGGCGGACCCCGGGCTCTATGCGGCCGGCATTGCCGGTGCCCCGGTCAGCAAGTGGGAACTGTACGACACCCATTATACCGAACGCTACATGGGCGACCCGCGCCGCGTGCCGGAGGCCTATGCGACGTCGAACACGGTGGCCGATGCGCTGAAGATCCGCGATCCGCTGCTGCTCATTCACGGCATGGCGGACGACAATGTCGTGCTCGAGCATTCGACCGTGATGATGTCAAAGCTTCAGGGCGGGGCGGTGCCGTTCGAGCTGATGCTGTATCCCGGCCAGACGCACCGGGTCGGTGGGCCGGGGGTGAGCGAACATCTGTGGACAACCATCCTCGACTTCCTCGACAGGCGGGTCGTGAAGCCGCAATAGCGCGGGCATGACGGTTCAGGTGGAAATGGGGGTCGACGTCACGGGCAAGCCGGTGGCGATAGACCTTGAGGAACTGCTTGCCACGCGATTGCTCGTCCAGGGCAATTCGGGGTCGGGCAAGTCGCACCTGCTCCGCCGCCTGCTCGAACGCAGCGCGGGCCGCGTGCAGCAAGTGGTGATCGACCCCGAGGGCGATTTCGTCACGCTGTCGGACGCCTATGGTCATGTCGTGATCGAGACGGGCGACTATTCGGAGCGTGAGGTTGCCCGCTTTGCCACCCGCATCCGCGAGCATCGCGCGTCGGTGGTGCTCAGCCTTGAGGGGCTGGAGGCGGAGGGGCAGATGAAATGCGCCGCAGCGTTCCTCAACGCGCTATTCGATGCGCCGCGCGAGCATTGGTATCCGGCACTGGTCGTAGTCGACGAGGCGCAATTGTTCGCGCCCGCCGGTGGCGGCGAAGTGGCCGAGGACGTGCGGCGCGCGTCGCTGTCGGCGATGACCAACCTGATGTGCCGGGGGCGCAAGCGTGGCCTTGCCGGCGTGATCGCGACGCAGCGGCTGGCCAAGCTGGCGAAGAATGTCGCGGCGGAGGCGTCCAACTTCCTGATGGGTCGGACCTTCCTGGACATCGACATGGCGCGCGCCACCGACCTGCTGGGCATGGAGCGGCGGCAGGCCGAGGCAATCCGCGATCTGGCGCGCGGCACCTTCCTGGCGCTCGGGCCGGCGGTGTCGCGGCGTCCCGTCGCGGTCACGATCGGCGCGGTGGAGACGTCCGCGCGCAGCGGCAGCCCCAAGCTGATGCCGCTGCCCGAAGTACCGAGCGGCGACCTGAAGGAGCTGCTGCTCGATGCGACCGACGACCTGCCGCTGTTTACGCCGCCGCCAGCACCGGCACCGGTGCCTGTCGAACGCGTCATCGCCGACATCGCCGCGCCCGTGGCGACGCCCCGCGATGTTGCGGTCGATCGGCCTGGATTGAGCGCGACCGAGGCGGAAGCGGTCGTCGCGCAGGTGCTGCGCGCCATCGTCGATGAGGCGGGATCATCGACCCGGTCGGCGGCGGTGCTTTTCCAGGATTTCCAGGTCCGATGCCGGATGCTGGGGCTGGCTCAGCCCCCGCTCGACCTCGCCCAATTCGCCCGCCGGCTGTCGGCGGCGCGTGCGGGGATTGTCGAGGGCATCGACGGCGACTGGGCTCCCGCCTTCGATGCGGCGCGCGAGCTGCCCGACGATATGCTCGGCCCGTTCCTGCTCGTCGCCCGCGCGGCCCGAGACGGGGAGCCGTGCCCGACTGATGCCGATATCGCGCATGTCTATGGCACCAGCTCGCTCGGCCGTGTCAAACGGCTGATCGCCTATATCGAGGGGCGCGAGCTGTTCGTGTGCCGCACCGACCTGTCGGGCAAGCGATCGATTGCGATCCCGCGCCTCGGCTGGACGACGCGGCCCGCCGACGCGGCCTGACGTTGCTCAATAGATGTCCCGGTGCGCACGGCGGTATCGGCCGGGCGATACGCCGATTTCGCGCCGGAACGCGGTCGTGAAGTGCGAGACATTGGCGAACCCGCAGGATTGGGCAACCGCTTCGAGCGGTGTCGCCGTCTCGCTCAACAGGCGCGCGGCGCGCGTCAGCCGTTGCCAGGCGACATAGTGATAGGGCGAATAGCCGGTGGCGAGCTTGAACATCCGGCAGAAATAATAGGGCGAAAGCCCTGCCACGTCGGCCAGTTCGTTGAGGGTGAGCGGCCGGGCGAGGTACGCGTCGATATACTCACGAACCCGGCGCAACGCCGCCGGCGCGATGTAGAGGCGGTCCGGCTGTCCGCGGCGGACGCGCGGCTGTCGGGTCACCATGTGGACCAGCGACGCCAGCAGGCGGTCGAGCGCAAGGTCCGAGGCGAAGCCGGGGGCTGCGATCTCGCGGGTGAGCATCCGGAACAGATCGGCGGCACGATCGTCGGGCTCGCACAGCACCGGCTCGGCAAGGCGGTCGGCTGCTCCTGCGGTTGCGGCGAGCAGATGGTCGGGCACGTAAAGCCCGACGCAGCTGTGCTCGGCCGGAAACTCCAGTTCAAGCGGCAGGCCGGCCGGGATAAAGCTGAACTGGTTTCGACGGAACGGCTTGCGGTAGCGTTGTCCGTCGATGGTCGCTGCACAGGTGCCGACGGCGCCGAGATCGAGCGTCAAGGTGGCGATGTCCAGCTTGTGGCTGGCCGCATGGCAGGTGCCCGAGCCGTGCAGCCCGAAATGGCGGATCGCCGAAATGCCGCTGCGCTCGTGAAAGATCAGATCGGCGACGGGCGGTGCGGAAAAACCCACCGCGTCGTAGCCCGCCGCTCCGGTGCGGCCATGATGCCGTGTGGAGGCCTCCGCTCCTGCGTGCATGTCTTCCCCCGGTGCTCGTATCGCCGCACCGGATTCAGCGTAGCATACGCTACGAAATCAAAACAGCAATTCGCGTGAAATTCGGCGCCCATTTGACAAGAAGCGCAATATCCGAAAAACGCGATCCCGGCGTGAAGGTAGCTGACGCACCTTTCAATCTGGCGCCGGATGCGTAAATGACGGCGCGGGCGGTCATGCGGCCGATCGATCATACAGAACGGGACACAAGCTTCATGGGTTACCGCATCGTCGTGGCGGGTGCGACCGGCAATGTCGGACGCGAAATGCTCAATATCCTGGCGGAACGGGAGTTTCCCGTCGACGAGCTTGCGGTGGTGGCCTCGTCACGCTCGACCGGCGACATGGTCGACTATGGCGAAACGGGCAAGCAGTACCGCGTCCAGAATATCGACCATTTCGATCCGGCCGGTTGGGACATGGCATTGTTCGCGATCGGCAGCGAGGCGACGAAAGTCCACGCGCCGCGTTTTGCCGAGGCCGGCTGCACCGTGATCGACAATTCGTCGCTCTATCGCATGGACCCCGACGTGCCGCTGATCGTGCCCGAGGTGAACCCGGAGGCAATCGACGGCTACACCGCGCGCAACATCATCGCGAACCCCAATTGCTCGACCGCGCAGATGGTCGTGGCGCTGAAGCCGCTGCACGACGCCGCGCGGATCAAGCGGGTCGTGGTGGCGACCTATCAATCGGTGTCCGGCGCGGGCAAGGCGGGGATGGACGAGCTGTTCGAGCAGTCGCGCAACATCTTTGTCGGCGACCAGGCCGAGCCCAAGAAGTTCACCAAGCAGATCGCGTTCAACGTGATTCCGCACATCGACAGCTTCCTCGACGATGGATCGACCAAGGAAGAATGGAAGATGGTGGTCGAGACCAAGAAGATCCTCGATCCGCGGATCAAGGTGACCGCGACCTGCGTGCGCGTGCCGGTGTTCGTCGGCCATTCCGAAGCGATCAACGTCGAGTTCGAGGACGAGCTGTCGGCCGAACAGGCGCAGCGGATTCTTCGGGAGGCGCCCGGCGTCATGCTGGTCGACAAGCGCGAGGACGGCGGCTACGTGACCCCGATCGAATGCGTCGGCGAATATGCGACCTATGTCAGCCGCGTGCGCGAGGATCCGACCGTCGACAGCGGCCTTTCGCTGTGGTGCGTCAGCGACAATCTGCGCAAGGGCGCGGCGTTGAACGCCGTCCAGATCGCCGAGCTGCTCGGGCGCAGGCATCTCAAAAAGGCGGCTTGAGCGGCTGCGAGCAAGGTGACATCATCCGTGGATGTCACCGCACCGCATCCAGATCGTTTCGCCGCCGGCGATCACGGTTTTGCGTGGCTGGACCGTTGGCGGTCACTGTTGCCGGGTGGCGGGGAGGATGTCGTCGAGGATCGTGACCGCATGACCTTTCATGCCGACCTCTACTGGTCGTTTCGCAGCCCCTACAGCTATCTCGCCACCGCGCGCTATCGGCGGCTGGTAGAGAAATACGACCTCGAGATCGCGCTACGCCCGGTCTATCCGCTGGCGATCCGCCAGCCCGACTTTTTCGAGCGCAATCACCCAAACTGGCTGCGCTACACGCTGATCGACGTGGTGCGCGTCGCGCAGTTCCACGGCATTCCATTCGGGCCGCCGCGCCCCGATCCGGTCGTCCAGAACATGGCGACCAAGCGCGTCGCGGAGGAGCAGCCGCACATCTTCCGCCTCGTCCGCCTGGGTCAGGCAGCTGCGCGGCGGGGACGCGGGCTCGACTTTGCCGATGAGGTCGGGCGTATCGTGTGGGGTGGCGTCGATGGCTGGAATACCGGCGATCACCTGGCCGGGGCGGCGGCGCGCGCAGGTCTCGACCTTGCCGAACTCGAGCGCGAGGTCGCATCCGAGGTCGACCAGCTGGAGGCCGAGATTGCGGGCAACCAGACCGCGCTGGAGGCGGCGGGCCATTGGGGCGTCCCGACGCTGGTGTTCAACGGAGAGCCGTTTTTCGGCCAGGATCGCATCGATCTGGCGCTGTGGCGGATGCAGACCGCCGGCCTGATCGGGCGCTGAGGCAAGGCGGCATGGCAGCGACGACCAGTAACCGTTTTGCGGGTTTCGACAGCGCCGACCTTGGCTGGACCGAGCTGGGGCAGGGGCGTCCGGTCGTCCTGATCCATGGCTATTTCTCCGACGCCGCGACCAACTGGATCAAATACGGCCACGCCGAAGCGATTGCGTCGCGGGGATTCCGCGTCATCATGCCCGACCTGCGTGCGCATGGCATCAGCGCGCGGCCGCACGATCCGGCCGCCTATCCGCCCGATGCGCTGGCGATGGATGGCGAGGCGCTGATCGCGGCGCTCGGGCTCAGTGATTATGACCTCGGCGGCTATTCGCTCGGCGCACGCACCGTCATCCGGATGATGGCGCGCGGGGCGTCGCCGCGCCGCGTCGTCCTGTCGGGCATGGGGCTTGCGGGTGTCGTCGATACCGGCGCGCGTGCGGGTCATTTCCGCCGCGTGCTCACCGGGCTGGGCAGCTTCGCGCGAGGCTCGCCGGAATGGATGGCGGAGGCGTTCCTGAAGACCACCGGCGGCGACCCCGTGGCGCTGCTGCGCATCCTCGACACCTTTGTCGATACCGAGCCGGCGGCGCTGGCGCGGATCGTCCAGCCGGCGCTGGTCGTCTCCGGCGTCGACGATGCCGACAATGGCAGCCATGCCGAACTTGCCGCCGCGCTGCCGAACGCAACGCTGGTCGAGGTGCCGGGCAATCACATGAGCGCGGTGACGCGGCCCGAACTGGGCGCGGCGATCGCCGACTTTCTCGCCGCTTGACCGCGGGGCGGTCGATCCGCCAGTCTTTGACGCATCAAATCATTTGTCGGGAATTTCAATGCTCCGCACCGGTATCTCCGCGCTCGCCCTGTCGACCATGCTCGCGCCGGCCGCTTTTGCCCAGTCCGCGCCGAACGCCGCGGCCGCCGATGCCTTCGTCGCCAAGGTCGAGGCCGACCTGTACGAATTCAACCAGACCGCGGCCAAGGTCGCGTGGATCAACGCGACCTATATCACCGACGATACCGACGCGCTTGTCGGGCAGGTCTCGGCGGAGGGCACGCAGAAGTCGGTCGATTATGCGATCGAGTCCGCCAAGTTCGCCAGGGCGACCGCGCTGTCGCCCGACACGCTGCGCAAGCTCAATTTCATGCGCAGCGGCCTGACGCTCCCCGCGCCGACCCGCGAAGGCGCGGCGGCGACACTGGCGACGATCTCGACGCGGATGTCGTCGACCTATGGCAAGGGCAAGGGGACGCTGAATGGCCAGCCGATCAGCGGCAGCGACATCGAAGCCGCGATGGGCACCGAGCGCGATCCCGATCGTCTGAAGGAAATGTGGGTCAGCTGGCACGACAATGTCGGCGCGCCGATCCGCCAGGATTATGCCCGTACCATCGGCATCAGCAACGAGGGCGCGCGCGAGCTGGGCTTCAAGGACGTCGGCACGATGTGGCGGTCGAACTATGACATGCCGCCCGAGGAATTCGCCAAGCTGACCGACAAATTGTGGAACGAGGTGAAGCCGCTCTACCAGTCGCTGCACACCTATGTCCGCTGGAAGCTCAACGAGAAATATGGCGACGCGGTCCAGCCCAGGACCGGCCCGATCCGTGCCGACCTGCTCGGCAATATGTGGGCGCAGGAATGGGGCAACATCTACGAGCTGGTCGCGCCGCCGGGGGCGGGCGATGTCGGCTACGACGTCACCGAGCTGCTGACCGCCAAGGGCTATGACCCGATCAAGATGGTGAAGGTGGGCGAGGGCTTCTATTCGTCGCTGGGTTTCGATCCGCTGCCGGAAACCTTCTGGACGCGGTCGCAATTCGTGAAGCCGCAGGACCGCGAGGTTCAGTGCCATGCCTCGGCGTGGGACCTGGACGACAAGGACGACATCCGCATCAAGATGTGCATCAAGGTGAACGCCGACGATTTCGTCGTCATTCATCACGAGCTCGGCCATAACTATTATCAGCGCGCCTATAAGGGCCAGTCGCTGCTCTATCGCGATGGCGCGAATGACGGCTTCCACGAAGCGATCGGCGATTTCGTCGCGCTGTCGATCACCCCCGATTATCTGGTCAGCATCGGGCTGCTCGACCAGGCCAAGGTGCCAAGCGCGGACAAGGATATCGGCCTGCTGCTGCGCCAGGCGATGGACAAGGTCGCGTTCCTCCCGTTCGGGCTGCTGATCGACAAATGGCGCTGGGGCGTGTTCGCGGGACAGATCCCGGCAACCGGCTATCAGGGCGCGTGGGATGCGCTGCGCCTGCAATATCAGGGCGTCGCCCCGCCGGTCGCGCGCGACGAGACGCGGTTCGACGCGGGTGCGAAATATCACATTCCGGCGCACGTGCCCTATACCCGCTACTTCCTGGCGCGCCTCCTCCAGTTCCAGTTCTACAAGGCGGCGTGCGACCAGGCGGGCTGGCAGGGCCCGCTCCACCGCTGTTCCTTCTATGGCAACAAGGAAGTCGGCGCGAAGCTGAACGCGATGCTGGAACTCGGCAAGTCGAAGCCCTGGCCGGACGCGCTCGAGGCGTTCACCGGGAGCCGGGAAATGTCGGGCAAGGCGATGGTCGAGTATTTCGCGCCGCTGAAGGCGTGGCTGGACGAGCAGAACAAGGGGAAGCCGACCGGGTGGTAAGGTCCGTCGCCCCGGCGTAGGCCGGGGCCGGTGGCTAATAGTGTGCTCCGATGGTGAGCGGCCCCGGCCTGCGCCGGGGCGACGCATGTTCCGTGGGTCCTTCGATACGGGTCTTCGCCAGGCTCAGCCCCTACTCAGGTTGAGCGGATAAAGATGGGCAACCGAGCATTGTCTTACGCCCAACCGCTCATCCTGAGTAGCGACTGAGCGAAGTCGAAGGCGCGCATCGAAGGACGCACGCACCCCCGCCAAACCTCACCGAAACGGCGGTTCGTTGAACGCGCGGAGCTTGCGGCTGTGCAGGCGCGGGCCTTCGCGGATCAGTTCCTCGACGGTGGCGATGCCGATGCGCATATGTTCGTTGATCGCGCGTTCGTAGAATTTGTTGGCCTGCCCAGGCAGCTTCAATTCGCCGTGCAGCGGCTTGTCCGAAACGCACAAAAGCGTCCCATAGGGGACGCGGAAGCGATAGCCCTGAGCGGCGATGGTCGCGGACTCCATGTCGATCCCGACCGCGCGGCTCAGGGAAAAGCGCAGCGCCGACTGCGAATAGCGCAGTTCCCAGTTGCGGTCGTCGGTGGTGACGATCGTGCCCGTGCGCAGCCGCCGCTTCAACTCCTCGCCCGACTGGCCGCTCACCGTTTCCGCCGCGCGGGCCAGCGCCTGTTGCACTTCGGCGATCGCGGGCACCGGGATTTCCGGGGGCAGCACGTCGTCGAGCACGTGATCGTCGCGCAGATAGGCGTGCGCGAGCACATAATCGCCGATCCGCTGGCTGGGCCGCAGGCCGCCGCAATGGCCGATCATCAGCCACGCCTCGGGCCGCATCACCGCCAGGTGATCGCAGATCGTCTTCGCGTTGCTTGGGCCCACACCGATATTGACCAGCGTGATGCCCGCGCGATTGGGCGCGATGAGGTGATAGGCGGGCATCTGGTGCCGCCGCCATGCGCTGTCGGTCACCAGCCGTTCGGGATCGTCGCCCGCGCGGATGACGACGCCGCCCGCGCCCGACAGCGCGGTGTACGGCCCGTCGCCCTCGAGCTGCTGGCACCCCCAGCGGACGAATTCGTCGACATAGCGGTGATAGTTGGTGAACAGCACGTAACGCTGGACATGCTCGGGCGGGGTGCCGGTGTAATGGCGCAGGCGCGCGAGCGAGAAGTCGGTGCGCAGGCCGTCGAACAGCGCGAGCGGCCGCACGCCTTCATGATCGGACCAGACGCCATCCGCGATCTCGTCGCCGATATGGGCGAGCTCGGTCGCCGGGAAATGGCGCGCCAGCTCGGAGGCGGACACCTCGTCGAGGCTCAGCGCATGGCCGGGATCGAGCACATAGGGAAACGGGATTTCCTGCCGCCCCGGCACCGCGTCGACCACGACGTCATAATCCTCGATCAGCAGTTCGAGCTGTTCGGTCAGATAGTCGGCGAAAATGGCGGGCTTGGTCACGCTGATGCGGTATTCGCCCGCGGTGACCAGCCGTCCGAACGACCGGAGCGGTGCGGGCCGGTCCGGCCCGCCGGCATAGCGCAGCCGGATCTCGGGATAGGCGAAGCTGCCATCGCCGCGCATCGCGACCGGCGGCGGGGTGCGGTCCGCCAGATAGCGTTCAAGTGCCTCCTGGAGGCGGGACACGGAGGCGCGATAGAGCCGGTCGAGCTCCGCGACGATTGCAGCTGCTTGAGTCATCGACCGTGGTTAGGACGGTGTCGTTACGCTGGCAAGTCAGCCGGCCCCGGACGCGCATCGGCGCCGCCGGGGCCGGAAGGGCTCACAACCGGTCGAGCAGATATTCGGCGCTGCTGACCTTGAATTCGCCTGGTGCCTCGACGAACAGATGCTCGACGACGCCGTCATTGACCACCATCGTGTAACGCTGGCCGCGTGTGCCCATGCCGAACTTGCTGCCGTCCATGCTGAGCCCGGTGGCGACGGCGAATTCGCCGTTGCCGTCGGCCAGCATCGTCACCTTGTCGTTGACGCCCGACGCCTTGCCCCACGCCGCCATGACAAAGGCGTCGTTGACGGCGGTGCAGGCGATTTCGTCGATCCCCTTGGCCAGGATGGCGTCGGCATGCTCGACGAACCCGGGCAGGTGCTTGGCCGAGCAGGTCGGCGTAAAGGCACCCGGCACCGAAAACAGCGCCACACGGCGGCCCGCGAAGTAGCTCTCGCTGTCGGTCGCGTCGGGGCCCTGGTCGGTCACGCGGATCAGCGTGGTCTTGGGCAGGCGGTCGCCCACTTGGATCGTCATGTCATTCTCCCTCGGTGGCGTGCATCATCATCAACGCCTGCAGCGCCTAGTTGTGCCGAACGCGCCGGTTTTCAAGCATGGTCGCGGGCGGCGATCGACGTTATGCTGTAAACCATGTCGACGCCTGCGTTCCTGACCGGCCAGTTCCTGCTTGCGATGCCCGGGATTGGCGATCCGCGTTTCGAGCGTTCGGTCATCGCGATGTGCGCGCATGATGAAAATGGCGCGCTCGGCATCGGCATCGGCAGCGAGATCGAGGGGCTGGGGCTGCACGAGCTGCTGGGTCAGTTCGATATCGCGCCCGGCGATGCGCCCGATGCCCCGGTTCATTCCGGCGGCCCCGTCGAGCCGATGCGCGGTTTCGTGCTCCATTCGACCGACTGGGGCGGACAGGACACGATCGAGGTCGCCGGGCGCTGGAACCTGTCGGGCACGATCGATGTGCTGCGCGCCATTGCGGAGGGCACCGGGCCGTCGCGCTGGCTGGTCGCGCTGGGCTATGCCGGGTGGGGCGAGGGGCAGCTGGACGGCGAAATGACCCGACACGGCTGGTTCAGCACGCCCGGCGAGCTGGCGCTGCTCTATGACATCCCGGCCCGGTCGCGTTGGGAGCGGGCATTTTCGGGCGCGGGCATCGATCCCCGGCTGCTGGCGAGCAGCGCCGGGCGCGCCTGATCGCTTTAGCACCGCATATGCTTTGGGACCGCATATAAAGATATCTTTATATAGCATTTGCGTTGCACCGGGCTTGCCGGTAAAGGCGCGGGCAGGATCGCGCGGGCGCATCGCCCGCGACGGCACCCAACTTGCCCAGGAGATTTGACGTGGCCACCGCGACGCTCGCCCCCGCCCAGGATTATGTGATCAAGGACATCGAACTTGCCGCTTTCGGCCGCAAGGAGATCGAGATCGCCGAGACCGAAATGCCCGGCCTGATGGCGCTGCGCGACGAATTCGGTGCGACCAAGCCGCTGAAGGGCGCGCGCATCACCGGGTCGCTGCACATGACGATCCAGACCGCGGTTCTGATCGAGACGCTGATCGAGCTGGGCGCCGAAATCCGCTGGGCGTCGTGCAACATCTATTCGACGCAGGACCACGCGGCCGCTGCGATCGCCGCGCGCGGCATTCCGGTGTTCGCCGTCAAGGGCGAGACGCTGGAGGAATATTGGGACTATGTCGTGCGCATCTTCGACTGGGGCCAGGACACGACCTGCAACATGATCCTCGACGATGGCGGCGACGCGACGATGTTCGCGCTGTGGGGCGCGCGGGTCGAAGCGGGCGAGGACCTGTTCGTGCCCGGCAACGAGGAAGAGGAAATCTTCGTCGCCACGCTCAAGCGCTTCCTCGCCGAGCGTCCGGGCTACCTCACCAAGACCGTCCAGAGCATCAAGGGCGTGTCGGAAGAGACCACCACCGGTGTCCACCGCCTGTATGAACTCGCCAAGAAGGGCAAGCTTCCCTTCCCGGCGATCAACGTCAACGACAGCGTGACCAAGTCGAAGTTCGACAATCTTTATGGCTGCAAGGAATCGCTGGTCGATGCGATCCGCCGCGCGACCGACGTGATGCTCGCCGGCAAGGTCGCGGTCGTCGCCGGCTTCGGCGATGTCGGCAAGGGTTCGGCGGCGTCGCTGCGCAACGGCGGCGCGCGCGTCATCGTCACCGAAGTCGATCCGATCTGCGCGCTGCAGGCGGCGATGGAGGGCTATGAGGTCGTGACGATGGAGGAAGCGGCCAAGCGCGCCGACATCTTCGTGACCGCGACGGGCAATGCCGACGTCATCACGCTCGATCACATGCGCGACATGAAGAACATGGCGATCGTGTGCAACATCGGCCATTTCGACAGCGAGATCCAGATCGCCGCGCTCAACAACTACAAGTGGACCGAGATCAAGCCGCAGGTCGACGAGGTCGAGTTCCCCGACGGCAAGAAGATCATCGTCCTGTCGAAGGGCCGCCTGGTCAATCTGGGCAATGCGACCGGCCACCCCAGCTTCGTCATGTCGTCGAGCTTCACCAACCAGGTGCTGGCGCAGATCGAGCTGTGGACCAACACCAGCGCATACCAGAACGAGGTGTACGTCCTGCCCAAGCATCTCGATGAGAAGGTCGCCGCGCTCCACCTCGAAAAGCTGGGCGTCAAGCTGTCCAAGCTGACCGAGAAGCAGGCGAGCTACATCGGCGTGCCGGTCGAGGGCCCGTTCAAGCCGGATCATTACCGCTATTGATCGGGATTTGTTGCCAGTGACGTTTCGGGAGAGCGCCGTTCGCGGCGCTCTCTTTTTGTCTGCGGCGAACGGGCTTGCGATGCCTTGCCGTGACCGGCGGCTGCCTTTGCGCACCATTTTTGTCACAACATTACGCCGGAGCCGGTTTTTTCGTAACACTAAGTTGACATTGGCTGATCCTGAGGCATCATTTCCGCGCTGCACAACTTGCGCGGCGGACGAGCCTGGATAGGCTCGACCCGCGCAATAAGTCCGGGGTTGGAGGAGCCCCGGCTGGTCGCCTGATCCTGATGACAGGCAACTTATTGTTAAGCGGGGATTTCCTAATGCGTTTCAATCACATTGCCGGGCGCGCTGGTCTGATGATCGGCAGCGGCCTTTCGCTTGTCCTGTCGACGGCGGCGTTCGCCCAGGATTCGGCGCCGGTCGATGCGCCCACCGGTCAAGCGGAAGCGAGCGGAGAAGACATCGTCGTCACCGGATCGCGCCTGACTCGCGATCCGAATGCCACCGGACCCGCGCCGGTAAGCGCCGTGTCGTCGGCTGACATTTTGGCGACCGGTGCGACTGACGCGAGCCAGGCGCTTCGCCAGATTCCGGCCCTTTTGGCGTCCACGACGGTGGCGGACTCGATCGAACGCGGCGATGCGGATGTCGGTATTGGCCAGGCAACCCTCAATCTCCGCCAGCTCGGATCCAACCGCACGCTGGTTCTGGTCGATGGGTATCGCCACGTGTCGGGCGTTGCGGGCGCGCAGACGGTCGACGTGTCGACCATTCCGACCGCGCTGATCCAGAGCGTCGAAGTGCTGACGGGCGGCGCGTCGGCCGTCTATGGTGCCGACGCCGTTACCGGCGTGGTCAACTATATCCTGCGCAAGGATTTCGAGGGTTTTCAGCTCAATGGCCGGTCGAGCATTGCGACGTCGGGCAATGGCTCGTCGCAATCGATCGATGGGACTTACGGGCGCAACTTCGGCGGCGGCCGCGGCAACATCACCTTGTCCGCAGGCTACACCAATGATCAGGAAGTGCTGCTGGGCGATCGTCCGTTCACGCGTGACAACGGACGTGGCAACAACAGCACCACCTACGCCAATCCGCTGCGCCGTTTCCAGCGCGGGGACATCAGCGCGGCCGCAACGCCGAACTTCGCCCAGCGGTTCTCGAACGCTGCCGGCCGTTTCCCGATCGGTTTCGCGATTCCGACCGCCCAGCAATTTTCGACCTTCTTCCCTGGACGTACGCCAACCGCGGCCGAACAGGCCCTGATCGACCGTGCGGCCAACGCGCCACTGTTCGTGATCGGTGCCGATCCCCGGTTCGCGATCAGCTCCGGCTCGGGGTTGATCTTCCGCAATGATTTTGGGTTCTTCAACGCGGACATCAACAATAACGGCGTCAACGACTGCGAAGAAAGCTATATCGGCCTGACCGGCTTCGGCGGCGGCGGCTGCTACATCTCGACGCCTGGCGGCGGCGTCAAGATTTTCGAGGACGGCGTCATTTCGACCAGCCAGAACCAGTTCGGCGGCGATGGCGCGGTGGAGCGGACGAACCAGACGTCGCTCATTCCCCGGAGCGAGCGCATCTACGCCAATCTGCGCGCCAACTACGAATTTTCGCCCGCCGCGGAAGTCTTCGTCGACGCGAAATATGCCCGCAACAACACGCTGTCGCGCAACAATTACAACACCTTCTATGACAGCCTGCTGATCTTCCCCGACAATCCCTTCATCCCGGATGTGCTTCAGGCCGATGCGGATGACGCAGGCGGTCTGCGGGTCAGCCGCGACTTCCTCGATCTCGGTCCGAACACGCAGGAGGCCAATCGCGATACCTATCGCATCGTCGGCGGCGTGCGCGGCGCGATCGACAGCCATTTGAACTATGAGGTTTCGGGCAATTACGGCCGGACCGAGAGTTCGGTCACCCAGTCCAACCGCGTGCGTTATGACCGCCTGTTCGCATCGATCGACGTGGTCACTGGTCCCAATGGGCAGCCGATCTGCCGTTCGGACATCAGCTCCGTGCCGCATCCGGGCAGCGAAGTGTTTCCCGTGATCGCGCCCGGCTTCTTCACCTTCCGCCCCGGTGACGGCCAGTGCCGCCCGGGCAACATCCTGGCGGGGGAAAACTCGCTGAGCCCCGAAGCGGTCGCGTTCATTACGACGCCGACCACCAATCGGTTCGTGCTCCAGCAGTTCGTCGTCAACGGGATCATCACGGGCGATACCGGCGGGTTCTTCAATCTGCCCGGCGGCGCGGTCAAATTCGCGGTCGGCGGCGAATATCGCGAGGAGCGTTCGAGTTCGCGGTTCAGCGATCTCGAGCTCGGCCTGCTGCCGGAAGGGTCGCCCGCCGGTCCCGCCGGCACCTTCATCGGCGACGTCTCGGACAACCAGCAGCTGGTTTTCGACGCACAGACCCGCACGTTCAACACCGGCGGGTCGTTCGACGTGAAGGAAGTGTTCGGCGAAATCTCGCTGCCGATCCTCAAGGACACGCCCTTTTTCTACGAGCTGACGCTCGGCGCCGCCGGGCGCTATGCCGATTACTCCACGGTCGGTGGCGCGTTCACCTGGAACGTCAACGGCGTGTGGGCGCCGGTCCAGGATATCCGGTTCCGTGGCACGTATGCGCGCGCAATCCGTGCCCCGAACATCGCGGAACTGTTTGAACCCGCGCAGGGCGCGACGTTCCGTCCTTCGGATCCGTGCGATGTGCTCAACCAGAACGCGACACCGAACCGCCTTGCCAACTGTATCGCCGCGGCAACCGCGCTCAACATCCCCAATGCCGCGAGCTTTATTGCAAGCTACAGCGATCCGCTGACCGCGCGCTTTTCGGGCACGAGTGGCGGCAACCCCAACCTGTCCGAGGAAACCGCAACCACCTGGACGGTGGGCGGCGTGATCCAGCCGCGATTCATTCCCGGGCTGACCCTGACCGCGGACTATTACTCGATCGAAATCGAGGATGCGATCGCCGCGGTGACATCGCAGGACATCGTTAATACGTGCTATGACAACACGACCTTTCCGAACCAGTTCTGCGATCTGATCAGTCGCAATGGTCCCGGATCGGGGCCGACGACGTTCGGCTTTAATTTCCTGCGCCAGACCCAGATCAACTTCGGACGCATCGAGACTTCGGGCATCGACTTCACCGCCGCCTATCAATTCGACATCGGCGACCATGATTTCGGTTTGCGGGTCAGCGGCAACTGGACCGAAAAGGTCGATCGTTTCTTCGATCCGATTGACACCACGCTGGTCAATCCGGGCCTGCGCGAAACGGGCGCGCCGGAATGGTCGGGGCTCGGCACGTTCACCTATGGCTATAAGGGCCTCGGCTTCAATTACACCGTCCAGTATATCGGCGAGCAAGCCGTGGCGTCGGCTGTGCAGATCGAACGGGTGGACCGGGAATTCGGTCCGGCGGGTCTGGCGCGGGAGTATTTCGTCCATAACGTCGCGGTCAATTACGACGTGACGGAGTCGTTCTCGCTCAACGCCGGTGTCAACAATCTGACCGATGCGCGTCCGTATCTGTCGAGCTCGGCCTATCCGGTCAGCGGCATTGGTCGCGTCGCGTTCATCGGCGCGCAGGCGCGGTTCTGATCGCGGCTCGCGAAAGCTGACGTGATCCGCTCGCGCGAGCGGGCGGGTCGCTCAGCGTGGCTTCAGCCCCCTTGGTGCCCCGCGGCATCAAGGGGGTTTCGCTTGGGAGCAGTGATGGCTACCCGTTGGCCATGCGTGCGTATCTGGCCCATCCTCAATGACGATCGCTGAGCCGATTGCACTCCTTGTCCTCGGCGCGGTCCTGGCGATCCTTGTCGCGCTGGCGGCCTATGCCTTCTACCGGAGCGTCCAGGGCGCGCGCATCGCGCGGGTTCAGCGTGCCGAGGCCGAGCGCGCGCACGCCCTGATCGGCCATTCGCCGGCGATGGCGATGCGCGTCGATCCGGATCAGCGCGTATCCTTGCCCCTCGCGCTCGTCGACCGGCTGGGCTTCGGCCGTGCGCCGGAGCGGCTTGAGGAATTGCGCAACGAACCGGGCGTGGTCGCTGAAACCGAATTTCCCGACGGTGCGCGGCTGGTGGCCGCGATCATCGAGGCGCAAAGCGCCGCGCGGCCGTTTCGCCTCGCGCTGCGCCCGCCGGGTTCGGCACGGCGGTTGATCGCGATCGGCGATCGCGCGCCCGAAATGCTGGGACCGGCCGGCACCGTCATCGTCTGGTTCTTTGACGCAACCGACATCCAGACCGAGCTCGACCGCGCCGAAAGTGAGGCCGACCGGCTGCGTGCCGCGTTCGAATCGCTGACCGGGCTGATCGAAGCCGCGCCGATGCCGATGTGGTATCGCGGCCCCGACCTCAGGCTCGCGATGGTCAACAGCGCCTATGTCCAGGCGGTCGAAATGTCCGACGCGGCCGGGGTCATCGCGCGCCAGGTCGAGCTGGTCGAAACCGCCGGACATCTGGGTCCGATCGTCAACGCGGCCGAAGCGCGCGACAGCGGCCGCGCGCAGGTGACCGCGCTGCCCGCGACGATCGGCGGGGCACGCCGGATGCTCCGCTTTCACGACGTGCCCATGCCCGACGGCGGCACCGCCGGCTACGCGATCGATATCGAGGAGCTCGAACAGGCGCGCGCGGGGATCAAGCGTTTCGCCGATGCGCAGCGGTCGATGCTCGACCGGCTGTCGTCCGCAGTCGCCCAGTTCGGTGCCGACCGCACGCTCGTCTTCTGCAATCAGCCCTTCCAGCGTATCTTTGCGATGCGGCCCGAATGGCTCGCCGACCGGCCGGAGTTCGACCGGGTGCTGGAGCGGATGCGCGAGGCCAACCGCCTGCCCGAAGTCCGTGACTTTCCGGGCTGGAAAGCCGAGCGCCGCGCATGGTTCCACGCGACGCAGGACGAAATCGAGGAGAATTGGCACCTGCCGGGTTCGGTCCATTTGCGCGTCGTGGCGCAGCCGCTGCCCGAGGGCGGCTTGCTGATGATCTTCGAGGATCGCACCGAGCAGGTCCAGCTGGCGAGCGCGCGCGACACGCTGCTGCGGGTGCGCACCGCGACCTTCGACAATCTGTTCGAGGCGCTGGGCGTGTTTTCCGCCGATGGCCGGTTGCAGATCTGGAACGCCAAGTTCCGGCAGGTCTGGGCGCTCGAGGAGAGTTTCCTCAGCACGCATCCCCGCGTCGATCTGTTGGCGGAGGAAGTGGCGCCGCGTCTCGCCAATCCGGCGCGCTCGTCGCTGATCCCCGACCTTGTCCGCTCCGCCGCCAACGAGCGCCAGCAGCGCGGCGGCCGCGTCGCCTTTGCCGATGGCCGGCACTATGAATTCGGTGCCGTGCCGTTGCCCGACGGCAACGCATTGCTGACCATGATCGACATTTCCGACAGCCGGCGCATCGAACAGGCGCTGCGCGACCGCAACGATGCGCTGGAGGCGGCGGACCGGGTGAAGACCGCGTTCGTCGCGAACATGAGCTATGAGCTGCGCACCCCGCTCACGTCGATCAAGGGTTTCGCGGAGATGCTGCACGCCGGATATGCAGGCGAATTGAGCGATTCCGGGAGCAGCTATGTCGGCGCCATTTTGGAATCGGTCGAACGCCTGGGTGGCCTGGTCGACGATGTGCTCGACCTGACTGCGACCGAAGCGGCGGCGCTCGATGTCCAGCCGGTCGATCTGGATGCGACCGCACGCGCCGCGGCCGAGCATCTGGTGTCTCTGGCCAAAGAGCGCGGGATCGAACTTGCCGTCGACGTCCAGCGGTCGTCAGGCACGGTGCAGGGCGATCCGCGCCGTTTGCGCCAGGCGATCGAGCATATGCTGCGCCACGCGCTCTGCACGCTGGACGAGGGCAATCGCGTGCTGCTCCACGTCGACGGGACGCGTGAAGCCGCGCGCGTGGTCGTGTCCGACGACGGGGCGGGGATGAGCCCGAGCGCGCAGGCGCGTGCATTCGATCGCTTCGCACAGCCCGCGGTGGCGCGGCCCGGCGATCGCCATCTCGGGCTCGACCTGCCGCTCGCGAAGCAATTCATCGAAGTTCATGGCGGGGAATTGTCGCTGGTGTCCGAGCTGGGCCACGGCACCATCCTGACCGCCACGCTGCCGCGAAAATGAGCGCCAACCTGCTCTGGTCGATCGACGACTCGCTGGCGCTTGGCGCGCGGATCGCGCGTGTCGCGCGTCCGGGCGACGTCGTCACGCTCAGCGGACCGCTGGGCGCGGGCAAGACCAGCATCGCGCGCGGCCTGCTGAACGAACTCGGGCTCGAGGGCGAGGCACCGTCGCCGAGCTACGCCATCGTCCAGCCTTATGCGCCGCCCGAGGTGCAGTTTCCGGTGCTGCATGTCGACCTGTACCGGATCGAGGACGCAGAGGAAGCGGTCGAGCTCGGCTTGTGGGAGGCACGCCACGATTCGCTGCTGGTCGTCGAATGGCCCGAACGCCTGCCCGAGCCGACCTGGGTGGACGCCCTGCGGCTGACCCTGTTGATCGAAAGCGATGGCGTGCGGCGCTTGACAGCGATGGTGCCGGAGGCATGGAGGCAGCGATGGTCGCTGATATGAATCCACCCCCCGCCGCCGCGGAATTTCTGGCGGCAAATGGCTGGGGCGATGCCGAATTGCTGCCGCTGGCGGGCGACGCGTCGTTTCGCCGCTATTTCCGCGCGGTCGCACCGGGGCGCTCCGCGGTGCTGATGGATGCGCCGCCGCCGCATGAGGACGCGCGCCCGTTCCTGGCCATCTCGCGCTGGCTGGGCGATCGCGGGTTCGCCGCGCCGGCGATCCTGGGCGAGGACGCGGTCGCCGGCCTGGTGCTGATCGAGGATTTCGGCGACGCCCGCATGCGCGAGACCGTCGATGCAGCGCCGGAGAGCGAGCTTCGGCTCTATGGCGAGGCGGTCGACCTGCTGGTACGGCTCCATCGCGAGGATGCGGCACCGTTGCGCGGCTATGATCGTGCCGAATATCAGCGCGAGGCCGGGCTGCTCACCGAATGGTACTGTCCGGCGGTGGGGATCGAACCCGATGTCGTGGCCTATCGCGCCGCGTGGGACGCGGTGCTCGATCATGTCGAGCCCGCGCCGCCGGTCACGGTGCTGCGCGACTATCATGCCGAGAACATCATGCTGATCGAGGGTCGCGAGACGCTGGGCCTGCTCGATTTCCAGGACGCGCTGACCGGCCACGCCGCTTATGACCTCGTCTCGCTGCTTCAGGACGCGCGGCGTGACGTCGCCCCCGAGCTCGAGGCGCAGATGCTCGACCGCTATCGGCGCACGACGGGCGCGGGTGAAGGGTTCGACGCCGCCTATCATGTGCTGGGCGCGCAGCGGAATGCGAAGATCATCGGCATCTTCACGCGGCTGTGGAAACGTGACGGCAAGCCGCGTTATCCTGGGCTTTGCCCACGCGTCTGGCGTTATCTGGAACGCGATCTGGCGCATCCGGCACTGGCACCTGTGCGCGCCTGGTTCGATGCCAATATCCCCGCGGCCCGGCGCGGCGACCCCATCGTGATCGCCGGCGAATGACGACCGCGCACACGCTGGCGCTGCGCCCCAATCCGGACGCGCCGGTGCCTGAAATCGCGATGGTGATGGCGGCGGGCCTGGGCAAGCGGATGCGCCCGCTCACGGCGACCCGCCCCAAGCCGCTGGTCGAGGTGGGCGGTCGCGCGCTTATCGACCATGTGTTCGACCGCCTGCGCGCGGCTGGCGTGCGCAGGGCGGTCGTCAACGTCCATTATCTCGCCGACACGCTCGAAGCGCATCTGCACCACCGGGTGAAGGGCATCGATATCGTCATCTCGGACGAGCGGCGGCAGCTGATGGAAACCGGGGGCGGGCTGGTTCAAGCGCGCGCGCTGCTCGGCGATCGCCCGTTCCTGTGCGTCAACAGCGACAATCTGTGGATCGACGGGCCGATCGACGCGATCCGGCTGCTGGCCCAGCACTGGGACGATGCCCGCATGGACGCGTTGCTGCTGATGGTGCCGCTGGCTCGCGCCAACAGCCATGGCGGGCGCGGCGATTTTCATCTCGACAGCTTCGGCCGGATCACGGGGCGCCGCGCGCCGGGACGCGTCGCGCCGTTCGTCTTCACCGGCGTCCAGATCCTGTCGCCGCGCGTGATCGCGGACTGGCCGGATGGACCGTTTTCGACCAACCTGTTCTGGCAGCGCGCGATCGAGGCCGGGCGTGCCTGGGGCCTGCCGCATCAGGGATTGTGGTTCGACGTCGGCACGCCGCGCGCAATCGTCGAAACCGAAGCCTTGCTCGCGGATGCCTGATCGCGCCCGCCTGCGCGTCTACACCATCCCGGTTCATCGCGCGTTCGCCGACGCGCTGGCGACAGGGTTGATCCGCCAGCATGGCGGCGAGCCACTCGCCCTGGCCCGCGGCACCATCCTGGTTCCCAACCATCGCGCCCGCCGGGCGATCACGGATGCGTTCGTCCGCGCGAGCGGAAGCGGGCTGCTGCTGCCGCGCATCGTTGCGATCGGCGATCCGGAGCTGGACGAGGCCGCCGGCGCGATGTTCGATCCCGCGGATGCCGCCGACCCGGTACCGCCGGCGGTCGATCCACTCGCGCGCCGATTGATCCTGTCGCGCCTGATCGAGGCCGAGCGCGCAGCGGCCGGTGCACCGGTCGATGCCGCGGAGGCGCTGCGGCTGGCGGGCGACCTTGCGCGTACCCTGGACCAGTTGCTGGTCGAGGATGTCACGCCGCGCGCGCTCGCCGCGCTCGAGCTTGCGGAGCAGCCGTCCGAGCATTGGCAGCGGGCGCTGGAGGTGTTTCGCATCCTGCTCGATCGCTGGCCGGCGGAGCTTGCGCGGCTGGGGTGCATCGACCTCGCCGAACGACGGTCGCGGCTGATGCGTCGTGCTGCGGACCGATGGCGCGCGGGGACATCCGCGGGCTTCATCTGCGCCGCCGGCGTGACGAGCGCGGCCCCCAGCGTCGCGCGGCTGCTCCGCCGCGTCGCCGAGCTCCCGCAGGGGCTGGTGGTGTTGCCGGGCGTCGCGACCGACATGCCCGACGACCAATGGGATGCGCTCGGGCCGCACCCGCGCGACGCCGTGACCGGGAAGCGCCCGCCATCGATTGAAACGCACCCGCAATTTCACCTGAAGCTCGTTCTCGATCGCATGGGGGTGGCGCGCGGCGAGGTGATGGCGTGGCGGCATGGCAGCGACCATGATGCCGCACCCGCGCGCGGCAAGGCGATCGCCACCGCTCTGGCACCCGCCCAGTTCACTTATGGCTGGAACGAGGTACCGGCGCGCGAGCGTCGGTTGACCGGCGTCGCGATGCTCGCCGTCGCGACCCCCGCCGAGGAAGCGCAGGCGATCGCGATTGCGCTGCGCGAGGCGCTCGAGGCACCGGGGCGGACCGCCGCGCTGGTGACTCCGGACCGCGCACTCGCCATTCGTGTTGCCGCGCATTGCCGCCGCTGGGGGATCGCGATCGACGACAGCGCGGGCGCGCCGTTGTCGACGCTTGCGCCCGGCACCTTGCTGCTCGCCATCGCGGAAGCCGCCGCCGCCGGGTTCGCGCCGGTGCCGTTGCTCGCGCTGCTCAAGCATCCGCTGGTGCGATCGGGCGATGCGCGCATCGAATGGTTGGACGGCGTGCGGTCGCTCGACCTGGCGCTGCGCGGGCCACGTCCGGCTGCGGGACTTGAGGGCATCGCGCGGTATTTGTCCGATCCCGACGCCGCGGATGCGCATCGTCGTCGACCCGCCATCGCGTTCTGGAAGCATGCCGAGGCGTTGCTGCGGCCGATCGCCGCGATCTTCGGCCGCGACGCCGCATCGCTCGTCGATCTGGTCGCGGTGCTGCGCGAGTCGGCGGATGCGTTGGCCGGCGACGCCGCCTGGGCGCGACAGGAGGGGCGGGCGGCGGCGGACCTGCTCGCGGGGCTGGAGGCGAACGCGGCGCACGGCCCGGCCCGGATCGCTCCGGCGGCATTGCCCGTGATGCTGCGCACGCTGATGGATGAAATTGCAATCCGGCCGCCGCAGGGCGGGCATCCGCGCCTCGCCATCTACGGCTTGCTGGAGGCGCGGCTGCAGACCGCCGACCTGATGGTACTGGGTGGATTGAACGAGGGCGTCTGGCCGGGATTGCCCGCCCCCGACCCGTGGCTGGCGCCGCGCATCCGCAGCGAACTCGGCCTGCCGGGGCTTGAACGGCGGATCGGGCTGTCGGCGCATGACCTGGCCGGGGCAATGGGCGCGCGCGACGTGTTGATGACGCGGGCCGAGCGCGACGCGAGCGCGCCGACGATCGCTTCGCGCTTCTGGCTGCGCCTGCAGGCGCTGGCGGGCGAGCAACTGCACGCCGCCGATGACCTGGCGCGGTGGTGCGCCGACATCGACGATCCGCGCGAGCACGCGCCGTCGGCGCAGCCCGCGCCCCGTCCGCCCGTCACTGCGCGGCCGCGCATCATTTCGGTGACGGAGGTTGACCGGCTCAAGGCCGATCCCTTCGCCTTCTATGCGCGGCGAATGCTCAAGCTGACCCCCCTCGACCCGGTCGATGCGGACGCGAGTGCGGCATGGCGCGGCACCGCGATCCACGCCGTGTTTGAACGCTGGGCGCGGGAGGATCGCGATCGTCCCGAGCGGCTGGCCGATCACGCGCTGGCGCTGATGCGCGATGATCGCACCCATCCGCTGATGCGCGCGCTGTGGCAGCCGCGACTGATGGAGGCGGTCGACTGGATTGCGAGCCAGCTGGTCGAGTTGCGCGCAGGCGGCAGGCAGCTGATCGATGTCGAGCGGGAGGGGCGGATCGAGATCGCCGGCGTCACGCTCAAGGGCAAATATGACCGGATCGACCGCAATGCGGACGGAACGCTAGCGATCGTGGACTACAAGTCCGGCCAGCCGCCCTCGACACGCGCGGTGCGCGAGGGGTTCAGCCTGCAGCTGGGACTGCTCGGACTGATCGCCGAGCGCGGCGGGTTCGAGGGGATCCAGGGCACCGCGACCGCGTTCGAATACTGGTCGCTGGCGCGCAACCGCCAGGGCGGTTTCGGCTTCGTCGCCTCACCCGTCGATCCCAAGAGGAAGGATCCAATACCTGCCAACCGCTTTGTCGAAATTGCTGCGCACAATTTCATCGAGGCCACCGCAGCATGGCTCACCGGCGACGCGCCCTTCACCGCCAAGCTAAACCCGCTCTACGCGCCCTATGGCGACTATGACCAGCTGATGCGCCGCGACGAATGGTGGGGCCGTGAGTAAGGCCGGCAGCCTCCTGCCCAGGCTGAAGGGCGATCAGGCGCGCGCGAGCGACCCGGAAGGCCATGTCTGGCTGTCGGCGTCGGCGGGGACCGGCAAGACGCAGGTGCTGACCGCGCGCGTCTATCGCCTGTTGCTGCGCGGAGTCGACCCCGCTGCGGTCCTGTGCCTCACCTTTACGAAGGCGGGTGCGAGCGAGATGGCCGGACGGATCAATGGCCGGCTCGCGCGCTGGGTGCGGATGCCCGAGCCCGATCTGCGCAAGGAGCTGTTTGCGCTTGGCGAGAATCATCTCGATCCCGCTGTGGTGGCGCGCGCGCGCACGCTCTTCGCGCGGGTGCTCGACGCGCCCGGCGGCGGCATCCGCATTCAGACGATCCACAGCTTTTGCCAGAGCCTGCTCGCCGCGTTCCCGCTCGAGGCCGGCCTGCTTCCCGGTTTTCGCCCGCTTGAGGGGCGTGAGGAACAGGTGCTGGCGCGCGAGGCGCTGGCGGAACTGCTGGTTGCGCAGGAATCGCTGCACGGTTCCGACGTGCTCGATGCGGTACGGGCGCTCAGCCTGCGCATGGGCGAGGGGCGGGCGGAGGCCTTTCTGCGCGCCTGTGCCGCCCGCCCCGACGCAATGGCGCGGCTGCCCGGACTGATACAGCCCTTCGTCCGCGACTGTCTCGATCTGCCCCCTGGCGAGGTCGAGGCGGCGATCGCTGCGGCGTGCGCGGATGACGCGTGCGACATTGCCGGGCTGCGCGCCGTCGCGGCGATGAACGCGGGGTGGGGGACCAAGAACGGCCTGGCGCGGGCGGACGCGATCGCGCAATGGCTCCGCCGCGATCCGGGCGGGCGCGCCGCGGGACTGGGCGAACTGCACCTTGTCTGGGCAAAGGCGGACGGGGACCTCCGATCGTTCGCCAAAGGTCAGGCGCCACTGGTCGCCGACTATGCCGATCTGGCGACGCGCTTTCACGGCTGGTGCGGCGAGCTGGTCGGGCTGCGCGCCCGTGCCGGCTTTGCCGACCTGCTTGCGCAGGGGCTGACCGCCGGACGCGCTTATGCCGAAACCTATGCGGCGTCGAAGCGGCGGATCGGCGCGGTCGATTTCAACGACCTGATCCGCGAGACCGCCAGGCTCCTCGCGCTGCCCGGCATCGGCGACTGGGTGCGCTACAAGCTCGACCAGGTGACCGAGCATATCCTGATCGACGAGGCGCAGGACACCAACTGGCCACAATGGGAAATCGTCCGCCGCATCGCCGACGAGTTCTTTGCCGGTGAAGGCGCGAAAGGCGACCGGCTGCGCACGCTGTTCACCGTCGGCGACTATAAACAGGCGATTTTCGGCTTTCAGGGCACAGACCCCTATAATTTCGCGCTCGCGCACCGGATGTTCGAACGGCTCGCCGGACCCGATCAGCCGTTCACGACGCTTTCGCTCACCGACAGCTTCCGGTCGACCGAGCCAATCCTGACCTTTGTCGATGCCGCGATCGCGGCGCTGCCCGACGATGCGCTGGGCGCGCACAGCACGGTCGAGCCGCATGGCAGCAACGTGCCGGGGCCGGGGCGGGTGACCCTGTGGGCACCGGTGATCGAAGGCGGCAGCGACGAGGACGCCGAGGGCTGGGCCGACGATGCCGCGCGCGGCATGGCGACCCGGATCGCGACCGAGGTCGCCGCGTGGATCGATCAGGGTCGGATCACGCCGGGGGAGGTGATGATCCTGGTCAAGCGGCGCGGCGAGCTGGCGGCGCTGATCGTCGCCCGCCTCTATGCCGCCGGGGTGCCGGTGGCCGGTGTCGACCGGCTGCGCCTCAACGCACCGCTGGCGGTCCAGGATCTGCTCGCCGCGATCCGCTTCGCACTCCAGCCCGACGACGACCTGTCGCTCGCCAGCCTGCTCGTCTCGCCGCTGATCGGGTGGAGCCAGGACGAGCTGATGGCCGCCGCGGTGCGCGAGCGCGGCAGCCTGTGGCGTCACCTGCGCGCGACGCAGCCGGACGACCGGCTGGCGCCGCTCTATGCGATGCTGGCGCAGGCCGATTTCACCACGCCCTATCGTTTTCTGGAGGACCTGCTGAGCGGCGCGCTCGACGGGCGGCGCAAGCTGATCCGGCGGCTCGGTGCGGAGGCGCGCGACCCGATCGAGGAACTGCTGACCGCGGCGCTGGGTTTCGAGCGGCTGGCGACGCCGTCGCTGCAACGCTTCATCGACTGGTTCGATCGCGGCGATGTCGACATCAAGCGCGACCCGTCGCAGGCGGCGAGCGCGGTCCGCGTGATGACCGCACACGGTGCCAAGGGGCTGCAGGCGCCGCTGGTCATCCTGGCCGATGCGACGGTCGACCCGACGCGCAACCGGCGCGACCTGCTCGACTGGCCGGTGTTCGGCGATCGCGAACCGGCGCTGCCCCTGATCCGGCCGCGCCGTGACGAACGCAGCGCCGCGCTGGAGGCTTTGCTCGATGCGAGCGACGCGCGCGAGATGGAGGAGCATTGGCGGCTGTTCTACGTGGCCGCGACACGCGCCGAACGCTGGCTGGTGATCGGCGGTGCGCTAGGACCCAGGGCGAACGGCAGCCCGCCTGAACAAAGCTGGTATGCCGCCGCCGCCCGCGCTTTCGACCGACTCGGCGTCGCTGAAGCCGATGCCGGCGGTGATCGGGACTTTACCGGGGTCGGCGTGACGCCTGCTGGCGGGGGCGCTGCACGGGCCGAGCGGCCACCGCAGCATGACGCGGTCGATCTGCCCGACTGGCTGCGCGCGCCCGCGCCCGCCGAAGCGCGTCCGCCCCGTCCGCTCGCGCCCTCGGCAATCGGCGACGACGCGATCGCCGACCCGCCGCTTCCCCCGAAAGCGCGCGCGGCGGCGGTTCGCGGTCAGCTGCTCCATCGGCTGTTCGAGCGGCTGCCCGCCGTTTCACCCGCCGCGCGCCGCGATGCGGCGTTGCGCTGGCTGATGCAGGCGGCCGGGGCGTCTGACGTGGCGCTGGCGACCGCGCTGGCCGATGACGCACTCAGGGTAATCGACGACCCGCGCTTCGCCGGACTGTTCGGCATCGACGCCCTCGCCGAGGCACCGATCGCGGCGGTCGTCGACGGCCTCGTCATTTCCGGTACGGTCGATCGGTTGCGCGTCGAGGAGGATCGGGTGCAGGTCGTCGATTTCAAGACCGGGCGCATCGCACCGGCGACCCTGGCCGACGTGCCCGAATATCATCTGCGCCAGATGGCCTCCTATGCCGCCGCACTCGCGGTGATCTTTCCCGGCCGCACGATCGAGGCGTCGTTGCTCTACACGTCCGGACCCGTCCTGCACACGCTGCCCGCTGCGCTGCTGGCTCGGCACAAGCCCGGCTATGAACCCGCGCAGTTAAGGTTGAGCGGCGACGCTTGAGGCGCGCGGGCGCACCGCCTAGATTGTTCGGCACAGTCAAGGAGACAGAATATGGCGACCAAAGCCGTGACCGATGCCAGCTTCCAGAGCGACGTGCTCGAAGCCGAAAAGCCCGTGCTCGTCGATTTCTGGGCGGAATGGTGCGGCCCGTGCAAGATCATCGGCCCGTCGCTGGAGGAAATTTCCGACGAACTGGGCGAGCAGGTGACGATCGCCAAGCTCAACATCGACGACAATCCCGACGCGCCCGGGCGCTACGGCGTGCGCGGGATCCCGACGATGATCCTGTTCAAGAACGGCGAGCCGAGCGCGGTCAAGGTCGGTGCCGAGCCGAAAAGCGCGCTCAAGGCGTGGCTGCAGGGCGCGCTCTAGGCCTCGTCACAGATCCACCGGATCAAGGGCCGCGCGATCGCCCGGATTGCGCGGCCCTTTGCATGTTCATGACGGGACGGCACGAAGCTGCTTGCATTTCTTTCGTTCGCGACGCTAGCTTGGTGGTTGCGGGTTGTGTCGTCGTGGCCCGTGCGCTGGTAACGACATTGCCCGTGTGGGTGTCGATCCAGGTCGCCCAGTTGCGCTGACAGCCGGAAACCGGCGCGCGCGTCTGAACGCGAACGACCGGGGGAGGCCCGAACAGCGATCGCAAAAGCGGGGGCTTTCCGTGTCGATGAACCATGCCGGTCCGTTCACATCTTCCAGAAAATCGTCGCGCCGGTCGCGTGCGATGGGCTACCTGCTCGGCGCGGCGCTGCTCGCCGTGGCGACGGGACCGTCCGTGGCGCAGGATGTGCCGGCCGTCCCTGCGGCGACCCAGCGCCTTCATGACCGGCTGATCACGCTCGACTCGCACCTCGACACCCCGGCGTCGCTCGACTTGCCCGGTTGGTCGATCCTCGAGCGTCACGACGCCACGCAAGACTATACCCAGGTCGACCTGCCCCGGATGAAGGCCGGCGGGCTCGATGGCGGCATGTGGGCGATCTACACGGCGCAGGGACCGCTCGATCCCGCAGGTTATCGTGCGGCGCGCGATTTCGCGGTCATGCGCGGCGTGTCCATCCACAAGATGATCGCCGCCGCGCCCGAACAGTTCGAATTGGCGCTGACCGCCGCGGACGCCGCCCGCATCGCTGCGACGGGCAAGCGCATCGTCTATCTGTCGATGGAAAACGCCTATCCGCTGGGCGAGGATATCGGGCTGATCACGCTCTTTCATCGCATGGGCGTGCGGATGATCGGCTTTACCCACTTTGCCCACAACCAGTTCGCCGACAGCTCGACCGACCCGTCGAAGACGCCGCGCTGGCAGGGGCTGAGCCCGCTGGGACGCGACCTGCTGGTCGAGATGAACCGGCTGGGCATCGTCCCCGACCTGTCGCACAGTTCGGATGCGGCGCTCGACGACGCGCTGGCGCTGTCCAAGACGCCGCTGGTGCTCACCCATTCGGGGTGCAAGGCGATCTATGACCACCCGCGCAATGTCGACGACGCCCGGCTGCGCGCGCTTGCGGCGAAGGGCGGCGTCATCCAGATGAATGCCTATGGCGGCTATCTGCGCGCGCTCAAGCCCAACCCGGCGCGCGAACAGGCGCTCCGCGCGCTGAATGCCGATCGGCCTCCGGGCGCGATGACCGCCGCGCAGCGCGAGGCGATGCTGGCCAAGCGGCGCGAGATCGATCGCCTTTATCCCGAAACCGATCCGGCGACGTTCGAGGATTTCATGGCGCACCTGCTCCACGCGCTCAAGGTCGTTGGCCCCGACCATGTCGGGATTGGGCTCGACTGGGACGGCGGCGGCGGCACGGTCGGAATGCGCGACATCACCGCCTTGCCCCGGATCACCGACGCGCTGCTGAAGGCCGGCTATAGCGAGCGCGACATCGCCAAGATCTGGTCGGGCAACCTGCTGCGCGTGCTGCGCGCCGCCGAGGCCGCCGCCGCACCGGATGCGAGGGCGGCCGCGCCCTCCGAAGGCCATTGAGCGCGGCGGGCGCCGTGCACTGGCTGCTGCCGCTGCTGGCGATGCTCGCCGCGGGGCTGTTCGCCGGCTTTGCGGGCGGGCTGTTCGGAATAGGGGGCGGGTTCGTCGTCGTGCCCGCGCTCTTCGTGCTGCTGCCGCTGCTCGGCGGCAATCCGGCCGAGCTGGCGCACGTCGCGATCGGCACGTCGCTGGCGACGATCGTCACGACATCGCTGCGCTCGGTTCAGGCGCACGCGCGCCGCGGTGCCGTCGACTTCGACGTGCTTAGGGCGTGGGCACCATGGATCGTGCTGGGTGTCGGCATTGGCGTCGTGCTCGCCGCGCGGTTGAGCAGCGATGGGCTGGCATTGATCTTCGGCGCCGGCGTGGCGCTGATGTCGCTGCATTTCCTGTTCCCGCTATTGGCCGACCGGCACCTGGCGACGGACATGCCCGGCGGCCTGACCCGCGCCGGGATTGCCGGCGGGCTGGGCGCTTTTTCGTCGCTGCTCGGCATCGGCGGCGGCACGATCGCGATCATCGTGATGACATTGTGCGGCAAGTCGATCCACCGTGCGGTCGCGACCGCATCGGGGATCGGCGTGATCATCGCGCTGCCCGGCATGATCGGCTTCGTCGCCATCGGCCTCGGCGTGCCCGATCTGCCCTGGGGATCGCTCGGCTTCGTCAACGTGCCGAGCGCGCTGATCGTCACATCGATGTCGATCGTCACGGCACCCTGGGGGGTGGCGGCGGCGCATCGGTTGAGCCCGGCGCTGCTCCGTCGCGCCTTTGGCATCTACTTGTTGTTCGTGGGCGTCGTGATGATCCGCAACGGGATCATCGGATGAGAGATTGAGACTGCAACCAAAGGGAGAAACCGCCATGTCGATCGAGCTTTCCAGACGCGCCTGGCTGGGCGCCGCCGCCGTCGCCGGGGGTGGGGCGATCGCCGCCACGCGCAGCGCCTATGCCTTTCCGTCGGCCGAACCGCCGGTGTTCGGTCCCGCGCCCGGCGTCGCGCTGCTGTCGCGCAACGAAAATCCGTTCGGCCCGGCGCCCAGCGCCATCCGCGCCATGGCCGACGCGGCGGGGAAGGGGTGCTATTATTCCGATGGCGGGCTGCGTCGCCTGACCGACATGATCGCCGAGCGATTCGCGGTGTCGCGCGATCACGTCGTCATCGGCAACGGATCGACCGAAGTGCTTTCCGCCATCGCGCTCGCATACAAGGACAAGGGCGCGATCCTGGGTGCGGACCTGTTCTGGGACACGACGGTCCAATATGCCGAGCGGCAGGGCGCTAAGGTGCTGCGCGTTCCGCTCGCCGCCGACATGGGCGTCGACCTTGACGCGATGGCGGCAGCGGTCACGCCGGACATTGCGCTCGTCCATCTGTGCAATCCCAACAACCCGACCGGCATGCTGATCGACGGCGACCAGGTCCGCGCCTTTGTCCGCAAGGTCGGGCCGAAGGCGACCGTGCTGGTCGACGAAGCCTATAACGAGCTGACCGACCGGCCCGAGCACCATTCGGTCGCCGATCTCGTCAAGGCGGGCGAGAATGTCGTCGTCTGCCGGACCTTCTCGAAGATCTACGGCATGGCGGGCCTGCGCGTCGGTTATGCGCTGGCGCGGCCGGAGGTTGCGAAGCGGGTGAGCGAGCACCTGATGAGCTTCGGCGGCAACAGCGCCGGGCTGGCGGCGGCGATCGGTTCCTATGGCGATATCGCGTTCCTCAATTATTCCAAGGCGCGGATCGTCGAGGGGCGCGGCATGATCATGGATGCGGTCAAGGCGGCGGGGCTTGCCGCGCTCCCCAGCCAGACCAATTTCGTGTTCGTGAAGGTGCCTGACGCGAATGCCGTGCAAAAGGCGATGGCCGCGCGCAGCGTGATGATTCGCGGCAGTTACGGCAAATGGACGCAATGGTCGCGCGTCAGCACCGGCCGGATCGAGGACGTACAGCGATACGCCGCCGCACTGCCCGAAATCATGCGCGCCTGAAGGCAATCGGGGCGGCCAGGGCACATGCCGCAGCAATATCGGCACCTGGCCTTCCGGACCACCTTGTCTGCCCGCCCCGCAACAGGCTAATCGGCGGCAGTGGATGCCCACGAGAAGCGCAAGGAGTGGTTCAAGATGCTGAAGGTCGTGAAGACGAGTTTGAGTGCAGCAGTCGTGATCGGGCTGACGGCGATCGCGTCGCAGGCGTCGGGCCAGGGCGCGCCGAACAAGGCCGCGTTCGCACCCTGCTCCGTCTGCCATGCGGTGACGCCCAAGACGAACAAGATCGGGCCGAGCCTGCACCAGATCGTCGGCCGCAAGGTCGGCACCTATCCCGGTTACACCTATTCCCCGGCGATGAAGGCCAAGGGTGGCGTGTGGACCGAAGCTGCACTTGATACCTACCTGACCAAGCCGCAGGCCTATGTTAAGGGCACCAAGATGGCCTATCCCGGCCAGCCCGACCCGGCGAAGCGCAAGGCGATCATCGCTTATCTCAAGACGCTGAAATAAGCGACGGGCGCCTCGCCCGGCAACGGGCGGGGCGCCGATTGCGCCTGACACCGGCGTGACGGCACTGGGACGAGGAGACGGGCGTGACGAGCGATCTGGGCGGGGCCCTCAGATACAACGCAATTGCGCGTACGCTGCATTGGGTGATCGCCATCCTGATCATCGCCAATGTCGCAATCGGTCTGCTGGGTGACGCGATCGAGGAAGCGGTGGGAAGCAGCCCGTTCCCGCTGCACAAGTCGATCGGTCTGACCGTGCTGGTGCTTTCGTTGCTGCGCCTCGGCTGGCGCATCGCCAATCCGCCGCCGCCGCTGCCCGCACATACCGGCCGCAACGAACGGCGTCTCGCCGCGATCATGCACGGCGTGCTCTATGCGCTGATGATCCTGGTGCCGTTTACGGGTTATGCGATGAGTTCGGCGGGCAAATATCCGCTGTCCTGGTTCGGCCTGGTCACGGTGCCGAAACTCCCGATCGAGCGGGAAAGCGCGCTGGCCGACCTGATGCACGAGGGGCATGAAGTGCTGGGGATCGCCATTGCGATCCTGGCTGCGGGCCACATCGTTGCCGCGCTGCGTCACGGCTTCCTGCTTCGCGACGGGGTGCTCCAGCGGATGACCGGCGGACGCGGCTGATCGCGCCGGGTCATCTGCCTGCAACCCGATGGCCATATCGTGCGAATTGGTTAAACTGTGACGATGCACATCGCCCCCATTTCCCCGCCGCCAGTCCATGGCGATCCCACGGCGCTGGTCGTCGATATGCTGATCGCTGCCGGGGCGCGGCTGGATGCGCGCGGCTTGGCGGCGGCGACGTCGGGCAATTATTCGGCGCGGCTGGCCGACGGCAATGTGCTGGTTACGCGATCGGGGCGGCACAAGGGGCGGCTGACCCGCGCGGATTTCATGGCGCTGTCGCCCGAGGGCGTGGCGCTGGAGGCGGGACGACCCTCGGCAGAGGCCGCGCTGCACCTCATGCTCTACGAGCATTTCCCGCACGCAGGGGCGATTCTTCACTGGCACTCGCCGTCAGCGGTCGCGCTGTCGCGCGCCGTCGGCTCGGAAGAGTGGGTGATCGAGGGGCATGAGATGCTGAAAGCCTTTCCGGGCGTCGATACCCATGCGACGCGACGGATCGTCCCGATCGTCGACAACAGCCAGGACATGGCGGTGATCGACGCGGCGATCCGCCCCCGGCTGTACGGATCGGAATGTGCGCCCGTGTTCCTGATCCGCGGCCATGGGGCCTATGCCTGGGGCGTCGACGTCGCCGAGGCTGAGCGGGTGAGCGAGGCCGTCGAGTGGCTGGTCGCCGCGGAGCTTGCCGAACGCCAGTGGCACGCAACGCGGGAGGCGCAAGGATCATGACGCGCCTGACCATTCGCGGTGCCGCCGATGGCGCACTGATCGCCGAGACGGTCGATCCGGTCCGGATTGCCGAAGATCTGGCCGGGATCGGCGTGCGGTTCGAGCAATGGCCGTTGCGCGACGTCGCAGACATGCCGGCGGATGCCATCCTCGCCGCCTACGCACCCGAGATCGACCGGCTCAAGGCACAGGGTGGCTATCGATCGGTCGACATCGTCGCGCTGACCCCCGACCATCCCGATCGGGTCGCGCTGCGTGCCAAGTTTCTGGACGAGCACCGGCATGCCGAGGACGAAGTGCGTTTCTTCGTCGCGGGCGAGGGGCTGTTCTGCCTGCGCACCGACGATCGCGTTCATGCGCTGCTGTGCACCGCTGGCGATTTGGTTTCGGTGCCCGCGGGGATGCGCCACTGGTTCGACATGGGGCCCGCGCCGCGCTTTACCGCGATACGTCTCTTCACCAATCCCGACGGCTGGGTGGCGAAATTCACCGGCGATCCGATTGCGTCGCGCTTTCCCCGCCACGAGCCGGCCGCGGCCTGACGCTGCCCTTCATGCCGAGCGCCGGGCCCATCCTGCTCGATATCGAGGGCACGACGAGCAGCATCGCGTTCGTCGCCGAGACGCTGTTCCCCTATGCCCGCGCGCGCCTTCGCGCGTTCGTCGCCGCCAATGCCGCGCGGTGCGCACCGATCCTGGCGGAGGTCGCCGCGGTCGCACCGGGGGATCCGGTCGCCACTCTGATCCAGTGGATCGACGAGGATCGCAAGGCGACCCCGCTCAAGACGCTGCAGGGAATGATCTGGGCCGAGGGTTATGCCGATGGCAGTCTGTCGGGGCATGTCTACCCCGATACGCCGCGCGCGCTTGCCCGCTGGCAGGCGCAGGGTCGGCGCATATTCATCTATTCCTCCGGGTCGGAGGAAGCCCAGCGGCTGTTGTTCGCGCACAGCGTCGCGGGCGACCTGACACCCTTTCTCGCCGGTCATTTCGACACCCGGATCGGGGCCAAGCGCGACGCGGCCTCCTATGCGGCGATCGCCCGCGCGATCGATGCCCATCCGTCCGATATCCTGTTCATTTCCGACATTGCCGCGGAGATTGACGCCGCACGCGCCGCCGGGCTTTCGGCGTTGCGGATCGACCGCGAGGGCGGCGCCGACGCCGACATCGCCAGCCTGGACGAGGTGCTCGCGACATGATTCTCGCCGGCGAAACGACCCGGTCGATCCAGCGTACCGCCGATGGGCGCGGCGCGCGCATCCTCGACCAGCGGCTGCTGCCCTGGGAAATTCGCTGGGTGGAGCTGCGCGACGCCGACACCGCCGTGCGGGCGATCCGCGAGATGTGGACGCGCGGCGCGCCGATGATTGGGGCGACCGCCGCCTATGGCCTCGCCATGGCGCTGGCGGTCGACGCGAGCGACGACGGGCTTGCCGCGGCTTATGCAATGCTGCTCGAGACGCGGCCGACCGCGGTCAATCTGCGCTGGGCCCTCGATCGGGTGCGCGAGGCTGTGGCGCCGCTCGCCCCTGCCGATCGTGCGGCCGCCGCCTTCGCACGCGCCGACGCGATCTGTGACGAGGATGTCGCGCTGTGCCGCGCGATCGGCGAGCATGGCCTGGCGCTGCTGCGCGAGCTGGCGGTGGCGAAGGGCGGTGCGCCGCTCAACCTCCTGACGCATTGCAACGCCGGGTGGCTCGCGACCGTCGACTACGGCACCGCGACCGCGCCGATCTATCTCGCGCATGATGCCGGCATCGCGCTGCACGTCTGGGTCGACGAGACCCGGCCGCGCAATCAGGGGGCGCTGCTGACCGCGTTCGAGCTTGCCAATCATGGCGTGCCGCATACCGTCATCGCCGACAATGCCGGCGGGCTACTGATGGCGCGGGGTCAGGTCGACGCGGTGATCGTCGGCACCGACCGGGTCACCGCCAATGGCGATGTCTGCAACAAGATCGGCACCTATCTGAAGGCGCTGGCGGCGGCGGACAACGAGGTACCCTTCTATGTCGCGCTTCCCTACACGACGTTCGATCCCGTCACCGCTGATGGCGCATCGATCCCGATCGAGGACCGCGATCCCGACGAGCTGCGCCTGCTGACCGGCCCGACGGGCGATGGCATGGCGACGGTGCGGGTGACCGATTCACCGGCGTACAACCCCGCGTTCGACGTCACGCCCGCACGGCTCGTGACCGGTTACATCACCGAGCGGGGCGTGCTCAGCCGGCTGTAGCCTTCAGTGCGGGCACGGCGCGGCCAAGCCGCGCGACCGCTTCATCCAGCGTCGCGTCGACCTTGGCAAAGCAGAATCGCACCAGGTGCCGCACCGGATCTTCGGCGTAGAAGGCGGAAATCGGGATGGCGGCGACCCCGACATGGTCGATGATCCAGTCGCAGAAGGCCACATCGTCGATCGCGATCCCCGATCGTTCGAGATCGACCGACAGGAAATAGGTTGCTGCGCTCGGCACGGTGGCAAGCCCGATCGCGTTCAGCCCGCTAGCGAGCCGGTCGCGCGATCGCTCGAATGCCGCGCTCTGGGCGCTGATCCAGTCGCGCTGCGTCGCCAGCCCCTCCGCCACGGAATATTGCAGGTTGGGTGGGGTGGTGAAGGTCAGGAACTGATGCGCCTTGGCCAGCACGGATGCGATCGGCGGCGCCGCGCACATCCATCCGACCTTCCAGCCCGTGAGTGCGAACATCTTGCCCGCCGATCCGATCTTGACCGTCCGGTCGCGCATCCCCGGCAGCGCCATCAGCGGAACATGCACCGCACCGTCGAACACCACCTGCTCCCACACCTCGTCGCAGATCGCGACGACGTCGCGCTCGACACAGAAGCGCGCAATCGCCGCAAGCGCGTCCGCCCCCAGCATCGATCCGGACGGATTGAGGGGGTTGTTGAGCAGCAGGAGCCGCGTGCGCGGCCCGGCGGCAGCGGCCAGGGCGGCAGGGTCGATCCGCCAGTCGGGGGGCGTCAGCCGCACCAGCCGCGCCACGCCGCCGGCGCGCCGCACCAGCGGCAGGTAGGCATCGTAGAGCGGCTGGCACATCAGCACCTCGTCGCCCGGCGCGATCAGCGCGAGCAGCGCCGCCGCCAGCGCCTCGGTCGCCCCCGAAGTAACGATGACTTCGCCGGGGTCGAGGTCGAGCTGTTGCGTGTCGCGATAGAAGTCGGCGACTGCCTGGCGCAGTTCGGGGATGCCGGCCATCGGCGGATACTGGTTCGACCGGTGGTCGAGCGCGCGTGCGGCGGCGGCGCGCACCGCGTCCGGCCCGTTTCCGTCGGGAAAGCCTTGGCCCAGATTGATCGCGCCGGCGGCACGCGCGCGGGCGGACATCGCCTCGAACACGGTCGTCGGCATAGCGGCATAGATCGGGTTCATTCGGTCGGTGCTCCGGGCGGGCGCAGCGCATCGGCGAGCGAGCGCGACGCGCTGCCCCGGCGCGCCGGACGCGGTTGCGAGGGATCGGGTGCCCAGCCGGTCAGATAGACGAGGTTGAAGGTTTCGGTCGTCCGCCCGTCCGCGTCGGCCGCCTGGGTAAAGGCGGCTGCGGCGCGGGCCAACGCGGCTGGCGCCAGCGCGCGCCGATCGCGCAGGATGTTGGTCGCGGCCATCGCGCGCAGATCGTCGAGCAAGCGGCCGAGGTCGCGATAGCGCACCGCCAGTGGCTCGACATCGGCGACCGGCAGCGCAAAGCCCGCGCGCATCAGCAAGTCGCCCGCCGCGCGCACCTCGACCTGCGGATGCAGGCGCGGCGCCGGGCGATCGGGTTCGGCGGCGCGCAGCGCGGCGCGCAATGCGGGCAGCGATCCCGCGCCGGTGAACGCGCCCAGGAACAGCCCGTCGGGTCGCAGCACGCGGCGGATCAGCGCGAGCGCACCGGGCAGGTCGTTGACGCTGTCGAGCACGCCCAGGCTGACCACCAGGTCGAAGCTCGCATCCGCAAAGGGCAGGCGATCCTCATCCGCCTGAACCGCGGGACCGCTTGCGCGTCGGGCAAATCCGAACCCCGCGTCACAGCGGACGATGCGCGTGCCCGGCAGGTCGAAGTCCGCCGCGCCGCAACCGAGATCGAGAATGTCGGTGAAGCGCCGGGCGACCGCGTCGAGCCGGTCGACAATTCCCTCGATCATCTGCGCGCGCAGAAAATCCCCACCCGGCGTCGCCGTCGCCGCACGGTCGCGTCGCAGGCGTCGTGCCCGCCGGTCGAAGATTTCCGCCTGGTCCATGCCGGCGCTTGTGCCGTTGCCGGCAGCGGGCGACAAGCGGGGATGTTGGTTCGCGCCCGCATCCTCGCCCGTCCGCTCCGACGCCTGGTCAACCTCGCGCTGCCGCCGCGCTGTCCCGGCTGCGGGGAGGTGGTCGAGGCGGATCACCGGCTGTGTGCGGCCTGCTGGCGTGACCTTGCGTTTCCCGGCGCACCTGCGTGCGCGGGCTGCGGCACCCCCTTTGCCTTCGACCGTGGCGAGGCTGCCCGTTGTGCGGCGTGCCTGGCGCACCCGCCCGCACATGACGGCGTGACCGCTGCGGTCGCCTATGGGCGGGTGGCGAGCGTCCTCGCGCTCAAGCTCAAATATGGTCGCCGGCTGGGCGTGGCGGCGACGATGGCGCGGCTGATGGCCCGCCATCTCGATCGGTCGACCGAACATGGCCCGCTGCTGGTGCCGGTGCCGCTGCATCGCTGGCGGCTGTGGTCGCGGGGATTCAACCAGTCGCTGCTGATCGCGCGGGCGCTGGCCCAATCGACCGGGCTGAGCGTCGCGCCCGCGGCACTGGTCCGCACGCGATCCACCCGGGCGTTGCGCGGAATGGGACCAGGGCAGCGCGCGCGGACGCTGGCCGGGGCGTTTGCGGTCCCGGCGGCGGCGCGGGCGACGGTCCGGGGCCGCGACATCGTGCTGATCGACGATGTCTACACGACCGGCGCGACGGCCGACGGTTGCGTCCGCGCGCTCAAGCGGGCGGGTGCCGCGCGCGTCCAGGTGCTGTGCTGGGCGCGCGTGCTGCGCGACGCAGAGGTCGGCGATTGACAAGCGGGGTGCGGCACCACAACTCTTGGCGGATGGCGCACATCGAAATCTATACCAAGGCATTCTGCCCCTATTGCAGTAGGGCGAAGAAGCTGCTCGGCGACAAGGGCGCGAGCTATGACGAGATCGACCTGACGATGGGCGGCCCGCGTCGCGCCGAGATGGTCGACCGCGCCGGCGGCCGGACAACCGTGCCGCAAATCTTCATCGACGGCCGTCACATCGGAGGCTCGGACGACCTCGCCGCACTCGACCGGCGCGGCCAGCTGGACGAACTGCTCGCGCAATGAAGATTGCGCTGGCCCAGCTGACCAGCGGGACCGATCCCGCCGCCAATGCGCATGCGCTCGCGGCCGCGGTCGCAGAGGCCGCCGCAAACGGCGCGACCCTGTTGTTCACGCCGGAAATGTCCAACCTGATCGACCGGGACCGCGCGCGTGCGTCGGCCAGCATCGTCGCCGAGGAAGCGGACGCGACGCTCGCAGCGGTGCGCGCGGCGGCGGCAACGCACGGCATCTGGGTACATCTCGGCTCGCTCGCGCTCCTGCGCGCAGACGGACGCTTCGCCAATCGCGCGTTCGTGATCGACGCGACGGGATCGATCCGCGCGCGCTATGACAAGCTGCACCTGTTCGACGTCGACCTGCCGACCGGGGAAAGCTGGCGCGAATCCGCGGTCTATGCCGCGGGGGAGGGGGCGACCGTGGTGGCAACGCCGCTCGGCCTGCTGGCGCCGACCATTTGCTACGACCTGCGCTTTCCCGACCTCTACCGGGCGCTCAGCGACGCGGGCGCGCAGATCATCGCGGTGCCGGCGGCGTTCACCCGGCCGACTGGGGCGGCGCACTGGCATGTCCTGCTGCGCGCGCGTGCGATCGAGGCGGGGTGCTTCGTCGTCGCTGCCGCCCAGACCGGTGTCCATGCCGATGGCCGCGCCACCTATGGACACTCGCTGGTCATCGATCCCTGGGGCGAAGTGCTGCTCGACATGGGGGAAGAATCCGGCATCGGCTACGCCGACATCGACCTCGCGCGCCTGGAAGAGGTCCGTGCCCGCGTGCCGGCACTCCGGCATCGCCGGACCATCCCGCCCGTGGTTCAGGTGTCATGATCGTCTTCGATCTGCGGTGCGGCAACGCGCACGTGTTCGAAGCCTGGTTCGGATCGAGCGCGAGCTTTGAGGCGCAGCGCGCCGAGGGCCTGCTGTCCTGCCCGATCTGCGGCGACGACCGCATCGCCAAGGCGGTGATGGCGCCCAATGTCGCCGCCAAGGGGAACCGCCGCAAAGAGGCGATGCCGGCGTCGCTTCCGGCGGTAACCGGGGCTTCCGGTTCCGCCGTGCCGACTACCGAAGACCAGGCGGCCAAGCTTGCGCTGGCAATGGTCGCCAGGGCGCAGGCCGCGCTGCTCGAACGCTCGCAATGGGTCGGCCGGTCCTTTGCCGACAAGGCGCGCGCGATGCATCTGGGCGACGAACCCGAAGCGCCGATCCATGGCCAGGCGACCGTCGAACAGGCTCGCGCGCTGATCGACGAAGGCGTGCCCGTCGCGCCGCTGATCATCCCCGTCGCCGCCCCCGACACGCTGAATTGACCCGACCGGGTGCACGCGATACCTGCGACCCGCCGCCCCGGTAGCTCAGCAGGACAGAGCAACGGTTTCCTAAACCGCAGGTCGGGAGTTCGAGTCTCTCCCGGGGCACCACATTCCCGAAATTTCCACTGCCAGTCGCAGCATCGGCAGCGTCATCGATACGGCGATAACCGCCGGGGATAGGCCAAACCAAAATTCAAACATCACGCGCCGCGCAGGATATTGGCTCGGTGAAAGAGACTCGGGTGTCCGGAAAGGCGTGAAAGATTGAGCTGGTTAGGAGAATGAAAGTCACGAATATAAGGGTGAGGGTGGTAGAACCATGATCGCGAAGCAAGTTGCGCATATCATTGCAGATTATGTCGTATTTCTTGAACTGACCGATGAGGGCGAGCTCAATCTCGATACGGCCGTTCAAATGATGGAGGTCCTAGCCGGACAGCTCTAGGAGCTTGATAAGGGGTTTCTTCGGGAATTAGTCGACGCCTTTGCGGTGATCAGCGAAGAGTATAGCGGCGAAGCCAAAGAGGTGGTGCAGAACATTGCGCATAATTTCTACCTTGAGGAGGCGTTGGCAGCGGATGACCCCGTCAGGCTAGCCGAGTTGGACGCGTTACGCGAAGCGCGGGAGTGAGGGGCGCAGCGTCGGCAAGGCTAATGGGAGGGAAGCGCATACCCAGGGACCCATGCCTCCCTGACCGTGGCGCCTGACAGAAAGTAACCGACGAACCGATCGCGTCGTCTCCTGCCCACGGGAACACGACCGTGCCGACATCGCCATGTCCGCCGCGTCGGCACGGGTCGATAACGATCAACGTGCCGAAATTGCTCGCTTGTGGTGTGCTTTGCGCCGCTCTATAGGCCGCGGCGTGGAAAGGCGGTGTCCGCCGGCTCGGGTTGGCGGGGAACCGGGACGGAGAGTGGGATGGCGACGGCTTTGGATCATATGCAGCAATCTGAACGGGATCATGCGCCGGCGAATGACGCGGCGGCGCAGGGGTATCGGCCCAGCGCCGACGAGCCGTTCATGAACCCCCGGCAACTCGACTATTTCCGGCAGAAGCTGCTGGACTGGAAGGACGCCATTCACCGCGAGGCGCAGGGTACCCTGTCGCAGCTCCAGTCGGAGCCGCTGCGCGAGGCCGACCTGACCGATCGCGCGTCGAGCGAGACCGACTGGTCGATCGAACTGCGCACCCGCGACCGCCAGCGCAAGCTGATCTCAAAGATCGACGCGGCGCTGCGTCGCATCGACGACGGCGAATATGGCTATTGCGAAGTGACCGGCGAGCCGATCTCGCTGGCCAGGCTGGAGGCCCGTCCGATCGCAACGATGACGGTCGAAGCGCAGGAGCGCCATGAACGCAACGAGAAAATCTCGCGCGACGAATAGTCGTTTAACCGCTTGATGCGTTTGTGGTAGATATCCGAGGACTAGTATCGGCAGGCAGAGCAGGCGATGGAACAGGACAAGACGCGCGCAAGGAGTGAGGCAGCGGCCTCCAGTCGCCAGGTGCGATCGGCGCCGCGCGAGACCGCTTCGCTCAGCGCGAAGTTGCGGGTCGAGGGCGGGCGCGCGGTCACGACCCGGGTCCGCAATCTTTCGACCGGCGGGATCATGGCCGATTATGCCGCGCCGCTGATCGCGGGTACGCCCGTTGAAATCGATCTGCGCGGGCTTGGCCTCGTCTCGGGGACGATCGCGTGGTCGACCGACGGCCGCATCGGAATTTCGTTCGATCGCCCGGTCGATCCCAGCCTCGCGCGGCGTCAGTCGTCGCGTCCGGCCCGCGGGTCGGCCTATGGCGAAGCAGGCGTCGCACACGGCTGAGCGACGTCGCGCGACCGTGAGATCCGCCGCTCATCGTGGATCCGGCGCTTAGCGAGCGAGCGATGCAAACCGCTCGATTTGAGAAATGTCCGGGCGAGCGCGTTTGCGGCCCGCCCGGTGTGGGTGTGGCTCAGCCGGCGGTCATCTCTTCCTTGACGCGGAGCTTGCGGCGCTTCAGATCGCGCAACACCGCCTGGTCGGGCAGCGGACGGAGCGATTCGTCCTGAATCCGACGGTCGAGTGTGGCGTGCTTGCTCTGCAAAGCCTCGAAATGGGCGTCCTGCATTGACCTTTTCCTCCTGCGTTTTGGGGATGAGGGTCGGCAAGTAAATCATGAACGGCCGGGTTTGTCGCCCACCACTTTGCCGCTATTCGATGGGCGGAGCGGAATTTGCTGCGGCGCGTGGCGACTGCCGGTGTTTCGGCGCCGATGCGGGCACCGGTGGCGGCAGGGGCGGGGGCGCGGACGTCGTGGAGGTTCGATCATTGGACGATACGGAACTTCGCCAACGTCTTGAAATCCTTCGGGTCGAGCATCGTGACCTCGACGCGGCAATCGAGGCGCTGCGGGCCGCTGGCTCCCAGGACCAGCTCCAGCTCGCGCGGCTGAAAAAGCGCAAGCTTCGCCTGAAGGACGAAATCGCGCTGATCGAGGACTGGCTGCTGCCGGATATCATCGCCTGAACCCGGCGGCCCGCGAGGCGCTCCAGTTATGCACAGCTTGTTGATACGGCCGCAAAAACGAATGTTCCGGCGAACGGCAAGCTGTGGCAATCATGCGCGATGGACGAAAGCCCCTATCCGGCCCGCCTCGAACCCAGGCTGATCGACGCGCTGTATGTCGAAGCGATGCTTCTTGCGGACGAAGCGCGCGGCTATTTCGACGAGGTCGGGCGGGGCCAGCGCGATACGCTCGATCCGCTGACCAAGGTTGCCTTTTCATGCGAGTCGCTCAAGGTGACGACGCGGCTGATGCACGTTATCGCCTGGCTGCTGACCCAGCGGGCGGTCATGGCCGGCGAAATCCCCCGCCGTGATGCGATGGACCCCTCGCGGCGGCTGGGTGAGGCCCCCACAAGCGATATGAGCGTCGTCGAGCGCATGCCCAGTGTGGCGCGTGACCTGATCGCGGCCAGCGCGGAGCTGCATCGTCGCGTCGCCCGGCTCGACGTCGCACAGGCCGAACCCGCGGTCGCGGGCAGCCCGGCACGGGCCATGATGGAAAGGTTGCGGCGCGCGATCTGATCGCGCGGCGTGCCGGCGGGGTCAGCCGCCGATCTGGAGCCGGGTGCGCGCCGCCTGGTATTCGCTGGCCAGTCGGTCGACACGATCCGCCACCGATTCGACCGCGGTGACTGCGCCGATTCCCTGGCCCGACCCCCAGATGTCGCGCCACGCCTTGACCTTCTGGTTGCCGCCCGATCCGAAGTTCATCGCACTCGGATCGCTCTCCGGCAGATTGTCCGGGTCGAGCCCTGCGGCCTCGATCGATCCGCGCAGATAATTGCCGTGCACGCCGGTGAACAGATTGGTGTAGACGATGTCGCTCGCCCCGCCCGCGACGATCGCATTCTTGTACGCGGCGTCGGCATTCGCCTCGACCGTCGCGATGAACGGCGACCCGATATAGGCGAGGTCGGCACCCGCCGCCTGCGCGGCAAGCACCGCGCCACCATTGGCGATCGCGCCCGACAGCGCGATCGGTCCGTCGAACCAGCCGCGAACCTCCTGGGTGAAGGCGAACGGGTTGAGCAGGCCGGCGTGACCGCCCGCACCCGCGCAGACGAGGATGAGGCCGTCCGCACCCTTTTCGACCGCCTTGCGGGCAAAGCGGTCGTTGATTACGTCGTGGAGCGTAATGCCGCCCCAGCCGTGGACGGCGGTGTTCAACTCTTCGCGCGCGCCGAGCGAGGTGATCACGATCGGTACCTGCCATTTGGCGCAAGTCATCAGGTCCGCTTCGAGCCGGTCGTTCGATTTGTGGACGATCTGGTTGACCGCAAAGGGGGCGGCGGGGCGGTCCGGATTGTCCCGGTTCCAGGCCGCCAGTTCCTCGGTGATCTGGTGCAGCCATTCGTCCAGCAGCGATTGCGGACGGGCGTTCAGCGCCGGAAAGGACCCGACGATCCCCGCCTTGCACTGCGCGATGACGAGCTCGGGAACCGAGATGATGAACAGCGGCGAGCCGATGACGGGAAGCCGGAGGCGATCGAAGAGCGGGGGAAGGGCCATCCCCGTTTCATAGCGCAACCGGAATAGCTGTCCAGTTCGCTACGGAAAGCACGATGTCCGGCGTCGCCGGTCAGTCGACTCGCTTCAACGTGCGGGCGTAATTGGCGCTGCGGTGCACGTAATGCTGCGCGGAAAGGCGCAGCATCGCGCGTGCCCCGTCATCCAGCGTGCGGATGGCACGGGCGGGGCTGCCGACGATCAGGCTTCCCGGCTCGAACGTCTTGCCTTCGGTGACCAGCGCGCCCGCGCCGACGATGCAGTCGTCCGGGATGACAGCATGATTGAGCACGATCGCGCCCATGCCGATCAGCACGCGGTCCCCGATGGTGCAGCCGTGCAGGATGGCGTGGTGGCCGATCGTGCACTCCGCGCCGACCGTGGCCGGCGCGCCGGGGTCGGAATGCAGCATCGCGCCTTCCTGCACATTGCTGCGTTCGCCGACGACGATGGCGGTATTGTCCGCGCGGATGACCGCACCGAACCACACGCTCGCCCCCGCACCCAGCACGACCTCGCCGATCAGGTCCGCGCTGGGCGCCACCCATGCATCGGTGGGAACGACCGGGCGCTTGGCGTCGATCTCATAAAGCGGCACGCGTCAGGCCTTGGGCGCCTGGCGCCGCGCCATGAAGGCAAGCCGCTCGAACAGCATCACGTCCTGCTCGTTCTTGAGCAGTGCGCCGTGCAGCGGCGGGATCGCCTTGGTCGGGTCGCGCGACTGGAGGACGTCGAGCGGCATGTCCTCGTGCAGCAGCAGCTTGAGCCAATCGAGCAGTTCGCTGGTCGACGGCTTCTTCTTGAGCCCCGGCACCTCGCGGACCTCGTAGAAAATGTCCATTGCCTTGCCGACCAGGATCTTCTGGATGCCCGGGAAATGAACGTCGATGATCGCCTGCATCGTGTCGCGGTCGGGAAACTTGATATAGTGGAAGAAGCAGCGGCGAAGGAATGCGTCGGGCAATTCCTTTTCGTTGTTGCTGGTAATCACGACGATCGGGCGCTCGACCGCCTTCACCGTCTCCCGGGTCTCGTAGACATGGAATTCCATGCGATCGAGCTCCTGGAGGAGGTCGTTGGGAAATTCGATGTCCGCCTTGTCGATTTCGTCGATCAGCAGCACGGGCAGGGTGGGGGAAGTGAACGCCTCCCACAGCTTGCCGCGCCGGATATAGTTGGCGATGTCATGGACGCGCGCGTCGCCGAGCTGGCCGTCGCGCAGGCGGGCGACCGCGTCATATTCGTAAAGGCCCTGCTGCGCCTTGGTGGTCGATTTGACATTCCATTCGATCAGCGGCGCGCCGACCGCGCGGGCGATTTCGTGCGCGAGCACCGTCTTGCCCGTGCCGGGTTCGCCCTTGACCAGCAGCGGGCGGCGCAGCGTGACCGCGGCGTTGACCGCAACCTTCAAATCCTCGGTTGCGACATAGCTGGACGTGCCCTCGAACCGCATCGACATCCCCGATCTCCGTACCGATTGTTCGAAGCCGATACCGGTCGGAGGTGGCAATGCGCAAGCGATGATCCGCGTGCGCCGCGGTTTCAGCTCCGGCCGCGCGCCTCGGCCCGGGCCTCGAGCAAGGTCCACAGGCCCTGATGCTGGAGCAGGAGCTGCTGCGCACCGAACAACACCGCGCGTTCGATCGCGGGGCGCGTGACGAGTTCGCTCACCACCGCGGCAGTCGCGGTCGACGCCGGCAGCATGGTGCCCGGCGGGTCGATCAGCCCCAGCCGGTCCGCCGTCGTGTCGAGCAGGCCCCGGATCTCCGCCCAGTCAAGCACGAGCGCCGCCGCCGCCCCCAGGGCGCAACCCGTGCGGTCCGACCGGCCGAGCATTTCGACGGCGTGGCGCTGGGCGATGACGGTGGCTTCGGATTCCGCCTGCCCCGGCGTGCTGGGCATCGGCCCGGCGGCAACCGCGATGCGGACGAGATAGGCCCGCTCGAACGCGAAACCCGCGCGCGCATTCTGGACCCACGGATGATCGGCGGGAATGCCCGAATGCGATGCGACCAGATCGATGACGCCCGGAAACTGGCCGTGGAGGATGCAGATCAGGTGGATGGCGTCGGCCAGGTCGCGCAGGACCGGCGCGCCCGCGACGAGCCGCTTGAAGGCGCGGTGACGACCGCTGCCCTCCGCCGCCGCCAAAGCGGTAAGGGCTTCCCAAGACGCGCCTGATACTACGCTTTCTGCGCGCTCCACCCATACCCCCAAATTCGTTCGTCCGGTCCGGCAAACCGCCGCACCGACGGGCTTGCCGAAACTCGGTAAACCAAAGGGCGTAAAGACGCGGTGTATTGCCCGTTAACCCCTGCTTAGCTGTGGATAAGCGCGGGTGGCGACTGACGCGCGATCACGACCTGCAACGCGGTGATCGCGGCCGCCTCACGGATCGGGGCGAGCCCGATCGAAACCGCGATCGGGTCGGCGCGATTGACCCGCAGATAGGCTTCGGCGCGTGCCGGGGTGCCGGTCCGAAAGGTTTCGTCGATCAGGTCGCCGACGGTGACGCGACTGGCGATGTCGATCAGGCTGACGAACCGCATGTCGATCGTCGCGGCCAGCGCGATCCCCGTCATCGCGGCAAGCGCAGGTGAAGGGGCCGACAGATAGCCGCGCGGGGTGAGGAGCGCGGACGCGACATCCGGCGCGACTTGGTCGATCGCGCGCTGCATGGCGTCGAGCGCGCTGATGCGATCCTGCAGCTGCTGGCCGAGCGACGCATTGTCGATGCGGACCAGCACATGGTCGAGCCAGGGCTGGAGTGCGATTTCGAACGTGCCGTTCCCGTCCACACCGCCACGCACGACGACCCGCTCGGCGATCCGGTGGCGCGCCACATCGACGATGGTCGCCTGCAACGGCGCCAGCCAGGCGTCGGCGGGGGCCATCCACGATTCCGCCGCCGCATTCTTTGCCACGATCGCGCCCATATGGTCGAGAAGCAGCAACGGCGTCGCAAAGCCGTTGAGCAACGCCTCCACCGACGGCAGGCCCGGTCCGGGCGACCGGCCGATCGCTTGCCACTGCCGGACCTGCTCCATGCTGGCCAGCACCAGCTTGGCACGCCCGCGGTGATGGATGAAGACGGGCGCGTGCCCCGCGCGCTCCTGCCATATGCCGAATTGCCGGACCAGTTGCGACGCCGTCACCTGCGCATCCGCGAAGCCCGATCCCGCCGCTGGTTCGATCGCCGCTTCAAATCCCATGCCGTCCCCCCGTTCGGTCGTGCGGGTGGCACAAATGCGTAATTCACGGCCGCGCGTCGCGCGATCGGTCGAAACCGGCGAGATTGATCGCGTTATTTGGTCCGGAACGGAGCAGATCATCGCGCGGAATACGCGATCGGCGCCCACGCATGGCGTAGCGCGATCGCAAGCCCAGCTGGCGCAAAAGGGGCCGGCGCCACAGCGCCTGATCCCCGCTTTCCGGAAGGAACCCCGGTCCCTCCTTCTTCCGGAAACCCTGACGTCGGGCCATCCGGTCCAACGTCGACGCCCCGGGCGCCGCATCCAGCGCCCGGGGCGTTCAAGCGCGTCGCGGGCCGACCAGCGACGCTATTGGTCGAGGAAGCTGCGCATCTTGCGGCTGCGGCTCGGGTGCTTGAGCTTCCGCAGTGCCTTCGCCTCGATCTGGCGAATGCGCTCGCGCGTGACCGAGAATTGCTGCCCGACCTCCTCGAGCGTGTGATCGGTGTTCATGCCGATACCGAACCGCATGCGCAGCACGCGCTCCTCGCGCGGGGTGAGGCTGGCGAGCACCCGCGTCACGGTTTCCTTCAGATTGGCCTGGATCGCCGCATCGACCGGGATGATCGCGTTCTTGTCCTCGATGAAGTCGCCGAGATGCGAATCCTCCTCGTCGCCGATCGGCGTTTCGAGGCTGATCGGCTCCTTGGCGATCTTCATCACCTTGCGGACCTTCTCCAGCGGCATCGACAGCCGCTCGGCCATTTCCTCGGGCGTCGGCTCGCGGCCCTGCTCGTGCAGGAACTGGCGACTGGTCCGGACCAGCTTGTTGATCGTCTCGATCATGTGAACCGGGATGCGGATCGTCCGCGCCTGGTCGGCGATCGAGCGGGTGATCGCCTGACGGATCCACCACGTCGCATAGGTGCTGAACTTGTAGCCGCGGCGATATTCGAACTTATCGACCGCCTTCATCAGACCGATATTGCCCTCCTGGATCAGATCCAGGAACTGCAGCCCGCGATTGGTGTATTTCTTGGCGATCGAGATGACGAGGCGCAGGTTCGCCTCGACCATCTCCTTCTTGGCGATCCGTGCCTCGCGCTCGCCCTTCTGCACCATGTTGACGATGCGGCGGAACTCGGCGAGCGACATGCCCGTCGCCTGGGCGATCTCTGCGATTTCGGTGCGGATCCGGTCGACGGCATCCGCCTCATTCTCCGCGAACGCCTTCCACTTCTTGTCGATGCCCTGGACCGACTGCAGCCAGTTTTCGTCGAGCTCATGGTCGACATAGCTGTCGAGGAACGACTTGCGATTGACCTTGTGCCGCTCGGCGAGGCGCAGCATCTGGCCGCCCAGCGCGGTCAGGCGACGGTTGTAGCTGTAGAGCTGGTCGACCAGATATTCGATCTTGGCCTGGTGGAACTGGACGCTCTCGACCTCGGCGGTCAGCTCCTCGCGCAGTTTCTGGTATTTGCGTTCTTCGGCACCCGGAAACTCGTTGCCCGCCGACATCGATTCGATCCGCGCCGCCTGCACCTTGGCGAACTTCTTGTAGACCGAGGTGATGTTGGCGAACTTCTCCAGCGCCTGCGGCTTCAGCTGCTCCTCCATCTGCGCGAGGCTGAGGGTATTGTCCTCCTCCTCGTCGTCGGACGGGCGCGGCGTTCGCCGCTCGGTCATCGATTCCTCGTCGTCCTCGTCGGCCGACGCTTCCTCGGGCTCTTCCTCTTCCTTGAAGGTCGGGCCGGCGTTCTTCTCGGAAATCTCGCCGTCGCCGCCATCGTCGTCGTCGCTCAGGCTCTCCGGCGCGGGATCCTTCGACAGCATCGCGTCGAGATCGAGGATCTCGCGCAGCTGCATCGTACCTTCGTTGAGCGCGTTCGACCAGTTGATGATCGCGTTGAACGTGATCGGGCTCTCGCACAGCCCCAGGATCATGGTGTCGCGCCCGGCCTCGATGCGCTTGGCGATCGCAATCTCGCCCTCGCGGCTGAGCAGTTCGACCGCGCCCATTTCGCGAAGGTACATCCGCACCGGGTCGTCGGTGCGGTCCATCGTTTCCTTTTTCTTGGTCGTCTCGAATGCCGGCGCGGCGTCGTCCTGACCTTCGGATGCCTCGATCTCGTCGGCACCGTCCTCGTCGGGCTCGGCATCCTCGCCGGCGTCCTCGTTCTCGACGACGTTGACGCCCATGTCGTTGAGCGCGGACATGATGTCCTCGATCTGCTCGGACGTCATCTGGTCCTGCGGCAGCATCTCGTTCAACTGGTCGACGGTGATGTAGCCGCGCTTCTTGGCGCGCGCGACCAGCTTCTTGATCGATCCCTCGTTCAGGTCGATCAGCGGCGCGTCACCCACTTCCATCGTTTCGTCGCCGCCACCATTCGTCTTCGCCATCAATTGCCCTTCGCATTCAGCCGCCTCGATCGAGGCGCGTGCAATTTTAATCGTCGAGTCGCGAACCGTCTTTGTCCGCCAGCACCAGATTTGCAAGACGCGCGTCCAGCGCCTGGCGTTCCTTCACCAGCGCGACCTGGCGCGCGAATGCCGCTTCGTCGAAATCGGCCTGCATTTCCGCCGTCGCGCGCGCCAGTGCCGCATCCACCCGGGGACGCGCCGCCAGCACCGCAATCGCCTCGCCCAGATCGGCGACCGCGCGCACGCGATCGTCCGCCGCATTCCGTGTGAACGAAAAGGGGAGCGAATCAGCCCGAAGCAACTCCGCCGCCATCTGATCGAAGCCCGACCGAGCCAATATGGTGCGCACGCCGTCGCTATCAAGCGCCTGATCCTCGACCGCCAGATCGATCACCGCCTCGAACAGCCGCCCGAGCGCACCGTTGGCGATGCGCAACGATGACAGCACCTCCAGGTGCCGGGCGATCTCGGCCGGGTGCCGGATCAGCCCGGCGAGCACCGCCTTGGCCAGCACCGGGTCGAGCCCGCCTGCCTGGACCGCGTGCGCAGCGGGCGAAGGCGGGGGGTCGGGGGGTGCCCAGCCGCTCCATTTCTGGCCGCGCCGTCCACCCGGCTTGCCCGGTGCGCGGGGCGTGAAGGGCGCGCGCGGCGGTGGCGCGAACGCGGCGCGGGCGCGCTCGCGAAATTCGTGCGCATATTCGTCGCGCACCATCGGATCGCCGATCGTGCTCGCCAGCTCGGCCAATCGTCGCTTCAGCCCGGCGCGCGCCTCGGGCGTGGTCAGCGGCTCGGCGGCGAATTCATGCGCCCACAGCCGGTCGACCAGCGGCTGGGGCGTGGCCAGCAGCGCCTCGAACGCCGCCGCCCCGGCCGTGCGCACGACGTCATCGGGGTCCTGGCCCGGGGGCAGGGTGACGAAAGCCAGGCTGCGTCCGGCGGGCAGCACCGGCAGCGCGCGGTGCGCGGCACGGATCGCGGCCTTCTGTCCCGCCGCGTCGCCGTCTAGGCACAGCAGCGGTACGTCGGCGAGCCGCCACAGCCGCTGCAGCTGCTCCTCGGTCATCGCGGTGCCGAGCGGCGCGACCGCTTCGTCGAACCCTGCCTGAGCGAGCGCGATCACGTCCATATAGCCTTCGACCGCGATCACGCGCCCCGCCTTGCGCGAGGCGGCGGCGGCGCGGTCGAGATTGTAGAGCTGACGCCCCTTGTCGAACAGCGGGGTTTCGGGCGAGTTCAGATATTTGGGTTCGCCATCCCCAATGATCCGGCCGCCAAAGGCAATGACCCGCCCCCGCGGATCGCGGATCGGGATCATCAACCGGCCCCGGAAGCGGTCATAAGGCTCCTTGCCGTCGACATGGATCAGCAGCCCCGCCTCGACCAGCAGCGCGTCGCCATAGTCCTTGAGCGCGTCGCGCAGCCCGCGCCGACTGTCGGGCGCGAAACCCAGGCCGAATGTGCGCGCGGTTTCCGGCCGAATGCCGCGGCGCTGCAGCAGCGCGCGCGCCTCCGCCCCCGCCACCCCGTCGAGCTGTTCGGCGAACCAGCGCGCGGCATCGGCACAGGCTTCGTGCAGCCCCTTCGCCTTTTCGGCGCGTTCGGCGGACCGCTTGTCGGGTGCGGGGACCTCCATGCCCGCCATCGTCGCCAGTTCCTTGACCGCATCCATGAAGGGCAGGCCGCGCTGATCGGTCATCCATCGGATCGCATCTCCGTGCGCCCCGCAGCCGAAGCAATGATAGAATCCCTTGTCGTCGTTGATCGTGAAGCTCGGCGTCTTCTCGTTATGGAAGGGACAGCACGCCTTGTACTCGCGCCCCGCGCGCTGGACCTTCACCGTGCGCCCGATCAGCGCGGACAGCGTGGTGCGCGCGCGCAGCTCGTCGAGAAAGGCGGGGGTGAGGGTCATTATCGGTGCGGGCTTTTGCTTGAGTTCGGCGCGCCCGTAGCAGGTTTCTCGACTTCGCTCGAAACCAACGGGTTCTGCTTTGAACCCAGATCCTCTAATCGCGCTCTCGCCTGCCCGTTCGTTTCGAGCGAAGTCGAGAAACGCTCCTTCGGTGGTCGCGCGAGGTGGGAGACCAGCGACCAATTGCCAGCAATCATCGCTTCCTTCTTGGCGCGTGACCATCCGCCAACCATCCGCTCGGCCTCAAGCGCCTCCACCCGAGTTTGGAACGTCTCTCGCCACACCAGCTGCACTGGCCGCCGCCGAGAGGTGTAGTCACAATGCCCGCCAGCTTGATGCTGGGCGATCCGCCGATCGAGATCGTCACTATGGCCGGTGTAATAGCTGCCGTCGGCGCAGCGCAAAATATAAGCCCAAAATGCCATCGCGCGATGTTGCGGCAGGTCGCTCGCGGAGTCGAGCGGTTGGGGAGACTGGCACGCCTCTCGACCTTGCTCGAGACGAACGGTTCGAGCGGGGGGTGACCGGACTTGCGCTCAGCCCAACCCCTCCCGCACGCGGGAGGGGAGATCAGCCCAACGCCGCCTTCACCGCGGCACTCGCCTTGCTCATGTCGAGCGTGGTCGCGTGGCGGGCCTTCAGCTCGGCCATCACCCGGCCCATGTCCTTCATCGAGGTCGCGCCAAGTTCCGCCTTGATCGCCTCGATCGCCGCGGCGGTCTCCGCCTCGCTCATCTGCTGGGGCAGGAAGCGTTCGATCACCGTCACTTCCGCCTGCTCGGCCGCCGCCAGCTCGGGTCTGCCGCCCTTTTCATACATCTCGATCGATTCGCGGCGCTGCTTGACCATCTTCTGCAGCACCTCGACGACCAGCGCGTCGTCGTCCACGGGCGCGCTGCCGGTGCGCAGTTCGATGTCGCGATTCTTGATCGACGACAGGATGAGGCGCAGCGTCGCGGTCGTCTCCTTCTCGCCCGCTTTCATTGCGGTGACGAGCGCGGTCTTGAGGTCGTCTCGGATCATTCGGCTTCTTTCGGAAAATGAATCTTCGCCAATCCTGTTAGCGCGGTTGACGCGCAAAGGGCAGGGGTCTAGCGGGCGAGCCTTAGCGACATTGCCGGACCCCGTACGAGGAGCGACCACCCCCATGGCCGAAGCCAAGCCCCTGCCTGCGCCCGAAGGAGCGACGGGCGTGCTCGTCCTCGCCACTGGCGATGTGGTCTGGGGCCGGGGCTTCGGCGCGGAGGGATCGGCGGTGGGCGAGGTATGCTTCCATACCGCGATGACCGGTTATCAGGAGATCATGACCGATCCGAGCTTCGCGGGTCAGCTCATCACCTTCACCTTCCCGCATATCGGCAATGTGGGCGCAAACCCGGAAGACATCGAGGCCGACGACCCCCATGCGCTCGGCATGATCGTGCGCCAGGACGTGACCGACCCCAGCAATTTCCGCAGCGTCGAGCGGCTGGACGACTGGATGCGCAAGCATGACCGCATCGGCCTGTCCGGCGTCGATACCCGCGCGCTGACCCGGCGGATCCGTACGGGCGGCGCGCCCAATGGCGTGATCGCGCATTCGGCGAACGGCGACTTCGACATTCCCGCCCTGTTGGACCGCGCCCGCGCCTGGCCGGGGCTGGAAGGCATGGACCTCGCCAAGTCGGTGACGCGCGAAACGCACGGGACGTGGGACGGCGGGGTGTGGCGGCTGGGCTTTGGCTATGAGGGGGCGGCGGGTTTCTCGACTTCGCTCGAAACCAACGGGGAAGCAGCCTTCTCCGCTCCTGAAGACCCACGTCCATCTCCACCGTTCGTTTCGAGCGAAGTCGAGAAACCTGTTTCGAGCCAAGTCGAGAAACGCCCCCACGTCGTCGCCATCGATTACGGCGCCAAGCGCAACATCTACCGCAATCTGGTCCGCGCTGGTGCCAAGGTCAGCGTACTGCCGGCCGATGCGAGCTATGACCAGATCATGGCGCTGAAGCCCGACGGCGTATTCCTCTCCAACGGCCCCGGCGACCCCGCGGCGACGGGCGAATATGCGCTCGCGCCGATCAAGCGGCTGCTCGACGACAAGCTGCCGGTCTTCGGCATCTGCCTCGGCCACCAGCTCCTCGCCCTCGCGGCGGGCGCGCGCACGACCAAGATGTTCCAGGGCCATCGCGGCGCCAATCATCCGGTCAAGCGGCTGGACGACGGTGTGGTCGAGATCACGAGCATGAACCACGGCTTCGCGGTCGAGCGTGACAGCCTGCCCGCCAACGCCCGCGAGACCCATGTGTCACTGTTCGACGGCAGCAATTGCGGGCTCGAACTGACCGACCGCCCGGCGTTCAGCGTGCAATATCACCCGGAGGCGTCGCCGGGGCCGCAGGATAGCTTCTACCTGTTCGAGCGGTTCGTGGGGATGTTGGGGAACGCCGCGTGATCATTCTCCCTATCGCGTTCGCGTTACAAGCAGCTGCACAAGTAGCTGCGCTTGAAACGCAAAGCGTCGAGGTGACGCAAACCGAGCTCGATGCGATGACTGATTTCTGCAACGCCCCCCGCCATTGGCTGAGGCACTTAGGGGGCGAGGAAGTCGCATTTCAGCCTTCACCCGAAGCAGAGTTCGAAAAGGTGGACTGCGTCCTCAAGCGTCTGCGCGCAAGCATCATTCCGACGAAACTCGGTTTTGTCGGTAACGAAGAGGTTCCGGAAGAAAAATAATGCCCAAGCGCACCGACATTTCCTCCATCCTCGTCATCGGCGCGGGGCCGATCATCATCGGCCAGGCGTGCGAGTTCGATTATTCGGGCACGCAGGCGATCAAGGCGTTGAAGGAGGAGGGCTATCGCATCGTCCTGGTCAACTCGAACCCGGCGACGATCATGACCGATCCCGAGCTGGCGGACGCGACCTATGTCGAGCCGATCACGCCCGGAATTGTCGCCAAGATCATCGAGAAGGAGCGCCCCGACGCGGTGTTGCCGACGATGGGCGGCCAGACCGCGCTCAACACCGCGCTCGCGTTGTTCAACGACGGCACATTGGCGAAATACGGCGTGCAGATGATCGGCGCGGATGCGGAGGCGATCGACAAGGCCGAGGACCGGATCAAGTTCCGCAACGCGATGGACCGGATCGGGCTCGAATCCGCGCGCTCGGCGATCGCGCATACCGTCGACGAGGCGCTGGCCGCGCTCGACCACACCGGGTTGCCCGCGATCATCCGGCCCAGCTTCACGCTCGGCGGCACCGGCGGCGGCGTCGCCTATAATCGCGAGGAGTTCATCCAGATCGTCACCGGCGGGCTGGATGCATCACCGACCACCGAAGTGCTGATCGAGGAATCGCTGCTCGGGTGGAAGGAATATGAGATGGAGGTCGTCCGCGACCGGAACGACAACTGCATCATCATCTGCTCGATCGAGAATGTCGATCCGATGGGCGTCCACACCGGCGATTCGATCACCGTCGCCCCCGCGCTGACGCTGACCGACAAGGAATATCAGATCATGCGCAACGCCAGCATCGCGGTGCTGCGCGAGATCGGTGTGGAAACCGGCGGATCGAACGTCCAGTTCGCGGTCAATCCCAAGGACGGCCGGCTGATCGTGATCGAGATGAACCCGCGCGTCAGCCGGTCATCGGCGCTGGCGTCGAAGGCGACGGGCTTTCCGATCGCCAAGGTCGCCGCCAAGCTGGCGGTCGGCTACACGCTGGACGAGATCACCAACGACATCACCGGCGTCACGCCCGCGTCGTTCGAACCGACGATCGACTATGTCGTCACCAAGATCCCGCGCTTCGCCTTCGAGAAGTTCAAGGGTGCCGAACCGCTGCTCTCCACCGCGATGAAGTCGGTCGGCGAAGTGATGGCGATCGGCCGGTCGATCCATGAATCGATGCAGAAGGCGCTGCGCGGGCTGGAAACCGGCCTGTCGGGCTTCAACGATGTCGACCGGCTGGTTGGCGCGCCGCGCGCCGAGATCGAGGCGGCGCTTTCGCAGGCGACGCCCGACCGCTTGCTCGTGGCGGCACAGGCGCTGCGCGAGGGCTTCACCGTCGAAGAGGTCCACGCGATCGCGAAATATGATCCCTGGTTTCTTGAGCGGATGAAGGAGATCGTCGAGGCCGAGGCGGAGGTGATCGCCAACGGCCTGCCACGCGATGCGGCGGGCATGCGGCGGTTGAAGGGGATGGGCTTCAGCGACAAGCGGCTCGCCTATCTCGCGCTCAAGTCCGCCAATCTTCGCGGCGGCATGGCGCGCGGCATCGCGCGCGGATCGGGGCTGGTGCGCGACGCGGTCGTGGCGATGACCGGCGGCATCACCGAGCGCGAGGTGCGCGCGCTCCGCCACCGTCTGGGCGTGCGCCCGGTCTTCAAGCGGATCGACACATGCGCGGCGGAGTTCGACGCGAAGACGCCCTATATGTATTCGACCTATGAGGCGCCGAGCTTTGGCGCGCCCGAGAATGAGGCGATGCCGTCGGACGCGCGCAAGATCGTCATCCTGGGCGGCGGGCCGAACCGGATCGGGCAGGGGATCGAGTTCGACTATTGCTGCTGCCACGCCTGCTTCGCCCTGGCTGAAGCGGGATATGAGACAATCATGGTCAACTGCAACCCGGAAACGGTCAGCACCGACTATGACACCTCCGACCGGCTTTATTTCGAGCCGCTTACCGCGGAGGACGTGCTCGAGATCCTCAATGTCGAGCAATCGAACGGCACGCTGGTCGGCGTCATCGTCCAGTTCGGCGGCCAGACGCCGCTCAATCTCGCCCAGGCGCTGGAGGATGCCGGCATTCCCATCCTGGGCACCAGCCCCGATGCGATCGACCTGGCCGAGGATCGCGAGCGGTTTGCGGCACTGGTCGCCAAGCTGGGCCTGAAGCAGCCGGCCAACGGCATTGCGCGCAGCCGTGACGAGGCGGTCGCCGTCGCCAACCGCATCGGCTATCCGGTGCTGATGCGCCCCAGCTATGTGCTGGGCGGCCGCGCGATGGAGATCGTCGACGGCCAGCAGCAGCTCGACGACTATATCCAGACCGCGGTTCAGGTGTCCGGCGACTCACCCGTGCTGATCGACCAGTATCTGCGCGACGCGATCGAGGTCGATGTCGATGCAATCTGCGACGGCGACGATGTCGTCGTGGCCGGCGTACTCCAGCATATCGAGGAAGCCGGCGTCCATTCGGGCGACAGCGCCTGCTCGATTCCGCCGCACAGCCTGTCCGCCGCGATCGTCGCCGAAATCGAGCGCCAGGCCGACGCGCTCGCCCGCGCACTCTCGGTCCGCGGGCTGATGAACATCCAGTTCGCGGTCAAGGACGGCGAGGTCTATCTGATCGAGGTCAATCCGCGCGCCAGCCGCACGGTGCCCTTTGTCGCCAAGGCGATCGGCGCACCCATCGCCAAATATGCCAGCCGCGTGATGGCGGGCGAGAAGCTGCGCGACCTGCCGCCGATCGACCGGCACATCGATCATATCGCGGTCAAGGAAGCGGTGTTCCCCTGGGGTCGCTTCCCCGGCATCGATCCGGTGCTGAGCCCCGAAATGAAGTCGACGGGCGAGGTGATGGGGATCGACCGCGACTTCGCGACCGCCTTTGCCAAGGCGCAGCTCGGCGCGGGCGTCACGCTGCCGCAGTCGGGGACGCTGTTCGTCAGCGTCAAGAACAGCGACAAGGACGTGATCCTTCCGGGCGTGCGGTTGCTCGCCGATCACGGCTTCACGATCATCGCCACGTCGGGCACCGCCGACTTCCTCGCGGCACAGGGAATCGCGGTCGAACGCGTCAACAAGGTGGCACAGGGTCGCCCGCATATCGTCGATCGCATCCTCGACCGCGACGTGGCGCTGATCTTCAACACCACCGAAGGCTGGCAGTCGCTGAAGGACTCGGCATCGATCCGCCGCTCGGCACTGGCCCAGAAAGTGCCCTATTTCACCACCGCGCCCGCCAGCGTCGCGGCGGCGCGTGCGATTGTGGCGCTTTCGCGGCAGTCCCTTGAAGTGCGGCCGCTTCAATCCTATTATTCGCCGTCGCAGCATTGATCCCATCAAATCGGAGTTGATGTGCGGGCGGGCCTCTCCACCGGGTCCGCTTGATCGGGGCTTGTTCAGTGAGGGATACATAAATGGCGACCGTCGAAAAGCTGCCGATGCTGGCCGAGGGCTATGAAAAGCTGAGCGCGGAGCTGAAGCGGCTGCGTGCCGAGCGTCCGTTGATCGTCGATGCGATCGAGGAAGCGCGCGCGCATGGCGACCTGTCGGAAAACGCCGAATATCACGCGGCCAAGGAGCGTCAGGGCCAGATCGAAGCGTCGATCTCGGATATCGAGGACAAGCTGAGCCGCGCGCAAGTGATCGATCCGCGCGACCTGTCGGGTGACAAGATCGTGTTCGGCGCGACCGTGACGCTGATCGACGAGGACGAAAAGCCCGTCACCTATCAGATCGTTGGACAGGCCGAAGCGGATGCGACCGCGGGCAAGATCAGCTACAACTCGCCGCTTGGCCGCGCGCTGATCGGCCGTCGCGTCGATGACGAAGTCGAAGTCACCGTGCCGTCGGGCGATCGCTACTATCTCATTTCGAAGATCGAGTTCATCTGATCCGAGAGCGCATGGCCGTGATGACGTGGGTGATCGTCGCGGTCACCTGCGCGGTCAGCCTCGCGCTGACCTTCTCCGGCAACGAGAATCTTGCGATCGCGGCCGGCGGCGTCATCCCGGCGCGGGTGAGCGGCCTGATCGTCATGCCGCCTTATCTGGCGGTGGTGCCGGCATGGCTGACCCCGCTCAGCGCGACGCTGGTCCATGGCGGTCCGGTGCATCTTGGCTTCAACATGCTGATGCTGGCCCAGACCGGGCGGCTGGTCGAACGGCTACTGGGGCCGGCACGCGTCGCGCTCATCTACCTGCTGGGCGCCTATGCTGCGGCGGCGGCGCAATGGGCGCTCGATCCGGCATCGATGTCGCCGATGGTCGGCGCGAGCGGGGCGGTTTCCGCCGTCCTCGGCAGCTATGCGATGTTCTTCAGCCGCCGGAAGGCGCGGGCAATCGGGCCGATCCCCGGACGCGTCGTCGACATCGCCTGGATCGCCGGCGGCTGGATTGTTCTCAACATCGTCGTCGCGCTCGTCAGCACCGCGGCCGGCTTTCCGATTGCGGGTGCCGCGCATATCGGCGGGTTCCTGCTCGGCATGATCCTGGCGTTTCCGCTCCTCCCGCGCCGGCACCGCCCAAGCTGACCCGTTTTCGCGACCGGCGGATCAGGCGGCGGGCGGACCCTGATCGGGCTCGAGCAGCCGGTGCAGGTGGACGACGACATATTTCATCTCGGCGTCGTCGACGGTGCGTTGCGCGGCGGCGCGCCACGCCTTCTCGGCGCTGGCATAGTCGGGATAGAAGCCGACCACCTCGATCGCCGAAAGGTCGGCGAAATCGAGCGTCATCGGATTGGTGACCCGACCGCCGAAGACCAGATGCATCTTGCTCAAAACCGCTACTCCAACATGCCGGGTGGATTGCGGCGCGACCGGAATCGCGCCGCGTTTGCGTGAGGGAATAGCGGGATCGGCGCGCGGCTCAAGAGCGCGTCGCGCCGAAGCCGGGTCGCGAGCTGCGCTAAAATCAGGGCTGGGAGGTGCCGCCCGCCTTCGCGGCTTCGCGACCGCTTTCCTTTGCGGCCGTCACGACCTGGCCGATCGCGTCCGACAGCTTATTGCGAATCGCATCCTTGGGAGCGAGTTCGTTGAGCTGCTCGCGTCCCGCATCGCGCGCCGCCGCCAGCGCGGCCGCGGTCGTTCCCGCGATTCGCTTGCCCACCGGGGCCAGCGCCTGGCGCTCGCGCTCGCTGCGCGGCAGCAGCGCGCCGACGAGTGCGCCGACCGCCAATCCACCGACCAGTACCGCCATCGGCGCATTCTCGACGCTTTCGCCAGCGCGTTGCGCGACATCGCCCGCCCGCGCGCGGCTTTGCGAATAGGCCCCGCCGGCACGTTCCTTGATCGTACCGACCGCCTCCTTGATCCGCTCGGTACGCGGGGTCCGGGTATCGCCGGTGGCGTTCACTTCCTCTGTCATCGATCGGTTCCTTTCAGGATGTCGTCGTTGGATTTGGGTGGAAAGCGATCAACGCCGCCGTTGCGCCGTCGCTCCCACCAGTTGCGGGCCGCCGCGATCAGCGGTTGCCGCGCGATGAGCACCACCGTTGCGACAAACCCCGCAGCGGTCAGCCCCGGCTGGCGCTTCATTGCCGCCAGCCCGTGTTCCGCAGTCGCCTCCGCCCGTGTGCGCAGGCCGGCGACCGCGTCGTCCCGAAGGCGGGCAGGCGCCACCCGCCCCCTGAGTTCCGTGATCGTCGCATTCATCCGCTGGCGCGCCAGATCGGCGGCGAGCCGTGCGGCGCGGGGGTTCGTGGGGGCGGTCATGTAATTTCCTTGGTAGGCAAAGTGACCCGCCGCGCGCGCTGGATGGCCGCACGACCCAGCAGCGCGACAATGACAAGCCCGACGACGAGTACGATCAGCGTCGCCCACGCCAGCCCAACCATCTGGGCGAGCAGCAGCAGCACCCCGACCAACGTGGCCGTCACCACCGCCATCAAAAGGAACAGGGCGGCCGCCGCCAGTCCTGCCGCAATCCCCGCGTGGGTTGCGCGCTCGGCGGCAAGCGCGCGGTAATAATCGCCTTCCGCGCGCGCATAGGCGCGTGCGTCGTGCAACAGTCTAGAGATCAGCGTTCCGATGCCTGCCGCATCGTCTGGTTCGTCCACGGTCCCTGCCCCCTGTCGGCGATCTCGTTCAGGCGTCGCGGCGACCGTCCTCGCCGTCGAAGCCCGAGCGCAGGATGCGCGCGAGAACGAATCCGACCGCAGCGGCGGTGCCGATTGCGACCGCCGGGCTCTTGCGCACGAACTCGCGCACATCGTCGACGATCTCGTCGACCTCCTTGCCGCGCAGATTTTCGGCGAAGCCGGACACCGCACCGGCGGCGGAGCGGGCATACCGCCCATATTGTTCGCCGACGCGTTCATCGACGGTGCCGGCCGCATCGTCGATCATCCGCGCCAGTTCATCGAGCACGCCGGTCGCGCGTTCCTTGCCCTGCGCGGCAAACCCCCGGGCCTGCTCGGTCGCCTTGCCGGTGAGTTTCTCCGCCTGCTCGCGCACGGCCTCGCGCGCCTTGCTGGTGCGGGTGCCGTCGCTCGTGCCCGCGTCGGCCATCGCCATGTCGCCACCGGCGGTATCCGCGGCCAGCGGGTCGATGGTCGGCTCGGCCGGGTGCGTCGCCAGCGCGGCATCATCGAAGGCCGGCGTGACGGGCAGGGGGACGGCGGGGGTTTCCTCGGGGGCGTTCTGATTGGCCATGACTTGGGTTTCCCTCAAAAGAATAAGTTCGCGCTCGTTTCAGACAACATCGTCCGAAGGCGGGGGTTCCGTCCGGCACGGCGGCAATTGCTCCGCTCCGCGACAGCCGATAGAGGCAGCGCCGGGTGGCCCGTCCGTCCACGGCCAATACCTAGGGAGATCATTCCATGACCGCAATCATCGACATCCACGCGCGCCAGATTCTGGACAGCCGCGGCAACCCGACGGTGGAGGTCGATGTGATGCTGGAGGACGGCAGCTTCGGCCGCGCCGCGGTCCCCTCCGGCGCGTCGACCGGCGCGCATGAGGCCGTCGAGCGGCGCGACGGCGACAAGAGCCGGTACCTGGGCAAGGGCGTGCTGGCGGCGGTCGAGGCAGTGAATGCCGACCTTGCGGAAGCAGTGCTGGGCATGGACGCCGAGGACCAGAGCGACATCGACATGGCGATGATCGAGGCGGACGGCACCGAGAACAAGGGCCGGCTGGGTGCCAACGCGATCCTGGGCGTCAGCCTGGCTGTGGCAAAGGCGGCGGCGGATGCGCGCGGCCTGCCGCTCTATCGCTATGTCGGCGGGGTGTCGGCGCTGGTCCTGCCGGTGCCGATGATGAACATCATCAATGGCGGCGAACATGCCGACAATCCGATCGACTTCCAGGAATTCATGGTGATGCCGGTCGGCGCGCCCAGCCTGGCCGAGGCGGTGCGGTGCGGCGCGGAGATTTTCCACACGCTCAAGAAGAAGCTGCATGACAAGGGGCTGGCGACCGCGGTCGGCGACGAGGGCGGCTTCGCCCCCAACCTGGCGAGCACCACCGACGCGCTCGACTTCATCATGGCAAGCATCGAGGCGGCGGGCTACACGCCCGGCGACGACGTCATGCTGGCGCTCGACTGCGCCGCGACCGAGTTCTTCAAGAACGGCAAGTACGAGATGGTCGGCGAGGGCAAGTCGCTGACCCCGCACGAAATGGCCGATTATCTGGCCGATCTGGCGGCGCGTTATCCGATCCTGTCGATCGAGGACGGGATGAGCGAGGATGATTTCGAGGGCTGGAAGGCGCTGACCGACAAGATCGGCAACAAGGTCCAGCTGGTCGGCGACGATTTGTTCGTCACCAATCCCAAGCGGCTGGCGATGGGCATCGACAAGGGCCTGGCCAATTCGCTGCTGGTCAAGGTCAACCAGATCGGCACGCTGACCGAGACGCTGGCAGCGGTCAGCCTGGCGACGCGGTCGTCCTACACCGCGGTGATGTCGCATCGTTCGGGCGAGACCGAGGATGCGACGATCGCCGACCTGGCGGTCGCCACCAATTGCGGGCAGATCAAGACGGGCAGCCTCGCGCGCTCCGACCGGCTCGCCAAGTACAACCAGCTGATCCGCATCGAGGAAGAGCTGGGCGATGCCGGCGTCTATGCCGGGCGGAGCGTGCTGCGCGGGTGACGGGCTGACGCTGAGCCGCCACCGTCTCGGCAAACCCGCGCGAATCCCTCGAAGTTGCGGAAGTTGCGGGCTGTGCAGGATTCGCGCGGGAGGGCGCGGCGCGGCGATGATGCAGGAGTGACGGGAAAAGGGGCGAATTACGCCATGCGGGGAGGATGGCATGGGGGTGCAGTGTAGGACAGGGGGGGGCAAAGGCCCTCCCGACCTCAATTCGCGCGGGTGACCCGGGCGGCGAAGCATCCCCGCTTGGCGAAATGGATATGCAGATAGGCGGCACGGGGATCCGCGAACTGGCGCTCGATCAGATCGACCGCGCGGGTGCCGTCGATGACGTCGGCGTCGACCATCATCCCGGTCGTGTCGAACGCGCGGATCGACAGCAGCCGCGCGGCGATCACCGGGGGGATGGTATCCACGAACTGTGCCGCCGCTCGCGAGCCGCTGGCGACATAGATGGCGTGGGCCGAGCGATAGGGTGACAATGCCGGCTGGTGCTCGAAATTGAGCAGCAGCAGCCGATCGCCCCTTGCCGCGCCGGCGAGGGATATGCGGCAGGGATAATCGTCATTGTCGGCGTAAACCGTCACAATGCCGTTGCGTGCAAGCGCCGCGTCGCTCTTGGCGAAGAGTGGCGCAAACTGCGCCGGGGCGAGTCTTCGATCCGAAACGACATCTGTGTCTCCTCTCGGACATGTCATTGGCATGGGGCGGGTGGCGGCGCGTCCCGCTTGTTGCGGCCAATGCACCGCGCGCCTGCTTCGGGCGCAAGGAACGGGATGTCATTGCGGGCAATGCTGCCAGCAAGAGCGCGTCACATCGTCCAACGGGGGAAGTATGCGCAGCACTGAAAAGGGGATGGCGTCCTCGCTCGGGATCGCCAGCCTGATCGGCTTCGTCGCGTCACAAGCGGTTCGCGATGTTTATCTCGGCCATCTTTTCGGTCAGCTTGGCTTATTCGAAGTAGCCGCGCTCGCTTTCGGGACCGCCGCACTGGTGTTCGGGGCGGCGTTGCTGGTGTTCAGCCCGGATCAGCTTCGGTTGCTGATCCGTGGCTGGCGAACCGTGTTGCTCCTCAACCTGACGACGGCGATGGCCTGGCTGAGCTATTTCCAGGCACTGCGTCTGGTGGAACCGGCCGCAGTGAACCTGGCGTTCAGCGGAATTGCGCCGGTCGCCGTCATGGCGCTGGGTGCGCTCGGCCTGACCAGCCAAGGCGAGCGACGGCCGGGTAACGCCGAGCGGGCTATGCATTGGGGCCTGGCCTGCTGTGTATTGGCGCTTGCCTTGACCATCGGGGCGATCGGTGTGTCGCTCGCCGCGATGGCCGGGACTGCCATCGCCGCTGAAACCATTTACGCCAAGCGCTTCAATCATCTTGGCGTGTCGCCGCTCGCCGTCGTGGGCTCCCGCTTTTTGTTGGTCGCGGTGATCGCCGGATCGGTTGCCGCGACGCTCCCCCAGCCGTTCAACGGCATGTCCGCAATCGAGATGGGGGGACAGGCGGTTATCTTTCTCGCGATCCTCATCGGCCCGATCTATCTGGCACAGGCCGGAGTGGCGCTGACGTCGCCCCTTGTGGCCGGCGCGATCTGCGCGCTCGGCCCGGTCGCCACGCTGGTGCTGCAGACGGCGTCCGGGGCGGCGGAATTGTCCGCGACGATGCTGGCAATCACGGCGATTTACGCAATCCTGGCGGTCATTGGCTCGGTACTCGCGTCACGAGGCGCCGGTCGAGGCGGCGCTGCGTCGGCCGCTCGGACCGCGAGCGAGGCGCCGGGGTCAATGGCCGTAGAGTGAAGGGGGCGCAGGCCCCCCAGACCAACCACCCGCCAGTCTGTTCTCGGCTTTGCAGACTTCCGGGCCGCCAAGAACTTCGGCAAAGTCGCTCAGCGGTGCGGCCTGGGCTGAGCGGCTGAGCGGCTAAAGCTCCCGTCGGACCTGGGCGTAGGCGAAGAGCGCGAACAGGCCGGTCCCGCCGATGATGTTGCCGGCAAGGGCGGGCAGGATGAAGTCGCGGACCGCCCAGACGAAGGTCGCCTCGCCCGACCAGGCGAGCAGGAACGCCTCCGCCGCGCCGGCGACGACGTGGCTGAACCCGCCAAGTGCGATCACATAGGTGATGACGAGCACGAGCGCGAAATGGTCGCTCTTGGTGCTCGCCAGCAGCCAGGCGATCGATGCGATCAGAAAGCCCGCGGGTATCCCCTGCAGCAGCACGTCGCCCGGCGACTTGCCCAGCAGGCTCATCGAAATCTCGACCATCGCCTGTTGCAGCGGCGGGGCGGCCAGCCCGCCGGCCGCTGCCACCCCGGCGACGGCGAAGGCCCCGATCATGTTGGCCCCGAACACGATCGCCCACAGTCGCCCGAGCCGCGCGAGGTTGGACCGCGTGGGGCGACGCGCGACCGACAGGACGGGAACGACCGTCTGTTCGGTGAACAGCTGCATACGCCCCAGGATCACGATCAGGAAGCCGACCGAATAGCCAAGATCCGCGATCGCCTCGCGCCCGACCATTTCGGGCAGCTTCTCATGCAGCGCGCCCTCCGCGATCACCGATGCGAAAATCGCGACGCCTGCCGCCAGGCCCGACCAGAACAGCGATCCGGACGGCCGTCGCATCTCCTCGTCGCCCGCCTGGCTGATCGACGCGAACAGGGCAGGGGAACGCAGCGGGGCCTGATCGTCGATCTTTTCCTGCTCTGCTTCCGACAGGCCGGAGTCGTCCTTCGCCGCGTCGCCCGCGACCAACGCGTTTCGGGCGACGGGTGATTTGCCGGTTTTCTGCTCGTCCACGACATCCCCCAAAATAGCTGAAGCCGTAACGTTTGGCCGGGCGGTCGGTTGCGGTGGCCCCTTGTCCATTGCGCGCGGGCCATTGGCCAAGCCGCAAATCCGCTCAAGGGTGCAGCCTCTGCGCTCGAAGCGCGGGCGCATCGCGTCATGGTTACCAAAAGCTGTTGATCGCGGGCGCGGCTTGCGTAATGACGGGACATGGCACGATCAGCAAATATTCGATCCCTGGTCAGCCGGGCCGGCGTGCCCGCGCTGTCGATGATCTTCATGCTGTTCTTCGGCTATTATGCGGTGCTCGGGCCGAATGGCGTGTTGCGCTACGGCGACTATGTCCGCCAGCGCGAGGTCAAGGCCGCGCAGTTTGCCGAGCTGCAACAGGCCCGCGCCGAACTTCGCAATCGCGTCCGCCTGCTCGACCAGAAGCGCGCCGATCCCGACATGGTCGACGAGCTGGTTCGCACCAAGCTGAACGTCGTGCATCCCAACGAAGTCATCATCCCGCTCGAATAGGCGCGCTGCGGCGGTCCGGATCGCGTCGCATACGAATGGATCGCGATGCGGCGAGGGTGACGTTTGCGTGAACATTGCACGCGGCCGCGCTTCGCGCTTATAGGCGGGCACATCTTTCCCTTCCCCAGGAACGAGGACCCTCGACACGTGGCCAAGGCACCGGCGCAGCGCGCGAAAAGTGAACCCGCCATCCCCAATCGCGAGCGCCCCGACGAACCGGTGCGGTTCGAGGCGAGCAAGGACCAGCTGCTCGACTTCTACAAGCAGATGCTGCTCATCCGCCGGTTCGAGGAAAAGGCCGGTCAGCTTTACGGGCTCGGCCTGATCGGCGGCTTCTGCCACCTCTATATCGGCCAGGAAGCGGTCGCGGTGGGCCTGCAATCGGCGCTGACCGACAAGGATAGCGTCATCACCGGCTATCGCGACCACGGCCATATGCTGTTGTGCGGCATTCCGCCGCGCGACGTGATGGCCGAACTGACCGGGCGCCAGGCGGGCATTTCGAAGGGCAAGGGCGGCTCGATGCACATGTTCAGCGTCGAGCATAAATTCTATGGCGGTCACGGCATCGTCGGCGCGCAGGTGTCGCTGGGCGCGGGCCTGGCGTTCAGCCACAAGTACAACGACGACGGTGGCGTGTGCCTCGCCTATTTCGGCGACGGCGCGGCCAATCAGGGCCAGGTGTACGAAAGCCTGAACATGGCCGAGCTGTGGAAGCTGCCGATCATCTTCGTCATTGAAAACAACCAGTATGCGATGGGCACCAGCGTCAATCGCGCCTCGGCCGAGGACCAGCTCTATCGCCGGGGCGAGAGCTTTCGCGTGCCGGGGCTCCAGGTCGACGGCATGGACGTGCTGGCCGCGCGCGGTGCCGCCGAGACCGCGCTCGCCTGGGTCCGCGCGGGCAAGGGGCCGATCATCCTGGAGATGAAGACCTATCGCTATCGCGGCCATTCGATGTCCGATCCCGCCAAATACCGGTCGCGCGACGAGGTGCAGTCGGTCCGCGAAAAGTCCGACCCGATCGAGCAATGCAAGCGCGAGCTGGAGGCGATCGGCGTCAAGGAAGACGAGCTGAAGGCGATCGAGGCGGAAATCCGCAAGGTGGTGAACGACGCCGCCGACTTTGCCGAAACCACGCCCGAGCCCGACGCGGCCGAACTGTACACCGATGTGCTGGTGGAGACCTACTGAGATGGCGATCGAACTGAAGATGCCGGCGCTGTCGCCCACGATGGAAGAAGGCACGCTGGCCAAGTGGCTGGTCAAGGAAGGCGACACGGTCAAGTCGGGTGATATCCTGGCCGAGATCGAGACCGACAAGGCGACGATGGAATTCGAAGCGGTCGACGAAGGCACGATCGCGCAGATCCTCGTTGCCGAGGGCACCGACGGGGTGAAGGTCGGCACCGTGATCGCGACGATGGCGGGCGAGGGCGAGGGTGCCGCAAGCGTCGCCCCGGCGAAGGCCGGGGCCGATGGGGACGGCGCGCAACAGCCAGCGGCCCCGGCCTCCGCCGGGGCGACGGAAGGGGCGGGCGAGAACGGCGCACGCACGCCCGAGCCGCTCAAATCGACCGCGCGCACGCCCGACCCGGAAGTCCCCGCCGGCACCGAGATGTTCAAGCAAACCGTGCGCGAGGCGCTTCGCGATGCGATGGCCGAGGAAATGCGTGCCGACCCGCGCGTGTTCGTGATGGGCGAGGAAGTCGCCGAATATCAGGGCGCGTACAAGGTGACCCAGGGCCTGCTCGACGAGTTCGGGCCAAAGCGGGTGATCGACACGCCGATCACCGAATATGGTTTTGCCGGCGTCGGTACCGGCGCGGCGATGGGCGGCCTGCGCCCGATCGTCGAGTTCATGACCTTCAACTTCGCGATGCAGGCGATCGACCACATCATCAATTCGGCGGCCAAGACCAATTACATGTCGGGCGGCCAGATGCGCTGCCCGATCGTGTTCCGCGGCCCCAATGGCGCGGCGAGCCGGGTGGCCGCGCAGCACAGCCAGAATTACGGGCCGTGGTATGCCAGCGTCCCCGGTCTGATCGTCATCGCGCCCTATGACGCGGCGGATGCCAAGGGGCTGATGAAGGCGGCGATCCGCACCGACGATCCGGTCGTGTTCCTGGAAAACGAGCTGCTCTACGGCCGAAGCTTCGAAGTGCCCAAGATCGACGATTATGTCCTGCCGATCGGCAAGGCGCGGATCATGCGCGCGGGCAAGGATGTCACGATCGTCAGCTACTCGATCGGCGTCGGCCTTGCGCTCGAAGCCGCGGAGAAGCTGGCGGGCGAGGGGATTGACGCGGAAGTCATCGACCTGCGCACACTGCGCCCGCTCGACACCCAGACGGTGCTTGGCAGCCTGAAGAAGACCAACCGCATGGTGGTGGTGGAGGAAGGCTGGCCGACCTGCTCGATCGCGTCCGAGCTTGCCGCGGTGGCGATGGAACAGGGGTTCGACGATCTCGACGCCCCGGTGCTGCGCGTGACGAACGAGGACGTGCCGCTACCCTATGCCGCCAATCTGGAAAAGCTGGCGCTGGTCAGCGCCGACCGCGTGGTCGCGGCGGTGAAGAAGGTGACCTATCGCTGATCCGGTTGACGTGTTCGGAGAAGGCGGGGCGGCGGTGTCGCCCCGCCTCGCCGCAGTCATCCGGTCGAAGCGTCAGCAGGTCGACGGCGTGAGGCCGGAAACCGGATAGACCTGGGACAGGTCGCGGCGGTCGCGAACCATCATCGCCGCATATTCCATCATCAGCGAATCCGGCGCGAATTCCGTCTCGATCAGCGGCTGATATTCGTAGAAGATCTGCACGAACATCGTTGCGTTGTTGTCCGTCACGGTCGCCTGTCGGCCGACGGGTCCAATTCCGTCAAGGTTGGCGTCGCCCTCGTCTCCGAAGGTCGAGGCATGCTCGACCTTGGCACCGGTGCAGCGTTGCCAGCGGATGCGGTATTTGCCCGCATTTGCGGGATCGATCTCCAGGCTGGACAGGATGATGCGGCCGTTATTGGCGATGTCGAGCGTTCCCGACTGCAAAGCCGCGCCAATGAATAGATCGTTGATATCGCCCTCGTTGATCTGCTTGGCCTGGAGCTGCGTGCCGCGGCCGATCCGCGCGGCATTGTCGACGACCTGAAGGGCGAGCTGGCTCACCCGCATCCGGGTCGTGATGTAGTTGGTCAGCTCCGCGCCGCTCAGCGACAGCAGCAGCATGAAGGGCAGGGTATAGGCGAACTCGATCAGCGCCACGCCGCTCCGGTCGCGGCGCAGCGTCGACAGCCGACGGAACATGACAGCGCGGCTCATGTGCAATATCTCGTCTGCGGGGTGGCGAAGGCTTCCTGGTCGCCATAGGGCTGGTTGCGCAGCACCGTCGTGGCGGTCACGGTCTTCGATTCCGGTCCACCGACAAAGGCGTAGAACGGAAACACCGACGGATAGGTGACCCTGACGCTGTAGATCACCGCGTCCTTGGCGCCGCCCTGGCCGTCGCGGCCCAGATTGGCTTCCCACGTGCCTTTGCCGTTCTCGTCGGTATAGGCCTCGCCATTGTTGCAGGCGCCGTTCGGCTCCGACAACGTGTCTTCATAGGGCTCGCCGGTGTTCCACTCACCATCGCCGTTCGAGTCGGTGAATACCTCGCCATAGGTATAGCGCCCGTTGGCGCCCCCTTCGGGCATGTCGGTGAAGGGCTCGTAGCGACGCTGTGCCTGCTCGTAGGTCGTGAAGAATTGACGCGAGATTTGCACGACCGCCCGGTTGTTGAGCTTGCCGATTTCGGTGCGGACCAGCCCGTCGAGGACGGTTTGCCGCGCATCGAGTTGACCGCCCTCAAGCGTCCCGTCGCGCGCGGTCTTCTGGACGATCCCCTGCGTCATCGACGTCATGTACAGCGTGTGCGCAATGTCCATGCCGCCGAGCAGCAGAACGGTCATCACCGGCGCGATCATCGCGAATTCGACCAGCGTTGTTCCCCGCTCGTTGCGGACCAGCGCTGTGCCGAGGCGATCGTACCACGTCATTGCGTCAGCCTCAGCTGCGAGATCTGGTTGGCGATGTCGTTGAACGTCTGCTGGAGCTGCGTCGAATTACGCGCGCTGAAGAAGCGGCTCGGGCTGGCGCAGCTCGTCATCTGGCCCTCGATCGTCGGGTTCGACGTCCCGAACCAGATCACCCACAGCGTGATGTTCTTGTTCTTGATCGCCGAACAGATCGCCTGCGTGCGCGCGTTGACCTGCTGCGTCAGCGTGCCGGTAGTGCTGCAGCCTTCGGTCGGCTCGACGGCCGCATCGGTCTGCCGGCGATCGTACCAGGACAGACCATAGGCCTGGTAATTGGCCACCGAGGTGCACGCGTCACCGTCGGTCATGAACACCAGGTGCCGTTCGATTTCACCACCTTCGGGCGTGAACCGGTTATCGTCGGCGAACAGGCCCGTCGGCGACATCAGTCGTCCGCCCCAGATCAGCCCGATGTCGTGATAGGTATTGCCGTTCGCCGTCAGCGAGTCGACATATGCTTCGAACGCTGATGCCGTCGCCCATTCGGTCAACCGTGTCGCAGGCGTGCTGCAGTTGAAATTACCGGTGCTGAAATTGTTGAAGCTGCGGATTTCATTCAGCGACCGCGCGCTTGTGTTGTCATAGTTTTCCTTGCGCTGATAAGTCACGGGAAGCGCCGGACGCCACCGAGTCGAGGGGCTGGTCAGCTCTGGAACACGATCGATATCGAGGTCGAGCGCGTTTGGATCGATCGGATAATAGCTCGTCGCGCGCACCGTGTCGCGTTCCTCGATACAGCCTGCCCAGCTGATCGCGCTGGTGCTGAGCGGCAACGTGACAGAATCGTTCCACCCGGTGCCGTTTTTCAGCCCCGACACGTCGAACTCGACCGGCTTGTACATCCATGCGTTCAACGTGACCGACGACGGCGTGCCGACCGGAACCTCTGTCAGCGTGAACGTACGGTCATAGCTGCGTGTGCGCGTGCGGTATTTGCACCCGTTGTTGCCTGCTGCGTAGGAGACGAATTGATACTCGCGGTCGCGCCATTGCCGCTTTGATTTGAAGGTGCCGATCGGCAGGTTGGCTTCGGAATCCTCGAAGCCGGCGCCCCAGTTATTGTTCCGTGGCTCGTCCCGCTCCGCCGGTTGGAGAAATGCTTCGCACAATTCCCTGGTCGCGGTGGTGGTGCTCTGGTTGTTGGACCAGTTGCTCCAATTCCCCTTGGTCCCGTCGACATAGCCGCCAGGCATCCCGCCGACGGTTACTCGCTCACGCGATTGGTAGGTCCAGCGGTCGACCAGCCACTCCGGCCGGAGCAGCTTTCCGACATTGGCGTTGGTCGCATAGGGAACGAAGCCGAACCGGATCTGTGTTTCCCCGCCGGTGCCGCCGCTCGGGTCGCCCGCGATGCAGGCCGCGGCAGTATTGAGCCGCGCCAGCGTTTCATAGAAGCACTTCACTGCGACCTTCAGCCCGGTCAGCTTGCTTTCGCTGTCGCCGGGGAGCGTCGAGTCCATCGATCCGGTCACGTCGAGCACGAACATCACATCTGTGTTCGGCAGGCGCATTTCGGCGTCGCAGCTGACCGACAGCGAGCGCTGTTCGCTGCCGAAGACGCGCATGAGCGTCATCGGCACCTGGGCGGTGGCGACACCCGTTACTTTGCCCGCCGATTCAGTATAGGTCGCCGCGATATTCGACGCGCCATAGGCGCTGGTGCCGATGTTCGACGAGAAGAAGCGCTGGGCGACCTCGTTCGGCATGTTGTTGCTCTGGGACCACAGGCCGCCGCCCATCGCCTTGCGCCCCGCCAGCGCACCGGCGTCGCAGGCATGCTGAAGCCGCGTCTTGACGAGGTAGAGGCGGCTGAGGTCGAGCCCGCCACCGATCATGCCGGCCATCGGAAAGATCGCCGCCGCCATGATCGCCATGGTGTTGCCGCGCGTGTCGCGCGCCAGCCTGACGAGGAAGGGGCGCGACGCATCCGTGCTTGCAATAGCGCGCTTTTTCATTCCTGTGCCTAATCCAATTCCCGGTTCAACGACCTTCTGTGGCACGCCAATGGATAAGTACGGTTGAAGACGCGTGGTTAATCCCGAGGAAAGCTTTGCGGGGCGCGATCCGGAGCGCGCGATCGTGCTCGCCTATGCGCCGACGGCGGCGCGGGCGGGTTTCGCGGCGTTGCTGGACCTCGATGACACGCTGGCCGCGGTCCTGCGCGGCAAGGGGGAACCGATGCTGGCGCAAATGCGGCTGACCTGGTGGCATGACGCCATCAGCAAGCTCGATTCCGCGCCGCCGCCCGCACAGCCGGTGCTGCAGGCGCTGGCCGCAGCCTGCGTCGCACGGGGCGTGCCGGTCGGCGACATGGCGGGGATGATCGAGGGGTGGGAGACGCTGCTCGATGCCCCCGTGCTCGATGACGTCACGCTGTCCGCCTATGCCGAGAAGCGGGGCGCGGTCCTGTTCGACTGCGCGGCGCGGCTGGCGGGGGCGGAGGCGCGCGCGGCGACCGCGGCAGGCGGGCGG
>NZ_LSHX01000034.1 GCF_001555965.1 Sphingomonas sp. CCH21-G11
GCTTTGCCCCCAGCCGCCGCCCCGATCCGTCGGCGGTGCCCAACAACCACCTCGCCTATGCCGTACAGTGGTTCCTGTTCGCAGCGATCGCCGGCGCCATCTACGTCCTGGCGCTGCGTCGGCGGGGACAGCGTTTTGATGACAAGCCGCGGGATGCCGGGGCACCCCCGGCCCCCTAACCAATCCGGGTTCCCGATGGAGACCCGTCATGCCGTTCCGGATTATCGCGCTCGATCCCGCGCCTTTCGCCGCGCTCCACCACTTGTCGGACACCGAGCTGACAAAGCGCAACGCGCGGCGCGTCGTTGCCACGTCAGACCCCGGCTTTCCCTGCCGCGTCAGCCTGGTCGATGCGGCGGTCGGACAAACGCTGATCCTGACCCACTTTACCCATCAGCCCGCCGCCACGCCCTTCCACGCCAGCCACGCTGTCTATGTCCGTGCCGGCGCGGTGCGCGCGACGCCCGCGGTGGACGAGGTCCCCGCCCTGTTCGCGCACCGGATGATGTCGCTGCGCGCCTTTGACTGCGAGGGCATGATGGTCGACGCGACGGTCGTGCCGGGTGCCGACATCGCCCCGGCGATCGACGCGATGCTGGCGACGGATGCGGTCGACGAGCTTCATCTCCATTATGCCGGACCTGGATGTTATGCGGCGCGGGCGGTGCGCGCGGCCTGACCCGATGCTTGCCGGGCCGCGCCCTGCCCGCTAAGCCGCGCGGCGATGAAGTATCGCAGCACGCGCGGGGCAGCCCCCATCCTGGATTTTCGAGGCGCGACGCTGGCCGGGCTGGCGACTGACGGCGGGCTCTATGTCCCGGAGGCCTGGCCCAGCCTGAGCCATGACGAGATCGCGGCGCTGCGCGGCCTGAGTTATGCGGAAACCGCATTCCGGGTGATGCGCCCGTTCGTGGCGGGATCGCTCGAAGATGCCGCGCTGCGCGGGCTGTGCGATCAGGCCTATGCGCGCTTCTCGCATGCCGCGGTCACCCCGCTGGTCCAGCTCGATGCGCGGCACTGGCTGCTCGAACTGTTCCACGGCCCGACACTCGCCTTCAAGGATGTGGCGCTCCAGTTTCTGGGCCTGTTGTTCGAGCATTTCCTGACCGGCAGCGACCAGCATCTGACGGTGATCGGCGCGACCAGCGGCGACACCGGGTCGGCGGCGATCGACGCACTGGCCGGGCGCGAGCATGTCGACATCTTCATGCTCCATCCCAAGGGCCGGGTATCCGATGTCCAGCGCCGCCAGATGACGACGGTCCGCGCGCCCAACGTCTACAATATCGCGATCGAGGGCAGTTTCGACGACGCGCAGGCACTGGTGAAGGCGATGTTCAACGCCCCCGGTTTCGCCGCGCGCTTCACGCTGTCGGCGGTCAATTCGATCAACTGGGCGCGGCTGATGGCGCAGGTGGTCTATTATTTCCATGCCGCCGTCCGGCTGGGCGCGCCCGAACGTGCCGTTGCCTTCGCCGTGCCGACCGGCAATTTCGGCGATGTGTTCGCGGGCTATGTCGCCGCGCAGATGGGGCTGCCCGTCGCGAAGCTGATCGTCGCGACCAACGTCAACGACATCCTGCACCGCGCGCTGACCAGCGGCGACTATTCGGCCGGCACGGTCACCCCCACCGTCGCGCCGTCGATGGACATCCAGGTGAGCTCGAACTTCGAACGCCTGCTGTTCGACCTGAATGGTGGCGACGGCGCGGCGATGGCGTCGCAGATGCGTGGATTCGAGACTTCACGCGCGATGCAACTGACCAACGCGCAGCGCGAGGCCGCGGCGGCGCTGTTCACCAGCGCGCGCATCGATGGCGCGGGGATCGCCGAGACGATCCGCCGCACCGCGTCGGAAAGCGGCGAAGTGCTTGATCCGCACACCGCGATCGGTCTGGCAGCGGCGCGCGCCGCCGACCTGCCCGCGGAGGTGCCCGTCGTCACGCTGGCGACCGCGCACCCGGCCAAGTTCCGCGACGCGGTCGAGCGCGCCTGTGGCGTTCGCCCCACCTTGCCGGCACGGGTCGGCGACCTGTTCGAGCGCGAGGAGCGGTACGACACGCTGCCCGCGACGTTCGACGCGGTGACCGCCTATATCGCGGAACGCGCGGTCGCGGCGCGGTGAGCGCGGCATGAGCGGCCTGCCCCCGCTGGTCACGATGATCGGCGAACCCTGGGCGGACTATGGCCTGGTCGACAGCGGGCATGGCCGCAAGCTGGAACGCTATGGCCCGCATCGCTTCATTCGCCCCGAACCGCAGGCGATGTGGGCGCCGGCATCGGCCGAATGGTCGGCGGACGCCGAGTTCCTGCCCGGCGCGGACGAGGATGGCGGCGGGCGCTGGCAATTCGACCGCCCGGTGCCGCGCGACGGGTGGACGCTGGGCTGGGAAGACGTGCGCTTCAACGCGCAGCCGACGCCGTTCCGACATCTCGGCTTCTTTCCCGACATGGCGCCGGTGTGGACGTGGATGCGGGGGCAGCTTTTGGCGAACGGCGCCGGCCCGCTCCCCCACCCGGCCACCCATCAGGATACTCAAGTGGGTGGCCGGGTGGGGGAGCGGGCCGGCACCGCGCTTGCGCAGCAACCAGAATGCCTGAACCTGTTCGGCTATACCGGCGTCGGCACGCTCGCCCTGTCCGCCGCAGGCGCGCGGATGGTGCATGTCGATGCGTCGAAGAAATCGGTCGATGCAGCCCGCGGCAATGCGGCGCTGTCGGGCCTGGCGGACAAGCCGATCCGCTGGCTGGTCGAGGATGCGGGCAAGTTCACCGCGCGCGAGGTGCGGCGCGGACGCCGTTATGACGGCATCATCCTCGACCCGCCCAAATGGGGCCGCGGGCCCAATGGCGAGGTGTGGAAGCTGGAGGAGCACCTGGCCGGCATGATCGGCGACGTCGCCAGGCTGGTCGATGCGGAGTCGCGCTTCATCTTCCTGACCGTCTATGCGGTGCGCATGTCGGCGCTGGCGATCGGCGAGCTGCTCGCGCAGGCGACCGCGCATCTGGGCGGTACGGTCGAAGCCGGCGAGCTGGGCGTGCGCGAGGAAGCACGCGGACTGGTGCTGCCGACTGCCATTTTCGCGCGTTGGTCGCGGGGGTGAGCGGGCGGCAGCAAGGACGTTCCCGCTCAATCCTGTCCGTTCGCTTCGAGCGAAGTCGAGAAGCGCAGCGCGACATTTGACGTTTCTCGACTACGCTCGAAACGAACGGATAGACGTGAATGGGTGGACCATGCAGACTTACCCTCGCCCCATCCGGATCGCCGCGCCCGCCAGGAACGGCGCGCCGCCCGTCAGCGCCAGGCTGACCGCGCCGAGCAGCTTGAGCGACGCCGCGCCGCCATCGACCGCCCCCGCGCCGAAGATCAGGAGCGGCACCGCCAGCGGCAGCATGACGAGGCCCGCTACGCCGCCGCCACCGCGCAACCCTGCCACCAGCGCCGCCGTCGCCACCCCCAGCGCCGCCAGCCCCGGCGTACCAATCAACAGCCCGAGCATGACCCTCGCCAGCACATCGGCGGGCATGTTGAGCAGCCCCGCGGCAATCAGCGTCGCCGCCAGCAAGGGCGGCGCAAAGCCCAGCCAGTGCCCGAGCGTCTTGGCCAGCGCGACCAGCGACGGCGACAACCCGCGCACCGTAAACTGATCGATCACCCCCGACTCCAGGTCGGGCGCGACCAGTCGCTCGACCGGCATCAACGCGGCAAGCAGCGCGGCTGCCCACACCACGCCGCCCGAAATCCGTGCCAGCAGCCGCGCGTCCGGCCCGATCGCGAAGGGGAACAGGATGGTCGCGAGCAGGAAGAAGGCGACCGGCAGCACCAGCCCGCCGCTGGTCCACGCCCGGCGCAACTCGCGCGCCGCGATGGCGACGAACGCGCTCATGCGTCGGGTGCCGCCAGCGTGACCGGGATCGTCCCGGTCAGGCCAAGGTCGAAATGGGTGGCGACCAGGGCGATGCCGCCCGCGGCGCGGTGCGCCTCGATCACTGCCGCCAGTCGCGCGACCGATGCGGTGTCGAGACCATTGGCGGGTTCGTCGAGCAGCCAGATCGCCGCGCCGCTCGCGATCACGCGTGCCATCGCGGCGCGGCGGCGCTGGCCGGTCGACAGGAAGCGCACTGGCACGTCAGCGAGCGGGGCGAGATCGACCGCCGCGAGCGCATCGGCCACCGCATCCCCTCGCCCGTCGATTGCCGCCCAGAAGCCGAGTGCGCGCGCGAGCGGCAGCTCCGGGTCGAGCGCTGCGGCTTCACTCAGCAGCGCCCGCACGCCGCCATGCGCGATCCGGCCGGCAAAGGGGGGCAGCAGCCCGGCGATCATCGCGATCAGGCTCGACTTGCCGATGCCGTTGGGGCCGGTGACGACGCCGGCATCGCCGGGGCCGAAGGCACAGCTGAGCCCGGCGAACAGTACCCGCCCGCCGCGCGCGCACGCCACGTCGTCCAGGGTGAGCGACGCGGCGTTCACGGACCGGCGGCGTCCTCCAGCGCATGCATGTCGTCGTCGGACAGCCCGAAATGATGCCCGACCTCGTGAATGACGACATGGCGAATCAGCGCGTCGAGCGCGACGCCGGTGTCGACCCATTCGTCGAGCAGCGGCCGACGATAAAGGTGGATGCGGTCGGGCAGCGTCACCCCATCGAAGGCAGATTTTTCGCCCACCGGCCGGCCATGATAGAGCCCGGTCAGTTCGAACGGATCCTCGATCCCCATCGCGTCGAGCGTCGCGTCGTCGGCAAACTCCTCGACCAGCAGCACGACGTCGCTGAGGTGGGCGGCGAACGGCTCGGGGATCGTCGCAAGCACGGCGCGCGCCATCGCCTCGATCCGCTCGGCATCGGGGGCCAGCATCAAAGGCGCTTGCTCGGTCATCGCGACGGTCATAGGCGTCGTCGGGTGGACGCCGCAAGCAGGGCAGAGGACGCGCCGATGATCGAGCAGCTAAGCGAAACCGAACGGGCCGAGGCGCTCGATGGCCTGCCCGACTGGGATTATGACGATGCCCGCGCCGCGATCGTCCGCCAGTTCACCTTCGACAATTTTTCCGAAGCCTTCGCGTTCATGACGCAGGTCGCGCTGCTCGCCGAAAAAGCCGATCATCATCCTGAATGGTCGAACGTCTGGAACCGGGTCGAGATTGCGCTGACCACGCACGACGCGGGCGGGCTGTCGCCGCGCGACATCGAGCTCGCCCAGGCGATCGACGCACTGGTCGACTGACACCGGCACCGACGCCGGAAAGATTGTTTCGCCGCCCGGAAATTCCGGCTAGCGTCATGGGCAATGACCACGCCCCCGCCCGCGATCCCGCGCTCGCTCTTCATCATTTCGATCCTTTACGGCGGCATGGTCTGCATCGCCGGCGTGCTCGGGGTGAAACAGGTGATGCTGGGGCCGCTGGTCGTGGAGGCCGGGATCTTCCCGTTCCTGCTGCTGGTGGTGATGTCGAGCGCGGTCGCCGAGCTGCACGGCCAGAAGACCGCAACGATGCTGGTCCGGTTGGGCTTCGTGCCGCTGCTCGTCTCCGCACTGCTGATCCAGGTCGTCATCCACCTGCCGAACGATCCGGCAATGTACGCCCCCGCGATCACCGCCTTTCCGATCGTGGTCGGACAGAGCGTGCGACTGATGCTGGCGGGCTTCATTTCCTATGGCACGTCACAGACGCTCAACGTCTATGTCTTCAACCGCCTGATCGGCGGCACCGGCAAGATGCTGTGGCTGCGCGGCATGATTGCCAGCATCGTGTCGCAGGTCGTCGACACGATCCTGTTCATCACCATTTCCTTCTACGGCGAACGACCGATCCTGGAACTGATGGCCGGCCAGATGCTGACCAAGGTGGTGCTGTCGATCGTGCTGGTGCCGTTCCTGATTACCGGCTTCGTCGCGGTTGCCCGCCGACTGGATCGGGCCGAGCCGGCGTAGATTACGCCAAAACCAGATTTCTTGCCGTCACCCCGGCCTCGTGCCGGGGTCCACCGAGCAATATTCACGGGGCCGGTCATTCAAAGTCGAGCCGGTGCGGTCGGCAAGGTATCGCGCGATGGGTCGAGCGGTTACGCGTGCTTGGCGTTGGACCCCGGCACGAGGCCGGGGTGACGACATGCCTTTGCTGCCGCGGCGTCGTCCGCGCCCGGGCTCAATCCTCCGCCGCGATCCGCACGCGCAGGCCGTCGAGCGCGCTGGTGAACTGGATTTGACACGACAGGCGCGAGGTTTCGTCGCGGTCCGACGAGCTGTCGAGCAAATCGTCTTCATCCGGGCTCATCTTCGGCAGTTTGGCCGCAAATTCCGGATCGACATGGACGTGGCAGGTGGCGCACGAACAGCTGCCGCCGCAAAGCGCCAGCAATTCGTCGAACCCGTTGTCGCGGATCACTTCCATGACGCTCAGGCCGGCCTCGCCGGCGACGACGCGCTCTGTTCCGTCACGGGTAACCACGATAAGGTTGGGCATGATCGATCCTCTTCCGTTTCGCGCTTGCCATGCCGCCGCCGCGCCGGCTTTTCAAGGATTGCCGACATGGGGCTGAGCGCCGAGCAGATTCGTCACGCGCTCGACACGATATCGGCGCTCGAACCGCGCATGGGCGAAGCGATCGGGCGGGTCGGCTATCCGCCGCCGCGCCTGCGCCCGCGCGGTTATGCGACGCTGTTGCGGACGATCATCGGCCAGCAGGTCAGCACCCGCGCGGCGGACGCAGTGTGGCTCAAGCTCGACGCGGCGCTGGGCGATGCCACCGATCCCGCGCGGCTGACCGCCGCGTCGGACGAGGCGCTGCGCGGCGCGGGCCTGTCGCGCCAGAAGATGGGCTATGCGCGCAGCCTGGCGGGCATGGTCACGTCGGGCACGCTCGACTTCAACCGCCTGCCTGCCGATGACGAGGACGCGATCGCCGCGCTGGTCGCGATCAAGGGCATCGGGCGCTGGTCGGCGGAAATCTATCTGCTGTTCGCCGAAGGGCGGCCGGACATCTGGCCCGCTGGCGACCTGGCGGTGCAGATCGAGATGGGGCACATATTGGGCCTGGACGAACGACCCACGGAAAGGCTCACGCGCGAACTCGCCGAAGCCTGGCGACCGCATCGGGGGGCCGCCGCCATCATGACCTGGCACCATTATGGCGAGCGGCTGAGCGCAGGGAAGACCGCGGCCGCGCCGGTGTGAGCGGGCGCGGGGCTGCATTGGATTTCCACGCGCGCGCTTCCATTCTCACATCCCGTCACCCCGGCCTCGCGCCGCGGTGACGACGAGATGATGGATGAATGGCCGACTGCGCGGTGGCGGATCGGCAGATTGCCGCCCGCGCGCCGCTCAGAAGCTGAACCGGGCCGCCACGCGGATGTCGCGGCCAGGCAGCGGCACGAAGTCCTTGGTGAACGACGCGTGGCGGCGCGCATCGACGTCGAAGATGTTGTTCGCGGACACGATGAGCGTGGTCTCGCTCGCATCGCCGAACGGGTGCCAGGACAGCGACGCGTTGACCAGGGTGAAGTCATCGGTCGGGTTTTCGAAGGTGGCGACGCGATCCTGCTCGAACACATGCTCGACCTCGATGCGGCCACCGAAGGAACCCGCCGCCCCCTCGAGCCCGCCACGCACGCGCAGCGGCGGGATGCGCGGCACCGGGCCGCCGCCATCGGTCAGGCGGGCATTGACATAATCGCCGATCAGGTCGCCCTTCAGGCTGAACCCGCCGCGATCGAGCAGGGTGGCATTCACCTCTGCTTCGAAACCGACGTAGCGCGCGTCCGACTGGGCATATTGGAACAGCGGTAGTTCGTCCTGCTCCAGGCCGGTGTCGAACTCGAAGATGAAATCGTCGAACCAGGTAGCATAGCCGTTCAGCTTGAAGTTCAACGGACCGAGCTGGCCACTGGCAAAGGCTTCGATCCCCCAACTCTTTTCGGTGTCAAAACCGGGATTGCCGACCTCGAATGCCTGGGTCGCGACGTGCGGACCGTTGGAGAAGAGTTCCTCCGCCGACGGCGCGCGCTCGGCGCGCGAGCCGGTCAAGCCAAATCGGATGGTGTCGCTTGCCTGATAGGTCAGACCGAGGGCGGCCGAAAAGGTATCGAAACCGCGATCGACGGAAACCAGCGGCGCGTCCTCTTCCAGACCGACCCGGACGCTGTTCGAGCGGACGTCGGTACGCTCGTATCGGCCGGCGATCTCCACGCCCACGTCACCGAAATCGAACTCCTGCACGGTGAAAAGACCGAACTGGTCAGTCTGGTTCGGCGGCACAAAGGCTTCGGCGCCAATCGCGACGAAATCGCGGGTGAACCCTTGGATCCCGGTCACGCCGCGCCAATCGCCACCGTCCGACTGGACCAGTTCAACCCGGCCCTCGAATGCGTCGGTGAAGAAGCGCGTCCCGACTTCGCGGCCCTCAAACTCGGTATGTTCGTAATCGGCATAGCCGACCCGGGCGCGGATGCGATCGATAAAGCCGTTCTCGACCAAGATTTCGCCACGCATGTCCGCGCGGAACTGCTTGAGGTCGATGGTGACGGGGCCCTCTTCCTCCCCGCCTTCGCCCTCGTCGCCCGCTTCACCTTCATGGGCGTGCTCCGCGCCCGGGCGTGCGGGAACGCCGTAGTTGGTGTCGTAATAGCCCGCGGAAAAGCCCAGGCTGCCACGGTCGTTGATCAGTGCGATGCCGCCGCCCAGCGTGTAGGTTTCGGTCGCGCTGTTCGGAATCGCGCCACGCAGGCCGGCAAGTTCGGTGGCCTCGTCGGCGGCATCGAGCTCGCCCTCCGCGCGCTCTTCGGCCGCCAGATCAAGCTGCTCGGCGCGCAGTTGCGGCGAGAGCACGAAGCCACCCACTTCCAGGTCATTCGAGCGGCGATAGCTGCCATCGGCATGAACGACGATATTAGGGGTCACGGCCACATCAAACGCACCGCCGATGCTGCGTTCTTCCGCCGCCGAGCCGTAGGTCCCGAGCGCATCGACGTGAAAGCCCTTAACTGGCACCGCGCGGGGGATGCGGCGGTCGATCACGTTGACCGCGCCGCCGATCGCCTGGCTGCCGAACAGCAGCACGGCGGGACCCCGCAGCACCTCGATCCGCTCGGCGGTCAGCGGATCGATGGTGACGCCATGATCGGTCGACGTGTTCGAAACGTCGAGCGAGCCGAGCCCGTCGGTCAGTACGCGCACGCGTTCCCCCTGGAAACCGCGCAATACGGGCCGCGATGCGCCAGGGGCGAATGACGTCGCCGACACCCCGGGCAAACGGGTCAACGTCTCGCCGATCGTCGGACGGATGTCCTGCACCAGACGGTCGCCGGTCAGCACCGACTTGTTGGCCAGCACATCGAGCTCGCGCACGAACGGCGCGGTGATGATGATGTCGGTGGCGCGTTCGCCATGCACCGAATCCGCGGGGGCGCTGGACGACTGCGACGCGCCGTCATCGGCGGTTGCCGCGACCGGTGTGGGCGGCACCGGATCAGCGCGCGTCTCCGCGAGCGCGGCGGGCGCGACGAACATGGTGGTAGCGAGCAAGGCAAGGGGACGGATCATGCACAACTCCTGAAGACTGGCGCGCCGTCTAATTGCAATGTTACATCATCACAAGAGGCAATGGGCACGATCCTGGCCAAGTTCGCCACACGTTGCATCTTTGCCGCAGGGGCGGCTGTCTCAGGGGCGATAGATGCGCACGATGTTGGGCTTGAGTTCAGCCGGATCGAACCAAACCGGCTTGGTCTTGCGGCTCACGAACAGCGGTGCCTGGTCGACATAATGTGGAGAAGCGGGCCGGGTGGTCGCGGCCCCGAAAGGCTGGATCGACTCCGACCTGACTTTGCCGTCTGGCGCCCATTCGGTGAACATCAGGAAGCTGTCGCCGTGGCGCACCGCCAGCCGGCCATCATCGGCGACGTCCCACAGCGCCATCGCGCGCAGCACGTCGGGCCCGCCGTCGAGCGGCAGGTCGACATTTCCCTGGCGTAGCCGGAGCACTTCGCCCAGCGGCGGATCGAGCCGGCCGAAATGCGTGTCGAGGTGCACCGCCGCGTCACGCAACACCTGGCGCGCATCGGCGGGCGGCTTGCGCGGATAGTGCCAGCGATTGCCCTCGCGCGCGATCAGCACCGCCAGCGCGTCCGCCGCGCCGACCCCGTCGAAATTCCAGTCCCATTGCCGCAGGATTGCGCGCGCGCGGGCGATCAGCGGGTCAGCGCCCGGATCGACCGCCATCACGCGTTCGAACCACGGCCCCAGCCAGCTCGCCCGGCTGACGCGCGTATCGTATTTGATCGCCTCCAGCTCGGCACGGGTGATCGACGCGTCGGCCGCCAGCAGTTCGATCGAGCGCGTGCCGCGGTTGGTCACGTCGGCCTCGATGCCCAACAGGTCGGGATAGGCGGCGCGATCGAGTTCCGATCCCGGGCCGGCGGCGATGAAGGGCGTGTGATTGGCATTGATGATGAAGCCCGACGCCGGGTTGACGTTGCGCGGTACCGCCGTCCACGCGACCGTCCCGCCCGCCAGCGCGCGCGACGTGTCGCCGGGCAGCACGCCGCGATAATCGAAACCGGGCTTTCGGTTGGGAAAGGCAGCGTTGTAGAACAGCGCGACATTGCCCGCACGGTCGGCATAGACGAAATTGGTCGCCGGCACCGCCTGCATCGCCATCACCCGCTGCCACTCGGCAAAGTCGCGCGCCTTGTTGAGGCGATAATATTGCTCGACCATCCGCAGCTGGTCGGCCCCGGCATAGCGGATCGCGAATGCGCCATCCTTGTTGCGCAACACCGGGCCATGGATCGAGCGCTCGACCAAACGCGGCACCGGCAGCACGAACGGCCCGATCTTGACGCGCAGCCACACCCGCTTGCGCTCCAGCGGTCGCCACTGCCCATCAAAGCGATAGCGATTGCCGCTGTCGTCCAGCACCAGCTTGTAGATATCGATCAGGTCGGGGCGGTTGACCGTGTTGGTCCAGCCCAGCGTCCGGTTGTGGCCCAGCAGCGGATAGGGCGCACCGGGAAAGGTCGCGCCGGCAAAGTGCCAGCCCTGGCGCGAATGGACGCGCAGCTCATACCAGGCGACCGCGCCGCGCCACGGCTGGTGCGAGTTCGAGATCAACCGGGTGAACCCGTCCGCCGACCGCCTGGGGGCGACGGCAAAGGCGTTGGAGCCTTTCTCGATCTCGGCAGGCCCCGCAGGCGTGACTTCAGGGGCCTCCGGCAGCGCATGTTCGCGCGGCAGCGGCTCGCCCCCCACCAGCGCGCCCAGCACCGAATCGAGCCCGAAGAAAAAAGGCGATCGCAGCACGAAGCCCGTCGCGACGTCCGCGCCGTCGACAGGGAAGAGCCCGCGCAGCCTCACTTCGCCCGGATGACGCGCGGCATAGAGGTTCAAACCCGCCGCATAGCCGTCGAGCAGCGCGCGGACGTCGGCGGGCTGCGCGTCATAGTCACGCGCGACGGTGCTGCGCGCGCCCAGCAGGTGGAGGACATAATCGGTCTTCGCCCCGTCCTGCCCGGTGATCGCACCCAGACGCCCGCGCGTCATCGCCAGCACCTGCTGCAACGTATCGAAATCATCCTCGGCATGGGCATAGCCGATACCGTGCGCGACATCGGCGTCGGTCGCGCCGAAGATGTGCGGCACGCCATAGCGATCGCGCGCGATCTTCACGTCGTAGCGGCGCGAGACCGGTGCGACGCGCTGACTTGCCGTCAGCGGCTCCCATACCGCGAGGCCAATCGCCGCCACGACGGCGAGCACCACGAATGCCAGTACGGCCCGCCTGATCCACCGCATTTGCGCCTCCCCAGTGACCGCAATCTGTTGGTCACACCCTTTGCGCGCCTATACAAAGCCGGACAACGGGGTCACGTCCAGCCACGCGCCCCTTGTGTGGTAAAATTACAACATTACCTGTGGTGTCTCAGGAACGGAAACCAGGGCCATGAACCTCGAAAAATTCACCGACCGCGCCAAAGGTTTTTTGCAATCGGCGCAGACCGTCGCGATCCGAATGAGCCATCAGCGGATTTCGCCCGAACATCTGCTGAAGGCGCTGCTCGAGGATACGGAAGGCATGGCGTCCGGCCTGATCCGCGCAGCCGGCGGCGATCCGGCGCGCGCGTTGACCGAAACCGATGCGGCGCTGGCCAAGATTCCCGCCGTGTCCGGCTCCGGCGCACAGACGACGCCGGGCGTCGATAACGACCTGGTCCGCGTGCTCGACCAAGCCGAGCAGGTCGCGGCCAAGGCGGGCGACAGCTTCGTCACCGTCGAACGGATGCTGCTCGCGCTGGTGCTCTCGCCAGCCACCGCTGCCGGCAAGGCGCTGGCGACCGCAGGCGTGAAGGCCGACGCGCTCAATACGGCGATCAACAGCCTGCGTGGGGGCCGCACCGCCGACACCGCATCGGCCGAGGACCGCTATGACGCGCTCAAGAAATTCGCGCGCGACCTCACGCAAGCCGCACGCGACGGCAAGCTCGATCCCGTCATCGGCCGTGACGAGGAAATCCGCCGCACCATCCAGATCCTGGCGCGCCGGACCAAGAACAATCCCGTCCTGATCGGCGAGCCCGGCGTCGGCAAGACCGCGATCGCCGAGGGGCTGGCGCTGCGCATCGTCAATGGCGACGTGCCCGATGGCCTGAAGGACCGCTCGCTGATGGCGCTCGACATGGGCTCGCTGATCGCCGGGGCCAAATATCGCGGCGAGTTCGAGGAGCGGCTGAAGGGCGTGCTCGACGAAGTCAAGGCCGGCGAAGGCGACATCATCCTATTCATCGACGAGATGCACACGCTGATCGGCGCGGGCAAATCCGAAGGTGCGATGGATGCGGGCAATCTGCTCAAGCCCGCATTGGCGCGCGGCGAGCTGCACTGCATCGGCGCGACCACGCTAGATGAATATCGCAAATATGTCGAGAAGGACGCCGCCCTCCAGCGCCGCTTCCAGCCGGTATTCGTCGGCGAGCCGACCGTCGAGGACACGGTGTCGATCCTGCGCGGCCTGAAGGAAAAATACGAGCTGCACCACGGGGTGCGGATCACCGATGCGGCGTTGGTCGCGGCGGCGACGCTGTCCAACCGCTACATCACCGACCGCTTCCTGCCCGACAAGGCGATCGACCTGATGGACGAAGCCGCGAGCCGCATCCGCATGGAGGTGGAATCGAAGCCCGAGGAGATCGAGGCGCTCGACCGGCGCATCATCCAGCTCAAGATCGAGCGCGAGGCGCTGAAGCGCGAAACCGACGCGGCGTCGCGCGACCGGCTGGCGACGCTGGAGGGCGAGCTTGCCAACCTGGAAGAGCAGTCCGCCGGGCTGACCCAGCGGTGGCACGCCGAAAAGGACAAGATCCAGTCCGAAGCCCGGCTCAAGGAACAGCTCGACGCCGCGCGCGTCGAACTCGATCAGGCGCAGCGCCAGGGCGACCTCGCGCGCGCGGGCGAGCTGAGCTACGGCGTCATCCCCCAGCTGACCCGCCAGCTGGAGGAGGCGCAGGGCGCGACCGCCGGCGCGATGCTGCGCGAGGAAGTGACCGCCGACGACATCGCCGCGATCGTCAGCCGCTGGACCGGCATTCCGATGGACAAGATGCTGGAGGGCGAGCGCGAGAAGCTGATCCACATGGAGGCGCAACTGGCCAAGCGCGTGATCGGTCAGGCCGATGCCGTGCGCGCGGTCGCCACTGCCGTGCGCCGCAGTCGCGCCGGGCTACAGGATCCCAATCGCCCGCTCGGCTCGTTCCTGTTCCTGGGCCCCACCGGCGTCGGGAAGACCGAGCTGACCAAGGCGCTCGCCGAATTCCTGTTCGACGATGCCAATGCGATGGTCCGCATCGACATGAGCGAGTTCATGGAAAAGCACTCGGTCGCCCGCCTGATCGGCGCGCCGCCGGGCTATGTCGGCTATGAGGAAGGCGGCGTGCTGACCGAAGCGGTCCGCCGCCGGCCCTATCAGGTCATCCTGTTCGACGAGGTCGAGAAGGCGCATGGCGACGTGTTCAACGTGCTGCTGCAGCTGCTCGACGACGGGCGGCTGACCGATGGCCAGGGGCGCACGGTCGATTTCAGCAACACCATCGTCATCCTGACCTCGAACCTGGGCAGCCAGCTCCTGACCAACCTGGCCGACGGCCAGTCGGTCAGCGATGTCGAGCCGCAGGTGATGGAAATCGTTCGCGGGCATTTCCGCCCCGAATTCCTCAACCGGCTGGACGAGATCATCCTGTTCCACCGGTTGGGTGAGGAGCATATGGCGCCGATCGTCGACATTCAGGTCGGGCGGGTCCAGCGGCTGCTCGCCGACCGCAAGGTGACGCTCGACCTGACCGATGGCGCGCGCGCGTGGCTTGGGCGGGTCGGCTATGACCCGGTCTATGGCGCGCGGCCGTTGAAGCGGGCGGTGCAGCGTTACCTGCAGGACCCGCTCGCCGACCTGATCCTGCGTGGGCAGGTCAGGGACGGGTCAACGGTGACGATCGAAGATGGCGACGGCGCGCTGACGCTTCGGGTGGCTTAGAGAGGTTTTCGATCGGCCTGGTTCACCCGTCCCCTGAAGGGGAGGGGCTGGGGCGGGGCAAGTTGATCGCAGCCCTTGCTAGCCCCGGGCGTCGGAGATCGCATAGAAGCGCTGGAGGAGCGCTTGCTCCTGCGGCGTCAGGTGCGGGTTCCAGACGTCGAAGATCAGGACGATCCGGCGTTCGGCGCTGTCATTCCAGGCTTCATGCTCGATCGTGTCGTCGAATGCGAACGCCTCGCCCTCACGCCATTCGCGCGTTTCGCCGCCGACCCGGAAACGGCATCCGGCGGGCACGACGAGCGGCAGATGGATGATCGCACGCGTGTTGGTCACGCCGGTGTGTGCGGGGATATGCGCGCCGGGCGCGAGGATCGAGAAGAATGCCGATGGCGCCTTGCCCGGGATGTGGTTGCGCGGCAGCGCGTCGAGCGCGGCTGCGGTTTCAGGACAGCGCGCGCAGACCGCCTCGTTGCGGACGCCATATTCCCAAAGGAAGCACGCGCTCCAGTCGAGCGAATGGTCGAGCGCCGACCATTTGTTCTCCGGCGTCCCGGCATCCTGCCGGACATAGGGCCGGATATCCGCGCCGCCCTCGCTCAGCAGCGCCAGCGCCTCGGCCCGGATCGCATCGGTGCGCGCCTCGATTTGGTCCAGCCACGGAAACATGGCGCGATCGAAAAACTCATCGGCAGGCAGGAAGGGATAATGGATGCCGTGGCACTGGTTGGTATAGATCGCGCGGCGGCCAAGCACATGGTCGATACACGCATTGAATCGGCGGGCCGCTTGCCCCATTGCTGCCAGCTCGGCGCTTAGCTCCGCGTCCAGGCGATCGGCGAGCTGGGCATTGTGCGCCGCCAGGAAGGCCTGGCCGCGGGCGAGCGCATCCGCAACCCGCGGCGGGCGTTCGGGGAGCGCGAGCGCCATCTGGACCACGCCGCTCCAGCCCTGCGCCGCATCGGCCAGCCGCCCGCGCCGCTCGTTCAATTCGGCCATGCGCAACGTCGCCATGAAATGAAGCCGGTCGATCGACAGCGCGCGGTCCAGCGCCGCAGCCTCACCGTCGTCATCGCCGATCTGGCGATTGGCCGTGGCCAGGTTCATCCACAGCGCGGGTTCGCCCGGATCGGCGGCGGTGGCGGTGGCAAAGCACCGGCGCGCCAGTTCGGCGTCGCCATCGGCAAGCGCCCGCATCCCGCGCGCATTCGCTGCTCTCGGGTCATCGGGGGCAATGGCGAGCGCGGCATCGAGCTGGCGCAGTTCCTCGGCCGCGTTCCCGGCCTGGCGAGCATTCGCGGCGGCGTTCAGGGCAGCCGTCAAACGGGGATCAAGGGTGGTCATTGCGTGTCTAGATCACAGGCTTTGCGGTGCGGCAACCGTTGCGGCGGCCATGCCGGGTAAGGTCTCGCCCGCCAACAAAAAGGGGAGCGGCCATTGGCCGCTCCCCCATTTTGGTCGAAGTCACCTGTAATTAGAAGGTCAGGCGACCCGTGATGCTGAAGCGGCGACCGATGACGTCATACGTCGCCGGGAAGGTGTTGCCGCTATTTGCGCCGGTGGAGCCGACATTGCTGCCGGTCAGCGGCGGATCACGATCGAACAGGTTGGTTACCGTACCGATCAACTCGAAATTCTCGTTCATACGGAAGCGGGTCGACAGATCGAAATAGTGATACGCTCCGATCGTGTTGAAGTTCTCCGTGGTGCCGACGAGCGGCGTGGTACCCGTGATCGTGCCGCTGAACAGCGGCGTCAGACCCGGCTCGTACTCGACCGGGTGAATATAACGCCACAGCAGCGACACATCAGCCGGTCCGAACGACACCGTGGTGCGCTGCTGGAACGAGAACTCCGGTGCGATCTGACCGTTGTCCGGGCTGCAGTTCACGCTGAAAAAGCCAACGCACTGGCGGTTCACCGACGTCGGCAAGCTGCGGAAGCGCAGATTATTGGTCCAGTTGCCGATGAAGGTGAGGTTGAGGCCGATATCGCCAAAGGTCCGAGTGTAGTTGGCCGTCAGGTCGATGCCGTCGGTGGCCAAGCGTCCCGTGTTCGACAGCAGCAGCGGCAGACCGAACGTGTTGGTCGGCGAGCCCGAAAGGCTCCCGTCCGCCGGGCTGCGGCGGATGTTGGTGCACGCCGCCGTCTGAGCGGCAGCCGCCGACACGGTTGCGGGCGTGGCCCCGAAACATGCGTTGATGGCATCGGCGGGCGTGGGGGCCGTGATCGCATCGTTCACGATGATATTGTAGTAATCGATCGACAGCGTGAACCCTTCGAACAGAGCGCCGGGGCTGATGACCGCGCCGATGGTAAACGTGTCGGCGGTTTCCGGCTGGATGTTGACATCGCCACCCTGCTGCGACTGGGCTTGCCCGGCGGGCGGCGCAGGAATTCGGCCGATCGTAGCAGCCGGGGCGCCCTGTGCGAGACAGACCGCCGTGAGGCCGGCGTTGCCGACCGGTCGCGTGCCCTGACACGGATCAATCGCCAGGTTGGTCAGCAGGATGTTTCGCGGCGAGAACAGCTCATTGATGTTCGGCGCGCGAACCGCCCGCTGATAATTGCCGCGCAGCTTAATGTCCTGAACGGGCTCCCAGCTCAGGCCTGCCTTCCAGGTGACGGAATCGAAGCTGGGGCTGCTCGCCGCTTCCACATTGTAGGACGAATAGCGGATGCCAGCCTCAAGCGTCAGCGAGTGGAAGAATGGCGTATCAGCGATGATCGGCGCAATAACTTCGCCGAACACTTCCTTGACGTCATAGCTGCCAGCGAAGCGCGGCACCGCGCCGCCCGCGCCACCGAGCTCGCCCGGGATTGCCGCCAGGACGTCGGGAAGGCGTTCATAGCCGTAATCGCGATACTCTGCGCCAATTGCGTAGGAAACGGGTTCCGCTCCCGACGAGAAAATGCTGCCGACATCGCCGGTCAGGATCGCGCGGACCTGCGACAGCTGGTTCTTGATCGTGATCGTGCTCTCACCCGCGATGAACGCAGCCTGCTCGGGCAGAATGCTGCCCTGCGCACCAAACAGGTTCAGCGGCACACAGCCATTGGCAGTGTTGGTGCAGGTCGTGGTGTTGTTCGCGTTCAGCGCCTGCTGCACACGCGAGCGCAGCACATAGCCCGACTGAATCTGAACAAGATCACTCTCGCCGTACGATGCCGAGACATCCAAGCGCGTGGTGTCGGAGATGTTGATTCGAGCACCGGCGCGATAGTCAAAGAAGGTCGTGGTATAGTCCGAAATGCGCGGCCCGAGCTCGACCGTGCGACGGAACACCGCAGACAGCGGGATCGCCGCGTTGGTGTTACAAGCAGTGCCAAGGGCAATACCCGCGGAGGTGCAGAGCTGATCGCGCACGCCAGCCGGCAGGTAGGGATTGTTGCCCGGGATCGTTAGCGCCTCGCCGAAGATACCCGACGGCGCGATGATCGTCGCGACCTCGTTCTTCGAGAACGCGGCGCGCGTGTAGAGCTCGATCGTGTCGGAAACTTCATAATTGGCGGCCGCATAGATATTGAACCGCTTGAAAGGCGTCTGGAAAATGTTGAACGGGTTGAAATTGAACCCGGCATATTCCGGTACCAGCAGCGTGCCGGCGGGGTTGAGCTGGCTGCGGACACCGCCAATCGTCACCGTCGTCGGAACCGACGTCGCCGATGAACCGGCACCGCGCCCGCTCAAGCCGTTGATCTCAAAGATCGAGATGTCGCGCGCGCCCTGATAGATCGGGTCTGCTTCCTGATAGCCCAGGCTCAGCACCGCATTGCCGCGGCCATCGTCGAAATTCGCGCCGATCGTCAGGTCGGCAGTGAAGATATTGCCGTCACCCTGTTCGGTGATCTGGTTCGTGGCCTGCGCGAGCACGCCGGCGAAATCCTTGCGCGTGATGAAGTTCACGACGCCCGAAACCGCGTCTGCGCCGTAGGTGGTCGACGCGCCGCCCGTCAGCACTTCGGCGCGCTGCACCAGCGCGACCGGAATGTTGTTCGGGTCGACGGTGCCGAGTTGGTTCGCGGTGACGAGGCGGTCGCCGTCGAGCAGCACCAGGTTGCGCTGTGCGCCCAAACCGCGAAGGTTGACGGTTGCGAAGCCACCATTGCCGTTGTTCGTTTGCGAACCAACTCCAGGAACGACGCCCGGAAGCTCCCGAAGCACTTGTTCGGAGCTGGTGATCGAGCGCAGCTGAAGCTCGGTCTCGCTCACGACGTTGATCGGGCTCGATGCCTCGAGATTGGGATTGCGGATCAGCGACCCGGTGACGATGATGTCGCCCGACTCGGGCGATTCTTCTTCCGTCGCGGGCGTCGCATCCTGCGCATGGGCGACCGGCGCCAGCGCAGTCAGGCCGATAAGCACGGTCGAAGCAAGCAGATGCTTACGAATATTGAGAGACATTTTTGTTCCCCTTGACCGCGCCGGGGCTGCCGGCGCGCACCAGCGGCTCCGTAATGAAGCCGCAATGGTGTCGCCAATACGCGAAGCATGATTGCGCAGACAACGGCCATCCCGCACGAACCCAAAATCTCCGCTAATCTGTCGCAAATTTGACACAGCCGCCGCGTGCAGTTGCCACACCCGCGCGACCCGTTTTACAGTGATAAAACACAGGAGAGGCCGAGCCCATGACGTTCGAATTGCTGGTTCCGTTGATATTGATGCAGGCAGCGGCAGACGAGCCGAGCGCGTCGGGCGCGGTGGCGTCCTTGCGACGATGCCAGGCGATTGCGGTCGATGCGGAACGGCTGCGCTGCTTCGACGCTGCGGCGGCGGCGCTCGTCACATCGGTCGAGCGCAAGGACGTGATCGTGACGGATCGGCAGGAAATTCGTCGCACCAAGCGGTCGCTGTTCGGCTTTTCGCTGCCGCGGATCGGCCTGTTCAGCCAGCAACCCGACGAGCGCGATGCCGAGGGTGTCGCCAAGCTGACCGGTCCGCTCAAGTCCGTAGGCGTGCTGCGCGGCGGCTTGCTGCGCTTCGTGGTGGAGGAAGGCGCAGTGTGGGAAACCACCGAAATGGTGCCATTTCCGCCCAAGGTCGGGTCGGAGGCAACGATCCGCCGCGCCGCGCTGGGCAGCTATCTGGTGCGCTTCTCAAGCGGACGGACGTTTCGCGCGCGACGTGTCGAATAGGCGGCGGGGACGAATAGTCTCGGTCAAGGCCGGCGAGCTACACCAGCCCCAGCGCAGCGCGTTCGCGCGCATAGGCGGCCGCGAACGCATCAGCGAATTGGGGATAGCGTGCCGATGCGCCAATTGCGTCACGGTTCAGGGGCCGGCGGACCTGCATCACGCTCGAGGTCGTGACCGCGCGCTTGGACTCGTGAAACGTACGAACCCCCGGCTCGGGCGCCAGACCGCAATGATCAATGATCGCGGGAATGGCGGCATCACCATCGGCGACCAGCGTTTCATAGTCGGCCGCCATCATCCGGTCGCCGTAAAGCGCGCGGATGTGCGCGAACAGCATGTCCTCAATCGCATAATGCGCCGCCATGTCCTCAATGTCGAAACTCCAGCCGACACCCTGGGCGAAGTGGGTGCGGAAGCTTGACCATGCGGTATCCAGCCGGTCGCGCTGCATCCAGATCAGCGGCGCATCGGGAAACGCGACACGGATCAGCATGGCGGTGCGGCTGACGTTCAGGCTCTTGTCCACGATGCGCCCGGCCGCGCCGAACCGCTCGGCGATCAGGTGATGATAACGCTCGACAAAACCCGACCAGGCGTCGCGACCATGTGAGCGGAGCCGCGCCGACAGGCGTTCGGGGGCTACGCCGCCGAACGGAAGCATCGCGGTCGTGACCAGGTTCACTTCGTCGCCGCCGACGACCTGGCTGTGGCTGTTCAGGATCTGCTCGACGAGCGTGGTGCCCGATCGCGGCAGGCCCGTGACGAAGATCGCGCGTGAGGCGGGCGCACCGTGACGCACCGCATCCCTGATCCACCGCTGATCGAAATTGGCGATGATGGCCCGCGCGGCTGCAAGGTCGGCGGCGCGGTCATAGCGACGTTCCGCGCGTGCGAGCGCAGCCCCTTCGCGATAGGCACCGAAGGCACGATCGTGATCGCCAAGATCGTCAAGCGTCTTGCCGCGCGCATAAAGATAGGCGGTGCGTTCGCCTGGCGGTGCCCCGGCCAAGTGGCGTTCGGCCGCCAGAAGTGCATCGGCATAGGGATCGTCCGCACGCATCCGCCCGACATTGGCGAGCGTGAGCCAGGTCGTTCCCGACCCCGGAAAGCGATCCGCCGCCGCGCGTAGCAGTTCGGTCGCGCGCGCCGCCTCTCCCATCTGCATCGCCAATGTGCCGAGGAAGTGCAGCAAGGCAGGTTCGGGCGAATGCGCGAGCAGGGGCGCGAGGGACTCGGCGGCGGCTTCGATCCGGCCGGCGCGGGCGAGAAGTTCGGCGCGATAGAGCCGCCGCGCGGCTTCCGACGGGCGAAGCGAGACCCATTGGTCAACGGCCGCAAGCGCCAGTTGCCATTCCCCCGCATCGGCGCAGAATTTCGCGATCGGCCGCCACTGTTCGCCAAGCGGAGTCCGGTTGGCGAGAAAGGATCTTACGATCGACAGTGCGCGGATCGGATCGCCCTCGCGCAGTGCGGCGACGAATTCGGCTGGCGTCGGCATGGTCGGTCCGGCCTATCAAGATGGTAACAAAAAAGGGAGGCTGGTTTCCCAGCCTCCCCATCTTGTCGCCTGCCCGACCTTAGAAGTCGAACGACAGCTGCATCCGCACGAAGCGGGGCTGCTGATACGTCAGCGGACGGCCATAGTCGTTGCGCGGGCGGCCGTTGTTCAGCGTGCCCACTTCACGAAGGTCGGTCGCTGCGTTTTCGTTGAACAGGTTGAACACGTCAAACCGCAGCGCGGCGCTGAACGCGTCGGTCGGCAGCTTGAAGATCGCCGACACGTTGGTGAAGGTCAGCCAGTCGGACTTGAGCTGGCTGCCGCGCGGCGTCAGCGACAACGACGTGCTTGTCGCCCCGTCCGAAAAGCCGGGGAACAGCGGGTTCGTGATCACATTCCCCTGCGCGTCGACATTGCAGTAGAAGCCGGCCGCGCCATAGGCGCCGGCAAAGGCGTCGATCGACCGCGGCACGCGCCCGATACACCCGAAACGACGGGGCGATTCGGCCTGGACCTGAAGGCCCAGCGTCAGCCATTCGAACGGGGCGTAAGAGCCGAACACCTTGATGCGATGGCGCCGGTCGGTCGGCAGATAGCCGAACGCACCGTTGACGAGGCCGGGCTGGTCGAACGCGGTGGTCAGACCGGAGTCGGTCTGGCCATTATCCGACCGGACGCCGCCTTCGATGTTACCTTCCGATTTCGACCACGTGTACGAGCCGCTGAAGCTCCATTTGCCGTCGAACTCGCGATCGACCGTGAGGATGACCGCCTTGTACGTGCGCTCGGCCCGCGGATAGCCGAGGTCGGCGGCACTGAAGTCGACCGTACGCAGCGTGCTTTCGCCACCGATCGGGTCGGACAGCGTGATCCGCGCCGGCGCGCCGGGATTGACGAGCACATACTGGTGGAAGCCAGTGAAGATGTCGTCGCAACCCGAAATGCCTTCGCGGTCGCAATATGCGAGCACCGCTGCGTCGATTGCCACGTCTTCGAGCGATTCGTTGAGGCTGCGGTACTGACCGATCAGGCCAACCGTCCAGCGTTCGCCGATCTTCTGCTCGACGCTCAGGATGTATTCGTCGACCGACTGGGGCTTCAGGTTCTTCGCCACGGTCGCCTCGGTCGGCGTCGCGACACCGTCCGACACGATGTCGCAGTTCGCCACGCCGGTGTCGGGGCAGTTCGTCGCATCGGCAAAGCCGAGCAGCGGCGCACCAAGGATCGGCGTGTTGTCCGGGTTCACGCCCGCAACCCGGAAGTAGCGGGTATAATCGAGCTCGGCGCCGGCGAGACGGATGTTCGTGTTGGCGACGATCGGCAGATAGTAGCGACCGAACGAGCCGACGACCTTCGTGCGCCCGTCACCGAACGCGTCGAACGCGGCACTCAGGCGCGGCGCCCAGGCGTTACCCGATTCGTAATAGGTTTCGCCGTTCACGTTGTCGTTCGAGAACCGGTCGTTGCGGACGCCCAGGTTGAGCGTCAGGCGGTTGTTGAACAGCGACCACGAATCCTGGATGTAAAACGCTTCGTTGTTCGACGTGAACGTCCCGCCGTTCACGAAGGTACGGCCGGCGACGTACAGCGTGTTCGGCGGCGCATAGACGTCGCCGTTCACGCCCGAGAAGTTGTACGTCCACGCGACGCCGCCGGTGTAGCGGCTGACCGCATTGGTCGTCAGCTTTTCCTTGTCGTACCCGCCCTTGATGTGATGCTGGCCGAACAGCGTGAAGAACAGGTCGATGTCACCGCGATAGAATTCGCGCTCATCCGAATTGTCATTGATCACGTTCAACGGGTTGCCGGCGAGCACGGGGTTGAAGGCGCCCGAAGTATCGATGATCGTCGGATAGTCGTCGTCGGCCGAACCGGCGATTTCCGCATTCTTGTTCTTGCCGTACGCGCCAGAGATCGTCAGCCAGTCGGTGAACTGGCCGGTATAGCGGCCAACATAGTTCTCACCGCCGAGCACGTTACGCGTGGTATTCTGATACCGACCGAGCACGGGCTCGCCGCCGTTACGGCTGTCATAGGACAGGGCGTAGCTGTCGACCGTCTGGACCTGCGTCGAATCGAAATAGGTGAATTCCAGGCGGTGGCCGTCGGTGATGATCGCGTCGAGCTTGCCGCCCCAGAAGGGCGAGCGCGTCTTGAAAATCTCGCGACGGATGCCGGTCGAGAACGGATCCGGGCCCGCCGTGTTCACGCCCAGGACATCGTCCGACTGCTGCCGGTCGTTGGTCTGGTACAATGCGTAGAAGAACAGGCGGTCCTTGATGATCGGGCCCGAAAGCTGGAACGTCGCGGTCCTGAGCTCGCGCTTGTCGGTCGAGTTCAGCGCGATGACGGTATCGGGCGATTCCGAATACAGGCCCTCAGGCTGCCAGTTGAACAGGACGCCGCCATGAAACTCGTTGCCGCCCGACTTGGTGACCGCGTTGATGAAGCCACCGGTGAAACGACCGAATTCAGCGGGAATGCCGCCGTTCTTGACTTCGACGGTGTTGTAGAAATCGAACGGAACGCCGACCGAACCCAGGCCCTCGCGGAATTCGGTGATGTTCAGGCCATTGACGAAGAACGCATTTTCCGAAACCGACGAGCCCGAAACCGACGCCAGGTTGCCGAACGCGCTGTCGCCCTGGCTGGTGCCCGGCGCGAGCAGGATGATCGAAGTGAGGTCACGCGCGACGGGAACGCGCGTCGCCAGCTCGCCGACCTGGATCACGGCGCCGGTCGTGGTGCGGTCGAAATCGGACACCTGGACGCGGCGGCCGGTGACGATGATCTCGCCGCTCGACGGGCTCGCCGTCTCGGTGCCCGCTGCCGCCAGCTGGAATGCGTTACCTGCGGTCGACTGGGTCAGGCCGATGCCCTCTTCACGATAGGGCGAATATCCATCGGCGCTGATTTCGAACGTATAGTCGCCCTGCGGAATCTGGGGCACGCGGTAGGTGCCGCCCGAATCCGTGGTCACCGTACGCGAAAAGCCCTGAGCGTCCGAGGTGACCGTCACGGTCGCGCCCGGGATCGGCTTGCCCGACTGGTCGGTCACGCGGCCGGTCGCCGTGACGTTGGTGAAATCCTGCGCCGCGGCAGGAATTGCGCTGGCCGCCAGGCCACCCACCGAAACACCCAGCAGCGCCAGCGCCCTCAGCGCCGTACCACCGCGAAGCCTGACACTCGCAGCTCGATTGACGTTACGCATTCACTTGTCCCCATGGTTTCGGCACCGGCTCCCATCGTCCGATGCCCTTATTTATTGGGGGGCAACCTCACTTTGTGACAGTTTTCTGTAAAGCGCTTCCATCACCCTGGATCCCGCTTTTTTAATACTGTTGTAAAATTGGCACGAAAATCGTCACGCCGTTTCAACAAATACTCTTAATCCGCAACTTTCTATTGCGCCATAGTGTACTATAACAGCAATTCAGCTAGGTTTTTCGCGAGATTCCGCGTTTCAGGCAAAGTCAACCTACACGAAGCTCTCACGCACCCCGTCGATCACGAACTGGATCGCGAGCGCGGCGAGCAGGACGCCGAGGAGGCGGGTGATGACCGCTTCGATCTTCGCGCCAAGCACCCGCATGATCGGCGCCGCGGCAATCAGCGCGAGCAGGGTGAGCAGCAGGTTGAGCGCCAGCGCGGCAAGGACGACCAACGATTCCGCGGTGCCGTTGGAGCGGCTCATCAGCAGCATGATCGATGCGATCGACCCCGGACCCGCGATCATCGGCATCGCCATGGGAAAGACCGAAACATCCTCGATCTCGGGGGTGTCCATGATCTTCTGCGCACGATCCTCGCGCCGCTGGGTGCGCTTTTCGAACACCATTTCGAGCGCGATCAGGAACAGCATGATGCCGCCCGCGATGCGGAAGCTGTCGAGGCTGATGCCCAGCACGCGCAGCAGATCCTCGCCGAACAGGGCAAAGACGACCAGGATGAGCGCGGCGATGCCGACCGCACGCACCGCCATCGACCGGCGCTGCGCCGCGCCCGCCCCCGTGGTCAGCCCGGCATAGATCGGCGCGCATCCCGGGGGATCGATGATCACGAACAGCGTGATGAACGCCGATACGAACAATTCGGTCATCGCCCGATGCCCCCGCCCGCGCTCAGGCCGCGCCGACGTCGACGGCGGCCAGGTCGAGCGCGACTCCCGCCAGCCGGTGCGCCGCGATCAACGTGTTGCGCAGCAGGCACGCGATCGTCATCGGGCCGACGCCGCCCGGCACCGGCGTGATCGCGGCTGCGACCGATGCCGCCCCGTCGAAATCGACATCGCCCGTCAGCCGCCCGTCGACGCGATTGATGCCGACGTCGATCACCGTCGCGCCGGGCTTGATCCACTCGCCACGCACGAAATGCGCGCGGCCGACCGCCGCAACCACGATGTCGGCCTGGGCGACGTGATGGGCAAGGTTGCGGGTGCGCGAATGCGCGAGCGTGACCGTCGCATCGGCCGCGGTCAGCAACGCGGCCATCGGACGGCCGACGATCGTCGATCGGCCGATCACGATCGCATCCAGCCCCGCCAGGCTGCCAAGCCGGTCCTGCAGCAGCATCAGGCAGCCCTGTGGCGTGCACGGCACGAAGCCGGGCATGCCCGTTGCCAGCCGCCCGGCATTGACCGGGTGAAAGCCGTCGACATCCTTGGCCGGGTCGATCGCGAGCAGCACCGCCTGCGCATCGATATGCGCCGGCAGGGGCAGCTGGACGAGGATGCCGTCGACTGCTGGGTCGGCGTTGAGCCGGGTGATCAACGCGACCAGATCGGCCTCGGCGATGTCCGCGGTCAGCCGGTGCTCAAAGCTCGCCATGCCTGCGGCGAGCGTCGCCTTGCCCTTGGCACGGACATAAACGCCGGACGCGGGATCCTCGCCGACCAGCACCACCGCCAGCCCCGGCACGCGCCCGCCCGACGCCGCCGAAAAGGCGGGGACATGCGCAGCAATCCGGTCGCGCAGGCCCTGCGCAAACGCCTTGCCATCAATGAGAGCGGCGGTCATGGCGACGCCCCTTAGCCGCTGGTGCGGCCGCACGCCACCCGCGTTCAGGCGACGCCGGTCATCAGCGCCGCCGCGATGCGCGGGATGATGATGTCGCCGATGATCGAGATCGCGATCAGCACGACGAAAGGCGACAGGTCGAGCGGGCCCAGATCGGGCAGGATCCGGCGGATCGGGCGATAGACGGGCTCGGTCAGCGTGTTGAGCCCGCGCCACAGCCCCGCGACGAAATCATTATAGGTGTTGATGACGTTGAACGCGATCAGGATCGACAGGATCGCCTGGATGATGATGATCCACCACACGACGTTGAGCAGCACCTGAATGATGTCGAACAGGATCAGTAGGAAGGTGGTCAAGCCCGGTCTCCAGCGACTGTGTTAGGACCGCGATACAGGAAAGGCTCGACCCGAAACAAGCCCGGCCGGACCGCGCCGCGCGCTGCCGCCGTCGCGCGTGGATTTACCTATCGCCGCACCAGCGTGCCCGCCCCGCGCCGGGTGAAGACCTCCAGCAGCATGATGTGCGGGACCCGCCCGTCCAGGATGACTGCGGCGTCCACCCCGCCCGCGACAGCGGTGACACAGGTTTCGAGCTTGGGGATCATGCCCCCGGTGATCGTCCCGTCGGCGCGCAGCGCGGCGACGCCGTCCGGATCGAGGTCGGTCAGCAGCTCGCCCGATTTGTCGAGCACGCCGGCGACATCGGTCAGCAGGAACAGCCGCTCGGCCCCCAGCGCGGCGGCGATCGCGCCCGCCATCGTGTCGGCGTTGATGTTATAGGTCTGCCCATCGGCGCCGATGCCGATCGGCGCGATCACCGGAATCATGCCCGCCGCGGTCAGCGTGTCGATCACCGTACGGTCGATCGATTCGGGTTCGCCGACAAAGCCCAGATCGACGACGCTTTCGATATTGCTGTCCGGGTCCCGCGTCGTGCGCGTCACCTTCGCCGCCCGCACGAAACCGCCGTCCTTGCCGGAAATGCCGACCGCCTTGCCGCCCGCCGCGCCGATCCAGGCGACGATTTCCTTGTTGATCGCACCCGACAGCACCATTTCCGCGACACGCGCGGTCTCGGAATCGGTGACCCGCAAGCCGTCGACGAAGCGCGATTCGACGCCCAGTTGCTTCAGCATCGCACCGATCTGCGGGCCGCCGCCATGGACGACGACCGGGTTGATGCCCACCGCCTTCATCAGCACGACGTCCTCGGCGAAATCGCGTGCCAGCTCGGCATCGCCCATCGCGTGGCCGCCATATTTCACGACAAAGGTCGCGCCGGCATAACGCTGCATATAGGGCAGCGCCTCGGTCAGCGTTTCGGCCTTGGCGAGCATCGCCGGATCGGGGCTGTGATTGGTCATGCGCGCGCCCTTAGCGTGGAATGCGGCGGGCGGGAACCGTCGCGCGCACCGGGCTCAGCTGCGCGCCGCCACCGCATAGAGCGCGATCGCGGCGGCATTCGACACGTTGAGGCTCTCGACCTTCGGCCCGATCGGCAGCCGGGCGAGCGTATCGCAATGCGCCTGGGTGTTGTGGCGCATCCCTTCGCCCTCCGCGCCCAGCACCAGGCAGACCTTGCCCGGCCCCAGCGCCTGGGCGAGCGTCGTGTCGACCGCGCCCGTCAGCCCGATCCGCCAATAGCCGGCCTCCGCAATCTCGTCGAGCGCGCGGGCGAGGTTGACGACGCGCACCCACGGCACGACCTCCAGTGCGCCCGATGCCGACCGCGCGACCGTGCCCGATTCGGGTGGCGAGTGCCGGTCCTGGGTGACGATGCCCAGTGCGTCGAACGCGGCCGCCGAACGCAGGATCGCGCCGACATTGTGCGGATCGGTCACCTGGTCGAGCATCAGGATCGGCCGCGTGTCGTTCACCCCCTGCTCCAGCAGGTCGCCGAGCCACATGTCCTCCAGCGGCTCGACCTCCGCCACCAGGCCCTGGTGGGGGGCGTCGCCCGGCACCAGCCGGGCGAGGTCGGCCACGTCGGCATAGGTGATCTGCAGCACCGGCGGCAGATCGAGCGCCGCCAAGGCTTCGCGCGTGCCCCACAATTTGCGCACCGTCCGCTCCGGATTGGCCAGCGCCGCCAGTACGGCGTGGCGGCCCCAGAAGCGGGGGCGGCCCGAATGAGGTTGCGAGGGGCGATGGCCGCGCCTTGCCATGGAAACAGGGTCCTTTCGTGCCGAGGATGATCGCGCGCGACGCTAGGGTCGGTGCCGGCGGCGTGCAAGGCGTTGACAGGGGGTGCCCGCTTCGGCATTGGCACCCGCTCGCTTGACAAGGCGGCCCAATGGACAGGTGGCCGAGTGGTTAAAGGCAGCAGACTGTAAATCTGCCCGCGTGAGCGTACGCTGGTTCGAATCCAGCCCTGTCCACCACCGGCGGCAACGCCCTTTCGGATCGCTGCCGGTCCCGACCGTCGGACGGCCTGTCTCCACCTGCCGACATGAACCGGATGGAGCGACCGGCACCCGCGTGCTATCTTCCATATGCGCGCGGCCGATTTTGCGCGCCGGTATCTTGGCTCGACCCGAAGCTCCGTGCGCCGGCATCGTCAATCCGCCTGCGCGACAGGATATGAGCCGCATCGCCTTCCCTGCCCCCGCATGAAAAGGAACCGAGCGCATGACTTTCGTGACGACCAGCGATGGCACCCGGCTATTCTACAAGGACTGGGGCGCGAAGGACGCGACCCCCATCGTCTTTCATCACGGCTGGCCGCTCAGCGCGGACGACTGGGACAATCAGATGATGTTCTTCCTGCTCAAGGGCTTCCGGGTCATTGCGCACGATCGCCGCGGCCATGGCCGCTCGACCCAGACCGACAGCGGTAACGAAATGGATAGCTACGCCGCCGACGTCGCGGCGCTGACCGATGCACTGGACCTTCGCGGCGCTATCCATATCGGCCATTCGACCGGCGGCGGCGAGGTCGCGCGTTACGTCGCGCGCGCAAAGCCTGGACGCGTCGCAAAGGCGGTGCTGATCGGCGCGGTGCCACCGATCATGGTCAAGTCGGACCGGAATCCGGGCGGTCTCCCGATCGAGATATTCGACGGCTTCCGACAGGCGCTCGTCGCCAATCGCGCGCAGTTCTTCCTCGATATTCCCTCAGGGCCGTTTTACGGCTTCAACCGGCCGGGCGCCAAGGTGGACCCGGGCGTCATCCAGAATTGGTGGCGGCAGGGCATGATGGGCGGTGCCAAGGCACATTACGACTGCATCAAGGCGTTCAGCGAGACCGACTTCACCGAAGACCTGAAGCAGATCGACGTGCCGACGCTCGTGATGCACGGCGACGACGACCAGATCGTCCCCTACGCGGACTCAGCACCGCTTGCCGTCGCGCTGCTGCGCCATGGGACGCTCAAGACCTATGCGGGCCTGCCGCACGGCATGTGCACCACGCACCCGGACATCGTGAACGCGGACCTGCTGGCCTTTATCTCGGGATAGGCGGCCGAGTTTGCCGCCGGCGGCGCAGCGTTTTCGTCGCCTCCCGCCCCTCACGCTTGCCGCGAACATCGCCTATTCTGCGCGCGTTTGATGCTTGGCGTGGAGCATGGATGATGCGAGCGGGATTCGTGATGTTGGGCGGCTTGGCACTGATTGCGGCCACGCCGGAACCGCGGGCCGCAGCGGCCGAGGGAGCTGGTGGTTCTCGGTCGGTATTCGGCCCGCCCGTTCCCTATGGCATCGCCACCCACGATGATCGGCGTGGCGGCCTGCCCGTCAACACGGAAGTGTCGCTGCGACTGAACGTAACTTTGTCGAGCAAGGATGCCGAGGAAGGCGATATTTTTGGGCTGACCGTTACCGACGATGTGCAGCTGAACGGCCAAGTGGTGATCCCCGCCGGCACACAGGCGACCGGCCGCGTAATGGGCGTGACCCGTCGAAGCATTCCCGGCCAGCCCGGCCGGCTGCTCATCGAACTGCGCAGCATCGACCTCCCCGGGGGCACCCTCCCGGTGTCCGGCACCTATTATGAGCGAGGGACCGTCGACAATGGTGGCCGGTTCGGCAATCCGGTCGGCGCGGCGATCGTCAGTCTGTTCGTCACGGGCCGATCGGCTGTGTTTTACCAGGGCCAGGTGCTGAAGGCTTATACCCGCCAGTCGATACGACCGGCTACCGCCGCCCGCTAAAGTCGGCTTGCCCGCCGCGCGCGATTTCGGCTAAGGCGCTCGCCTGCCGCGTGCGCGGGTATAGCACAATGGTAGTGCAGCAGCCTTCCAAGCTGAATATACGGGTTCGATTCCCGTTACCCGCTCCACCGCCCCCTTCCCGAAACGTCCGAGCTCCTAGTATCCGCTGTCATATGAGAGCTTTACCGGCACGTTGTCACCCGAGTCTCTGGTAGAGCGCATCGGGGACTGACTGGTAGCAGACGGGGCGGAGGAAGCGGTCGATGGCGAGGGTGCCGACGGAGGTGGAGCGGCCGTCGGAGGTGGCGGGGAACGGTCCGCCATGGACCATGGCGGGCGAGACCTCGACCCCGGTCGGCCAGCCGTTGACGAGGATGCGGCCGACCCGGTGCTCGAGCCGGGCGATGAGGGGGATCGCGTCGGCGTGATCGGCGTCGTCGGCGTGGAGCGTGGCGGTGAGCTGGCCTTCGAGGTTGGCGATCACGTGCCCGAGTTCGGCGAGGTCGCGGCAGCGGATTACCAGCGCGGTCGCGCCGAACACCTCGTGCGCCAGTCGGGGGTCGGCGATGAAGGCGCCGGCAGCGAGCTCGAACAGCGCCGCGCGGCCCTGGGTCGGGCCGGTCTCGGCCAGGCCTTCGCCGGCGAGCCGCACATCGGGATGCGCGGCCAGTCGGGAGCGCCCCGCCTGATAGGCCTGGTGGATGCCGGCGGTCAGCATCGTCTGCGCCGGGGCATTGGCGAGCGTTGCGGCCGCGCGCGCCAGGAACCGGTCGAGCGCCGGACCCTCGATCGCCAGCACCAGGCCGGGGTTGGTACAGAACTGCCCCGCCCCCATCGTCAGCGACGCGACGAACCCGTCGGCAATGGCGTCGCCGCGCGCGGCGAGTGCTGCGGGCATCAGCACCACCGGGTTGATGCTCGACATCTCGGCATAGACCGGGATCGGCACCGGGCGCGCGGCGGCGACCTTCATCAGCGCGATGCCGCCGCTGCGCGAGCCGGTAAAGCCGACCGCGCGGATGCGCGGATCGGCCACCAGCGCGGTGCCGATATCGTGCGACGGCCCGCCCAGCAACGAGAACACGCCGTCGGGCATCCCGAGCATCGCGGCGGCGCGCAGCACGGCGGTGGCCACCAGCTCCGACGTGCCGGGATGGGCCGGATGCGCCTTGACCACCACCGGGCATCCGGCGGCGAGCGCGGCGGCGGTATCGCCACCTGCGACCGAGAAGGCGAGCGGGAAGTTGGAAGCGCCGAACACCGCGACCGGGCCGACCGCAATCTTGCGCAGCCGAAGTTCGGGCTTCGGCGGCACGCGCGCCGGATCGGCGGGGTCATGGCGGCGCGCCTGCCAGACGCCGTCGCGCACGGTCGCGGCGAACAGGCGCAGCTGCGCGGTGGTGCGGGCGCGTTCACCGACCAATCGCGCGGTCGGCAGCCCGGTCTCGCGCATGGCGCGCTCGATCAGCCCGTCGCCGAGCGCGTCGATCGCGTCTGCAATCGCCTCCAGGAACCGCGCGCGGTCTTCGAGTGATCGCGCGAGATAGGGCAGAAACGCCGCGTCGGCGCCGGCGCACGCATCGGCGACGTCGGCCAAAGACGCCACGCTGAACGACACATCCTCAATCGCCACGCCCGACGCGGGATCCCACGCCGCGAAGCGCGTCTCGCTCCACCGCGAAACCCCGCCGATGAACATCGCACCGGTGAGCTGGACAGCCTCCGTCAAGATCGATCCTCCCGAAACAGTTGAGCACACTTCCAGGCTTGTGAATCTTCAGCCGGAGGCGAAGCTTTCCGCGACCTTCATATGCTGAAGAATGTCGTTCAGCGTGGCCAGGACGTGATCGCGCGCCACCTTGGCGGCACGCTCGCGGTCGCGGTCGGCGATGGCATCGGCAAGGGCGACATGTTCGCGGTGCGCAGCGTCGAGCCGGTCGGCGCCTAGCGGCCATTCGCGTCGCACCGCCGCTGTGATCGCATCGATCCGCGTCAACATTTCCTGCGCGACCACGCTGCCGTCGATCCCGTTGATGAGCTTGTGGATGGTTGCGTTCGCCTTCAGCCGCGCGTCGCGATCGCCGATGTCGATCGCTTGCCCGAACCGCTCGACCTGCGTGCGTAAGCGGCTGATGAATGCCGCGGAAGCTCGATCCGCGCACAGGCTGGCCTGCATACCCTCAATCGCGGCGCGCAGCCTGAGCAATTGCGCGAATTCCTCCGCGTCGATCCCGCGCACAACCGCGCCATGGTTCGGCTTGAGGGTGACGAGTCCCTCCGACTGGAGCTTCTGAAGCGCCTCGCGGATCGGTGACGGTGAAACGCCAAGGGCAACGGCAAGCTCAGGCACTTTCAGGCGATCGTTCGGCTTCAGCCGGCCCGCCACGATGTCACCACGCAGTGCCTCGGTCACGCGCAGATACATCGTCGCCGTCGTCGGATCGATCTTGCCCGCCCTAATACCCGTCATCGTTCTCTTTCCGTGTTTGCTCTGGACCGACATCCCGCTAGCAAGAGCATATAATTATATAGAATAGAATATCAAAGAGGGTTGGTCATGGTCGGCAAGCATGTTCTGGTCACGGGTGCCTCCGGGCGGATTGGCCGTAATCTGGTGCCTGCATTGGTCAGCCGGGGTCATGTCGTTGTCGCTGCCGATATCGAGCCGAATGCGGAACTGGCGGCCCGCTCCGTCGCGCAAATTCAGTTGGACATTACCGACGCGGCGGCAATGGAGCGAGCATGCGCGGACGTCGACACCATCGTCCAGTTGGCCGGTCACGCCGATGATGCCGAGTGGAACCTGCTTCACGATCGTAATGTCGCGGCGACCTTGACGCTATGCCGCGCGGTGCGGCCTGGCCAACGGATCATCTTCGCCAGCTCGTTGCATGCCGCCGGTTATGCACCCTTCGACATGCGGTTCGATCATCGGACCCCATCACCGGCGGATAGCCTGTACGGCGTTTCGAAGCTGGCGGCCGAGGCGTTGCTGACCCTGCATCATGCGCGCGGGGGCGGAGACGTCTACATTCTGCGCATCGGAACCTGTCGGCCCATCCCGATGACGGCGCGCGAGCGTGTGACGTGGCTCAGCCCCGCCGACTGCGTCCGGCTCGTCGACGCCTGTATTCGCGATCCGGCGGGTGGGCATCACCTCTTGTGGGGATTTTCGGCCAATGCCGCCGCAAACGTTGATCGTGATGCATGGTGCCGTGTCGGCTATAACCCGCAGGACGATGCGGCGCGGTTCGAGCTGGCCGACGATGCCACCGATCAGGCGGGGACAGGGCGAGTCGGCGGCCGCTTTATTGCGGCGACCCCGGGAATCTAGATCGGTCCTGGCGGATGAATCGGGCGCTTTCAGGCCATTGTCGCTGCTGAACCGCTTGAAAACGACCCGTCAGGATCGGCGATTGACAGCCCTTGAACGACTCTACATTATATATTCCATATAATGGTGGGAGCGGGTAGGATGATCTTTAGGGCACGGTTGCTGGCATCGACGGGAACGGCTTTACTCATGTTGCTGATGCTGACCGGTCAGGCGGCAGCGCAGGTTACGCCGGCCGATGAAACCAGTCCGGCCGACGTTCCCCAGGCGGAGGCCCAAACTGTCGACGACGATATCGTGGTCACCGGCATTCGCAGGTCGATTCAGGCGGCAATCGATACAAAGCGCGATGCGGTGGGCATCGTTGATTCCATTTCGGCACAGGACATCGGCAAGCTGCCCGACCAGAATGTCGTTGACAGCCTCAGCCGGATTCCGGGTCTGCAGATCACGCGCTTTCGGGGTGAAGGCGCGGATTTCACGATCCGGGGCATTTCGCTCAACAATACGCTGATCAACGGCCGAACCTTCATCGGCGCCAATGCGGGCAGCTCGGCTCGGCTCGACGTGATCGCATCCGACATCATCGCCGGCGTGGACGTGTACAAGTCGCCGACCGCCGACCAGATCGAGGGAGCACTCGGCGGCACCGTCGACTTGCGTACCAAGCGGCCGCTGGACCTGCCCGACGGTACCGTGGCGCTGCGTGCACAGGGTCAATACGGCGACCTGAACCGCAATCTCGGGTTCCGGGGCTCGGCACTCTACTCAACCCGCTTCGGCGGCGACAAGCTCGGGCTGCTCGTCAATGTTGCCTATCAAGCTCTCGAGACCGAGCAGCAGCGGTTCGAGGTGGCGAACTATACCCGCGTCAGCGACATTGACGGCACGGGGGACGGGGTCAACGACGCCAATTTGTTCCGCCCGGCCCGCCTGCAGTTGATCCGCGTTCCCCGCCGCGTCGAGCGGCTGACCTTCAACGGCTCGTTCCAGGCGAAGCCCACCGACGAGCTCGAGTTGCTCCTCGAGGGAACATACAACAAGTTCGAGGCGAAGGGGCGGCCGGTCCACCAGCAAATCCTGTTGAACAGCAACGATGTCGGCGCGCGGATCGACGATGCCCGCACCGTCGTTTCGGGTACCTTCAACGGCGTCACGCTGCGGCCGTTGGTGTTTGAGGAAGAAGATGAATCGGATGTCTTCCAGATCGGTTCGCGCGCGATCTGGGAAAAGGACCGGTTGAAGATCGTGGCCGACGGCTCCTATGGCCGCGGCGAATCTCCGATCGACGCAGGCACGTTCACCTTCGTGATCGCCCCGCGTCCCGGCCGGACGGCAAATGTCACCTATGACTTCGCAGCGGGCACCGACTTGCCCAATTATGCGCTCACGTCGAACTTCGACATCAACGATCCCGAACAGTACCGCGTCGCATCGATCTCGGAAAACTCCAATATCATCAATAACGAAGGCTATGCGGGCCGCCTCGACCTCACCTACGACGCGGCGTGGGGTCCCCTCGCCAGCTTCGATTTCGGCTATCGGCACGAAGACCGCAGCTTCGACACGGCACGGCGGGTTCAGGCGATCACGCTTCCCGAGATCGCGGCGGTCGCTGATGCGAACCGCGATGGATCGGTCACGCCGGGTGAAATCCCCGCGCTCAGCTATACCGGCTTGCTCGACCGAGGCGTTTTTCCCGGGTCCAGCGGCGATTTTCCCAGCCGCTACCTGACCGGTCGTGTCGACGCCTCCGCGGCGCGGTCGTCCCTTGGCTATGAAGCCTCCCCGATCTCGCCGACCAGCGTCAGCCAGGTCACGCTGACCACCAATGCCATCTATGCCAAGGCCAATCTGAAGTTCGACCTGCTGGGCGTGCCGATGCGCGGCAATGTCGGCGCGCGCTACATCTGGACCAGCCGATCGTCATCCGGCAACGTCGTCTCCGGCGCTCAGGTCCTGCCGGTTACCTTTTCGACTGACTATACCGACTTCCTGCCGAGCGCGACGCTGGTCGCCGACCTGACCGACACGCTTGTGCTTCGCCTGTCGGCGGCACGCGTGGTGGCGTCGCCGCCGCTCAGCGACTTGTCCGCCGGATCGGCGGTCTCGATCGTCAGCAATACCGGGACCGGGGGCAATCCGCTGCTCGATCCGTATCGGGCAGAGCAAGCGGATCTGTCGGTCGAATGGTACTTCGCCAATGCGAGCCTGTTGGCGGTATCGCTGTTCCACAAGACCGTCGGCTCGTTCACCCGGTCGGTGGTGACATCGGAGACGATTCCGGGCTTCATCAACCCCAACGGCACCGGCAATGTCTTTCAGATCACACGGCCTGAAAATGGCGAGGACGGCAGTGTCAGCGGCTTTGAGGTGAATTACCAGCACGCCTTGTCTTTCCTGCCCGCGCCGTTCGACGGACTGGGGGTCCAGGCCAACTACACCTATGCGGACAGCTCGACTCCGACACCGGACGAGCTGACAGGCAACACCTTGCCGCTGCCCAGCCTGTCCACCCACAGCTATAGCCTGATCGGCTATTACGAGAAGGGCGCGGTCCAGGGGCGCGTCGCCTACACTTTCCGAAGCGACTATCTGCTTGCGATCCAGTCCGCGTCGCTCGGCGGCAGCCGCTATGTCGACAACCAGACTCAGCTCGATGCGACGCTCTCCTATAATCTGACCGACACGATCAAGCTGACCGTCGACGGCCAGAACCTGTTGCGGCGCCCCGAACGCCGCTTCGACGGCGTGTCCTCGCGGCTGAACTCGTTGCTGATCGATGACCGACGCTTCTTCTTTGGCTTTTCGGCGACGTTCTGACCGGGCGTGTCTCCCCAGCGGTAGCCGCACACGGCGATATCCGGGCCATGCTGGGCGAAAGCGCGGTGTGGCTGCCGGGCCGCAACGCGGTGGCGTGGGTCGACATTCCCGGGGGGCTGGTCCACGTCACGGAGGCAGCGAGCGGTCGAACCCAGAGCGTGGATCTGGGCGAACCGGTCGGCGCGGTCGTCGCCGGACCCGGTGATACCCTGGTCGCGGGCGGCACGCGCGGCCTGTGGCAGATCGGAGGGGGCGAAGCGCCGCGCTTCCTGGGCGCGCCGCCGGGCCATTCGGCGGCGACGCACCGCTTCAACGATGCGACGACGGATCCGATCGGACGCCTGATCATCGGGACGCTGGCACTTGCACCGAACCAGGGCCAGCCGAGCGGCCGGCTTTATGCCTTTTGCAGCAGCGACGGCTGGCGGTGCCTGCTCGACGGGTTCCGGACGATCAATGGTCTCGCCTTCTCGCCGGATGGGCGTACGCTTTACGTGGCTGACAGCCATCCCGACGTGCAAAGGATCTGGACCACCGACTATAATGTCGTGACCGGTGCGATCGGCAGTCGTCATATGTTCGCTGACTTCAACTGTCTGGCGGGGCGGCCCGACGGTGCGGCGATGGACTCGCAGGGCGGATACTGGGTCGCCGCGACCGATGCCGGCCGCATTTATCGCTTCGCGGCGAACGGCATCCTAACCGACACGGTGCATTTGCCCGTCACCTGGCCGACGCGCCCATGTTTCGGCGGCGGAGTGCTACGCGACCTGTACGTAACAACCCGGCGCGGGCCCGGCGGATTGACGTCAGGTCCTCTCGATGGTGCGCTACTGCGTGTCGGTGCGGCCTGGACGGGCGCGGTGATCCCTCCCTGGCGGGGATAACCCGACTGGCAGCGACGTCGCGCCTGCTCACTCGATGCGAATGACCTGCGCGGTAGCCCCCGCGACGCTCAGCGATAGCGAATTTCCTGACAGTGAAAGCGGGAGCCACTTCATGCCGTTCAGCTGGCCCTTCGCATCGACCTCGCCGCCGCCCAGCCGGACTTGGCTGGTGGCACGCAACCCATCTTTCCCCGCAACCTGAAGCGTCACGGACGATGCCGCCATATAGGTCGATCCGAGATCGATGACGATATCCTCGGCAGACTGGGGTGCCGGATCGGCCACATTGATGACCACGATCGACAGCCTGGCCCCGGCGTCCTGCCCTTCACGAACCGCGAAGATTCGCAGGGTTTCCGGACCAGAATGGGTGACCGCCAAGTAGCGACCATCCGGCACCAGTCGCGCCGCGAGCATGCCGTAGAAGATCGGCTGCGCGATCAGCTTGCCCGCGACGGCGTCGGCGTCAGTCGCGGCACAAAACGGGGTGTACCAGCCATATCGCGGCTTCTCATCGCCGCACCGGCCGAGCATCGCGTGAAAATTCTGCCCGACAATGCCTTCCTGAACATTGAGCAGGATCGCGTCGAGCGCCCAAAGCGCAGAGGCCATCGTGTCGCTGACCCCGGCTTTGCCAGCACAGGACGCCGAATTGCGCTCATCGAATGCCGCCGGCACGCCCAGCCTCGCCGCATCGGTGTGCAGCCTGCGCGCCACGCGTCGGGTGCGCTCGCGCTGAACGGAAGAAAGGAGGAGCGGGATCGTCGCCTGTTCCGCGTTCTCGCAGGCAGTGGCGGTGTAGTGATGGTAGGTGAGTGTATCGACTGAAGCGACGCCCGTTGCATCGCGCAGCGCTGCCTGCCGCTCGACAAAGCCTTCGTAGATCGTGGGTTTTATATTGTTGTGGTCGTCGATGGCGAAATCGGACGGGCCATAAAAGCGCATTCCGGGCACCCGCTCCAGGATCGCCGAGCGAAACAGGTTCCAGTCCTGCCAGTACAGGTCAATCTCGTCTGGCTGGTAGGAGCGGTCATGATTGCGGTCGTAGGTGAAGGGCTCGAGCGACGGCTCATTGCCAATTGCGACCGCGGCCAGGCTTTCGCCGAGTGCCAGCTTGGCATGGTGGACCATGTCTGCGGCGCGCTCGGGACTTTGGTTGCCACGGCGGTACTGGCCCAGATTGACGGTCAGGATGACCCGGTAACCGGTGCGCCTGACGAGCGTCGCAAGAGCCGCCATGCTACGCGGGGTCAGCCGCCCCTGCGACCAATCGGGATTGGGTTCGCCCGTGCTGGTCCAGAAGGTCAGTTCGCTGCCGATCCCGCCGATCCGGATCGTCGGGCTGTGCCCTGAAGACCGCATGGCCGCTGGCGCGAGCGTCGCAATGATCCGGGCAACGCCATCCTGTTCGAGGATATGTGGAACGCCGTCGCGGTCGATCAACCAGTAGGGGTTAAGCGACAGGTCGCCCTTGAATCCGGCGCGGAGACCTGTCGCCATTTGCTGGTCGACGCGGACGTGCACGGGCGGCCGTTCGCGCGCCGATATTGTGCGGCTCGCCGGTGTCTGAGCTTCGGCTGCCGGGAGAATCAGCGGCAGCGCGAGAAGCGTGAGTGGATAAAGTCGCATCCGAACTTCCTGAGAAATTGGTTTCTTGAACACCATGCGTCGGCTGTCGCGTTGGCTTGCTTCAGGTTGCCGAGGCGCGAGTGGGCGCTGGAGAGGCTCCGCTCGCGCCGCGTCGCCGATAGGCAAGGAACAATATCGTCGCTGCCAGCGGGTGCAGCAGCGCTCCGACGACGAACACCGGCGTGTAGCCGTAGGTCTCCACCGCCGGGCCGACTGCGAAATTGAACAGTGCAGCGCCGACCGTCCCGACCGCGTTCAGGACGCCGACCGCCGTCCCGACCGCGCGACGCGGAAACAGCGCCGCAGCAAGGATGTTGGAGAGCGTGAGCCAGACCAGAGCCGCCGCCTGCACCACGGCAAACAGGGCCATCGCCGCCCAGATATTGGTGGTCAGCGGAATGATTGCGAACAGTGGCCCGACCAGAGCGACCAGTTGCATCGCCCGGACCCGCGCACGTGCCGGCTCCATGCCCGACTTGACCCACCGATCGGAAGCCTGGCCGACCGGAAACGCGAGCAGCGCCGCCGCAAGCGGTGGGATCCAGAGGAGCCAGCCCACCTCGCCCAGGGTCAATCCCAGCACTTCCTGGAAATAGCCGGCCTGCCAATATTGGATGAAAAACCACAGCGGATCGCTGATCAGTCGCGCCGCGATCAGTCCCCACAGCATCTTGTTGCCCAGCACTTCGCGCATCGGGCTCAGGTCACTCGCCTGCTTCGCCGGTTCGCTCTCCCCATAATCGGGCGGGTTACGATTGGCGGCGTACCAGGCGAGCGCAAAGAGAATGCCGACCGAACCCGGCACGATGAAGCCGTATCGCCACCCATAGGTCAGCGCGAGCCACGCGATGACGGGCGGTGCCATGATCGGCCCCAGCGCCACCAGCACCGCGCGCAGCGAGTATGCGGTGGCGACCCGGGCGCGGGGAAACCACACCACCAGTGCCGCGATGGTCGCGGGCACGAGACCCGCCTCGGCCGCGCCGAGTACGGCCCGAAAGACCAGCAGTTCATGGTAGGAATTGGCGAGCCCGCTCATCACCGTCGCCGCCGACCAGATCAGGATGAATGCGGTCAGGCTGGCCCGGCTGCCGAAGCGATCGACCAGCCGCCCGCAGATCGGATAGAAGATGGCATAAGTGGTCAGGAAAATGCCGACCAGCACCGCGAACCGCGCGTCGCCGATCCCCAACTCGAGCCGCAGCGTTGCCTTCAGGACAGAGATCGCCTGACGGTCGATCATGCCCAGGATCGAATCGAGCGATGTCAGCGCCAGGATGACCCAGGCCATGGTGGGCACGATCGGCAGCGTGGATGTGTCGGGATTTGGGTTGTCGCGCATGGCCCTGCTGCGTTCATCGGCGGAATGAATCGGTGCGGCCAGCTTGCCGTCGCACAGCCGGCGCGTCAACGATTATAGATTATATATTTCTGATTGACGAGCTGTCCGCCGCCTGACTATCAGTTGCCCAGTCACTTTGCTGAACAAAGGTCCAGACTTTCATGCCCGAGCGATCACAGGCGCTTGAAGCCGACATCGCGCAGCAACTTCGCCTGGCGTCCACCGCGACCTTGACGACGATCCTGTTCAACAAGGGCCTGCGCAACGTGTTCATGCAGGGGGTTCGGCCGGTTCAGCCCGGAAAGGTGCGCATGGTCGGACCCGCCTACACGTTGCGCATGATTCCGTGCCGTGAAGACATCGACAGCCTGTTCGAACGCGATAGCCGCACGGATCTTCAACGCGTCACGACCGAAACCGTCCCCGCGGGGGCGGTGCTGGTGATCGACTCGCGCGGTGACGCAGCGGGTGCCTCGGGCGGCGCATTGCTTGCGCTGCGCATGCAGGTACGCGGCGTCGCCGGCATCGTCACGGACGGGGGCTTTCGGGACTCGCCCGAAATCGGAATGCTCGACATGCCGGCGTTCCACTCGGCCCCAGCCGCGCCGCCCGTGGTCGTCCGCCATCATCCGGAGGATGTCCAGCTCGCCATCGCCTGCGGCGGGGTGTCGGTGCGCCCCGGCGACATCATCGTCGGCGATGATGAGGGGATTGTCGTCATCCCGCGCGCGATGGCGGCGGAGGTCGCGCGATTGGCCGTTCGCAAGGAGGATGTGGAGGATTTCATCGCCGTCGAACTTCGCGCGGGGCGGCCGGTCACCGGCCTTTATCCGCCGGATGACGCCGCGATGCGGCAATATGAGGCCTGGGTCGAACGCGGCAGACCCGGCTCGCAACATTTTCAGGATGAGTCTGTCGTATGAAAATTACCGGAACACGGGCACGTTGTGTCGCTATTCCGCTCAGCGCCACGTTGCGGTCGAACACCGGCGTCCATCCCGGCTATTTCGTCCGCACGATCATCGAGATCATGACCGACGAAGGGATCACCGGGCTTGGCGAGGTCGGCGGCGGCGACCAGCGTGCCGCGTTCGAGCGGCTGGCGTCGCGGATCATCGGCCATGATCCCTACCATATCGGCGTGATCAAGCAGCGGACGCTGCGCAACACCTATTTCATGCCCAACGCGCGCATCTATGCGGCGATCGAGATGGCGCTGCTCGACATCCAGGGCAAGGCGACCGGGCGATCCGTGTCCGACCTGCTCGGCGGCAGTCTGCGCCAGCGATTGCCGTTCATCGGCTATCTGTTCTGGCGTTATGACCGCCCCGGCGGCGGCGACGACGCCGATCCCCAGGACATCGCCGATCATTGCGAGGAACTGGCGGAGACGCTCGGCATCCGTTCCGCCAAGCTCAAGGCAGGGGTAATGGCGCCGGAGGAGGAAGCCGCCGCGATGGAGGCGTGCCGCGCGCGCATGGGCGACGCCTTCAACCTGCGCATCGATCCGAACGGCACCTGGTCGGTACCGACCGCAATCGCCATCGGGCGGCGGCTGGAGCGGATCAATCTCGAATGGTATGAGGATCCGGCGTGGGGGATCGAGGGCCTGAACGCGGTTCGCCGCCGCGTGAACATTCCGATTGCGACCAACATGTACCCCGCGCGCTTCGATGATCTCGGCCCGGCGATCCGCCGCGATACGGCCGACCTGATCCTGACCGACATCCATTATTGGGAAGGGCCGCTGGGCGTGCGCGACCTGTGCAATACCTGCCGGACCTTCGGCGTCGGCGTGGCGATGCATTCCGGCACCGAGTTCGGCATCGAGCTGGCGGCGATGCTGCACACCGCCAGCACCATCCCCGAAATGGTCGTCGCGGGCGACGCGCATTATCATTATCTGGAGGACGACATCATCGCCGGCGGCAAGTTCGCATATCGCGACGGCATGATCGACGTCCCGGCCGGACCGGGCCTCGGCGTCGCACTCGACGAGGAAAAGATGGCGAAGTACGCGCGTCTGTTCGAGGAGAAGGGCGACTATTATGCGCGCTTTCGCGTCGATCCGCGCCGCCCGGACTGGTTCCCGATCGTCGGCGGGCGTTAGGCGCTCATAGCCGACGACACGGCCCGACGGGCAACCCTCAGACCAGAATCGATCGATTGATTGCGGCAATCCGATTGACGCCGGTCAACGTCATCGCGACCCGCATCTCGCTGGCGATCAGGCCGAGCAGCTTGGTGACGCCGGCCTCGCCGCTTGCGGCCAAGGCATAGAGCCAGGCCCGGCCGAGCAGGACGCCGCGTGCGCCGAGCGCCAGCATGCGCACGACGTCAAGGCCCGACCGCACCCCGCCGTCGACCAGCACGGTCAGCCGGTCGCCGACCGCATCCGCGATCGTCGGCAGCGCGCGTGCCGACGACATCACC
>NZ_LSHX01000035.1 GCF_001555965.1 Sphingomonas sp. CCH21-G11
GATCAAGCGGGCGGCGGTGTTAGTTGACACATGATGCTGGAGTCGGCGGGATTTCCTTACACAGCCGGGAATTAACTGGGATAAGCGCCGAAAACGGAGCCGTTGGGGGCTCATGCTGCCAGCGGGCCGGCGGCGGGGCTGTGTCAAGAGTCGGGTGCCCTTTAGACATCGTGTGACAAGATACGCGGGAGTCGCCGCCTTCAACCTCGTCGGCTTCTGAAAAGGCTCTTAGGCCCGCTTAATCGGCAATTTTGTGGGCACAGCCGATGGTTGGCGAGGGCGAGGCGCGGTCAATCGAGCTGCGGAAAGTGGGACCTTAGCGGAAAAGCGCCGCTCGAAAGGTCCCACTTAGCGGAAACCCCCGATTTATGGGCGTTTATCGGCCTGATCTGCGGCCAAAGGACGATTGCGACCAGTCCTAAGTGGGACCCAAGTCACGGAGTGGCTGGGCCAGCTTGGCTGCCCAGAAGCTCGGCGAATTCATCCATCGTCGTGATGATTGTCGCGCTACAGTCTGTCGGATCGACCGCACCGACAACCTCCTCGACGTTCATGCCTCCAAAACCGTTTCGCGCACGATACTTCATGGCGATCGGGTGATTTCCGGTTGCGGTGACCGGGGCGATCCTGGTCTCATCATGCTCAAAGCTGTTCGGGTCGCGAAGCCCCTCTTTAACCTGGTCGACTAGACTACGATTGCTGCCATCCCAACTGCTTAGGCAGTGGAACCCCTGCCGTCGTTTTTCGGCTTCGCGACGTTCGAATTCAAGCTTTGCCGCGTCGGCCTGCTGACGTTCCGCTTTCTGCTTTGCCGCAGCTTCAGCACGGGCAGCGTCCTGCTCAGCCTTATCCTCACATCCCGAGATGACCAACCCGATCAGGCCGACTAGGATAGTTCGGCTCATTCATGTTCTCCCCGATACGACGCGACCTTAGAATGCACCACCGGCCTCACAAGCTGGCCTCTTGCCATGTCCTCGACGGGCGCCACCTGCCCCGCCAGGATAGTTGTGGCTGATACAATCGCCTCGCGCTCGCGCTGGCTTAGCTTGTTGAACGCGGTCAGAAGGACGGCATCAGCGGCGCCACCACCGCCGTCAATCCTCTGGCCGGTGACCAGATAGCAGATATCGATATCATGGTCTGCAAGCCGATACAGATACTCCACCGTCGGGGCTAATTTTCCGCCCTCGTACGACACCTGGCTATTCTTCTTTACACCGCCAAGCTCCGCGAAATCAGCCTGATTCAAGGCTTTTTGCACCCGGACCTCACGGAGGCGTTCGCCAAACCGGCGCAGTTGAGCGTCCACGCCGATCACGGCTTGTTATGACCTAAATCTTGGTATATGCCCGTAATATCGGTCCATATGTATCGGGATATTGGGATGCTCCTGCAGCGATTGCATAAAGAGGACGTGAAGGCGGTCCTGCGAAAGCGATACCGTTCCGTCGCTGCCTTTGAGCGCGCGGAAAACCTTTCAAAACTGTCGGTTTCCGAGGTGCTGCGCGGACGCCCGAGCAAGCGGACGCAGGTCGCAATCGAGCGGGTGCTCCAAGAGGAGTTGGGCAACGTCGAATCCATAACGCCGGTTGATAGCGCCGTAGATGCCGCTGCGCACCGTCTAAACGCGGAGGTCAAATAGACATGCGTGACGACCGCGAATTGACCCGGTGGGCCGACTTGGAACGCCGCATCGGTCAAATTGAAAAGTTGATTAATTTGCAGGCGCAGGTGGATCAGGGCGAGCCCTTCGCCCGCGCTGTCGCTTACATGCCAGGCATCCTCGCACTTGAGCACTTAGATGGGCGCCGCCGTCGGCAGTCGAGACCTTCTTGGTGGCATGATTTGCCCGTTAGACAGGCGGTCATCGCGCACCATCGTCAGATGACGATCACGCGGGCCGTAGCGCTGTTAAAAGAAGAGTTTGGGGAAAGGCGGGCGCCGAGCAAGTCCAGTTTAGGGCGCTTCTGGAAGGCGCTTGATGAAGTGCGGGCCGCGCAATGACAGCTGAGCCCGAGATGAATGAGATCGACGCGCTAGTGTCGGTCCGGGTCGATCAGATCGAGCTCGGCGAGCGGCTGCGGCCGGTCGATGCGGACTGGGCGCGCGCGCTGGGCCAGATCATGGCGCGTCAGGGCCAGCAAACGCCGGTCGAAATCTGCCGGCTGCCGGGTCAGTCCAACTGGACGATCGTGACCGGCGCGCACCGCCTGGTCGGCGCGCGGTCGGCGGGCATCGCGTATCTGAAGGCGATCGTGGTCGGCGCCGATCGCGCCGAGCGCCGGATGCGCGAGGTCAGCGAGAATTTGTGGCGGCGCGACCTGGAGCCGATCGACCGCGCCGCATTCATCGCGGAGCTTGCGCTGCTGTACCGCCAGCGGGCCGGGATCGCAAAGGCCGATCATCGTTCGAAGTCGGTCCCGTCGAAATGGAAACAGGCACTGCAGGCCGAGGCAGTGGAGACGTTGGAAACGATTTCCAACGTCTATGGATGGTCGGAAGAAATCGGCGCGCAGCTGGGGCTGACAAGCCGCACGGTTCGCAACGACCTGCTGATCTATCGCCGGATCGCACCGTCACTGATCGACCAGCTGCGACGCGAGCGGCACCCGGTCGCCACCAATGCGACCCAGCTGCGCGCGCTCGCCAAGCTGGAGCCGGAGCAACAGCGCGAAGTCGTCGAATATCTCGTTTGGCGGACGCACCCGTCGGGCGTCGGCCCGGTCAAGTCGGTGGCCGCAGCGATCGCGCTGACGCGGGACAATTTGAGCGCCGCCGATCCAGAAACCAAGCGCCTCACCACCTTCCTCGGGACCTTCGGGCGCATGTCGCTCGCCGAGAAAAAGGGCGCGCTGGCTCAACTTGCCGGGATGCTGCCGGCTGGCTTCTCCATCGAGGGAGTGACCGAATGATGTCTGGACACAATCCGATCCCGCCGGTCCGCGATAAGCTCGACTTTGCTGCCGGATGCATGATCGGTCTCGGCTTCGCCACAGTGCTCTGGCTGGTGATCGCCATCGCAATTGTGTGGTGCATCGCATGAGCCCGCGCCAGGCCGCTGTGCTGACGTTCGTGCGCGACCATATCGGGCGGTTCGGCGAAGCGCCGACGTTGCGCGAGATCGGCGAGGCGATCGGCGTGTCCACGCCCGGAGCGAAGGGGCTTGTCGACGCGCTGGTGGCCGACGGGCGACTGTTGAAGACGCGCGCGCGGCATCGAGCAATCGAGCTGCCTGACACCATCGACCTGCGCGGCGTAACGAGCGAGGCGATGGAGGCCGAGCTGGCGCGGCGGGGCTTTACGCTGGCGGCGCTGGACGATGGTCGCGGCGTCGGGCTGGGGCCGCGCACGCGCACCTGCGCGGCCAGTAGCTGCCATCGCGAGGTTTCGCGGGGCCAGTTGTTCTGCCGCGCGCATTGGTTCGACCTGCCCGCGCATCTGCGCGAGGGCATCCACCGGGCGCACAGCCGGCGCGATCGCGCGGCCTATCAGCAGCTTGTCGGCGAGGCGCGCGACCTGGTCGATGCGTCCAAATATTCCCACCCGTTCGACGAGCGAGGCCGGTGATGGCGCGCCAGACCGAAGCCGAGCGGCTGCGCGAGCGTCGCCTGACCTTTGAGCGGGCGATGGCCGACGGCGTCAGCATGGAGGAAGCGCGCGACCGCATGGCGAAGGATCGCTGGGCGGCGATCGAGGCGCGGCTCGCGTCCAAGCGCAAGGCGACCGGGCTTTGCGGGACTTCGCCCGATCAAGTGGCCATCGGCACCGGCGGCGGCTTTCAATTCCATCGTTATCAGCAAGTGATCGTCGACGCGGTGCGCGCGTCCGCGCTCACCGGCGACAGCCGCCACGCCGCACCCCGGTTCGTGCCGGTCGACGATAGCGACGACGGCCTGAAGTGGTTCCAGCGATGATCCGGTTGACCGTCACGTATGGCCCGCCGCGCAAGGCACCGCCGAGCCTGCGCCGCCCGCGCAACCTCGACCCGCTGCAGGTCGATGTCCTCGCCGCGCTGATCGCCACGATTCCGCCGAAGGAGCCACGACCGTGAGCAGTTCTAAGCCCTGTCTGGGCTATCCCAGTCGCACCGATGCAGTGCTGGCGTTGCGCGATCTCGGTCAGTCCGATCGCGAGATCGCCCGCCGCATTGGCATTGAGCCAAAGACGGTGAGCGCGCTCGCGATCAGCGCCGGTCGCAAGCGGCGTGACCTCGCGCGCGGTCGCTCGGAACGGTTTGCCGGCACTGGCAACGGCATCGTTCTGCCACTCGACGTCCAGCAGCGGCTCCGCAGCGCGGCTTCTCGCCGCCGGGTGAGCGTCCACCGCCTCGCCATCATGATCGTCGAAACCGTCGCCGACAGCGACCTGGTTGACGCCGTGTTGGACGATGGCTGGGCCGACGAGCTGAACGCATGACAGACCGCCCGATCATCTTCTCCGCGCCGATGGTCCTTGCGCTGCTCGCCGGCCGCAAGACGCAGACGCGCCGAATCATTCGGCCAGATATGGTCAATGGCACCCGCCTTTCCGGCGTGGACAAGGACGGCAGTTGGCTTTTCACCAAAGGCTGCACCTACGGCAAGATCAAGCCGCCCTATCGCGCTGGCGACCGGCCACGCCCATCGACTGGGCGACCTCGCACGCGCGCCGGTAGCACGCGGTCAGCGCCGGCTTTTCCGGGCGCAGATAGTCGGACAGGAACACCTGCCACACCTGCGGATGGACTTCGGCCTCGGCACCGCCGCCGGCGCGCTTGGGGGCCAGGAACGGCAGCCGGTCGGCGGGCGCGACGCCCTCGATCATCTGCAGCCAGTTCCAGATCGTCGACTGCCCGACCTGCCAGCGCGCCGCGACCAGCGCGATTGCCGACGACCGGGTATGTTCGCCCCGACGCCGCTGCCGGTAACGCTGTTGATCGGTCTGACCCCGGACGAGCCGGAGGTGCGCGCCGCGATCGTCGCCGAGCTGGCCGACCTGTTCTTCCGCGAGGCCCAGCCGGGCGGCACGCTTTACCTGTCGCGGATCCGCGAGGCGATCAGCCAGGCAGCGGGCGAGTTCGACCATGTCCTCTATTCGCCGGCCGCCAATATCGTCGCCGATCCCGGCTTCTTTCCGATGCTGGACGAGGTGCTGTGGCAATGATGGACGCCGCCGCCTATCGCGACCAGCTCGCCCAGCTGCTGCCGCTCGGCCGCGCCTGGCCGCGCGAGCCCGACACGACGCTGGGCGGGTTGCTCCTCGGCGTGGCCGAAGAGTTCGCGCGGATCGACGGTCGTGCCGCCGCGCTGGTCGAGGAAGCGGACCCGCGCACCACCGTCGAGCTGCTGACCGATTGGGAGCGTGTCGCCGGGCTGCCGGACACTTGCAGCGGCGTGCCCGACACGATCCGCGAGCGCCAGGTCGCGATTGCCAATAAGATCGCCGAGCTGGGCGGCCAGAGCATCCCCTATTTCACCGCGATCGCCGAGCGCCTGGGCTATGACGCCGAGATCGAGGAGCTGTCATCGTTCGACGTCGACGATCGCGTCGACCAGGACGTGAACGGCGACGACTGGCGCCACGTCTGGCGGGTCAACATCTATCTCGACAGCGAGCAGTTCCGCAGCGTCTTCTCGGAGCTCACTACTGAATCGACGGTCGAGGAGCGCCTGGTCGGCTTTGGTGCGCTCAACCTCGAATGTCTGATCGAGCGCGCGAAGCCCGCCCATACCATCGTGCTGTTCGCCTATATCGTCGAGCCTGCCCCGCTGTGGTGGTTCGACTTCCTCACCGAAACCCTGATCACCAGCGGAGAAGACTAGTGCACGCGATCGACACGCCCGGCAGCATCGAGGGCCGGTTCACCGAAGGCAACCCGGCGATCGGCCAGCGCGCCACGAAGCTGGGCGCGGCCTGGCCCAACGACGTCCAGGACAACCTGCTTTTCCTGCTCGAGGAAGCCGAGATCGCGCCAACCAAGGGTCGCAAGGAGGACGTCGCCGACGCGGTCAAGGCGATCGTCGCGGGCATGGTCGGCACCGGCGGCGGATCGGTCCCGACCGCGCGCCAGGTGGTGGGAGGTGGGCTCGTGACCGGCGGCGGCGACTTGAGCGCCAACCGCACCTTGACCGTCACGGCCGCGACTGCGGCGCAAGTCGCCGAAGGTGAGGCCGACAATGTCGCCATCACCCCGGCCGCGCTGCGCGCCGCCGCCGACGCGGGCCTGGTAGCCAACGGCTATTACCGCGTGCCCGGCGGTCCGATCTTCCAATGGCGAAGCCTTGTCGGCAGCTACAATGAGGGGCCGGTCTTTATCGCCTTTCCGATCGAGTTCCCCGCCGCGTGCTTCATGGCGGTCCCGTTCATCCTCAACGCATCGGCCAATGTGCAGGTCGACATCTTTGCCCAGATCGTCAGCTGGGCACCGAACGGGGCGACGGTGCTCGTCAATCGCGACGACAGCGGCGTCCCGAGCGCCAGCGGCGTCGGCATCTTCGCGGTGGGCTTCTGATGGCGGCGCGGCGGAAAGCGCCCGCGCGCCAGGCACCGGCGACGCTAGCCGAGGCGACCGAGCTGGCGGCGCGTTATGTCGCGGTCAATCACGAGATTGAGCACCTGGACGCGATCGGCGAGGCGATGATCGCCGGGATCAAAGAGGAGCTCGATCTGAAGCTCGCGCCGCTCCAGGAGGAGGCCCGCGCCATCTTCGACCAGCTCCGCAGCTGGTGGCCAACCGCGAGGGCGGACGTCGCCGGCGATCGCCGATCGATCGAGCTTGCCGGCGCCCAGATCGGCGAGCGCCTGTCGCCGCCGGCGGTCGTGCTGCGCAAGGGGCTGACCGTGAAGGCGGCGATCGACGCGGTCGCCGAGCAGTTCGGCCGCGCCTCGGCCTATCTGCGCACCAAGCTCGAACTCGACCGTGCGGAGATCCTGAAGGGCATCCAGGCCGAGCCCGAGGGCGAGCTGGCGCGCCTCGGCTTTGCGGTCGGCCAGGCCGACGAATTCTTCATCGCGGTGCGGCCGATCGCCGGCACCGAAAGCATCGGAGAACCCGAATGATCAACTACACGATCCACGCGCACGCACTCGCGCGGGCCGGTATCGCCAAGGCGGCGGTGCCGGTGATGGCGGTGCCGCCCGCCGGCCAGCGCCTCGCCCTGGGCGTCGCCAGCGCGGTGATCGTCGGCCCGTGCGAGATCCGCGTGCTGACCGATGAGGACGTCTGGTTCGACGTGCGGCCCTCGGCCGTCGCGCTCGATCCGGCGACGTCGCCGATGAAGTTGCTGGCGGGGACCGAGAATTGGTACGAGCTGCCCGCGGGCGCGAACTACATCATGGGGAGCGCGGCATAATGGCCTACCCGAACAGTGGCGCCGACACGCTGGCCCGTCGCCGTGCAGCTGGGGCGCCGTCGCTCTCGGCCAAGCCCTTCGGCGCAGTGTCGGGCTCGGACGTTAGCAATGCACAGCGCACCAAAAATCGCGAGAAGATCATGGAGGCGCACGTCGAGGCGCGCGGCCTGGGCCTCGGGCTGCTGCTCGACGGGCAATACGAGATCGGCGGCGGGCCGCTCGACCTGCGCGGCGCTGGCACGATGATCTACTGTGGCAGCAACGCCCGCATCCGCCAGTTCTCCAACGACGTCCAGATCGTACAGTTCGGCGGCGACCTGTCGTCGATTACGGGCACGCTGAACCTATGGCACGACCAGGTCCAGGGCAACACAGGCGCGTCGATCGTGCGCGACGGCACCGGCGGCGCTATTGCGTTTGAGCTTTGGGACGCGGTTCGCTGCACGATCGACCAGATCCGCACGTTCCGGTCGGCTTACGGCGTCTGCATTGCCGACGCCAATGCGGACGGCACAGCCAACCAGATGTTCGACACGACGTTCGGCTCGATCGACGTCAACTATGCGACCTATCGCGGCGTCGATCTTCGGTCGCGCGGCGGGGGCTCGACGGCCAGCTTCATCGGCGCGCTGAAGGTGCGTGGGCAGGGCCTGGGGCAGCGGACCGACATGAACGTGCCGATCGTCCTTGGCCAGATGCGGCTGTCGGTCGGCTGCCTCAACGTCGAGCACATGCGCTATGGCGCGGTGGTGAGCGCGGACGGCCTGTCTCGCGACGGCGCGATCTACCTGTCGGACGGCCAATTGACTGTGGACCAGCTCCACTTCGAGGGCATCGAGTTCGTCGGCAACAACCGCTCGCTTATGCTGGCCAACACCCGGTCGGTGATCAAGGCGCGCACGACCGATGTCCACGACATCTTCCTGACCACGGCCAACGGCGTGACGAACGCCTATCTGGCATCGCTGTTCGGAACAGGCGCCAGTGTCGATTTGGGGATGCTGGAGCTTCGCACCGCGTCCGGCGCGCCAAATACCGGGGTCATTGATGCCGGCGTGACGCTGGGGCTTGCCCGGTCCAGCGCGGCCGTGACGCGCGGCGAGTTCCGGCTCGGCCGCGTCATCTCCAGCACGGGGCTCTCCTATATCAGCGCGGTCACGACGAACGACCAGCGGGTGACCAAGGAAATCGACGGTGTCGAGCGGCGCAAGGCATTCCGCGTCGGTCAGATGATCACTGGCGACAACGAGGCGAACGGCACGCTGCTTATGCTGGCGAACACGATGTATGCGCATCGGGTCGAAATCCATGAGCCGGTCACGTTCGACCAGTTCGTCATGCGCGTGACGGGCGCGGGCGGCACCGGGGCGGAAATCACGGCGGCGCTGTATCACCACACCGGCAACCCGATCCAGCCCGGGGCGCTGGTGGCGGCGGCGACCGGGACGAAGATGGCCGCGGCGGCGACCGGCGAGCGGACGATGACCGGGGCAGGCGTGATCATGCCGGGCGTCTATTGGTTCGCCAGCCAGGCCTTCAGCCCCGGCGTCTATCCGACTGTCACCGCGATCGCCGGCAGCGCCGCCAACACCAGCAACACGTTCGTGGGCACCACGACGACCGATGCGCTCAATGCATCCGGCAGCGCTGTTACTGGTGTGACCGTTGCCAACAACGTGGCCGATCAGGCGGCCTGGAATGCCTTCGCGTTTCCGGCGACGTTCCCGGCAGGGGCGGCTCCGCAGGTGGGTGCCACCCCGCGCGTCGCGCTGCGGGCGTCGGTTGTGGTGGGTGTCTGATGGCGCTCTTTTGGCTGATCCCGCCGATTCTCGTCTTCGACCGGCCGAACTCGAGCAATGGCCAGTCGCGCGCGCCAATCATCATCATGTATGGCAACCCGACATCCAACGCCGCCGTGCTCGCCCAGGAGCTGGCCGAGTTCACCGCGAAATGGCTGCTGCTCTATCTGCCGGCGATCGCGGTCGCCTGGCTCGCCTGGCGTCACGTTCACTTCATCGCGCCTGCGCTGATCCTGCCGCCGGCATTCGTGATACAGCGCCTGCCGCCCCTGCGTCGCCAGCTCGAGCTGCTCGGCCACGAGGTCGAGGCCCAGGCGGCCGAGCTGCTCTACGGCACGCCGGCCGCCGAGGTGCGAAAGTGGGAGGTCGTCGCGCTGGCCCGGCCGACCAATTATGGCGGGGTGTTCAAGGACTGGTCGGACGAGCGGATCGGCGCCAGCCTTAGCGCCCGCGCCGGCATCGCGCGCCGGGCTGCGCGCCTGTTCATGCCGATCCTGACCAGGTTCAAGCGGCGCTACCGCTGATATTGCAATGCACGCGTTTTTCGAGCATAAGTCTTGCAGGGCTAGAAACCCTAAACAGCGGATGGTGTGCCGACATACATGATCCATGCAGCAACCCGTCGACCGACCCTGTGTCGGGAGTGCGTGAATAAAAGACCCGGTTCGCCGGGGAATAAGCGCGCGTGTCTGTTTCACGTTTCTAGCTCCCGGCTCCAGGCGGCCTGCGCCTGGTGATGCCTCTAGAAAGGGTGAACAGCATGGAAGACACATCATGGCCACCGCACGATCAGAACCCGCTGATCGCGCTGTTCCTGAACGGAGCCGAATGGCTCAACAATCGCGAAATCGTCGAGGCCCTCGGGCAGGTGAACTCTGCGCGGCGCAACAAATCGGTCGTCGCCCATTGGGGCGATATCGATGCCGTCTTGGGCGCAGAAACTAAGCTGCTTAGGGTGGTGCATAATGGGGTCGAGACGGGTCGGCCGTTGCGCGTGTTCTCGAAAACAGCGCTGCTTCTCATCGGCATGTCGGCGCGGGTGCCCAACGCGGATGGCTTTCGGCGCTGGGTCGCTGAACGGATGATGGAGATTCACCATGCCCAAGCATGACATTCCGCTGACGGTCGCCGCGACCGACGAGCTTGGGAAGAAGGTGCTCCGCGTCGCACAGTCGCTCAACTTCCTCACCGATCTGGCCGCAAAGGCGCATGACGGTACGCTCCAGCTCGACGGGATCGGTCTATCCGCCGTCCTCGGCCTCATCGCTGATCAGGCGTCGGACGTCGCCGAGCACTACCCAGCTTCCTGAACCCCCTCTAAGAGCCCCCTTACGACCGCGTGAGGGGGTTCTTTTTTGCCCGATGATCAAAAACAAAGTGCTCTAACTGGTCTGTCAAAATTCTCTCGAAACTCTTGTCACGCTACAGGCGGGGTGAGGTGGCGAGGCCCCACCCCAACCCCTCCCCTGAAGGGGAGGGGCTTTCGTGTACGATCCCCGCCTAGCGTCTCGTCACCCCGGGCTTGACCCGGGGTCCCGCTGCCTCTTAGGCCGCGCGACATAGCGGGGCCCCGGGTCAAGCCCGGGGCGACGGATTCAGGGGTAAGTGCGCGCAATGGCGTTCGAAGTGCTTGCCTTCCTCTTGGGCATGCGCGCGGGGAGTGGGGAAAGCAGGCATGGCATTGATCGCGGTACTCGCAGGGGACGGCATCGGGCCGGAAGTGACGGCGGCCGCCGTGCGGGTGCTCGACGCGCTGGGGCTTGGCCTGGCGTTCGAGGAAGCGCCGGTTGGCGGGGCGGCCTATGCGGCGAACGGGCATCCGCTGCCGCCGGCGACGCTCGACCTGGCCCGGCGGGCCGACGCGATCCTGTTCGGTGCGGTCGGCGATCCGCGTTTCGACACGGTCGAGCGGCGGTTGCGCCCCGAACAGGCGATATTGGGCCTGCGCGCCGAATTGGGGCTGTTCGCCAATCTGCGCCCCGCGCGGTTGATGCCGGGGCTGGAGGAGGCCTCCGCGCTGCGCCCCGAAGTCGCGCGTGCCATCGACCTGCTGATCGTGCGCGAGCTGAACGGCGACGTCTATTTCGGCGAGAAGGGGATGCGCACCACGCCCGATGGCCGCCGCGAGGGTTATGACGTGATGCGCTATGCCGAGGACGAGGTGCGGCGCATCGCGCATGTCGGGTTTCGGGCCGCGATGGGGCGTCAGCGGCGGTTGTGCTCGGTCGACAAGGCCAATGTGCTGGAAACCAGCCAATTGTGGCGCGACGTCGTGATCGAGGTCGCGGCCGAATACCGTCAAGTCGAGCTGACCCACATGTATGTCGACAATGCCGCGATGCAGCTGGTGCGCAATCCCGGCCAGTTCGACGTCATTCTGACCGGCAATCTGTTCGGCGACATCCTGTCGGATCAGGCGAGCATGTGCGTGGGCTCGATCGGGATGCTGCCATCGGCCTCGCTCGATGCGGCGGGCAAGGGGCTGTACGAGCCGATCCACGGCTCCGCCCCCGACATTGCGGGCCAGGGCAAGGCCAACCCGTGCGCGGCGATCCTGTCGGCGGCGATGCTGCTGCGCCATTCGCTGGGCGAGGCCGCGGCGGCGGACCGGATCGAGGCGGCGGTGGCGGCGGCGGTGGCCGGCGGTGCGCGGACCGGCGACCTGGGCGGCACGCTGTCGACCGGGGCGATGGCCGACCGGATCATCGCGGCATTGTGACGACGGGGGTGGGCGCGCCCCTGACCCTGGCCGTCGTCGTGCCCGTGTTCAACGAACGCGGCAATGTCGCGCGGATGGTCGACCGGTTGGCCGCCGTGCTGGGGCCGGACGGGTGGGAAGCGATCTTCGTCGATGACGACAGCCCCGACGGCACGGCGGGCGCGGCGCGCGAGCTGGCGCGGGTCGATCCGCGCGTGCGGGTGATCCAGCGGATCGGTCGGCGCGGGCTGGCGACCGCGTGCATCGAGGGGATGTGCGCGACGGCCGCGCCGCTGGTGGCGGTGATCGACGGCGACCTTCAGCATGACGAGGCGTTGCTGCCCCGGATGCGCGACCTGCTGAACGCCGATCCGGCGCTAGATCTGGTGATCGGATCGCGCTTCATGCCCGGTGGGGGCACCGGCGACTGGGATCGCGACCGCATCGCCAAGTCGCGGCTGGCGACGCGGCTGGCGCGCGCGGTGCTGAAGGCCGAGCTGACCGATCCGATGAGCGGGTTCTTCATGATCCGCAGCGCCGTTGTGCGCGCGCTGGTGCCGCGCCTGTCGGGCATCGGCTTCAAGATCCTGCTCGACATCCTGACCTCGGCAGCGCGGCCGCTGAGATTTGTCGAGCTGCCCTATGTCTTTCGCGCGCGCGTCGAGGGCGAGAGCAAGCTCGACCATGTCGTCGCGCTCGAATATCTGATCGCGCTCTATGACCGGTTGCTCGGCTGGCTGGTGCCGGTGCGCTTTGCGATGTTCGCCAGCGTCGGCGCGATGGGCGCGGCGGTGCATCTGGGCGTCCTGTCGCTGCTGCTGGCGGTGAGCGACGCGCGCTTTCTGACCGCGCAGATTGCCGCGACGCTGACCGCGATGACGTTCAATTTCCTGCTCAACAACGCGCTGACCTATCGCGACAAAAGGCTGCGCGGGGCGCGGGCGCTGATCGGCGGCTGGCTGTCCTTCTGCACGGTGTGCGCGGTGGGGGCGGTGGCCAATGTCGGCGTGGCGGAGTTTCTCTATACCGCGCGGCAGGGCAATTGGGCGCTGTCGGCGCTGGCGGGGATCGCGGTGGCGGCGGTGTGGAATTTCGCGGTGTCGTCGCGCTTCACCTGGGGCCGCTATGGCCGGCGGCGGAGTGTGTGAGGGGGAAGCGGGACCCCGGTTCAAGCCCGGGGTGACGAAGCGTAACGAGCCCGGTTTTGCAAGGATGTCTCTGTTCGCGCGCCAGCTCACCGCCAGCTGTCGAACCACATCCACTTCTCGAACCCGCGCGCGTCGGGCAGCGCGGCCCCCGACAGGATCGGGTAGAACCACGCGAACAGCACCGCGCTCAACGCGACGAACAGGAAATCGATCTCGCGCCGCCGCCCCCGTGCGAAGCGGTGGAACACGCCCGCCAGCACCGCGCACAGGATCAGCGCGGACAGGTGGTAGTAATAATAAAATCCCAGCGACTTGGGGATGACGATCCATATCGCGAGCGATGCGATCCAAGCCAATGACAGCCAGCGTTCGCGCGCGCCCGCCCACAGCCCCGCCGCGACCGCGATCAGCCCGCCCCACATGATCGCGGGATTGCCGACCAGCAGCACGCCGCGCTGCACGCCGTCGATATCGGGTTCGTAGAAATACCAGATCGGGCGCAGCATGAGCGGCCATTGCCACCAGCGCGACTGATAGGTGTGCGGGGCGAGGATTTGCGTCTGCTGGCGGTACATGTCGAGCTGGAACGGGATCAGCCGGGCAAGCGTCAGCGGATCGCGCGCATAGAAGAACGCCGGCGCGAAGGTCAGGAGATAGGTGGCGATGCTGACCCCGCCGAGCAGCGCGAGCGACGCGGTCAGCGGCATGCCCCCGAAACGCGCGCCCGGCCGGCGCGTGCGCAGGGTGCGGTCCTGCACCGCGCATGCGACCAGCACGGCGCAGGCCATCGCCACATAGGGGATCGCCGCCCATTTGACCGCGACCGCGAGGCCACAGAGGATCGCCGCAACGCCGAGGCGGATGGCAGCCACCCGGGGCCGGCGCGCCTGCAACGCCCACAGCAGCGCCGCGGCGGCGAGCATGACGAACGCGCCGAGAAACGCCTCGAGCATGCCGGTGCGCGCATGCACGAACAGCAGCTGGTTGAGCATCGCCAGCAAGGCGCCGAGCGCGGCGGTGCGCACCCGGCGGTAGGTCAGCCAGAGCAGCGCGTAGATCGCCAGCACGCTGAGCGTCCCCGCCAGCGTCGATGCCGCGCGCCAGCCCACCGGATTGTCGCCGAACCCGGCGATGCCGAGCGCGATCAGCGCCTTGCCGAGCAAGGGGTGTTCGGTGTTCCACGGCTGTTCGAGCGCGAGCAGCACGCGGGCGGCGGCGACATAATGGCTTTCGTCGAAGACCAGGCGCGCCGGCTGGCCGAGATGGATGGTGAACAGCAGTTGCGCCGCAAGTGCGAGCAACAGCGCGGTCAGCATCGGATGGTCACGCAGGCGGGCGATCATGGCGGCGGGCTCTAGCGCCCCGACGCGCCGGGAGCCAGCGCGCTTGTCCCGAATTGCGTCGGCGGCCGCAGCGATGCTTGCGTCCGCCGCTTTGCCCCGGCAAAGCAGGGCGCATGAAGCGCAACACCGGCCAAGATCGCGCGATCACGCGCCACTGGCGTCCCGCGACCCGGGCGGTGCGCGGTGGTACCGCGCGCAGCGAATATGGGGAGACGTCGGAGGCGCTGTTCCTGACCTCCGGCTATGCCTATGACTGCGCGGGCGACGCGGCGGCGCGCTTTGCCGGCGACCAGGCGGGCATGACCTATTCGCGGCTGCAGAATCCGACGGTCGAAATGCTCGAACAGCGCATCGCGCTGATCGAGGGAGCGGAGGCGTGCCGCGCGACGGCGAGCGGCATGGCGGCGATGACCGCGGCGCTGCTGTGCCAGCTTCAGCAGGGCGACCATGTCGTCGCGGGCCGCGCGCTGTTCGGGTCCTGCCGCTGGCTGACCGATACGCTGCTGCCCAAATTCGGCATCGCGACCACGATCGTCGATGCGCGCGATCCCCAGCAGTTCGCCGACGCCGTCCGGCCGGAAACCAGGGTTTTCTTCTTCGAAACCCCCGCCAATCCGACGATGGACATCGTCGACCTGGCGGCGGTGTGCGGCATCGCGCGCGAGCGCGGCATCGTGAGCGTCGTCGACAATGCCTTTGCCACGCCGGCATTGCAGCGGCCGATGGAATTCGGCGCGGATGTCGTCGCCTATTCGGCGACCAAGATGATGGACGGGCAGGGCCGCGTGCTCGCGGGCGCGGTGTGCGGCAGCGAAGATTTCATCACCGACACGCTGCTGCCCTTTACCCGCAACACCGGGCCGACGCTCAGCGCGTTCAATGCCTGGGTGGTCCTGAAGGGGCTGGAAACGCTGGACCTGCGCATCCGCCGCCAGTCGGAAAATGCGCTCGCCGTGGGGCGTTTCCTGGAAGGCCGCGTGCCGCGCATCCTGCATCCCGGCCTGTCCAGCCACCCGCAGCACAATCTGGCGATGCGCCAGATGGATATGGCGGGGTGCATCTTTGCCTTCGAGGTCGAGGGACGCGCGCAGGCGCACGGCCTGCTCGACGCGCTCGAGCTGATCGATATTTCCAACAATATCGGCGATTCGCGCTCGCTGATGACGCATCCCGCGTCGACCACGCATTCGAGCGTGGCGGAGGAGAAGCGGCTGGAGATGGGCATCGGCGAGGGGCTGCTGCGCCTGAATGTCGGGCTGGAGGACCCCGCCGACCTGATCGACGACCTCGACCGCGCGCTGAAGGCGGTGGGGCTGTGAATTCGCTAACTTGTCTCTTTGATCCGTTCGCTTCGAGCCCTTCGACTGCCCGAAGGGCGGGCGCTCAGGATAAACTTCCGCCAGTGGCGGAAGTCGAGAAGCGTATCTCGACTTCGCTCGATACGAACGGTGCCGTTTTACCCCGCAGGGCGCCACAATGAAGGCGCTGTTCGGCGACGTCGCGGAAACACGCGGGATCATCGTTCGCGTCGCGGTCAGTTTCCTGCCCGAACAGTCGGAGCCCGATCGCGGCCGCTGGTTCTGGGCCTATCATATCCGCATCGAGAATGACGGCGCGCTCGCCGTTCAGCTGCTCACCCGCCATTGGACGATCACCGACGGACGCGGTGCGCGCCACACGGTCGAGGGTGAGGGCGTCGTCGGCGAGCAGCCGCTGATCGCGCCGGGCGGCAGCTTCGACTATGTCTCGGGATGCCCGCTGTCGACGCCTTCGGGGTCGATGCAGGGCAGCTATCACATGCTCGCCGAGGACGGGTCGACCTTTGACGTCGCCATCCCCAAATTCGCGCTGATCGCGCCGACGGTGGCGGGATGAGGGGCGAGGTGGGCGTCGTTCCTGTTCAAAGCCGGCCAAACCACACGTCGTCCCGGCGGAGGCCGGGACCTCTGGCAAATGGAGCGCCCAGGTTTGCCCAAAGTCCCGGCCTCCGCCGGGACGACGCTGTTCCCATGTGCAATCGGGGGGCGAACCCATGAAGCGCACGCACTTGCCCCTGAACGGCCTGCGCGTGCTCGATGCGGCCGCCCGGCATCTGTCGTTCACCCGCGCCGCCGATGAGCTGGCGGTGACGCCGGCCGCGGTCGGCCAGCAGGTGCGCGCGCTGGAGGACACGCTGGGCGTCGTGCTGTTCCGCCGCACCGCCAAGGGGCTGGAACTGACGCCGGAGGGCGAGGCGGGCCTGAATGCGCTGCGTTCGGGCTTCATCCAGTTCGAGGAAGCGGTGCGGGCGATGCAGGCGGGGCAATCGTCCAAATCGCTGACCATCGCCGCCCCGCGCGACCTGACCCAGAAATGGCTGATGCCACGCCTGGCCGAGATCGCCGCGAGCGACGGCGACATCCGCTTTCAGCTGATCGCCGCCGACGAACCCGTCGAATTCACCGAAGCCAATATCGACCTGGCGATCCGCTGGGGCGAGGGACCGGGCGAGCATGAGGGCGAGGCGCTCGAGTCCGACGGGATGGTAACCGTCGAACGGCCGGGCGGCGGGGCCGATACCCGGATTTCGTGGCCGGGATGCCTGTCGGAAGACGCGGTGTCGCTGGTGCGGGTCGGCGATGCGGGGCTGGCGATCGAGGCGGCAGCGGCCGGGCTGGGCCGCGCGACCGTGCCCGAGTTGCTCGCACGGGCGGATCTCGCCGCTGGGCGCGTGGCGATGATCGGCACCCCCAAGCCGTTCGCGCGCGGCTACTGGCTGGTCGCGCCCCTGCCGCAATGGCGCCAGGCCAAGGTCAAGGCGCTGGTCGATCGGCTGGCGCAGTGACCGATACGCCGGTGTTCGAGACCAAGCGCCTGCGCCTGCGCCCGATCACCGCGGACGACGCGACCGCGCTGCACCCCGTGCTCAGCGATGCGCAGGCGATGCGCTATTGGTCGCGCGCACCCACCACTTCGGTCGCCGAGACGCGCGCCTATATCGATCCGGCGCGGCCCGCGCATGGCTGGCGGTGGTGGGCGATCACGCTCAAGCCGTTCGACTTCGCCATCGGCTGGGTATCGGTGGGCGAGCGCCGGCAGGGCGGGGTTGCCGAGATCGGCTATATCCTGGCGCGTGAGCATTGGGGACGCGGCATCGCGCGCGAGGCCGTGCGCGTGGTCATCGACCATTTGTTCGACGTGGAGGAACATCGCCGCGTCTTTGCCGACACCGATCCCGAGAACGCCGGATCCTGCCGGCTGCTCGAGCAACTGGGCTTCACGCTCGAGGGGCGGCTGCGCGGCGAATGGGAAACGCATATCGGAGTGCGCGACAGCCTGATCTGGGGCCTGTTGCGCGAGGAGTGGCAGCCGGGCCGGTCGATGTCACTGGGGTAGGTGGCGTCAGGGCGGAGTCAGGTCGAGGCGCTCCAGAACCGGATAGCCGCGGCGTTGCTGGATCGGCACTCCCCGGTCTTTATGATAAGGCGATGTCAGCGTATAGCGTTCGATCCGATAGGATTTGACGTCGTCAGCAAGCGGCGCGTAGCGACGCTCTCGGATCGAGGCGATGAGCGACAGCGCCCAGTCGCCGGCCAGCTTTTCGCTGGCGCGCAATTGCTCGACCTCGCCGACGCTGCCGTCGCGGGCGATGCGAAAGCCGATATCGACCCACTGGTCCTCCCAATAGCGCCGTGCGGCGGCCGAATAGGACCCCTTGCCGCGTTCGGGGAAGTCGACCGGGGGCGCTGTGATCAATACCGGCTGCGCGCTGCGCGACGCATCGACGCCGCCGGCAGCGATCGCCTGCTCGACCGCATCGCCGTCGCCGCGCGCGACGGCGGCACGCGCGAGCAGGCCACGCGCGGCAAGGCGGACGTCGGCGTGTCCGGGCGCGGCATTGGCCAGGATCGGCGCTAGCAGTGCTTCGGCGCGACGGACCTGCGCGGGTTCCGGTGCGGCTCCGGCGCCGAGCTCGATGCGTGCCAGGCGAAGCCGGGCCAGCGCGTACCGGTCGAACAGGGCGGGGGTGTCGCTGCGCCTCGCGGCCTCGCGGTAAAGATCGCGGGCATAGTCGAATTCGCGTTCGCGCAGCAGCACGTCGGCGCGTTCGATCAGCGCGTCGATGACGCGCGGATCGTTCGCGCCGAACGCCGATTCCAGCACCGCCTGACGCTCGCGCGAATTGAAGATGCCCTGGCGCGGCGCACCCAGATGCGAATGGATTCGCGAGAGCACGAGATACAGGTCGGCGACCGGTTCGGGATATGCGCCGCGATGCTGGCGGTTGCGTTTCAGGCTGTCGTCGATGCCGTCGCGCGCATCGCGATAGGCCCCCGCCAGAAACCGCGCCTCCGCCAATGCGATCGCCGCGTCGATTTCCGCGTTCGGCGGGCAGTTGCGCGCGATGCATTCGGCGAGTGCGCGTTCAAGGTCGGTGACCTTCGTGCCGACGACGACGATGTCGCGGCCGTCGGTCGCAGGTGCCGGGGCCGCATCCTGCGGCGTCAGCGTCAGCAGCAGCATCGGCCAGACCGGCATTCTTCCCTCCTGCGCGCGGGATCGTCGCGAACGACACGCTCAATGACCGGAAGATGATGCCGCGAAGCTGAACCCCAGCCGAACGGCGCGCGCCGCGATGACGGCGCAACGCACTGAACTTATCGTGTTCTTGCCGTGACCTGCGGCGCTGGATCGACCGTCAGCCTCTGCACTTCGGTGCCGATCGCGAAGACGTGCGCACGCTTGCCATCCTGCACCACGCGGAACTTGTTGGCGGCGCGCGCGACCGGGGCGGGGGCGAAGGTCCTGCCGCCATCGCGGGTTTCGAAGCCGCCCGCCATGGTGCCGACGAAGCCGTGGTCGGCGTCGACGAAACCGATGCCGAACTGGCGCGCGGCGGCATTTTCGACCATCGGCAGCTCGGTCCAGCTCTTGCCGCCGTCGCTGGTCTTGACGATCAGCTGCTGCGCGCGTGCGGGGTCATAGGATTGGACCGTCGCATAGCCGGTGGTCGCGGTCGGGAAGCTCGCCTTCCAGATCAGCTCCGCGCCGCGGCCGGAGGTGTACACGCGCGTCCAGCTCTTGCCGCCGTCCGTCGTGCGCAGGATCAGACCCTCGGTCGTTTTCGGATCGGTGCCGGTCGAGGCAAAGACCAGCCCGGTGCGCTCGTCGAAGAATTTGATGTCGAGGATCATGCCGGCATGTTCGGCCATGTCGATGACCGACCAGCTCTTGCCGCCATCGGTCGAGCGCAGGATGCCGGTCGGCCCGCCGACCCGGCCGGCGGCATGGATGACGACGCGCGGCTCCAGCTTGCCCTGATAGATGCGCTGGGTCTTGAGCACGTCGATCGCGCAGACCCCGGCGATCGTGCGGCCGCCCAGATCGACCGGCGTCCAGGTTGCGCCGCCGTCATCGGTGCGATAGAGCGGCGTCGTGTCGGTGACGCCGGGATAATAGTCGGTGCCGATATTGCCGATGAAGCCGGTGGTGCGATCGACAAAGCCGAGCGCGCGGATGAAGGTGCCGGGCTTGCTCGCCACCTTGGTCCAGCTTTTGCCGCCATCGGTGGTACGATACAGGTCGCCCTTGCCGGTGCCGTACCAGCCATGCGTCGCATCGACGAAGCTGATGTCGTCGCGCTTGCCCGGAAAGGACTCGGTCGGCAGCGTTTCCCAGGCGGATAGCGGGGCGGCAGGCATGGGGTCCGGCGCGGCCGACAGGGCCAGGGGCGTGGCCAGACACAACAACCCGATCGACACCAGACGCATGGACATCCCCCTGTTTGTAGCGACTACGGAACGATCGCGCCGGCCGCACGGATCGTCAAGAACCCCCGTCATCAGGCGTCGATCTCTTCCTCGTCGATGCGCGCGGCGTTTTCCTGGATGAAGGCGAAGCGGTGGGCGGGGTTGGTGCCCATCAGCCGGTCGACCAGGTCCTTGACGCCCGCGCGCGCCTCATATTCCTGGGGCAGCGTGATGCGGATCAGGCCGCGGGTCTTCGGGTCCATCGTGGTTTCGCGCAACTGGATCGGGTTCATCTCGCCGAGCCCCTTGAAGCGGGCGACTTCGACCTTCTTGCCCTTGAACTCGGTCGCTTCCAGCTCGGCGCGGTGCGCGTCGTCGCGGGCGTAGAGCGAGCGGGTGCCGGCGGTCAGGCGATAGAGCGGCGGCTGGGCGAGATAGAGGTGCCCCTGGCGGACGATCTCCGGCATTTCCTGGAAGAAGAAGGTCATGAGCAGCGTCGCGATATGCGCGCCGTCGACATCGGCGTCGGTCATGATGATGACGCGGTCATAACGCAGATTGGCGGGATCGCAGTCCTTGCGCGTGCCGCAGCCCAGCGCCTGGACCAGATCGGCAATCTCCTGGTTCGCCAGGATCTTGGCGGAGGTGGCGGACGCGACGTTGAGGATCTTGCCGCGGATCGGCAGGATGGCCTGGGTCTTGCGGTCGCGCGCCTGCTTGGCGGAGCCGCCGGCGCTGTCGCCCTCGACGATGAACAGCTCGGTACCCTCGGGACTGTCGGCGGAACAGTCGGTCAGCTTGCCGGGCAGGCGCAGCTTGCGCGCGCTGGTCGCGGTCTTGCGCTTGACCTCGCGCTCCGCCTTGCGCGCCAGGCGTTCGTCCATGCGGTCGATGACATAGGCGAGCAGCGCCTTGCCCCGATCCATGCGGTCGGCGAGGAAATGGTCGAAATGGTCGCGCACCGCGCGCTCGACCAATGCGGCGGCCTCCGGACTCGTCAGGCGATCCTTGGTCTGGCTCTGGAACTGGGGATCGCGGATGAAGACGCTCAGCATCAGTTCGGAGCCCGTCATCACGTCGTCGGCGGTGATGTCCTTCGCCTTTTTCTGGCCGACCAGCTCGCCGAACGCGCGGATGCCCTTGACCAGGGCGGCGCGCAGCCCGGCCTCGTGCGTGCCGCCGTCGGGGGTGGGGATGGTGTTGCAATACCAGCTGTACGATCCGTCGCTCCACAGCGGCCAGGCGACCGCCCATTCGACGCGGCCCTGGCTGTCGGGAAAATCCTGTGACCCGGTGAAGAAATCGGCGGTGGCGCATTCGCGTGGTCCCACCTGTTCCCTCAGATGATCGGCCAGCCCGCCGGGGAACTGGAACACCGCCTCCGCAGGCGTGTCGTCGCCGACCAGCGACGGGTGGCAGCGCCAGCGGATTTCGACGCCGGCGAACAGATAGGCCTTCGATCGTGCGAGCCGGTAGAGCCGCTGCGGCTTGAACTGCATCTCGCCGAAAATCTCGGGGTCGGGGGTGAAGGCGACCGAGGTGCCGCGCCGGTTGGGGGTGCCGCCCAGATGCTCGATCGGCCCCAGCGTGACGCCGCGCGCGAACCGCTGGCGATAGAGCTGGCGGTCGCGCGCGACCTCGACCACCGTATCCATCGACAGCGCGTTGACCACGCTGATGCCGACGCCGTGCAGGCCGCCGGAAGTCGCATAGGCCTTGCCCGAGAACTTGCCGCCCGAATGGAGCGTCGACAGGATCACCTCCAGCGCCGATTTGTCGGGAAAGCGCGGATGCGGATCAATTGGGATGCCGCGGCCATTGTCGACGATGGTCAGGCGGTTGCCGGCGTCGAGCGCGACTTCGATCCGTGTCGCATGGCCGGCGACGGCCTCGTCCATCGCATTGTCGAGCACTTCGGCGGCGAGGTGGTGGAGCGCGCGTTCGTCGGTGCCGCCGATATACATGCCCGGTCGCCGCCGAACGGGCTCCAGCCCCTCGAGAACCTCGATCGAGCTGGCGTCATAGCTGGTGCCGGCGGGGGTGGAGGTTGCGAACAGATCATCGGCCATATGCCGGCTATATCGACTGCGCGTGCGCCCGCAATGGCCTGGCGCGGCTGACAACCCCTGTTGCTGCATTGCAACAGATGCTGGCGCAAATCGGACGAGCCGTGCAGCCGAACCCCGGCCCCGTTCGTATCTGCTGCCTGAGTTCAACCTCTGGAGTACCCAAATGCGTAATTTGCTTCTCGCGACTGCCGCGCTGTTCGCGCTCACGGCCCCGGCCTATGCCCAGGATACCAGCGGCGGCGAGGAAGAGCCCTATGAGGGCGTGTATGTCGGCGGATCGTTCGGTTATTCGATCCAGGGCAACGATGTCGGCGAAAGCGTGGTGTTCGACCGCAATCGCGACGGCAATTTCAACGACACGATCACGACCGTCGCGGGCGCCAACGCCTTCTCGCCCGGCTTCTGCAACGGCCGCGCGACCTCCGCGCTGCCCGGCAATTGCACCAACGACGATGACGGCATCGAATATTATGTCCGCGCCGGTGCCGACACCCAGTTCGGCAACATCGTGCTCGGTTTCGTCGGTGAGTTCGGCAAGTCGGAAGTGCGCGACAGCGTGTCGGCATTCAGCACCACGCCCGCCAATTACGTGTTCACGCGCGAACTCGACTGGAATGCCAGCATTCGTGCGCGCGCGGGCTATGCGGCCAACACCACGCTGTTCTACGGCACGTTCGGCCCGACCTATGGCCGCATCGACAACAGCTTTACCAGCACCAACACCGCCAATGCCTTTTCGGACAATGGCAAGTCGAACAGCTGGGGCTACACCGCCGGCGGCGGCATCGAGCAGAAGCTGGGCCGCAACTTCTCGGTGGGCCTCGAATATCTCTACACCGACCTGAACGAGGACGACTATGTCGTGAACGTCAATCCGGGCACGGCACCCGCGACCAACCCGTTCCTGCTCGGCAATGCCGGCGGGTCGGACATGCGGCGCAGCAGCGACAATTTCCGCTGGCACAGCATCCGCGCGACCGCGGCGTTCCGCTTCTGATCGTGCGGCCGGGGCGGGGGGCGCAGGCGCTTTCCCCGCCCCGGCAGATCAGGCGACCAGAAAGGGCTGGCCGCACCGCACGCCGGTGGCCTGCAGGTCGGCCTGGCCGTAGCGCACGCCGATCAGCCCGGTGAGCGTGTCGACGAGCCCGTCCAATGCCGGCGCCACCGTCGCCAGCACGCCCCCCAGCGCCTGAACGATCGGTGTCGCCGGCACCGGCAGCAGCCCGAGCAGCTCGACGTCGATCTTGACCGTCCCGATCAGGCTGGACGCCACGCCCTCGACCGCATGGCCGCTCGACACGCGCTTGATCGTGCCATCGCCGATTTCGTCGCCCGCGAAGATCGCCGCCTGCCACGGTTCCGCGGCGCCCAGGTCGACCAGCGCGGCGCCGTTGACGCGCACCAGTCCGGCGACGTTGACCAGGCGCGCGGATGCGAGCGGCAGCGGCTGGGTAAAGTCGGCAAAGCGCGTCATGTCCGGCTGGGCAATCGCGACGCGGCCCAGCCCCGGGCGTGCGTCCAGCGTGACGCGGGGGCCAGCCGACGCATCGCAGTCGATCGCCGCCAGCCGCGCCTCCCCGGCTGCCAGCTCGACGAAGATCGGCACGTTGACGGTCAGGTTGCCGCCCAGTCCCGGCAGTGCCGCGCCGGTCAACCGCGATGCGATCAGCATGCGGACCTGCGCGGTGCGCAGGATGGGCGTGCCGTCGGCGCTGACCGCGACAAAGGGCGATTGCGCGGGGCGTTCGCCGATCGCGAGCGTGACCCGCGTGCTCGCGACCCCGGGCACCGTGGCGGGCAGGTCGGCCTCGACCTGCCGCCGGCCATTGCTCATTTCCGCGATCGCGCGCAGCATCGACAGCGCGTCGACGCGTGCCATCCCCGCCGGGCCGGTATCGCGTGCGCCGGCCGGGCCAAGGTCGATCAGCGCGTCCAGGGCGATGGCATCGCCACGCGCACCCGCCGCCATCGCCCGCAGCGCCGCCTTGGCCGTGGCGTCGTCGACGGTGTCGGCCAGCGCCTCGATCGCGGTGGGGCCGCTGACGTCGCGCGCCAGAATCTCGTCATAGCTGGCTGCGTCGATGCGGGCGCGCGTCGCCACCGCGTCGAGATAGGTGAGCAGGTCGACATCGGCGGCGACCAGCGCCTGATAGTCGGCGACCGACAGCCCGACACTGGTCCCGAGCAGCCCCGACAGCAGCGCATTGACGATCCCGCCCTCTAGCGCGGCGAGGCGCGTCCCGATCGAGAAGGCTGCGCTGTCCTGACGCGCCGCGGTCGCACGCCGCGCGATCGCGACCTGGTCCTGGCCGAAGACGCGGGCGAAATAAGTGGGTGAGGTGGCGGCCAGCGTCACGGCAAAGGCGTTGCCCCCGCCCGTGGCAGCGGCGCTGAAACGCAGGTCGGGCGGCACGGCGGGGTCGGCGCGATAATCGCCCCGTACGATGCGCGGCGTGATCTGTCCGCGCCAGCCGGCTTGTGCAATCACCGCCGCGACCGCCGCTTCGGCGCGTTCGGGGTGCCGGGCGGCAGCGAGCGCGGCGCTATCGGCAATCCCCTGGAGCCTGCGGGTGTCGAGCTGCACCGCGCCGATATCGACCGCCAGCGCCGCGCCCGCAATCAGCATCGGCATCGCGCCGGCGACCAGCACGGCGGCACCGCCGCGCCGATCGCGCGCCAGGTCGCGCAGGACCGGCACGCGCATCACAGCACCCCGCCGGGATGCGCGATGCCGCGCTTGCGGATCACCGGGCTGGGCATGGGCACCAGCGGAATGTTCATCAGCGGCGCGGTGCGCGCGTCCACTGAAACCTCGACCGTGATCGCGCCGCCATCCTCCTCCACGCTGGCGAGGATGTGGGCGGGATCGATCCCGGCGACGGTCCCCGCGCCGCGCTGGACGCTCAGCCGCGCGATGTCCTCGCGTTCCTCGGCGGACAGGCCGGCGATGCTGGCGCGCGCGGCGTCGTTGGCAAGTTGCTGGGCGCTGTGCGCGATCAGGAAATAATGGCCATAGGCGGCCATGCCGATCAGCAGCGCGATCAGGATGGGCGCGAGCAGCGCAAATTCGATCAGCGCGGTGCCGCGGCGGTCGATCAGGAGCCTGGGGGTGAGCTGAACCATGCCCCGGGGTCTAGCCGCAATGGCCTTAGCGCCCGATCGCGACGCGCGGTCGGCGCATCCGCGCAGTTTACGCGATGCCGGGGACGCGAATTCGCCGCCGGCGTCCGGCCGTCAAGCGCGATTGCGCACGGCCGGACGTTTCATTCACGCAATTCGCGTGATCCGATCAGCGGACGCGCGGCCCGCCATAGGGCAGCGGCGGCGGCGGGCGGCGATCGCGGCGCGGCAGTTGCGCCTGATAGGCATGCCCGCAATGGTCCACGCAATAGGGGAAGCCGGGGTTCACCTTTTCCCCACAGAAGTGGAAATCGGGCTCGCCGGGGTGGCCCAGCGGCCATTTGCAGATGCGGTCGTTGAGATCGAGCAGCGTCGTCTTGCCCGCGATCGCCTCGCTGGGCTTGGCGGGCACCAGCCGGCGGGGCGGCGCGGGCTGGATCGGTGCGCTCTGCTCGCCCGGGTTCTGGCGCAGGAAGCCGCCAGGGCCGACCGAGCGCAGCGTCGGCGTATCAGCGCGCGCGACCGGCTCGGGGGCGGCCGCTGCATCCTCGCGCGCCGGCGGTTCGGCGGCGACGGCGGCGGGGGGCGCAGGCGGCGTCGGCTCGGGCTTCGGCGCTGCAGGGGGCGGCGATGCCACGGGCGCGGCAACCTTGGCCTCGACCGGTGCTTCGGCGACCGGGGCGGCGGGAGCGGCCGTCGCCTTCGCGGCATCGGTGTCGTTCGACTTCACCGGCGAGGGGCGCGGTTTCAGGCCCAGGCGGTGCGCCTTGCCGATCACGGCGTTGCGGCTGATGCCGCCCAGTTCCTCGGCGATCTGGCTGGCGGTCATGCCCGACGCCCACATCTTCGCCAGCATTTCGATGCGTTCTTCGGTCCAGCTCATGCGTCGTCCTGTTTCATGGTCCCGGCGCGTCGGAACGGTTGCGGGGCGAAGGCGGAGCGACTACGCGAGAAGCGCATGACGGACCAGCCCCAAACCGACTCCCGAACCGCAGCGCCGCTAACCGATTCGATCCTTGCCGCCCCCGGTGTCCCGACGATCCGGAACGTCAACTGGGGCGGGCTCAAGGCGCTCTATATCAAGGAGGTGCGCCGGTTCTTCAAGGTGCAGCTGCAAACCATCTGGGCGCCGGCGGTCACGACGCTGCTTTACCTGGCGATCTTTACCGTCGCGCTGGGCGGCAGCGGGCGGACCGTGCTGGGCGTGCCCTTTGCCGAATTCATCGCGCCCGGGCTGATCGTCATGGCGATGCTGCAGAACGCGTTCGCCAATTCCAGCTTCTCGCTGCTGGTCGGCAAGATCCAGGGCACGATCGTCGACTATCTGATGCCGCCCCTGTCGACCGGGGAGCTGCTTGCCGGACTGGTCGGCGGTGCGGTGACGCGCGCGATCTGCGTCGGTGGCACGGTATGGCTGGCGATGGCGCTGTGGGGGGTCGACGTGACGCCGCGCCACCCGCTGGCGATCCTCTATTTCGGGCTGATGGGATCCGGCTTTCTCGCTTGTCTGGGCGTGATGACGTCGATCTGGGCGGAGAAGTTCGATCATGCCGCCGCGATCACCAATTTCGTCGTCGCGCCGCTGTCGCTGCTGTCGGGCACCTTCTACTCGGTTGACGCGCTCAGCCCGACCTTCCGGGCGATCAGCCACCTCAACCCGTTCTTCTATGTCATTTCGGGCTTCCGCTACGGCTTTCTGCAGACCGCGGATACCGACGTCGTCACCGGTGCGGTGATCCTGCTGGTGCTCAACATCGTGCTGGTCGGCCTATGCTATGCGCTGCTGCGGCGCGGCTGGAAGCTCAAGAGCTGACCCTGGCGCGCGCGGGCGCGGTGTTGACGCGCCCCGGCCGGTCCCGGTAAATGATGGCGACGGGCGGCCACCGGGCCGCCCGTTTGTATTTGACCCGGAGCCCGATCCGGCCGTTTCGTCCCGCCATTACAGGAGCTTTGCCATGTCGATCCCCGCGCTCATGCCCGTTTACCCGCGGTGCGATGTGCGTCCGGTGCGCGGCGAGGGGGTGTATCTCTATGGCGAGCGCGGCGAGAAATATCTCGATTTTGCCAGCGGTATTGCGGTCAACTGCCTGGGTCACGGCCACCCGCATCTGACCAAGGCAATCCAGGATCAGGCCGCGACGCTGATGCACGTCAGCAACCTCTATGGCAGCCCGCAGGGCGAGGCGCTGGCCGCGCGGATCGTCGCCAACAGCTTTGCCGACACCGTGTTCTTCACCAATTCGGGCGCCGAGGCGATCGAGTGCGCGATCAAGACCGCGCGCCGCTATCATTATGCCGAGGGCAATCCCCAGCGGCACAAGCTCATCACCTTCCACAACGCCTTTCACGGCCGCACGATGGGCGCAATCTCGGCGACCAACCAGGCCAAGATGCGCGACGGGTTCGAGCCGCTGCTGCCCGGTTTCGACTATGTCCGCTTCAACGATCTCGACGGCGCGCTGGCGGCGATCGATGACGAGACCGCAGGCTTCCTGGTCGAAACCGTGCAGGGCGAGGGCGGGGTGAGCGCGGGCACGCCCGAGTTCATCCAGGGGCTGCGCAAGGCGGCGGACGAACACGGCCTGTTGCTGGTGCTCGACGAGGTCCAGTGCGGCTACGGGCGCACCGGCAGGATGTGGGCGTACGAGCATTATGGCATCGAGCCCGACATCCTGGCGTCGGCCAAGGGGATTGCCGGCGGCTTCCCGCTCGGCGCGTGCCTCGCCACCGAAAAGGCCGCGAAGGGGATGGTGTTCGGCACCCACGGCTCGACCTATGGCGGCAATCCGCTGGCGATGGCGGCGGGCAACGCCATCCTCGACGTGATGCTGGAGCCGGGGTTCCTCGACCATGTCACCGCGATGAGCGACCGGCTGCGCGCGGCGCTGGCGCAGATGATTCCCAATCATGACGACTTGTTCGACGAAATCCGCGGCATCGGCCTGATGTGCGGGCTGCGCATGAAAGAGCCGGCGGTCAGCCGCGACTTCGTCGCGCACCTGCGCGATCACCACGGGCTGCTGACGGTCGCGGCGGGCGAGAATGTCGTACGCATCCTGCCGCCGCTGATCATCGACGAAAGCCATATTGCTGAGGCGGTCGAAAAGCTGAGCGCGGGTGCGCGCAGCTACGCGATGCAGAAGGCGGCTTGAAACGGATCCTCCCCGAGCTTGCTCGGGGAGGGGGACCAGCGCAGCTGGTGGAGGGGAGTTGGCGGCGCGTCGCGGGTAGAGGGGCCCCCTCCACCGCGCTGGGCGCGGTCCCCCTCCTCCAGCGAGCTGGGAGAGGATTTTTAATGCGCCATTTTCTCGACCTGAGTTCAGCCGGCGGCGACGCGATCGCCGCGATGCTCAACGACGCGATCGACCGCAAGGCGGCGCGGCGCGGCTGGCCGAAGGGCAGGCCGGATGCCGACGCGCCGCTCGCCGGCCACACGCTGGCGATGGTATTCGAGAAGAGCTCGACGCGCACGCGCGTGTCGTTCGACCTGGCGATCCGCCAGCTGGGTGGTAGCGCGGTGATCCTGGAGGCCGGGACGACACAACTCGGGCGCGGCGAGACGGTGGCGGACACCGCGCGCGTGCTGTCGGGCTATTGCGACGCGATCATGGCGCGCACCGACGATCCCGCCAAGCTGGCCGAAATGGCGCATCATGCCAGCGTCCCGGTCATCAACGGCCTGACCGACCTGAGCCATCCGTGCCAGATCGTCGCCGACCTGCTGACCGTCATCGAAAGCGGCAAGGCGCTGCCCGGCCTGAAATGGGCGTGGCTGGGCGACGGCAACAACGTGCTGCATTCGATCGTCGAGGCGGGTGGGCTGATGCATTTCGACGTCGTGGCGGCGTGTCCGGAGGGCTATGATCCGGATCCCGCAGTGCTGGCGGCGGCGGGCGGGCGGGCCCGGCTGTGCCGCGACGCCGCCGATGCGGTACGCGACGCCGACGTGATCGTCACCGACACCTGGATCTCGATGGGCCAGGATCATGCCGAAGAAAAGCTGGCGGCGATGATGCCCTATCAGGTCACAACGGAGCTGATGGCGCTGGCGAAACCCGACGCGATCTTTCTCCACTGCCTGCCCGCGCATCGCGGCGAGGAGGTGGTGGCGGAGGTGATCGACGGACCGCAATCGCGCATCTGGGCGGAGGCCGAAAACCGGCTGCACGCGCAGAAGTCGATCCTGCGCTGGTGCTTCGGCCAGATCGGGTGAGTTGCGGCACGCCGATTTCTTCCTATCTGTAAGTCCAATGCAGCGAATGCCGCTTGCCCTGCGCGTATCCGGGGGCTGATCTTCCTCTTCGGAACGGGCGAGAGGGGACGGGGACTTCGCCAGACTGCGCCCGAACGGATTCCACGATGACTGACGCTGTTGCCGAACTCGATCGCGCCATCGGGTTCATGATTCCCGACCGGAATGCGCGCGGGCGTATCGCCCGGCTCGGCCCGACGCTCGACACGATCCTGAATGCGCATGCCTATCCGCCCGCGATCGAAACGCTGCTGGCGGAGGCGCTGACGCTGGCCGCACTGCTGGGATCGACGCTGAAGGACGGCGAGGGGCAGCTGACGCTCCAGGCGCAGACCCAGGGCGGCATCATCAGCCTGCTGGTCTGCGACTATCTGAACGGCGCGGTGCGCGGCTATATCCAGTATGACGCCGACCGGCTGAGCGAGGGGCCCGACGAGCCGTCGTTGTTCGCGCTGTTCGGCAACGGCTATCTGGCGGTGACCTTCGACCAGTCGGTGACGCGCGAACGCTATCAGGGCATCGTGCCGCTCGACGGTGCGTCGCTGGCGGAGGCCGCGCAGAGCTATTTCCTCCAGTCGGAACAGATCCCCAGCCTGGTGCGGCTGGGCACGCGGCGCGACGCCGGTGGCCGGATGGTCGCCGGGGGTCTGCTGCTCCAGCATCTGCCCGATGGCGAGGAGGGGCGCGAGCGGCTGCACACGCGGCTCGACCACCCCGAATGGCAGCATGTCGAAACGCTGGGCGCGACGATGTCGGGCGAGGAACTGACCGATGCGACGGTCCCGCTGGAGTCGCTGATCTGGCGGCTGTTCAACGAGGAGCGCGAGGTACGCGTCTTTCCGGCGACCGCGCTGTCGCGCGGCTGCCGCTGCGATGCGACCTATATCAGCCAGGTGCTGGCGAAGTTTTCGGAAATCGACCGCGCGGAAATGGCGGACGAAAACGGCGTCATCAACGTCGATTGCGCCTTTTGCGCGCGCAGCTTTCCGGTGTCGCTTGCCGATGTCGCCTGAATATTTACCTCTGGCGATGTAAGGGTCGCGTTGCCGGCGAACGGAAATGGCCCCGTTTCGCGATAGACGCGGCCGGCGGGTGCCGCGAGGATCGCGAGGCTGCGGGATAGAGCGGTGGAGGAGTTGCGGACGTGCGGATGCGGCGCTTGACGGCGATGATGGCGGGGGCGGTGGCGGCGACGCTGGCGCTGCCGCTGGCTGCCGCGGATGCGCCGACGCTCGCCGTGCTGCGCGGGCTGGAACTCGGTCAGTGGCAATTGCGCGAGATCGGGCCGCGCGGTGGCGAGCGCAGCATCTGCCTGGGCGACATGGAAACGCTGATCCAGCTCCAGCATCCGCGCGGCGGCTGTTCGCGCTACGTGATCGACGATCGCACCGCGCACGGGACCATTCACTATACCTGCCCCGGCAGCGGCTATGGCCGGACCACGATCGACCTGGTGACGCCGCGATCGGTGCGGATCGAGACCCAGGGCGTCGCGTCCGGCGCACCTTTTCACCTCGAGCTCAACGCGCGACGCATGGGCGCCTGCACGGGCAATTGAGGCCGGAATTTCGCGTCGTTAACGCGACGTTTAGGTCTGTCGTGGCATAGCTCGACCCGCCTGATTGGACGCAGGCATGAAGTTCTCCCTTTTGGTTTCCCAAGACAGCTGGGGCCGCCGTTGGTGGCCCCTTTTTTTGTTCAGCCGCCCGGGCGATCGGCCGTCCGTCGGGCATAGGCGGCGGTCAGCTCGCGCGCGAAGGTTTCGATGAAGCCGTCGTCGGCGGCGAAGGCTTCGGCGTAGAGCCGCCACGCGGCATCGGGCTTGCCCCCGGCGCGGCGCAGGATGGGCTCCGGCGCGAAATGATCCAGCGTCGCCCGCAGCGCCTGTTGCATCGCGGTCAGGGTCGCGCGCTGATGCGCGTCGAGATCGGCAAGCGCGCCGGTCATCGCCTCCGCCCCCGGGCCGGGCGCGGTCAGCAGCCGCGCGAGGAGCATCTCCGCCGGCTGGCCCGATTGCAGGGGGTTGCCCGCAACCGGGTCGGCGCTCAGCCCGATTTCGGCGCGCGCACGGCCGCGCGCTGCGGTCATCGCCGCCACGCCGGTCACTGCCGCGCGCAGCATCGCGCCCGCCGCCTGCAGCACCACGCCATCGGTGGCCGCGACCTGATCGCGGCGGACGCCTGCGGCCGTGCAGAGCAGGGCGGCGGCATTGCCGGCCTCTGCCGCGGTGCGCGGGGGCGCAGCTGCAGCGACGGGCGACGCCGTCGCGCCACGGCGCCAGGGATCGGCCTCGGGCGCGGCTGCACCCGCCGCCACGTTCACGCCGATGTCGTATCCGCCGATGCGCAGGACATCGCCGTCGCGCAGATGTTGTGGCGCCGCCAGCCGCTGGCCGTTGAGCCACGTGCCGTTGGTGCTGGTGTCGTGCACTGCCCAGCCCGACGCAGTCCGATCGATCCGGCAGTGGCGCGACGAGATCACGCTGGTCGCATCAGGCAGGACGAGCTGGCAATCGCCCGCCCGGCCGATCGTCACGGGTCCCTGCGCGAAGCGTGTCGCCGCCACCGCCGCAGCCTGGCTGCCGGGCGCGGGGCGGGGGGTGAGGATCAGGGTCATGCGCTTCCTTGCCGCGGCGATGCCGTCCGGACCGCCGGACGATGCGGCATCCTAGCCCGCCCGCCGCCGTCCGCAACCGGGGCAGCGCGGGCGGCATCGCCACCGATCGACATTTGTCATTCGGGCCCGCCCCACCTATCCTGCCGACAGGATGGTTAGCGAGTCGCTAGCAAGGGGACACGGCATGGCAAGGCTCTCGCGCAACATGGCGCTTTATGCGGTTCTGGGCGTCGGAATGGGGATGGGAGCGCCGTCGGCGCATGCCCAGACATCGGTCAACACGCCCGACCAGATCGTGTGTCAGCTGAGCGGCGTGTGCGGCGACGCGCCCGCCGACCCGGGCGCGCAGATCGAGATCGGCGACGAAAAGGCGTTCAGCCTGGCCAAGCCCAACGCCGCCAAGCCGGCGAGCAGCGCCACATCGACCAGCGCGCCCTCGCGCCCGCCCGCGGCGTCGGCTGCGGCACCGTCGCGTCGCCCGGTGGCGACCGCGGGCGCGCGCACCCCGACGCGGCGTCCCGCACCGCCGACGACCAGCGGCGGCATCGACATGATGGTCACCTTTGCGCTGGGTTCGGCCGACCTGACCGACCAGGCGCGTGCCGAGGTGCGCGCCTTTGCCAAGGCGCTCGAGTCGCCGGTGCTGGCCGGGCAGAAGTTCCGGATCGAGGGGCATACCGACGCGATCGGCGCGGCGGACTATAATCTCGACCTGTCGCGCCGCCGTGCCGAGGCGGTGGCGGCCTATCTGACCTCGCTCGGTGTCGATCCGGGCCGGATCGAGACGCGCGGTTTCGGCTATCAACGCCCGCGTCCGGGCACGACACCGCGCGCAGCCGTCAACCGCCGGGTCGAGTTCGCCAAGGCCAGCTGATCGGCTCGGCAATCGCGCGCAGGGGGCGGCGGGAAATGAGCGGCACGACCGCCTATGACGATGTCGCCTATCCCGCGACCCTGTTTCCGGCGACGCACCCCGACCATCTCGCGGCGATCGCCATCCTTCACGGGCTCGACCCGCCCGACATAGCGCGCGCGCGCGTGCTGGAAATCGCCGGCGGCGACGGGGTCGGCCAGATCGCGCTCGCGGCTGCCTATCCCGAGGCACAGTTCGACAGCTTCGACCTGTCGCGCGAGGCGGTGGCGCGCGGCGTGCGGCTGGCCGACGCGGCCGGGCTGACCAATGTCCGCATCGAGCATGGCGACCTGCTCGACCGCGCCGAGACGATGGCGGGCCCCTATGATTATGTGATCGCCCACGGCCTTTATGCCTGGGTGCCCGATGCGGTGCGCGCGGCGACGATGCGGCTGATCGGGCGGGTGCTGTCGGACCAGGGCGTCGCCTTCATCAGCTACAACGCGCTGCCCGGCGGGCATCTGCGCCGGGCGGTTCGCGACATGCTGCTGCATCATGTCGAAGGCATCACCGACCCGGTCACGCGGGTGCGCGCGGCGCACGACTGCCTGCTCGCCTTTTCGCGCCCGCACGACGGCGATCGCCCGGTGCTGCAGGCGATGCGCGATGTCGCCCGCCCGATGCTGAGCAAGAATCTCGGCACCCTGTTCCACGACGAGCTGGGCGAGAGCTATGCGCCGCAGTCGCTGAGCGACGTCGTCGCCGCGGCCGCCGGCCACGGCCTGCGCTTCCTGAACGACGCAGGATCGACGATGGTCCGCGACGGCCTGCCCGGGGTCCTGCCCGGCGGGGCGACCGACGATGCCGCGGTCGTCCGCGCCGCGCAGGTCAGCGATTACGAGAGCGTCGCCTTCTTCCACCAGAGCCTGTTCGTGCGCGCCGGCTCTGCGCCCGCGCGGCAGCTGGATCCGTCGGTGTTTGCCCGGCTGTACGGCGCATCGCGCGTGCAGCGCACCGGCTCGACCCATTTCCGGCTGGGCGAAGATCCGTTCGAGGTGGCGGACGCGCAATTGTGCGACCTGCTCGAGGCGATGGCGACGGCGTGGCCGGCGCGCGTGCCGCTGGCGCGCATTGCGGACTCCCCCGATCGTGCCGAAGCGCTGGTCACGCTTTATCGCAGCGAGGTGTTGACGCTGCACAGCACGCCCGTGCCCGCGCGGATGATTCCGGGCGCGCGGCCCTGCGCCAGCCCGGTCGCGCGCGCCCAGATCGCGCTGGGCGGCACCACGCTGTTCACCCTCGACCATCGCGTCGTCGCGTTCGAGGCGCCGGGACCGCGTGCATTCGTGGCGCTGCTCGACGGCAGCCGCGACCGGGCGGAGCTTGCCGCGGCCTGGGCCGGGACGCCTTATGGCAGTGAGGTCGACGTCGACACCGCGCTCGCCCAGATCGCGCGGGTGCCGCTGCTCGTCGCCTGATCGGGTTCAGCCGAGCGCGGCGGTCGCGCCCATTGCGGGGCTGGGGCACGCGATCTTGACGAAGGGGTCGACGACGAACGGGTTGGTGCCGCCAAAGGTGCGCACGCGGAAGTTGAAGCGTGCGCCAGCCTGGGTCAGGCTGCCTTCGCCGATGACGGGCGAGGCGCCGGGCTTGATCGCTGCGGCCTTCATCATGCGGAACACCGCCCATTGGCCGGGCCAGGAGCGGACCTGGGGCGCGCCGCTGTCGGCGACGGTGAACTCGACCGCCGCATCGCCGGTCCCCGGCCAGTCGAAGGTGACGGGCACCGGCACCTTGCCGTCGAAGTTGAGCGTCTGGCCGTCGATGGTCAGCTTGACCGCGCTCGCCCCGGCCAGCGCCACCGGCTCGATCTGATAGGCGAGGCGCGCGGCATTGGGATCGCTGGCGAAGAAGGTGCGCGTCACGCTGTTCGCGGCCTGGAGCGCGCGGACATTGGCTTCGGTCAGTCCGACTTCGCCGGCATTGTCGAGCGCGCGCCATTCGGGCGCAGTCGTGTCGATATAGCCGGCGAGCTGTTCGCCGACGAACTTCGCGAACTGGCCCTGGGGCGCGAAGAAGCGCTGAAAATCGGGGATGGAGAGCTCGGCGGTCGCTGCCGGCTGCACCGGAAAGGCGCGGGTCAGCGTGCCGGTGCACTGGTCGCCGAAACTGGCGTTGAGCGCCGCGCCCATCTGGGCCAGTCGCGCGCCGCCCAGCGCGACATTGGCGTCGCTCGCCACCGCCTTGATCCAGATCGCGGCCGGTGCGGGCATCGAATTGGCCGACTGGTCGAGCTGGGCGACCAGCGCGCGCACCTCGAGGCTCTGTTCCGATCCGCTGCCGCCGCCGCCGCCCGGCAGGACGGAGACGATGTTGAGCTTGTCGGCGAGCTGACCCATCGTCGCCAGCGCCGCATCGATCGGCGCGTTGGGCGCAGGCGCGCCGCCGCCGGCCGGAATGCCGACGAACAGGCGCAGCGGCAGGAACGCGTTGACCACGCTGGTGCGCGGATCGTCCGCCGACGGGCCGATGCCGGCCGCGTTCATCGCCTGGCCGATCAGCCCGCCCGGCGCCTTGGGCGTCGCCTTGGGCGGGGTCATGTCGGTCGCCTTGGCGATCGCGGTCATCAGCGGCTTGATCGGCGACAAGGGCCCGCTGCCGTCGCGCAGCCGCTGGATATTGTCGCCGAGCGCGGTGACCGGGCGCGGCTGCATCGCCGCCAGATAGGCCTGCCAGCGGCTGAGGAACTCGGCGAAATAGAGGCGCTCGAGATCGCGCTTGAGCGCGCCCAGCTCGGCGGGCGACATGTTCGTCGCGACGCCGGCGTCCCCGACGACCCAGCGTTCCTCCTCCAGCAACTGCGCGCCGCTGGCGACGATCGGCAGGAAGGTCTTGTCATAGCCGGTGCGGGTGAACAGCGCCGGTACGCCCGCGCCGGGGGCGAACGCGCCGCCGGGGGCAAAGAAGATTTCGGGGCTGGGGCCGGCATTGTCGCGCGCGCTCCACATCGTGTCGCCCTGCTCGATCGCCTTGCTCTTCAACCGGCCATAGACGCGCACCGCTGCCGGTTGCGCACGCAGCACCGCGCGCGCGGCTTCAATCCGGCTGTCGTCGACCGCGACCGGGCGGAAGGCGCCGCCCTCGAACAGGGCGCTGGTGTGGCGCGCAAGCTCGCCCGCCTCGCTTTGCGGATCGCCGCCGCCGCCGCGCGCCAGCCATGCCGGCTGGACCCAGGACAGGATCTGTTCGGCCTGCATCGGCCCGCGCCCGCCCAGGATCAGATAGGATTTGAGGTCGTCATAAAGCGCGGATGGCTGCGCGACATCGGCGCTCAACCGCTCTTCGGCCAGGCCGGCAAGGATCGGCGTCAGCCGCCGTTGCAGATCGCGGCCATAGATGCCGCTCAACTCGCCCGACAGCCGCCCGGCCTGGCCCAGCCCGAGCGCGAAGTCGCTGGCGTCGCGCATCTCCGCGGTCGCCCTGCCCAGAACGCCCAGCGCGGCCAGGTCCTGCTCGACGGTCGCGCTGCCGCCGCGCGAGGTGCCGGCGGCTTCGGCATAGCTGGCCGAGGTCGTGTAGATGCCGTCGATCAGCTCGACATTGCGGAAATAGCCCCAGGTCCACAGTCCGACCGCGACGGCGAGTGCCACCGCGCCCCCCGCGATGCCGAACACATAACGCTGGCGTGCGCGCCGCTCGGCCGCCTCGTTGCGACCGGCCAGCCCCTGTTCGGGGATGATCAGGTCGGAGAAGAACCGCTTGAGGAAATAGCTGCGTCCCTGGCCGACCGCGTTGGCCGACGCGATCGGGGGCACGCCCTGCGTCAGCAGGATGCGGTCGACCGGGTTGCCGGTCTGGGTGCCCGACGCGAGATAGATGCCGCGCACCCGCGCCGGCGCGTCGAAGCGCGACTTCTGGCCGAGTGCGGCGAGCAGCGTGGCAATTGGCGTGCGCAGCGAGGCGAGCTGGGCGGGGAACATCGCGATCTGGCCGCGGAGCGGCAGCTGCGCCTCGTTCTGCATCCGATCGACGACGCGCCCGGCGATGCTGCTGACCAGATCGTCGAAGCCCCTGAGCACCGCGTCATTGTCCGCGCCGTCGCCCGGTGCGGTCGTGCCGAACACCTGATCGCTTTCCGCGTCGGTGCTGCGCGCGAAATATTCGCGGAAACCGGCGAGCAGGTCGGCCTTGGTGATCATCACATAGACCGGCAAATCCTGGCCCAGCGTCCCGCCAAGCTCGTTCAGGCGCGCGCGAATGTTCTGGGCATGCGACGCCATTTTCGCCGCATCGGCGAAATCGGGGGCGGGGATGGCGACGATCACGCCGTTCAAGGGCTGGAGCGGGCGGTGCTGCTTCAGGAGGTTGAGAAAGCTCTGCCACCCCTCCGCATCCGCCTTGGCATCCAGATCCTGGGTGACATAGCGTCCGGCCGTGTCGATCAGTACTGCTTCGTCGGTGAACCACCAGTCGCAATTGGGCGTGTTGGGCTGGCCGCGCAGCGCGCGATATTCACCCGCGACCGCGGTCGGAAAGCCCAGCCCCGAATTGAGCAGCGCAGTCGTCTTGCCCGCGCCCGATGGGCCGATGATCGCATACCAGGGCAGCTGATAGGCATAGGCCTGGCGCTGGCCGAGCTTGGCGGATTTGAGCATCGCCAGCGCTTCGCCCAGCTTGGCCGAAATCTCGTCATGGTCGGCCGGGTTTTTGGGCGCCAGCGCCTCCATCAGCGCCGCGTTCTTCTTCTTCTCGCGGCGCCGCGCCAGCCACCCGTAGATGCCGACGCCGATCAGCGGCAGCAGCGCGACGACCAGCGTCACCGGCCACCAGCCGAGCGGGCGGAAATCGGCGATCGCGATCAGCGGACCGATGAACCACAGGATCAGCCCGAGCAGGATCGCGCCGAGCACGCGCCAGAACCAGGGATTGCGGAACAGGGATTTGAGCGCAGTCATGGCCTTGCCCTCCCTCAGCGCCACGCGACGTCGTTGGCGACGCGGATTTCGACGCGCCGGTTCTGTCGCCGCCCGTCATCGGTCGTGTTGTCGCCGATCGGGCGGGTGTCGCCCAGCCCGGTGGCGGTGACGCGCGATCCATCAGCCAGCCCCGCCGCCTTGATCGCATCGCCGACCGCACGCGCGCGGGCAACCGACAATTCCTGATTGGAGGGGAAGGCGAGGCTGCGGATTGCCTGATCGTCGGTATGCCCCTCGATCCGGATCGGCCCTTTGGACAGGTTGGCCGCTTCGGCGAGCCGCCCGAACGTGTCCTGCCAAGCGCCCGACGGTTCCGCCTGTGCGGACGCGAACAGGCCCTGATTGTTGAGGCGCATCACGATCTCGTTGCCCTCGCGCAGCACGTCGAGCCGTTCGGCCTGGATGTCGGGGGCCAGAATCTCGCGCATCCGGTCATAGGTCGGAGTCGCGGTCTCGGGCGCGGGCGGGGGCGGGGGCACGACCTGTGCGGTGCCGACCGCCTGGTTGAGGCTGGCGATCGCGGCATCGGCCTGGGTGCTGAGGCGATAGAGCAGCGCGGCGAAGAGCAGCGCGCCGACCGCCGCCAGCCCGGCCAGGATCGCCCAGAGCGGGATGCGCGGCGCATAGCTACCCGCCGCCACCGTCTGGCCGCGCCATTGCGGCGACAATTCGCCGGTCGCCGCCTGTCCGCGCCGGGCGATGGCGGTGGCCAGGCCCGAACGGCGTTGATGCAGCAGCGACTGGCCGCGCGGATCGAGCGCGGCGCGCCCTTCGAACCCGAGCGAGAGGCATTGATAGAGTAGCTCCATCAGCCGGGGTTCGCGATTGGGGTCCTGTTCCATCCGCTCGGCGAACTGGAACAGGCGGTCGCCGCCCTGCGTGTCGTTGTGATAGGCGGCGAGCAGGCTATGCTGCGACCACGGGCTGTTCGCGCCCCAGGGCGTGGACATGACGGCATCGTCGACGAACGCCGACAGGATGTAATGCGCGAGCTGCACCGTCTTTGGGTCGAGCCCCAGATTGCGCGCGCGCGGGCTGAAGGCGTCGAGCTCGCGAATGGCGAGTTGGCGCAGCGATCCGAGATCGGGGCCGACCGGCATCGACCGCACCCGGCTGGCGAGGTGGATCAGGCGACCGGCGGCGGCGACCAGCGGTTCGGGGCCGTACAGGTCGGGCTCGGCCGCCGCGAAATCGAGCCGCCCGGCGGTCGCACCGCCGGGGGGCGATCCGGCCGGGGCGGGCGCGGCGCGCGGCGGTCCGCCGGGACCGATCTGCTGCGGCTGGGGCGGCACATAGCCGCCGGGCGCGGGCGCAGTGCCGGGGATCATCGTGCGCTCGCCGGCCGCGCCAGCGGGCGGAGCAGCGGGCGGCGGCACGGGCGCAGTCGGCGGCGGAAAGCCCGGCGCGCCGGCCGGGCGGCCGGGCTGGAAAACGGTGCGTTCGCCGTCGGCGGGACCGTCGGGATCGCCGGGCTTGCCGCTCATTGCTGTGCCCCCCTGATCGCCCACATCTCGAGTTCAAGCCCCGGTATCTCGCCGGCGACGTGCAGCGCCACCGCGCCCGATGTGCGCACCGTCTGCCATTGGTCGTGGCGGGTGTTGATCGTGAAATAGACGGTGTTGGCGCGGAACGGAATCTGGCGCGGCTCGGATGGCATCGGATAGATGTCCGCGCCCGGCAGCTGGCGCATCACCAGGTCGCGGATATGTTCGACCGAGCCGATCTTGGCGCGGCGGGGCAGGTTGACGCGCAGCTGCTCGGTATCGACCGCCGCGCGTGCCGCCAGCACGAAGGACGCGCTGGTGAACAGCGACCGGTCGCTGATCTGGCCGACCGAAATGCCATAGGCGCGCGGCTCGAGCGGGATGGCGACGGCGCTCTGCTCGAACACCGCGCTCAGCGAGCGGCGAAGGTCGTTCATCACCGCGTCGAAGCACGCCCGCTGGTCGCGATGCGCATAGAGCGGCATGAAGGTCGGGCGGTTGCCCGCGGTCGTGAAGGTGGCAAGTTCGGCCGCGAGCACGCACAAATGGCCGTAAAGATCGGCCGGATGCAGCACCGGCAGCGCGGCGAGATGCTTGATCGCGGCTTCCGCGCGGTTGACCGCCATCAGCATCAGGAAATCGCTGATGTCCGCGACGCCCTTCGCCCCCGGGGTGCCGAGGCGTCCGGCGATCGCCTCGGCGCGCTGGTGCAGCATCCCTTCCAGTTCCGACATGAAGCCGGTCAGCGTCGCACTCGCCATCGCGTTGACGCCGCAGGGGATGAAGCCCGGGTCGAGCGAGACGCTGTCGTCGGCGCGGCGTTCGATGACGCGCGCGATCGGCAGGGTGGTATAGCCGTCCAGCCCCTCTGCCTCGCTGCGCAGCGAAAGCTGCAGCCGACCGACATTCATCGGCACCCGCGATGCCGCACCATAGACCGAATCGGCCGCCTCGAACTCGACCGCGGCGAAGCGGGTCTCCGCCTGTGCCGATGGATCGAGCGCGACATCGGCGGTGCCCGCGCGCGATTGCGGCACGCACAGATGGATCGTCGCGTCGCGCAGATCGCGCATCACTTCGAGCGGCAGCGGGGCGGCGGCTTCCTCGGGCACGCGAAAGGGGGTGCCGTCGTCGAACACGCCGGCGCAACGGTTGAGCACCAGCTTGCCGGTCTTGAGCTGTCCCGCGTCGATCTGAAGCGCCGATACGCCATAGCCGTGCGCGACCAGCGGCGACACGCGCGCTTCCAGCTGCGCGCCGGTAAAGCGCTCGAACTGCTGGAAATGCTGCGGCCGCAGGAACATGCCCTCCGACCAGATCGGCTTGTTCTCCCAGGTCACTCGGCCATCACTCCCCCCGGTGGCGTCATTGTCCCGACTTCAGGAACTTTTCATAGCCCTCGCGAAAGGCGACGCTCATCACCCCGTTCGCGTTCGATACCGCATCGCGCCGCAACGCCTCGAAGATCGTTTGATACACCGTCCACGGATCGATGCCACGCCGGAACGGCAGTCCTTTTTTCTGGCCCGCAGCCTGGGCGATCAGCTTCTCGATCTCGGGCGGCGACAGCCGGTCGAACACCGCGCTCAACGCGTGCTGGACGCCCGCCAGCATGGCAAGCTGGTGCTTTTTGATATCCTCGAACGCGGTGCGCACGGCTTCGTCGGCGGGCATGAAGCCGGGCAGCGGATCGCCGAGCAGGATGCGCGCGGCGTCGAGCGGGGCAAGGTGCTTGAGCGGATTGTTGCGCCCGATGCTCAGCTGAGTGCGCTCGACGCGGAACTCGTCCTTGAACGCGGCGCGGTCCTGGATGATGTCGGAGAGGCCGAGCACCACCTGGCGGTACATCACCCCCAGCCGCCGCATTGCGTCCGGCGACAATTGCAGCTCGTCGGGGCCGATCCCGGCGCCTTCGTAAAATGCGGCCCAGTCGGGACCGGACGTGGACGCCGGCGCAGTTGGGGCGGCCGGGGCGGCGGGCGCTGCCGACGCGGCCGGGGGTGGCAGTTCGGCTGGGCTTGCCCGTCCCGGATCGGGCGCGGGCAGCGCAAAGGGGTCGTCGGTTTCTCCGTGCAGCGGCGCGGGGGTGAACGGCTCGGCCGGGAAAGGCACCTCGGCGAAGACATCGCTCTCGGGCGGCGGCAGCGGGGCGGGCGCGAACGGGTCGCCCGCGGGCAGCGGCATCGGCGCGAACGGGTCCGCGCCGCTTGCAGCAGCTCCGCCGGGCGGCGCGATCGCCCAGTCCTCCGGAATGCCGAAATCGGTCGGCGGCGGCAGCGGATCGGCCATGATCGGCCGGGCGAAGGCGTTGCCGAGCGGACCGGCAAAGCCGAAATCCTCGGGCGGCGGCGCGGACTGCGCCGGGCCGGCCAGCGGCGTGGGCGAAAAGCCCAGGAAATCGTCCATCGCGTTGCCGAGGAACTCGTGCACCTCTGCCTGGCGCTGCGCATTGCCCCACACCGGATCGACCGGGGTGTCGAACCACGCGTCGGGCTGGCCCAGACCCGACGGGCTGGCGGGCAGCGGCGGGGGTGGGGCGGGCAGTGATGACGAAATCGCCGATCAGCAGCCGGTCGTTGGCGCGGATCGCCACGGGCAGTTGCGGCGCGATCCGTCCGTCGGGGCGGTTGAGCGCGACGCCATTGGTGCTGGTGTCGATGACGAACAGGTCGAGGCCGAGCGCCGAGATCGTGCAATGTTCGCGCGAGATATGACCGTGTTCGTCGGGCAGCACCCAGTCGCACGTCTTCGCGCTGCGCCCGACCTTGATCTGGCCGGCGTCGAGCTGGCGCCGGTCGATAAAGGTTCCGGGCGGGTCGGTCGCCCTGGCAAGCAACAACGTCCACATGATGACGGATCAGCCCCCCGCCAGCCGCGCGCGGACCGACGCCTGGGCGGTTCGACCAACGTCCCCCTTCATCAACGCCAGCCCGATTTCGAGGAAATCGCCCAGCGACACGCGGCCGTTGAGCGCCGGCTCGAGCGTCAGCAGCAGCAGCGCGGTCCGCGTCGCGACTCCGGGCAGATGCGGTGCAGGCGGTACCGGTTGCTGCCCGCGCGGCGCGATCGATGCGCCGCTCCAATAGGCCGCCATCGCGGCCCAGCCGGGCGCGAGGTCGAGGTTGCAGCGATCGGCCGCCTCGCCCGCGCGCTCGGCATCGACCGGCGCGGTGCTCTGGACCCAGTGTTCGGCGACCTCCACCGCGGCGAGATCCTCCGCACGCGCCGCCAGATCGGGCAGCAGCCGGACCGCGAGGCATGCCCACCACGCCGCCTGGCGATGCGGCAGGATCATGGTGAGCGCATAGACCGCGTCGCGGTAATTGCCCGTGGCGGCGAGCGCGGCGATCAGCCGTTCGGGCCCCGTCGCCCCGGCCAGCACCGCACGGCCCGCGGGGGACAGATTGGCCTTCTGCTCCAGCTCCGCACGCTGATAGCGCAACGCGATGACGGGCGTGCTCGCCATGTCAGTTGATCATCACGATGCCGCCCTTGAGCGTCAGCATCGCATCGGCAGTGACGTCGGTCTTGGGCGCTTTCAGGGCGGCGGTCGCGCCCCCGGACATATCGAGCTGGGCCTCGGCCTTGATCGTGATCTTCACCGCCTTGATCTCGATTCCCGTGGGCGTCATCGTGATCGTCGAGCTGCCGACCTTGAGCTCGATTTCCTGCTTCGATTCCAGCAGGCTCTTCTGCTGCACGGTGACGGTGCGGGTCTTGGCGATGTCGGTCGTCTGCTTGCCGTCGATCTTGACCGTGCGATCGCGCGTCACGGTGAGCGACTGGTCGCGCTCCACCGCCAGCGTCTGGTCGCGCTTGACCGTGCCCCAGTCGTCATTGTCGATCAGCCGGCGATAGTCGCGGCCGGTGTAGAGATAGATCTCCTCGGCACCGTCCTTGTCCTCGAACCGGAATTCCTGGGTGATCCCGCCGTTTTTCTCCGTGACCGAGCGCCAGCCGCTCTGTGTCTTGGCCGACGCGGGATCGAACGGATAGGGCTGGGACGGCGTGTAGACCGTGCCCGAGATGAACGGCAGATCGGGATTGCCGTAGAGAAAGTCGATGATCACCCGCGTGCCGATGCGCGGAAAGAATTGCGCGCCGTGCGTCGAATGGGCCCATTGCTGCTGGACGGGCAACCAGACGAATTTGGGGAGCGCACCGCCATAATCCCTCGCGGTCGCGATTTCGACGGGAACGCGGCTCTGGTCGTCGATGACGATCTCGCCCTTGGCCGAGCTTTCGTCCGCGACCGTGCCGAGCAGGGGGCCGGGCGCGGTGCGCTGGGGCGCGCCGACCGGCGGGCGGAACACCCGCGTCGCGTCGATCGCGGTAAACTGGTTCGAATAGCTGCCCTTGCCGCCATCCTGCAGCATCCACGGATCGCGCGCGGAATGGGTGACCGAGGTGAATGCCAGCCGGTCTGGCAGCGCACCGTCGCTTTGCGTGACCTTCACGCGTCCCCCGGCCATGAAGTCGCAGCGCGACGACATGCCGGTCACCTGGTCCGCGCTCTGCCCGACGCCATCGATGTGATAGGCGGAGCGGGCGTTCACGCCGGCCTGCGCCACCGATTCGAACCCGATCGAATGCAGCCCGTGCGGATAGACCGCGCCCCATGACGGGGCGGCGCTGCCCGCCTTGGTAAAGGGCTCGTCGAGCTTGTTGACGTTGACGCCGTGATGCTTGTGCTTGCGCGGCCCCGCGCGATATTCGCGCGCGACGGCGGGCATCGCCTTTAGCGATTGTTCGTGATCCATCGACACGTCGCCGCCCGCCACGTCGACATAGTCGGCGGACTTGTTGGCCAGCACCATCTTGTGCCGGAAGGTGCCCGCGCCGCTGTCGTGCACGAAGAAATACATGATGCCGTCCTGCGCCAGCAGGCGGTCGAGGAAATCGAGCTCGCTCTCGTCATAGCGTACCGCATAGCCGCGCGCCGGCGGGTCCGGGCTGACGCCCACCGACTTGGTCAGCCCGACGACATCGGCGGTCATCGCGGTGAAGATGTCGAGGCTGGTCTTGTCCTGGATGAAATGCGTTGCGCGCGCATAGCTGAGCGCGAAATAGGCCGGGCGCGCGGTCAGCAGGACCCGCATCCCCTCGGCACCCAGCGCCAGCCGCGCGGCATAGATGCGCCCGGCAAAGACGCGCGGCGGAAAGTCGCCGATCGAGATGTCGAACTCGACCAGCTTGCCGATCCACTGGGTCAGGTCGGGCCGCACTCCGGCGACCAGCTCCAGGCGATACTCGAACGGCTCGCTGATCGCCTCGCGTCCTTCAAAACCCAGCAGCTCGTAATTGGCCAGGTCGTCGGGAAGCGCGCGCAGATTGAGAAGATGGTCACCCATGCTAGGAGCCTTGCCCGCCCGTCAGACGCGGAAGCCGGCGGCCCCGGTGCGGGGCCGCCGATCTTCCGCGCAAGACAGGGCGATCAGCCGACCTTGTTCTCGGCCAGCGAGTAGATCAGGTGGGTCGGGCTGCCGGTGTTGGTCGCATCGCGGCCGGTGAAGCACCAGTCGAACTTGGTGAAGTTCAGCGACAGCGACTCGCTCGGAAAATCGCCGCCCGACGACATGCTGAAGCCCGAGATGATGACTTCCTCCAGGCTGAGCGTCGCATATGCGACCGATTCGCCCTTCGACGCGGCGGTGAACGAGATCTTGCCCTTCTTGATCACCTCACCCATCAGCAGCTGCTTGAACAGCAGCTCGGACGACTTGTCGGTGACCTTGGTCGTCGTGATTTCGGACACGCTCGGCTCCGACGCGGTGCGGTCGCCGCCGCGCGGCGAGCTGACGCCGATGCCGGCACCCCATTGAAAGCTGTTCAGCTCGATCATTTCCTTGAACTTGTCGTCGGTCGAGCTGCCCTTGATGCCATCGAGTTCGAGATAGATTGCCACGTGCTGTTCCCTTCTTCATCCTCGGCGACACCGTGTCGCCTTGCCCTAAATTGCGGATCGGCGGCATGAATCATGGCGCGGCCCCGCGGTGATTGCGTTCACACCAGCGTGATCGAATAATCCTGCGTCTCGCCCGCGCTGACCCGGACCTCGGTCACTTCCTTGCCATCGGCGCGCAGCTCCAGCAGCTGCCCGGCCAGATCGGCGAGCAGCCCGCGCTTCAGGATATTCTCGATATTGCGGGCACCGCTTTCGGTTTCGGTGCAGCGCTCGACCAGCTTGTCGAGCAGCGCGTCGTCCCAGCTGAAGCTGGCCCCGTAGCTGCCGATCACGCGCTTTTCGATCCGCTTCAGGCTGATCACCACGATCTCGCGCAGGATTTCGGGCCGCAGCGGGAAGAAGGGGACGGTGACGACACGGCCCAGAAACGCGGGCTTGAAATAATCGAGCAGGTCGGGGCGCAGCTGGGTCGCCAGCGCCTCGGGCTCGGGCAGCACCTCGACGTTGCGGCACAGTTCCTCGATCGTATCGGTGCCGGCGTTGGACGTCATGATGATCAGCGTGTTCTTGAAATCGATGTCACGGCCCTGGCCGTCCTTCAGCATCCCCTTGTCGAACACCTGATAGAACACGTCCTGAACGCCGGGATGCGCCTTTTCCATCTCGTCGAGCAGGATGACCGAATAGGGCTTGCGCCGGACGGCTTCGGTCAGCACGCCGCCTTCGCCATAGCCGACATAGCCGGGCGCGGCGCCGACGAGCGTGGAGACCTTATGCTCCTCCTTGAACTCGCTCATGTTGATCGTCGTGACGTTCTGCTCGCCACCATAAAGCAGCTCGGCGAGCGCCAGCGCGGTTTCGGTCTTGCCGACGCCTGACGTGCCGCAGAACAGGAAGACGCCGATCGGCTTGCGCGGATCGGCCAGGCCCGCGCGCGCGGTGCGCACGGTCTGCGCGATCATGTCGAGCGCATAGTCCTGGCCCTTGATCCGGTTGGCGAGCTGGTCCTTGACGGTCAGCACCGAACGGATTTCATCGCCGCCCATCCGGCCGACCGGAATGCCGGTCCACCCGGCCAGCACTTCGGCGACGACCTGGCGATCGACGACGTCATAGACCACCGGATGCTCGCCCTGCAGCGCGCGCAGCTTCGCCTGCGCCTCGCGCAGCTCGCCGACCTTTGCGTCATAATCGGCTGCGTCGGCCGCCATGCCGTCCAGCGCGACGCGCAGGTCGCCGACCGCCTTCACCGCCGCCAGTTCTTCCTGCCAGCGCGCCGATGCGGTCTCCTTCGCCGCCTCCAGCTCGCCCTTGCGCGCGGCGGCCGCCTCCAGCTTCTTGGCGACATCCACGCCCGAACGGCCCTCGCGCTCGAGCATCCGCACTTCGGACGCGAGCAGGCCAAGCTGGCGTTCCAGATCCTCGACCGACGGCGGCGTCGCCGCCTGGCTGATGCCGACCCGCGCGCACGCCGTGTCGAGCAGCGAGATCGCCTTGTCGGGCAATTGCCGCCCGGCGATGTAGCGGTGCGACAGGCCCGAAGCCGCCTCCAGCGCTTCGCCGAGAATGCGGACATTGTGGTGTTTTTCGAGCACCGGCACGAGCCCGCGCAGCATGGCGACGGCCAGGTCCTCCGACGGCTCCTCGACCTTCACCACCTGGAAACGGCGGGTGAGCGCGGGGTCCTTCTCGAAATATTTCTTGTATTCGGCCCAGGTCGTCGCCGCGATGGTGCGCATCTCGCCGCGGGCGAGCGCGGGCTTGAGCAGGTTGGCGGCGTCGTTCTGGCCCTCCGCGCCGCCCGCACCGATCAGCGTGTGCGCCTCGTCGATGAACATGATGATCGGGGTGGGGGAGCCCTTCACCTCGTCGATCACCGATTTCAGCCGGTTCTCGAACTCGCCCTTGATCCCCGCGCCGGCCTGGAGCAGGCCAAGATCGAGCGACAGCAGGCGCACATTCTTGAGCGCGTCGGGAACGTCGCCCTGCGCGATGCGCAGCGCGAAACCCTCGACCACCGCGGTCTTGCCCACGCCCGCCTCGCCGGTCAGGATCGGGTTGTTCTGACGCCGCCGGGTCAGGATGTCGACGATCTGGCGGATTTCGGGGTCGCGGCCAAAGATCGGGTCGATCTTGCCCGCCTTCGCCTGCGCGGTCAGGTCGATACAGAACTTGTCGAGCGACGCGGTGCCGCGCGATGCCGGGGCACCGCCCGCACCCGTCGCCGCCCCGCCGTCGCCCGCAGGGGCGGAGGACAGGTCCGCCGCCATCTTCGCTTCTTCGGACGCCGACGCGATCTGCGTCATCGTCGTGCGCAGCGTTTCCGAGGGCAGCTTGGCGAAATGCGTGCTCATCTGGCGCGCGATCACCGCCAGGTCGTCCGCATCCAGCAGCGCCATCAGCAGATGGCCCGAGCGAATCACCCCCGAGCCATGATCGAGCGACGCGAGCAGCCATGCCTCTCGGATCAGCTTGATGATGTTGGGGGCAAGGCCGGGCGCGCGGCCATTGCCGGTCTTAAACCCGTCGATCGCGCGGTTGATGTCCTGGGTCAGCCGGCCGGCATCGACCTGGAAATGATTGAGAATGACGGCGACGTCGGAGGTTTGCCGGTCGATCAGGCGCAGCAGCCAATGCTCGATCTCGACATCGTAATTGGTGCGAGACAGCGCAAGTCCGGCGGCGCCCTCCAATGTGGAGCGACAGGTGTCGTCCAGCTTGCCGACCAGGCTCTTCAGATTGACCTGCGCCACATGCCCCCCTCTGCAACATGCCGAAATCAATGTATTTTCGCGCGGGCTGCGGCGATGCCGCCCGACCGGATCCCGGGGATGGAAGCGATGCGACTCGAGCCCGCATTTTTCGATGCCGCCCCGCCCGCGCCACCGTCCCCTCGGCGCGCCGTCGGTCTAGCCCAGCGCGCCGGGCCCCACAACGTTAATTTAGCGCAACCATGCGTTCGCCTGTCTCGCCGACGACGGTTGCCGGCGGCGTGCGGCCCGGACCGTCGCGGCCAATCGCGGTGCGGTCGACCGGAATGACGCAATCGGCCAGAATGCCGGCGTCCGGACCCGGCGAGCCGAGCCAGCCGGTCCAGCCGAGCAGCGCGGGCGTCGCCGCGTCGCCCAGCCGCAGGGGCGGGATGTCGGCGGCATCGATCAGCATGCGGATCACCGGCTGGTGTTCCATGCCGGCGGCGAGCATGCAGGCTTCCCCGACGATCGCGCGCTGGCCCGACTCCGCGCAGAAGCGGATCAACGTCGCGTGATCGACCGGGCCGATCTCGACCGCATAATGATGCTGGACGTCGAGCACTGCCGCACCGATGATCGCGGCATCGTCGCTGCCCATCCCGGTTTGCGGGTCGATGCCGCCCAGCCGCGCGAACTGGCCGCCGCCGCCGGCACGGGTGCCGCCCAGCCGGCTTTGCTCCGTGGGCGGCAGCGCCAGCCAGGCCGGTTCCGCCTCGGCAATCCGCAGCGGCAGTCCGGTCAGCTGGCGCAGCACCGTCTCGACGCTAGCCGCGCTGCGCCGCGCATCGCCCAGATGCCCGGCCAGCGGCACCAGCGCCGCGTCCTCGACCACCAGCCGGGTCATGCTGCCGGGCGTCGCGAGGCCCGCCAGCGCGAGCACCGCGCGCGACGCGGGATCGTCGCCGGGCCGAGCCTCGCGCTCGAAGCTCACCAGCCAGTGATGCTTGCGGAAGACCCGATAGAAGAAGGACAGTGCGCGGTGATCGAACAGGTTCAGGAAGGCGGCGAACGCGACGTCGCGCATCCGCCGGCGTTGAAGCTGCAGCTCGCTATAGACCGGGGGCAGGGCGGGGGCCGCGCCCGCCAGGCCCAGGACGTTGGCGGTGACGTGCGGCTGGCCGTCGACCTCGCCGATCGCGGCGATGTCGCTGGCGGTCAGCGCCATCCGGTCGGACGCAACGAAACGCAGCGGTTCCTCGCCCGGGGGCGTGTCGCTGCCGATTTCGACCGTGCGTCCGCCGCGCCGTGCCGCCAGTTCGATGACACGCGCGGCCTGGGCAAGCACAAGCGCCGCGGTCCGGCGCGACAATAGCTCGACGACGGTCATATCAGCGGACGGTCGCCGACCCGCGTCGGCCAGGTCTTCCACAACGCCGCCTCGCGCCGCAGCTTGGCGGAGACGCGCACGAAGCTGTTGAGCGCACATGCGCTCGCCAGGAAGCGTTCGATGATGCTGCACAGCAAAAAGCTGCCCGATCCCGACAGCCGGTCGTCCTCGACCTCGATCGTGACGTCGACCCCCGCGCACATGGCGGTGTGCCCCTTCAGCCGCATGCGTGCGACGCCGGGCGCGGCCGTCACCCCGACCAGCCGTTCGCGCAGGTGCACCGTTTCGGGCGTGTCGCCGATGTCGTAGAGCGCCAGCACCTCGCGCAGCGCCAGCGCGCCCGCGCTGCCGCCGACCAGGCTCAGATGATTGAGCGAAAGCTGGCCGACCAGTTTCCAGATCGCGGCGCGCCGCCGGGCCGGTCGTCGTGTCGGCGTCGGCTTGGTCAGCGCCTCGACCCCCGCCAGCCCCGCGATCGTTCCGTCGATCTCCAGCTCCGGTCGCCCGCCGCCGAAGGGCAGCCGCGCCGGCAGGTCGCGGTTGGTGGCCAGGATGCGCGGGTGCAGCACGGTCGCATCATCGCGCAGCAAGCGCCCCTCCAGATCGGCGACCGCGACGAACACATCGTCGCCGCCACCCGGCCCGAAGCTCGACCGGCGCGCCAGCGCGTGGAACATCCGGCCCAGCCGCGGCGATCCACGATCGACCGAATGGAGCGGCGGTGCCGAGAACCGCTCGCCGCTCTGGTCCTGCAGAACCATGTCGACGACCGAATGCACCTCGATCGCGTCCTCGCGCCGGGCGTCGGGCACGATGCGATATTCGATGCTGCTATGGTCGAGCTGGATGGGCTCGGCATCCATCTCGAACAAATTGATCGCGGGGCAGGCGAACAGATCGAAATCGTCGGCGCGCACCACGCGCTCAAGCTCGGACGACAGCTTGTCGAAGTAGAAGAACAGCTCGAGCCGGTCGCCTGCGATGTCGAGCGTGCGCGCGGCCAGCCCGCTCACCTCGACGAACAGATGCTTTTGCGGATAGGCGAAGAATTCCTGCAGCACCGCATAGGCACCCCGCGCAACCTGGGTCTGGGGCAGCAGCAGCTCGTCGTCGCCAAAGCCGCGCAGCCTGAGCGCGTCCGGCGGGAGCAGCACCGCGCGCGGATCCTGTGGACTGGTGCCCACCCCGATGCCCACCAGGTTCGATCCGAACTGTTCGATCAGGATCTGCGCGCGCCGCGCATCGCTCTTGATGAACAGGCGCAGCGTGTCGATGCCCAGCCCGGCCAGATCAACCTCGGGCTTGGTCGTCGCCAGCGTCAGGCGCAGCACGCCCTTGGCGGCATGGAGTCCCAGCGCGGGCGCGTCGAGCGGCGGACCGCCCATCGCGGCGGCATGGACGCGGATGGGCAGCAGCTGGGTGTCGTGGCACAGGCGATAGCGGCACCGCTGGCCGTCGACCGGTTCGGCCGACACCATCGTGCCCGCCGGGACCGTCACCGGCTTGTCCAGCCCATCCTCAGCGATCAGCCGCGCCACCATGAACGACGGCACCGGCTGGATCAGATGCGGATAGAGCGTCATCAGCATCGCGTCGGACAGCTCGGGAAACTCGTCGTCGATCTTGTGGCGCAGCCGTGCGTTCATGAACGCGACCGCCTCGATCAGCCGGCCGATATGCGGGTCCTCGATCGCGTCGCGGGTCAGGCGCAGCCGCGATGCGATCTTCGGATGCGCCTCGGCGAACGCACCGGCATTGCTGCGCAGGAAGGTCAGCTCGCGCTGATAATATTCGATCAGGTCGTCGATCATCTGGGTCAGTCCGGCATTTCGACCGCGATCGAGCGGTCGCTCGGCCGCACGCTGGCGTCATAGACCACCGCCTCGCGTGCGCGGGCGAGGTTGAGGATCGCGGTGATGCGAAAGCGGATGCCGCGCGAGGTCGGCGCGCCGTCGACCTCGACCTCGACCTCGCTCAGCCGCGGTTCGTGGGTGCGGATGGTCTGCGCGATCATGCGCCGCACGCGCTCGCGCACCCCGGCGGCGGCGAAATCCTCGGTGCTGATGTCGGGCAGGCCGAAGCCGATGATCGTCGCGAGCAGCGTCTCGTCGCCGTTCACCGCGGCGATATGCGGACGGCGGCTGTTGAGCAGCCCTTCCAAGTCGCGACGCAGCCCCAGCCGATAGCGTTCGAGCAGCTGGTCGTCGCCCAGCATCGGTTCCTGGCGCAGTTCGGGCTCGTCGTCGATCAGGCGGTCGATCAGCGACAGGGGAATTTCGCCCGCCATCACGCGGCCGCCTCGCGCCCGATGATCGTGGTCAGGCGAAACTCCGATGCAATCTGGTCCAGCTGGTAATGCGGCCGGATCGCGATCTCGCAGCCATAGCTTCCCGGCTTCTCGGGCATCTCGCTGACGATCACGCGCGCCTCGCGCAGCGGGTAGCGCACGCGCATCTCCGGGCTCGCATCGTCGTTGCCGGTGACATAGGTGTTGAGCCAGGTCTGCAGCAGGCGCTGGCATTCCTGGGCATCGGTATATTTGCCGACCCAGTCGCGCGCCATCACCTTCACATAATGGGCGAAACGGCACACGCACAGGATGTAGTTGAGCATCGCGCTCATCTTCGCGTTCATCCGCGCGGCTTCGCTGTCATAGTCGGTCGGGCGGTGCAGGCTCGGCAGGTTGAGGAAAGCGGTCAGGCCGGTCAGGTGGATCTGGCGCAGCGCGATGACGCCCAGTTCGTTGAGCGCGACCTCCTGGTCCTCCGACACCGCATTCTCGACCGCGAAGCGCGCCACCACGCCGGTACGGTCGCTGGGCAGCAGCTGGCGGATCGGGCCGTCGACCGTGCCGCCTTCGCCGACCGGCACGGTGCCCCGGATCGCGGCGGGCCAGCGGTGTTGCGCCATCGCGCGGCACGCGACATGCGCGAGCGCGAACGCCCCGTTCATCCACAACAGGTCGCGTGGCCCGTCGGCGCGCTCGTCATAGACGAAGCCCAGCCGGGGAAAGTCGCGGCCGCGATAGAGCCGCCGGGCGAGCAGGCGCGGCGCGACCGCCGCCAGGAAGCGGCTGTCGGAACGCGCGCGCAGCCGCTCCCAGCGCGCATATTCGGGGTTGGCGAAGGTCGCGGACAATTCCTGACGCAGGTCGAGATCGGCAAACGCGTCGATGCCCATCATGCGCGGATCGACCCCGACGACCGTGGGGCAGAAGGCGGCGGCCGCCACCTCCGCCAGGCCCGACAGCGTCGCGACATCATCGGTGCGGTCGCGCTGGCCCAGCCGGTGCGACACCTGATGATCGACGATCATCATGCCATAGGGTTCGCCGCCCGGCGTGCCGAATTCGTTGCTGTAGATGCGGTCGAACAGCACGCTCTGGTCGAACGACATGGCGCGTTCCAGGTCGCGGGCCACCTCGCCCCAGCGGACGTCGAGGATGCGGACCTTGACCTGCGCGTCCGCGATGCCGTGGACCAGCCAGTGCGTCCCGCGCCATAGCGCCTCGATCCGCTGCAGCTCGGGGTGGTGCAGGATCGCGTCGAGCTGGCGCGACAGCAGTGCGTCGATGCCGGCCAGGACGCGTGCCCCGCGTGCGCGCAGCCCCGGCGCGGTTCGCGGCGCGCCGTCGGCCCGCCATGCCGCGCCGGTCGTGGCTGCGGCGGGCAGGCCGAACAGCCCGGGCGCGGCGGACGACGCGACGGCATCGCCATCCGCCGTCCGCGCGCGCGCATCGGTTGCCGCGTCCATCGCCGATTGGCCCTCCGGTTCCAGCGGGATCGGCACGCGCGCGGCGTCCGAAGCGCCGATCAGCTCGCCTTCGGAATCCGCGCGACCAGCCGCATCGAGGTGGTGAGTTCCTCAAACTGCAGCCAGGGGCGCAGATGCGCGACGGCGGTGTAGGAACCCGGCGCGCCCTCGACTTCGCGCACCTCGACCCGGGCTTCGCGCAGCGGGTATTTCGCGCGCGATTCCTGGCCGGCACCCTCGGTCGCGTTGACATAGTTCGAGATCCAGCGGTTGAGCCAGGTCTCGGTGTCCTTCGCTTCCATGAACGACCCGATCTTGTCGCGCGCCATCACCTTCAGATAATGGGCGAAGCGGCTCGTCGCCATGATGTAGGGCAGGCGGGCGGAGATCGCCGCGTTGGCAGTCGCCTCCGGCCGGTCGTACTTCTTGGGCCGCTGCGTCGTCTGCGCGCCGAAGAAGACCGAATAGTCGGTGTTCTTGTAGTGGCAGAGCGGCAGGAAGCCGAGGTCGGAAAGTTCCTTTTCGCGGCGGTCCGTGATGCCGATTTCGGTCGGGCACTTGGCGTCCAGGTCACCGTCGTCCGACTGGAAGACATGGGTCGGCAGGTTGGTGACCTTGCCGCCGCCCTCCGCGCCGCGGATCGCCGTCGTCCAGCCATATTCGGCATGCGCCGCGGTCATGCGCGCGGCCAGCGCATAGGCCGCGTTCATCCAGCAATAATCGTCGTGATCCATCGCCTTGGGATTGCCCGCATCGTCCTTGGGCGCTTCCTCGTACGCGAACGCCTCGACCGGCTTGGTGTCCTTGCCATAGGGCAGGCGGGCCAGCACCTTGGGCATGGTCAGCGTGACGAAGCGCGAATCCTCGGTGTTCCGGAAGCTGTTCCACTTCATGTAATCGGCGGTTTCGAACAGCTGCTTCATGTCCATCGGGTTCGACAGCTCGGTAAAGCTGTCCATGCCGAACAGGTTGGCGTTCGCCGCCGACACGAACGGACAGAAGCCCGCCGCCGCCACGCTGGAGATATTGGTCAGCAGCTCGATGTCGTCGGGATGCTTGCCGAAATAATAATCGCCGATCAGCGTGCTGAACGGCGTGCCGCCCGCGGTGCCGAACTGCTCCTCATAGACCTTCTTGTAGAACTGGCTCTGGTCGAAATCGGTCGCCTTGGCGAGGTCGGCGGCCAGCTCCTTCTTGGTCACGTTCAGCATCTGGACCTTCAGGCCCTCGCCGATCTCGCTGTTCTTGACCAGATAGTTGAGCCCGCGCCAGCTGCCTTCCAGCGACTTGAACTTCTCGGCATGCATGATCGCGGCGAGCTGTTCGGAAATCTGCGCGTCGATCTTGGCGATCGCGTCGCGCAGCGTCACGGTCATGTTCTTCTGGAACTGGACGGTGCCGCTCATCGCCTCCGATGCCAGCGTGCGCATCAGTTGTTCGACGCGCTCGGGCTCGGTCTGCTTGGTGACGCTGATCGCCTGGTCGAGCAGGCTGGCGGGCGCGTCGGTCGTGGTGGTCGCGGCGGCGCCTGCGGCCTGGGTTTCGGTCTCGGCCATGTTACCCTTACTCCTTGGTGCTGCTGTCGTCGCCGAGCTGGTCGCGCAGGCTGCTCAGCTGCGATTCGTCGCGCAGGATCTGCTCGAGCAGGCTTTCGAGCTGCTCCGAACCGTCCGCCTTGGCCATCAGGTCGCGCAGCTGGTTGCGCGTCTCCATCAGCTTGCGGAGCGGTTCGACCTGCTCGACGATCTTGTCGGGCTCGAAATCGTCCATCGACCGGAACTTCAGGTTGACCTCGAATTCCTTGCCGTTCTTCTCGAGCGTGTTCTCGACCTTCAGCTTCACGGCGGGCTCGATGCGCGCCATGACCTGGTCGAACTTGTCCTTCTTCAGATCGACGAACTTGCGTTCCTTCAGGCTCTTCTTCGGCACCGCCGAGTCGCCCGAAAAGTCGCCCATGACGCCGACGACGAAGGGCAGTTCCTTGACTTCCTGCGCGCCCTCCGTCTCGACATCGTAGGTGATGTGGACGCGCGGCTTGCGCACGCGCTTCAGCTTGTCATGCACCGAGTCTGCCATAACGCTCTCCCCAAAGCCGCGCCGATGCGCGGAAGTTCAGACAAATTTCGTCGATGTGCCCCCGTCGTCGCCGTCGATCATCCCTCACCGGCGGGCGGCTTGATGCCGGAACGCCAGTAAAAGGTCTCGCGAACCGAGGCGTCGGGAATCAGCTCCGTCAACAACGCATCAAGACTTAAACGCGCGCGGCGGTCAACCTCGCGCAGCGAAGGCCCGAGCGGCGACAGCGGTTCGTACCGCTCGAAATAATCCGCAGCCGCGGCAATCGCGCGCAGCGCGTCGTCGCGCTGGGAAATGCGGCCGATCACCATCGGCCCGCCGGCGGTCGCCGTTGTGGCCGCCGCGCCGCCTTCGCCCGCCGCCGATGCGTCATCCGCCGGCGCATCGACCGGATCGTCGGGCAGCTTGGCGATCAGCGACTGCAGCCAGTCGGCCATGCCGCGCAATTCGTCGCTGACCCGCGACGCAGCGGGAAAGCGGGGTTTCGTCCGCTCGGAGACATAGGCGACGCCGCGCCGCCACGCGGCTTCGGCGGCGGCGACCTCGTCGGCGGAGCGCTGCAGCACGCGGCGCGGGATGCGCCGGGCCAGCGCTTCGATGGCGTCATAGGCCGCCTGCGCCTCCTGCTGGCGCTGCGCCTTCTGCTCGGGCGTGCCGTTCTGCGACGCGGCGAGCAGCGCATCGGCGCTGACCTTGTCCAGAAAGCGCAGCTGGTCGCCCGCATCGACCGCCAGGACCAGCCGGCGCAGCGGCTGGACGAGCGTGCCGTCCTTGTCGCCGCTGCCCCCGCTCAGCCCCGACAGCGGCTGAAAGCGCGCCTCGACGCCATCCTCCTCGTCCTCGACCGGATAAAGGCCGTTATCCCAATATTGCTCGATCAGGTCGGCCATCACCGCCATGCCGGCGGACAGGCCGAGCAGGCCGTCGACGCGCGTCGACGCCTCGACCAGCACGGCCATGGTTTCCAGGTCCTTGCTGTGCTCGGTCAGGTAATCGCGCGCGCTTTCCGCCAGCATGTCCCACGACCACGCGTCGCCGCCGTCGGCGTCCTCGCCCATGGCGGCGCGCTGTTCCTGACGAAAGATCGTCTTGCGCTGAAAGCGGATCTCGCGAAACAGCTCGCCGGCCGCGCCCTCGTCCTCGCGGCCGTCGATGCCGACGCCGTCGCCGATCGGGGCGAGCAACGCCGCACGGCTTTCCTCGTCGATGACCAATTTCGCTCTCCCCCCGTCCCGCGACCGAGCCTACAACGTGGTGCGGGCCGCTGCACCCCCTTTTTTGTTGGCGCGCGGTCCGGATTGCGCGATGTTGCGTCGTCGAAACCGACGCGGAGGGGCGGGGACACCGATGGGACAGCCGGCATCGCGACTGACCGACATGCACACCTGCCCGATGGTGACGGGGGTGGTGCCGCATGTCGGCGGCCCGATCGTCGCGCCGGGACTGCCGACCGTGCTAATCGGCAGCCTTCCCGCCGCGCGCGTCACCGATCAGTGCGTTTGCGTCGGCCCGCCCGACACGATCGTCAAAGGCAGCGCCACCGTGCTGACCGGTTCGCTGCCCCAGGCGCGGATCGGCGACCAGACCGCGCATGGCGGCGTCATCGTGCTCGGCTGCTTCACAGTGCTCGTCGGCGGCTGAGCACGCGTTCACGCAGGGGTTCGGCGGGATGCCGGACCCGGCCTATTGCCGCCTGAGCGCGGCGGCCGGGCGCACCGACAGCAGCGGGATCGATCCCGCCAGCCCGATGCCGAGCGTCAGGATCGCGCCCGCCGCCAGCGTGCCGAGCACGACCGGCCAGTCGGGCGCCCAGCCGAATTCGAACACCTGCGTCACGACATACCACGCCGCCGCCAGCCCGAGCGCCAGCGCGATCGCCGCGAGCAGGCCCGCGAGCAGCGCATATTCGATCGCCTGTGCGGCCAGGATCTGGCGCCGCGTCGCGCCCAGCGTCTTCAGGATGACGCTGTCATAGGCGCGCGCCTGGCGCGACGCCGCGATCGCGCCGACCAGCACCGCGATGCCCGCCAGGATCGCGACCGACGCCGACAGCAGGATCGCCGCCGACATCTGCTCGAGGATCGCGCTGACCTGCTTGATGACATCCCCGACCGCGATGATCGAAACCGAGGGAAACGCGCTCAGCACCGCGCGCGCGATCGCGCTCTCGCGCGCCTTGTCGGTGCTGATCGTCGCGGCCAGCGTGTGCGGCGCGGCCGCCAGCGTGTTGGGCGAGAAGACGAGCACATAGTTGAAGCCCATCGTGTCCCATCTGATCTCGCGCAGCGACGCGATCCGCGCCTCGATCTCGCGGCCCAGCACGCTGACGGTCAGCGTGTCGCCGACGCGCAAGTTCAGGACGCGCGCGGCCTGGGCGTCGATCGACACGAGCGGCGGCCCGGCATAATCGGCCGGCCACCATTTGCCCGCGACCAGCGTGCTCCCCTCCGGCAGCACGCTGCTATAGGTCACGCCGCGTTCGCCGCGCAGGAACCATGCGCCCTCGGGCAGTTCCTTCAGATCGGCGACGCGCGTGCCGGCATAGGCGGTGACGGTGCCGCGCAATGCCGGAACCAGGTTCAGCGTGGCATCGGGTGCGGCACGCGCCACCGTCTCGCGGAACGCCAGCTGGCGTGCGGACGGGATGTCGAGCACGAACTGGCTCGGCGCGCGGGCGGGCACGGTGCTGGCGATTTCGGCGCGCAGCGTCGTCTGGATCGCGGCCAGCGTGACGAACAGCGTGAGCGCGAGGCCGAGCGCAATCACCAGCGCGCCGGTCTGGGCACCGGGGCGGTGCAGGTTGGCGACGGCCAGCCGGATCAGCGGGCGCTTCGATCGCGGCAGTCGCGCCGCGACGAACCGTACGCCCCAACCGATGCCGAGCAGCAGGGCGAGCACGGCTGCGACCGCCGCCAGCACCACGCCCGCAAACACCGGATCGCGCGCAGTGCCGATCGCCAGCGCCAGGATGAGCGCAATGCCGCTCGCGACCAGCGCCACGGTCCGCCGGTCGATCCGCCGCGACGGGCTGATCCCGCCCCTGAATAGCGCGGCTGCGGGCAACAGCCGCGCGCGCGCCAGCGGGGGCAGCGCGAACACCCAGGCGACCAGGATACCGAACGCCGCGCTCGTCGCCAGCGGCAGCGGGTGAAGGGTGAAGCCCGGGCGGACCGGCAGCAGGTCGCCCGCCAGCGCGACGAGCAGCATCGGCAGCACCGCCCCGAACGCCAGCCCGGCGACGATCGCGATCGCCGCGACGGTGCCGATCTGCATCAGGTAGATGCGCGCGATGTCGCGCGATCCCGCGCCCAGCACCTTGAGCGTGGCGATGCTCGCGCGCTTGCCCGCAAGGTAGGAGCCGACGCCGTTCGACACGCCGATGCCCGCGATAACCAGCGCCGCCAGTCCGATCAGCCCGAGAAACTGGCCGAGCCGTTCGAAGAAGCGGCTGGCTCCCGGCGCGGCGCGGTCGCGGTCCTTGTATTCCCAGCCGGTGTCGGGAAAACGCGCCTTCAGCCGATCCACCACCGCGGCGGCCGAGGCGGTCCCGGGCAGGCGCAGGCGATATTTGCTCTCGTACAGCGCGCCCGGCAACAGCAGCTGCGCGCGGCGCAGTCCGTCGAGCGAGACGATCGCGACCGGGCCGAGCGTGAAGCCCTCGCCGACGCGGTCGGGTTCGCTGGCGATGATCGCGCGCACGCGATAGTCCGCCTCGCCCCAGCGCAGCCGGTCCCCGACGCCGACGCCCAGCCGGTCGGCCAGCGCCCGGTCGATCAGCACTTCGTCGGCGCGGGGCAGGGGGGCGGCGCTGCCCCCCTGCACGGTCAGCGTGCCGTAGAGCGGATAGGCGCCGTCGACGCCCTTGAGCTCGGTCAGCACCGCGGCATCGCCGCGGACGCTGCGCGCCATCGCACGGGTGCGGATCGTCTCGCTCAGCTGGCCCAGCCCGCGCAGCACGCGCCGTTCGGCCGCGCTCACTTCGCGTTGCGACATCGCGACCTCGACGTCGCCGCCCAGGATCACGCGGCCGCGCGACGAGATTTCGCCGGTGATCGCCGCGGTCAGGCTGCCGATCGTCGCCAGTGTCGCGGTGCCCAGGAACAGGCAGATCAGCAGCAGCCTGAGCCCGCGAAAGCCGGCGTTCAGATCGCGTCGGGCGATGCGCCAGCCTTGCGTCCAGCCGAGCGCGGCGTCGCGCGCGTCGCTCATGCGCGACGGTCGGCGACGATCGCGCCGTCGCGCATCTCGATGATGCGGCCGCACCGCGCCGCCAGCCCCGGATCGTGGGTGATGATCACCAATGTCGCGCCCGCCGCCGCCTGGCGCGCGAACAGCAGCTCGATGATGTCGGCCCCCGTCGCGGCGTCGAGATTGCCGGTGGGTTCGTCGGCGAACAGGATTTCGGGCTGGGGGGCGACCGCGCGGGCGATGGCGACGCGCTGCTGCTCGCCGCCCGAAAGCTGGGCGGGATAGTGGGTCAGGCGATGGCCCAGCCCGACCGCGCGCAGCTCGTCCGCCGCCCGGTCGAACGGATCGGCCAGCCCCGCCAGCTCCAGCGGCACCGCGACATTTTCGAGCGCGGTCATCGTCGGCAGCAAATGAAACGCCTGGAGCACGATGCCGACCCGGCCCCGCCGGGCGCGGGCCAGCGCATCCTCGTCCAGCGGCCCGAAATCGAGGCCGGCGATATGGACGCTGCCGCCGGTCGCGCGCTCCAGTCCCGACAGGATCGCCATCAGCGACGACTTGCCCGATCCCGACGGACCCAGGATCGCCAGGCTCTCGCCAGCCGCGACATCGAGGTCGATGCCCTTAAGGATCCGGGTCGCCGCCTCGCCGCCGCCGAGCGACAGGGTGACATTGCGCGCGCGAATGGCGATATCGGTCGTGACGGGGGGTGACAGCATGGGAAGAAAGGAAGCCCTTTGACGGCGAGAAACTGGCAATATGGCGTGGCGCTGCTCGCGCTCCAAGGGCTGGTCGCATGCTCGGGTGACGATGCGCCCGCTGATGCGCGCGTCAACGACACGGCAGCGGCATCGGCCGCGCCGTCGGCCGCCGCGCCGCTGCCCGCCGACGCGCCGCTGGTCGTGGCCTTCGGCGACAGCCTCTATGCCGGCTACGGCGTCGCGCAGAACGAGGCGTTTCCGGCCGAGCTGCAGCGCGCCCTGGCCGCTGCCGGCACCCCCGCCGATGTCCGAAATGCCGGCGTTTCGGGCGAAACCACCGCGGGCGGGCGCGAACGGCTCGCCTTCGTGCTCGACGGGCTGCCGCGCAAGCCCGACCTGGTGGTGCTGGGGCTGGGCGGCAATGACATGCTGCGCGGCCTGTCGCCCACCGAAACGCGCGCCAACCTGGCGGCTATGCTCGATGTGCTCAAGGCGCGCGACATCCCGGTGCTGCTGACCGGGATGCTTGCCGCACCCAATCTCGGCCGCGACTATGCCGATGCGTTCAACTCGATCTATCCCGAGCTGGCCAGGGAATATGACGCCGCGCTCTATCCGTTCTTCCTCGACGGTGTGGTGACCCGGCCCGAGCTGATGCAGGCGGATCGGCTGCATCCGACGCCGGAGGGGATCGACGCGATCGTCGGCAAGGTCGCGCCGCTGGTCGCGGAACGGCTGCGTGCCGAGGGCGGGTGATTTAGTGCTTTATTCGAGCATAGCACCCCGTTGGCATCTGCAGCGAATCAGTTCGACGGGGGGAATGATCGATGCTGCATCTGGCGAATGTCACGCATGTCTATGCGAACGGCACGCGGGCACTGAACGATGTGACGTCGAGCATCCCCAAGGGGATGTTCGGTCTGCTCGGCCCCAACGGCCCGTTGCCGTCAACACTAAACGCCGCCTGCTGATCGTCAACCTGACTACTGCCGACGTGGCCGACAGCGCCGGCGCGCACCAGTTCCTGGACGACACCCGAGATGCTGGTGGTGAGCACGGCATCCGCTTGCCGATTTTGCCTGTAATCGATTCCAACTGGTGCACAAAGCCAAATACTTCGGTGTCGCGATGAGCGGTAATTGCCGACAACAAACGCTTCCAGACAGAATTTGAGAAAAGTTTTACCAAGGAAGTTCTATGATAATCAGACATTCATCGGGCGCAGTAATCCCGCAAAGAATTTTATGCTCCTTTGCAATTACAGGGCTGCTCGCTAAGGCGAAAACGCTTATAAATGCGACGCATGACAGGAGCTTTTTACCAGAATAACGGTTTCTCATATTACCTCCATGTTCAATTGATTCTAATGCTGTTGAGCAGAGAAATTCCATTTCACATTTACCACCTAAATCTTTATATTTCTTGCTAGTTTTTTAAGAATCCAAACAGGTCTGTGTCAAACTTGTTGAAAAAATTGGTTACAACCTTTAGTCACGATGAGACTGTTTGCAAGGCAATATTGGACATGTGGAAAATACTAGCTAGAAGTAAAGGTAAATCCAAACCAAAAAAGAGTTCGGGTTTTATACTTATAATCGGCCTTATGTTCTCCTCTGTTCTTGACCCTGCCAACAAAGCAAGGGTGGAAGGCATCAGCCAAATGAAGCGGCGGCGTGTAGATTCGGGTAGAGAAAACGCCTAGTCACGTCTGCCTCTTTCGAAAAACTTTTCCCGTAGTTGACTAAGTCTCTTTGACTCGCGACCAGAAATCGCCCAGCCTAATAGCAGAATCCAGCCTATATTTGTCCAAATAAGTGCGACATTTAGAGCATATATTTCACGCCTGTTAGGGTGCCTGCGCGCCTTTGCCACTATTGAAGGTAAAGGAACAATCGCTGCAATAAGCACTAATGCGATTACCGCTATCTCGCCCGATAGAACATTCGTAATCATGTTACAGGTCTCATAGGAATGATTTTCTCGATAATCTTAGTTTCTGGATGTAATATAAGTTGCGAGTTATCAACCGAGCCAACCGAATCAAATGTTCTCGGTATGAAGTTTAACGAAAGCGAAAACTCATTCGGCTCGTGCTGGATGTGAAAATCTGTTCCTTTTGTTACAAATATCGCCTTACCCTGGGAGAGACTTAGAGCGTGCGTTGGTCTTAAAGTTAAACACTCGCCAACCGAACGACCATCCAACTCGGAAAGTGGAGCTTCATAGAACTGACTTCTATAACCACATCCAAGAATGCCCACAGTGAAAAAGTCAAAGGAGTGATTATGAAGCACATCAATCGAAAAGTAACGTCTCACACGATCTGAAACAACGGACCTTTTGTTGGACTTCGGTGGCCAGAAATTTAGCCGAGCGAGATAATGCCCGCCCATGTGTAGCAGATAGCACTGTGCGCCAATCATATTGGCCAATGACTCGCGCGCAACAGCCTGTTTCAGAAAATACGTTATGACCCGACCTGATCGGGCTAGACAGCTAATGTCAGTTAAGATCTGAATTTGATTCTTCCGATAACCATCGGCGAATAAAGTGTCCAACTCCTCCAAGCTTTGCCTGGTGATCCGCTCGTCGTCGCCGAGAACATATGGCAGAACACTGGGCATCGTCATTTTTGGAAAGACGCCAGAGTGTGCGCGGCTTTATCCCCCAATCCTCCACCACGAAGCCTCACCAGCTCAAGTAGCTGCACTGCTAGTTCGGGATCTTTAAGGGACCATGCCTCAGCCAACCGCCATAATCCTGTTACTGGCATCTGAGGGATTGTTGCAAGGCTCAAGGACGCTTGCCCGAGTTCCGCCAAATTTGACGTGTCCGTCATCATCTTAAGGGATTTAGCAGCGTGATAGGCGATTTCTGCTAGATAGTATAGACTTGTAGACTTCATCGATGAAAACGCCGAAAACAAGTACTTACCACTCTTAGTGGAGTAAGCATGGAAATAGGCCGATTCGACCTTCCCAAAAACAGTCATCCAGTACGAGCCATCGGCCGGGCTGTCGATTGAATAAAGTGTATCCATCGATGGTGGGCCCCACGGAATGAGGCATTCTAGAAAGACACTATTGAGACGAGTCGCCAGCAGCCTGCTTGCCCACAAAGGATCGCTCTGAAAAGATGTATGACAATCAAAAATCATTAGTTCTCTGGGTTTAGACTGAGTCAAGCTTATTATAAATTTAGGACCGATCTGACTGTAGGCGAGGGGCATCTTATTACAGCGGCGCGACAGAACCACAGATATCTCGTTGCTTTCGTAAAGAGCTAAACTAGTCTGCTCGCTAGTAATATCAACAAGAGACGACTCCTTATTCGTCCGGTCAATCCTTATTTGATCTTCCATAAAGTTAATGGAATCTCTGTAAAGACCGAAGTCAAACCTTCGACAAAACTCCTCTGGTAATGCAGAGGGTTCAACCTCGGTCCGCAGACTATCGATTAGTTCCTTAAACACCTTGACTCGTACTCACCTTAAACCACCGAGCCGTATCGGCTGGCAGAAGTATAAAAATTAGGGAATGAGCTCGGGATTGATAATCAAAGCAATTACAACGATGACTGCTACAACGCCGCACGGAGGTCCACCTACCTCAATTGCGCAACCACCAGGTACAACTTCCAAATCCAAAGATTCGAGCTGAAAAGCATTTACACTTGAAGCCATCATATTTCCCTTTCAAACTGCTATTAAACGTTCTTTGCATGGAATACACGAAGCCGTAACATGCGTTAGAATAGAACGGCTCATATGCGTTAGCGAAGCAATATTACGTAGTCAATCCAAGGGCTAGAGAATTGTGCCTCTGGAGAGTGGCAAATACCTGATTCTTGCTGCGAATAAGCGATCACTTGTCTGATTGCCCAGAAACCACTGGGCTCGATACGCTTCGAGGCCGGTTGGTAACTTGTTGCTAAGGGACTTTCAGTTTGTTCTGTCCGTGATGCACCATGCGAAAGGGGACCTAAGAGAACCGCAGACGGTGGGCTAGCATACGAAGCAGAGGGAACGGTTGCCGTTTAGTCTAACGGGCGGGGAGCGGGAGCGAGTCCCACCGCTGATGCCCGAGTCCCGGCCGACATGGGCTGCCTCGAGAGGTTGAGTTTGGCGAGGTGATCAACGCCGTGCGTTACCTGGTCCTCTGGGGCTGTAGCTTGCGGATGCTGCCGATCCTGGCCTTCTTTTCGGTCCAGTCGGCGCGCTATGCGGAAAAGACGGCGACGGCGGGGTCAGTCAAGCTCTCCGTCTTCCACCATCCCGAGCACGACTATAATGTCGACCGGATGCTGAAGGCGATGCAGCTGTCGCTCGGCTATTTTGAACAGGCGTTCGGCCCCTATCAGTTCGACTATGCCCGGATCATCGAGTTTCCCGCCTATGCGAGTTTCGCGCAGGCGTTCGCGGGCACCATCCCCTATTCGGAATCGCTGGGTTTCGCCGCCGACACGCGCAACCCCGACGATATCGACTATGTCACCTATGTCACCGCGCACGAGCTGGGCCACCAATATTGGGCGCACCAGTTGATCAGCGCGGAAATGCAGGGCGGCACGCTGCTGGTCGAAACCATGGCGCAATATTCGGCGCTGATGGTGATGAAAAAGCTCTATGGCGAGGACAAGATCCGCCGTTTCCTGAAATATGAGTTGGACAATTATCTGCGCTCGCGCGGCACCGAAGCGATCGAGGAACTGCCGCTCAACCGGGTCGAGAACCAGCCCTATATCCATTACCGCAAGGGTTCGGTGGTGATGTATCTGCTCCAGGACCGGCTGGGCGAGGCGCGGATGAACGCGATGCTGCGCGGGCTGCTCGACCGCTATCGTTTCAAGGGCGCGCCCTATGCGCGGTCGACCGACCTGGTCGATGGGCTGAAGTCACTCGCCCGCAATGACGAGGAGCGGCGGCTGGTCAGCGACCTGATGGAGCGGATCACCGTCTATGACCTCAAGGTCAAGCAGGCGAAGACGCGCGCGCTGGCGGGCGGTCAATATGAGACCGTGCTGACGGTGGAAGGCGGCAAGTTCGACGTCGACGGCAAGGGCGTCGAGCGCGCGGTGCCGCTCGAAAATCAGATCGACGTGGGCGTGTTCATGAAGCGTCCGGGGCTGGCCGCGTTCAGCCGCGCCGACGTGCTCGCGATGGAGCTTCGGCCGATCCGCACGGGCGTGCAGCAGGTGCGCGTGGTGACGCGCGGCAAGCCTGCCTTTGCCGGCGTCGACCCCTACAACAAATATGTCGACCGCAACTCGGACGACAATGTGGTGCCGGTGACGAGTTGACCGACTGACGCGCAGCGTACTTCCTCAAGATTGAACCTGACGCAATAGAGCCCCCTTCCCTTTAGGGGAGGGGTTGGGGT
>NZ_LSHX01000036.1 GCF_001555965.1 Sphingomonas sp. CCH21-G11
TACGCCCGCGGCGCTCTGCGCGGGACCGTCCAATGAACCGCCGTACTCTCCTTGCCACCATGATGATCGGAGCCACCTGCATGTCCGCGAGCAATCTGGGAGCCGCCGTCCCGCAGGAGCGGGACGCCACGGTAACGGTATCGGGTGTCGAGATCGCGTGTCGTTTCACCATGCCGCAAGGCACACCGCGCGGGGCCGTTCTGCTCGTACCCGGATCGCTCTACAGCGACGTGGACGGCAACTATCCGTCGATGAACATGCGTCCTCACGCCTATGCGGATTTGGCGCAGCAGCTCGGCGCGCACGGCTTCGCCGTGCTACGGATGGCGAAGATCGGACCAGGCACCGGCTCACGGACGATCGATGCCAACGCTGCTCTCCGACACATCGACTTCCTAACTCGGGTCGAGGTCGCGCAGGCCGGGCTTGATCTACTGCGCCGCACCGTAACTGTGCGGCCGGTTATCGTGGCGGGACATAGCGAGGGGGCGGTTGTCGCTTCCCTGCTCGCCGCCGGTCTCGCCGCTAAAAGCATCGATGGCGTTGTCAGCCTATCCGGCCCAGCCTTGCCGATCCTGTCGATCATTCGTGCGCAGGTAGCTGCGATGACACCGCCGGGAATCGTGCCCGACATGACGGTGTTCGACCGCATGGTCGATGCTATCCGAGCGGGCCATCCACCATCGGATGACGCGAAATCCAATCCACAAACAGCAATGCTTGCCTCATTGCCGGAGCAGGGAATCTCTTATCTGCGCAGTGCGGATCGGATCGACCCGATGGCGGCATTGGCAAAGGTGCGTCAGCCGGTGTTGATTGTTCAAGGCGGTCGTGATGATTCCGTCCCGCCGTCTCACGCGGATTTACTGCGCGCAAGCCGAGGCAACTTATCGACCGAAGTCACGACGTTCCCAAACCTGACACACTTCTACAAGGTCGCGCCTGCTGGCATGTCGCCGATGCAATCAATGGCTCTCGACACACCGAGCGATCCGGCTGTGGCTGAGGCAATTGCTGAGTGGGCAAGCCGCCTACCGCGGCAATAGCCACCGTTTCGATAGCGGTCGGATCGTCGTCGACCGGACTGCGACATTCATCCCGCAAGGCTTAGCGTACGTTTTCGGACATCCTCTCGCCGGTCCCCATATCCGCTTGCCTTCTGCAGCCGCGGCATCGGTGAACGCGAAACGTCCGGCATAGAACGCCAGCGCCCACCGATCCTCCGACGGCAGCGACGCAAAGCTCTGCATCGCCGTGCCATCGATGCCCTGTCCGATGACCTGATAAAGTGCGAACGCGCTGCGCTGGCGTGCCCGTACAATGTCGGTGAACGCGATCGGCGGCGTAGTAAGCTTCGCGGCGTCGGGTCCGCGTCCGTCTCCGCTCATCCCGTGGCAGCTGGCGCAATTCTGCGCGAACAGCGTGGCGCCGCGCGCCAGGTCCGGCGCACGAGCGGGCGCGAGCGGAATCGGGTAGGCCTTAAGCAGGTCAGCGGCCAGACCATGCGCCAAGCCAGCGACAGCTTCGGGGGCCGCCTTGGCGGCGATGACGGCCTTGAGACGCGTCGCGCCGGCGACGAGGCTCGCCTTGGCCGGTGATGGCGGCAACGCCGCAATCCGCTCGGCAACGGATATCGAGAATTCGGTCATCTCCGCGTATTCCGACGCGCTCTTGATCCGCCCATTGGCGACCGCGCCGCCATAGTCGACTGCCAGATAATCGAGCAGGCGCCACGCGGTCGGCACATCGGCGGTCTGCGCGTTGGCAATCCCGCCCATGAAGACGCAAAGCAATGCCGCGAGAAACGTCCAGAGGGGTCGGATCGCGCGCGGTGATTGGGCTCGGTGGGAGTTGGATCTTCGCATCCGCCCTTGATAAAGCCTCTAGCCGCTAGAGGGTCAAGTAGTTTTGCGAATTAGTTGCAATAGCGATCGATATCACCCCTCGGCAGTCTTGGGCTGCGAAATGTCGGGGCCGAGCGACTCGATGATCCGGCATTCGGAAATCGATCCGTGGCCGCACTGCACGATCAGGTTGCCGAGTTCTGCGCGCAGCGTCGTCAGGTCGGCGAGCTTGCGGTCAATCTCGGCCAGGTGCTCGCGAGCGATCAGGTCGACGGCAGAGCACGATATGTCCTTCTGGTCGGCAAGGCCGAGCAGCGCCTGGACCTGTTCAAGCGAGAAGCCGAGCGCGCGCGCACGCCGGATGAAGCTCAGCCGCGAAAGGTGCGCCGGTGAATAGGACCGGTAATTGCTGGCGGTGCGCTCGGGTGCCGCCAGCAGGCCAACAGATTCGTAATAGCGGATCGTCTCCACCTTGGTACCGGTGGCGGCGGCGAGCTTGCCGATGCTGAGCGATGGTTGCTGCATGGATCGCCGTCCTTTGGAACTTCTACCGTTTATAGGATTGGTCGCTAAAAATAGTCGAGCGGATCAACCGCCTGATTTTGGAGCTCGGGGTTCGCCCTGACAGCAAGGGTTCGCTCCGATGGGGGGGGGGAACAAGTCCAAAAGGCTGGACGAAAGGCCGAAACTTGGATGTCGAAACGAAGTCATAAGCGTCCGGATCTGGGTCTTTTCTGCTGCATACGCCACCAGCGCACCATTTCAGTTCATGGGCCGGGGCGAATGATGACATTACGGTCCCCTGATCATTTCGTGGATACGCGCATCGAGTGCGTCTACCGCGAACGAACGAACGAACAACTTTCGCGTGGCGTCACCCAAGCAGCGGTCCGACGATCGCTGCCACGGTCGCGCTGGCCCGGCGCTGTCGCAGGACACGGCGATCGCGTCCGCCTTCTTCGTCGTCTCCGGGATCGGCGTCGAATTTCGCAAAGGCGACCGGACCATCCTTACGATAGCCCTCGGTCTTGTCATCATCGCAAAAATGCGTTGCGAGCAGGCCGAGCGCGGAGTGGATGGTTTCGCGGTGCCTGGTTTCCAGCGCGTTGCTGAAGGCGGCGATCGTTGCCTCTGTGCCGCCTTCGACATGGTTGAGGCAATAGACGAGGTCATGAGCATCCTTCGGCTCGAAGCGACTCTCGAACGCGAACGCCTTCAGGCAGGTGAAGCTCACGACGTCGGCGTATCGGACGGTTTCCGTGACGACGCCGTTGTCGCCGAGCAGTTCGGCGGTGATCTCGGCGCTCTCGTAGAAGTCGAACACCATGGAGGCATGCGGGATGTTGAGCGCCGAGACTTTACCTTTTGCGGGAAGCTCCTGGACCTTGCCGCCGGCACGTTCCGGATCATCTGCGAGGAATTCGAGGATCATGGTGGTGCCGGTTTCGAGCGTGGTCTTCCAGCGCCATGACTGTTTGCGGCCCTCATCATTTTCGGCGCGATCAAAGCCCATCATGCGGAGATTTTCTTCCAGCGTCCGATAGGCCTCCGTGTCGGCCAGGATCGCAAGGTCGACGACGACATCGACGTCGCCGGTGCCAGCATGCGCCGGCACTTCGGGCGGACGTGCACGCACGAGATAGCGCGGGGTGAGGCCGCCGACGAGGAACACCGAATCCTTCCACGGGCCAAGGCCCCGCAGGAGCGTGACCAGCACGCGCTCGCACGCTTCGGTGACGGCATTGTCATAGCCGCCAAAGGTCTTCGGCTTGCTCATCAGGGCTTGAGCCTTTCCGCGCGCAGATGCGCCGCCATCTCCTTGGATCGTCCCGACCCCTCGAGCAGATCGAGATAGACTTGCAGCACCGGCGCAAGCGCCACGCCGTCGATCCGCTCGCCCACCGTAACGTCGCCGCGCGAGCGTGTCTCCATAACGCCGAGATTCCATCCCTCGCTGACTGGCCGGGCGTCCAGAAGGTCAAGGATCTGCTTTTGAAATGGGCCGGGAAGGATGCGGCATTTGAGCTGGGAGATGCTGGAGAGATAGGGCGCATAAGCTTGTGCTGCGGCTTCGCCGGTAACGGCATAATCCGCGCCGCCGCAGACTTGATCCAACCGCTCCGACAGCGTGCGAATGTCAGTTAGCGGAACGTAATAGCGATCGATCTTGGCCGGCTTCTGCTCGAGGATATACTTCTGCCAAGCGTCAAGCACCTCCTCGGCTGCGCGCAGGCGGCGCAGCTTGGATGGGCCGGAGCCTTCTACCTCGACCCACTCGCGACGCTCCATCTCGGTAAGCGTGGAAGATGCCGTCGCTGGCGAGACTTCGGTTGTCTCCGCAAGCTCCTTGACGCTCAGCCATGCATGGCGACGTTCGAACACTGCCATGACGACGCGCGCCTTTTGCCCCTGAAAGACGGATTCGAACACTTTGCGGGTGGTACGAGGGGGCGGTCGATCGATGAAGACGAACGCATTGGGGGCTGGGATGTAGAGCGTACCGCCAAGGTCGTAAAAGCCGATGCCTTCCTCGCGCAGGATGTTCCGCGCGCCCGGCGAGATCGCGCGGGCGACGAAGAACGGCAAAACAGGACGGCCATCGGTGGGGAGGTGGGCGGCGTTGGTTCGAAGCTGCCACACGGATTCGCGCACATCGCGGGGAAAAGCATCGCGCTTAGCTTCGACCAGCAATTGCATCGGCCGTCCACCCACGACGATATCGACGAGCGCGTCGGCGCGTCCATTGCGGCCGATCGGAACCTCCCGCGCTCGCACGATGGCCTGCCCCTCGGGCAATTTGCTGATCGCGGTGACCAGACTCTCCAGCAACTCGCCTTCTTCAATCTCGAATTTGAGCATATTTGATGTCCAGTGAATATGGTCCAAATAGCGAATCTTCGCTAATATGTCCATATTTACTGCGCAGGGAATTTGGGCTGGAGGATTAGCGGGATCGGTTCCGCTCCGGCGGCTTGTGATCACGTCCTTGCCGAGCTTGCAACACGCGTTCCGCTGCGGGCCCACGCTCAGGACCGCGTTGTACGGACGCACCGGTATCGCGAACGACCGCGGGCTGGATCGTCCGACCGGCTGCCACATGGGCATCGAGTTGGGCGCGCGCGACCGTCATCACCCGCGTCACCGCCTCGGGGTTATCAAACAGGGTGCGCCGGATCACCGCCTCCATGACGCGCATTTGACTATCGACGGCGCGATCGTTGGGCAGCGAACGTCCATCGACGCGCTCACCGGGTTGGCGGGCAGGGGCAGGGGACTCTTCCGATCGCCGCGCCGAAGCCGGGTGGCGGCTTTCAGTGGCATCGCGCGCGACCATCGGTGCAATCGTGTTCTTGCTCGCGTCGCTGCGCAGCCGGTCGAGCTCCTGCAGATCACGATCATTCGGCTTATAGCCCCGGACTTCGAGCCCCTTTTGTCCCGCCTCCAACCACACCGATCGCCGGAATGCCTCGGTTCCGGTGACATGGATTCTGTCCCACGAACGATGCTGGGCGATCGCGACAAGATCCTTCACCACCTCCTGGCTCTCGGTCGCCGTGACCAGTCGACGCCCCTGATCGCGAAACGCCGGATCCTTCGTTTCCGCTGAGGTAAAGTATGCGGGATCGCCCGACCATTTCGCCTTGTCGGCATAATAGCGTTTGCGCACCGCCTCGGGCATGTCACCCGCCTCGACCGAGGGAGCTTTCAGCTTCTTGTCGGTCCCGACCTTGCGCTCCGTGACGCCTGGGTCCTCGGTCTTTCGCTCCGCGCCCTTCGATTGCCCGACAGCTTCAGGCTCGGCCATGACGCCTCCAGACGCTACCCTTTTGCTGCGATCCTTGTCGTCGATGGCGACGCCGTTGGTCCTGCCGCGCGCCTTGGTTGCCGGCGCCTTCTCCTTATCGGCCATGGTCATGCCTCCCAGTCACTAGCGCTTCAGAAAGGTCGCCATCGTCCTCCGGCTCAATCGCCGCGCGGGCGGTCATCGCCATCACGAAATCAAGTGCCGCCTTCTCGTCGCCGGGCGGCGGCAACGCCTCAAGCTCACCCAGCACCAGCATGTCATCGGTGATCTCGGCATAGCCGGACAGTTCATCGTCGGTCAGAGTGCGCGTCACGACGGGCTCTTCCTTTGGGGGTGGCGGCGCGTGCAGGGCGGCGCGCTTCGCTTCAATCGCCTGCGCGAGGGGGTCGCTACCGGTCGCTGCGCCTGCCTGTGTCGGGTTGGATTTGGGCTGGCGCATCAGGATCAGCCGCGGCGCGACCTTCGGCGGATCGGATATTCTGTCGGTGAAGCGCTTTAACCGGAAATACTCGATCTTGCGCGCGCGAACCGGCGGAATGCCACCACGCAGCAACAGCAGATCGCCCTTGGGCATCTGCATCAGCTCTTGCGGCATCATCAATGCACGACGCTGGTCGGACTCCGAAATGCTGCGATTGGCGAGCATCCCGTGGATCGTGCGGCTCTTCGATTTCACGCTCATCGTGAAGAAGCCGAGCCGTTCGGACAACTCGTTCGCCACCCGCAATTCCTTGGGCGTGAACACCACCTCCAGGCCGCAATTGGCGATGATCTCGTCGGTGACGTCGGGGCCGTATATGCCGCGCGGCTGCGACCGGCTCTGGATCACCGGCAACAGCCGCAGGCCGTATCCCGCGACATAGGAAAAGGCGGACGCGATGACGGGGGCCTTGCCCAGGCGCGCAAACTCATCGAGCAGGACAAGAACCGGCACCTGGCCCCCGGTCGCTGGCAGTTCCCGCGTGTTGAGGTCGATCAGTTGCTGGAGGAACAGATTATAGACCGGTGCGATCCGGTCGATATTGTCCGGCGAGACCCCCAGATAGATCGAGATCCGCTCGCGACGCACCTGCCGCAGATCGAAGTCGGTCTCCGAAGTCGCCGCGTCGACATAGGGGTTGAGCCACAGATTGAGCTTGGATGTGATCGTCTGCTTGATACCGGAAAAAGTGTTGTCCGACGCGGAAGTGAAATCGCTCAGTGCCGAAACGCATGCCTGGCTCAGCCGCTGCCCGCGCTTCTGTGCTTCCTCCACGACCTTGGGTAGTTCGACCTTGGGATCGCCCTCCGTCAGCCGTCGGTAAATCTCGCCGATCGTGAAGGGCAAAGCCGGGTTGGCCGCCACCAGCGCGCCCACCCCCACAAACGCCGCGCGGGCGGCCTCGGCCCAGAAGGGATCGGACTTCTCAGGCGCGGGGAATAGCATTCCGCCGATCTTCTGGAGTTCGTTGATCACCTCGGTGTCGTCGAGCCGGTCAATGAAGCTCAGCGGATTGTAGCGAGCTGACCGGCCTTCGGGGTCGAGCGGATCGAAGAGATGGACCTTTTGCCCATGCCGCGCCCGGAACCCTGCGGTGATGTCCCAATTCTCGCGCTTTACATCGAGTACAACAACCGAGTCCGCCCAGCTTAGCAGATTGGGGATCACGACGCCGACACCTTTACCGGCACGGGTCGGTGCTTCGAGCAGAACGTGCTCGGTGCCTCCAAAAACGAGATAGCGGCCGCCTTTTTGTCCTACGATGATCCCGGACGTGCTGCGCAAATGCTCGCGCCGGATTTCGCCCTCGTTTGCAAAGCGTGCCTCGCCGTGCAGGGAGCGGCCGCGCTTGAGAATGACAAGCAGGATCACGAACGCGGTGGCGCCGCTGACCAGCGCGCCGCGCTTGAGCCAGAGGTGCAGGAGCGGATCACCGCGATAATACCAGAGCCACGCCGGCACGGCCGAGACGTCCATCTGCGGCCCGATCTGTTTGAGGCCGACCAGCGCGACCAGCACGGCGCAGAGCGCGCATGCCAAAAGCGCCGCTGCAAGAATCCCGGCAATGATCGCGACCTTAGTGAGCGGCCGCGCGTCCGACAGGCGGATCAAAATACACCTCCTCGACTTCGAATTTGCCGGCGCGCTTGCGCGTCTGGACGACGACATCGACCAGCATGCGGAGCAGGCCACGAATGTCGTCACGGGCGAGATCCCGGCCGCCCTCGGACTCCTTCACCAACAAGGTCAGCTGTTCGAAGGCGCCCATCGCCGAGCCGGCATGGACCGTCGTAATCGATCCGGGGTGGCCCGAATTGACGTTGCGCAGATAGAAAAAGGCCGTCCCGTCGCGCAGTTCCTGTAGCAGGATGCGATCGGGCCGCATCCGCAGCGCGCTTTCGAGCAGCTGCTTGGGGCCGACCTTGGCCAGGCCCTGTCGTTCGCTTGAATAGACCATATGAACGACGTTGCGATGCTCGACGACGAGCTCGCGCGTATCCTCAATCGTCAGCAGCCGTTCCTCGGGCGGGATCAGCTGGATCAACGCCTTGGCGAACGTGGTTTTGCCCGAACCGGTCGCGCCGCTGACCAGGATGTTCTTGCGGGCGGCGACGGCCGTTCGAAAGAAAGCGGGCCAATCGCCGAGGTCGCGCTGCGCGATAAGCTGGGCATCGACTTCGCCAAGGCCTTGCGCCGCAGCGCGCGTGCCCGTGAAGAGGCCGACCCGCGCGAGTTCGTCGATCGCGAGGGTTACGCGCGAAGGCTTGCGGACGGTGAAGGACGGCGCACCCGTCGGCGTCACCGACGGGATCACGATCTGGCAACGCTCGCCCCCTGGCAGGATTGTCGAGCAGATCGGCGTCTCCGCATTCACGTCCTGTCGGGTAAAGCTTGCGGCCGCAACGGCGAGGGTCGCGAGCCATTCGCTGTCGAGTTCGGGGACAGTGTGCCAATGCCAGCCCAGATGGTCCTCGATTCCGACCTCGCCGGGCTTGTTTATCACAAGCTCGGTGACCTCGGCCGGCTCGAGCAGCGGCAGGATCGGCGCGAGGTAATGGCGAAGGACCGCGGTGTCGCTCACGTTCAGCGCCGCAGCTCCAGATTGTAGACGTCGGCGAAGTTGAAATCCTTGGCGACGAAGATTCCGACCTCTTCGCCCTGGTTCTTCTTCAGAACGGGTCTGATGTTGATGCTGTTCTGTAGCGCGATCCCAGCGCCCTCGCTCGGCGTCCGTGTGGTGTTGTTGAAGTTGTTGCTGCCACCCGAAACCGATTGCCCCGCGATGTAGGCGGCGTCATCGACCAGCGAGAGCAGCAGCGCACTGCCGAACCGCGCCCAGAAGAAGGTGTCGACGGATCCGGCGATGCCCGCGCGGCCAAGCGCGTCCGAGCCCGGCGAAGCCAGGTCGATGCGAACCCCCTGCGGCGTGACCGCGCGCGTCCAGAGCACGAACAGACGGTTCTGCCCTTGCTGGATGCCGCCATGATACTCGCCGAGCACCTTCGTGCCCTTCTCCATCAAGACGACACGGCCATTTTCGGAATAGACGTCGCGCGGGATCAGGCAGGATGTGTAGCCGGGTTGGGCCGAATTCATCGCGGTTTGCAGGATGCACGGGATCAACGTGCCGGCGGTGACGAGATAGTTGCGATTGGGGAGCATCGCTGCGCGCGCTTCCCCGACGGCCGAGCTCTGCCGCAGCGCATCGAGCGCATTCGGGGTGCCGCGGGCGCCTGGTGCTGCCTGCCCGTCACCGCCGCCCGCCTCGCTGGGGTCAGCCGGCGCGCCATTGGCAGCGGCCGAACCTGGGATCGGCGCGCGACCGCCATAAGCGATCAATGTCGATCGCCGCGCCTGGTCTGCCAGGTTCTGGCCTTTGGTCGGTGCGGTCGCCGTCGGCGCGGCCCCAGGCTGCATTGCCGGTACAATCTGACCGTCCGGGCCGACGTCGCGGGCGCCGGGTGGCGGGTTGATGACGGGCGCATTCGGGTCCGGGACCGCGCCCAGGGGTTTCGGCCGGACCGCGACCGCATCATAGGCAACCGTCTCGCGCGCTGCCAGATCGGTGCGTCGGGCGGTAGCCTCGGGCTTTGCCATCAGGTTGCCAGCGGTCTTGCTACCCGTTCCTGAATTTACCCACAGAATGCCGAGCACCATCGCGGTGCCGGCAAAGATCAGGGCACCGTTTCGCTTCGCCGGCGTCATGCCACCGATCGGATCGATGCCGCGTTCGCGGACGATCTCGTCGCGTTCCGGGGTCGGATCACCCTGTGGGCGACGGCGGTCTTCTGGCGCAAATTCGTCCATCGCGCTCACTCCTTCGGGTCTTGCATGGTGCGCTCGACGTGCGGCGATGCGGTGTTCGTGCCGTGATCGATGCCGTAAGGTGTCGGGGCCAGGTTATAGATGCAGAGCACTTCCCGGTTTCGCCGCAGTCGGAGTTGGGCTGTGACAATGTGCACGACCACGAACTCGTCCCGAACGTCGAAGGGGACCAGCGTCTCGGTCCCATCTGGTCGCACCATGTAAATGGCTGGGATCTCGTGATTGCCGGGGAAGCGCAGAACCGTGAACTGGCCATTGTCGGAAATCTCCGATGGCTGCAGATCGCTCGATCCCTGGACCTTGTAGTTCAGATTGCGCGGACCCTCGATCACGCCATGGTCGAGGGCTCCCCGGACGACGCTTGCCTGCAGCGCTGCCACGCGCTGCGCCTCCCGTGTCGCCTGCATACGCGCCGCGCGCTCGGCCTCGTCACGCGGAGACCGGAAGCGAACCTGAAAATAGGTATTGGCGCTCTTGCTGCTGATCGGTCCTCGACGCGCGGTAAGCTCGAAGGCGTAGTTGCGGAGCTCACCGCCCCGATTGGTCGTGACGATGAGGTTGGTCGGCCCCGCACGTTCGCGTGGTTTCAGGAACAGGATATGGCCAGCGACAGCAACTTCCCACGACACCGTGTCGCCGAGCGCCACATGCTCAATCGTCTCATCGGCACCGAGCACGATCTGGGTCGCGGTGCGGAAGGTGCCGACAATCCGGTAGACCTGCGTTTCCTGATACTCGACGAACTTTACGCGCGGGTCCGAGGGGCCGCCGCGCGGCGTATCCTCGGCAAGGGCAGGGGCAGCGATCAGCGCGACAGCGCTTGCGAGGCAAACGAGCCGGTTCACCGCACCACCTCCGGGTCGGCCCGGTAGTTCTCGACCTGAAAGCCTAGCGGATTGCGGTAGCGATCCCCTTCGGCCATCGGCGCGTTCGTATACCGGAACGTCACGGTCGCGATCCAGTCGGTGCTCTGCGTGTCGGTGTCGGTCTGGACCGTGCGCGTGAAGCGCACATTGGCGACGCGATCGTTGATAAAGGCGATGTTGCGAACGCGTGCCTGGACGGTCGCACCCTTGCCCCAGACGACCTGCGGGCTGTTTTGATTGTTTGAGCTGAAGAAGCGGCCCCAGCGCTGCTGTTCGCCAGGCTCGGACAAGATCGTGACCGCTCTGAAATTCTCTTCGGCCGCAGCCGACAGCCAGCTCTCGCGTGCCCTGACGTACTGGGCCAGGAAGAATTTCGTCACCGCCTCGTCATAGCGCATCGGCTTTTGAGTGAGCGTGGTCTGGACGTCGACGGCGCCCGTCGTTTGGTTGACCCGGATGATATAGGGCATCACCGTCTTGAGCGGAGCAAGTCCGGCGAGAGCGAAGCCTTCGGCGGCTGACACCAGCAATGCCAGGGCAGCCACGATCCACGCAATGCGTTCGGAGCGCAACGATTTGCGCTGCCGGTCCTGGTCCCAGGACCGCGCCTGACCGAAATAGAGTTCTGCGTCCTTCGCGGGTACGCCCTCGACCTGGCTGCGCATGGTCAGCAGCTCCCATGATTGCGGGGCGCATCCCGCATGGAGGTCTTGTCTGGCGCGGGAACCGGAACCGGTGGCGGCGCTGATGCACCTTCGGGCGGTTGGATGACCGGCGGGACAGGCGGCGGGGCAGGGGGCGCTACGACGCCCGGGATCGGCGAGCCGGGTAGGACGCTACCGTAAATATTCACGTCGCGCAGGTGCTTCCCGTTACAGACGGGCAGCTTTTTCGGGCCAGAAGCCCCGCTCGACATGGAAGGAAGGATCATCAGCAGTGCGACCGAACTGCGCAGGATGTGGATGGGCGTTGATGAACTCGTCATGGAATTTTCCCTGGTCATAAGGCGCGGCTGACCGAACCACCGCGACCGGCGGCACGTTCGAGATTGCGGCTATTGCGTGTGGCGCGGGCTTGCTGGAACGGTGCAGCCATGGTTCCCCAAGCGGACCCCGCAAAAGCTCCGACCCCGGCCGCAGCGCCGCCGGCGATGCCCGTCGCGATCGACGGCGCCTGGAAAAAGAAGATTGTGCCGAGGAAGATATATACCGCGAACAATACAGCGCCGATCGTCACGTCAGGCGTGCCTTCGGCCGCGGTCAGTGCTGTAGCGCCGAGATCGGTGATCAGGGCCGTGATGGCGATGATCACAGCCATCAGGACGATGTAGTTGAACACCTGTCCCAGCCACCCGTAGAAGAACCGGCGGGTGGTCTCGAACAGCGACAGCGCGATAAAAATCGGCCCGAGCGCGATCACGACGGCGAGCGCCACCTTTGCGAACACGGTGATCGCAAACCCGATCGCCGCAGAGAGGCCCGCTAAACCGTAAATCGCTACCGCCAGCGTGAGCAGGACGAGCTTCCAGGGGTTGATGTCGAGATAGGTCGCGGCTTCCGTCCGGATGATCAGGACGATGGAATCGACCTGCCCGAAGTAATCGTCGAACACCGCACCGACGCTGGTGATGGTCTTGCCCGCCAGCGCCTGGGAGATTGCATCCGGCATCCCGTGGAAAAGCGGGTTCGTGATCCACTCCGAATAAGCGACCGTCGTGGCCGCAACGTAGAGCAGGCACAGCTTCACCATCCGGTAGACCAGCTCGCCCCAGGGCTCGCTGACGATACCGCGCATCACCATGTACCCATACAGCGCGATGTAGATGACCAGGCCAAGCGCCAGCGGTCCTCTCACGACCTCAATGACGTTGTTGAGACGCTCGTTGAGGAAGAGATCGAGCTTCCCGTCGATGTTGGTATAAATATCCGCGAAGAGTGTGGACGCCATGGCCAGTATCCTCGCTTATTTGTGACCCAGCGAACGCTCGAGCTTGTCAGCGTTCTCGACGTCCTTGGCGTTGCTGCACTCCTGGGCATCGTTGTGAGTGCCGTTGGCGCAGGCGGCCAGGATTGCAGCGCGCTGCTTGGGATCGGACTTCAGCTCGGCCTTGCCGACCAACTGCCCGCAACCACTCAGGAGTGTGGCCGTCAGAGCAGGGAGGAACGCAGCGATCCCCTTCACGGCCGGCTACTCAGGCTCTGCTGAAGTTTGGCGAGGCCGTTTTCATCATCTCGCTGCGAACGCAGTCTCGCCTCGGCGGCCTGCCGCATCTGAAGCGCCTGAAGCTGGACGGCGTCGTTCTGAATATGCGCGTTTTCGACGCCAATCCGCGCCTGAATGTCCATGACTTCTTTCGCGTCTGAGGCGCTGTCGAGTGAGGAGCGAAGCTCCTCGAGACCGGTCGTCCGCTGGGCGGTGACCCCGTAAGCCGCTTCGGCGATCGCAGCGTCGCGAGCGGCCATCTCGCCATTTTGTGAGATCGAATCTCGGTTGGACCGTTCGAACGCCGTCGCGCCCGGTCGAAGGTCCGGCAGTTCGATGCGGTTGCTGCTGCGGATCCGGGCGGCAGACGAGCCCAGGCTCCCCAACCCGGAAAAATCGGACGACATCAATCGCTGGATGTCCCGAGCTTCGCTTGGAAGAAGGTGGCGAACGGCGTCGGTATTGAGCGAGGACGCTATCTGGTTGACGTTCGTAAGCTTGTTGACGCTGTTGTAGAGTTCGGTTGCCTGCGAAATCTGCTGCTTGCCCTGCTCGATCATCGACAGCGTGTTTTTCACCGTCGAGAGCGTCTGCAAGAACGTTGCGGTGTCGTGGACGGGTATCCCCTGCGCATACGCCGGCGCCGACATTGCCAATGCGCCGACGATCGCCATCGTTCGAATTGCCTTCATGACCTTATCCTTTCCTTCTGGTGGTTGCGCGCCGACGCTCGTGGAATGCGGGCAGCCAAGCGCTGGGATCATCGCCATGCTCAGCCCGGACCTGATCGAGGATGCCGACCGTCTCAGTGGTGCCCGAGAGGACGGCCAACTCGTCCGACAGACCGCCCAGGTCGAGTTCCACAACGATGGAATCATGGCCCTGCTTCACCAGGAAGCGCCGGCTTTCGGGAATGAGGTCGTTCCTGATGAGCTTGAATTCGGCGCGTGTAAGACCGAGGCCATCGATATAATCGACCTCGCGGCCATAGGGATTGGGCAACAGGATCTTGGTCGCGACCTGTTCCATGATGCTGTGCGAGATGTCCGAGCGCAGTGCGTCGGCCGGGCTCTGGGTGCCGAACACCAGAAAGGCATTCTGCTTGCGGTAGGTCTTCAGCCCGTCTTGCGCGAAGGCGCGGAAGGCGTCGTCGCCGAGTGCCTTCCAGAACTCGTCGATGTCGATCACAAGCCGGCGACCGTCGAGCAGCGCATCGATGCGGTGGAACATGTACATCATCAGCGGCGTGCGGATCTCTGGATTATCGAGGAAGTCCGTCATGTCGAAGCCGATGAACCTGGCCTCGAGCGTCAACTCGTCCCGGTCGTTGTCGAACACCCACCCTAGCGCCCCGCCGCGTGACCATTTCTCCAATCGCGCGCCGATCCCTTCGGGATCGCGCTGTCCAAGCAGCTGGCGCAGCGCGAGAATTGACCGTTCTTCTGGAGGGAGACGCCCGATCGAGAGGATACCCTCGTCGATCATCCTCTCCTGGGTAACGCCGAGCTGCAATCCAGCTGGCGTCACGAGATGCCGGATCAGTCTGCCGAGGAAGACAATATTGCCGGGCGTCTGATCGAGCGCGCGGACCGGGGCGAACCCGGTCGGCACACCATTGCGCAATGCGAGGTAGGTGCCGCCCGAGGATCGGACATAGATCTCCGCGCCGCGATCCTTGTCGATAAAGATCTGCTGCGCGCCAGTCTTCTCGAGCTGCGCCATCAGGAAGTTCTGCACCACGGTCTTGCCACCACCCGAGGGGCCGATGATCAGCGTGTGGCCGAGATCGTTCACATGGAAGTTGAAATAGTAGGGAGATTGGGCAGCGGTCTTCATCAGCGCGATCGCCGCGCCCCAGTGATTGCCATCGGGCTTTCCGGCCGGGAAGGTATGGAACGGCGATAGCGCTGCGAAATTGCGCGACGTGATCGCGGCCGGCCGCGCCCGCCACGAGAAGTTGCCGGGTAGCTGCGACCAGAAGGCAGCTTCAAGCGCCGGGCCTTCGCGCGCCGATACAAGACCGGCGTCCGCCAGCGCAGCCCGAGCCGTCGACAGGTTCTCGGCCAGACGCTTCTGGTTTTCACCGAATACCGCGAGAGAGAAATGATGCTCGCCGAGCACAAACCGATTACTTTGAAGGTCGTCGGCTGCATCCGCCAGTTCGATTGCCTGGCTGGCAGCGGCATCTTCGGTCGATGCCATCTGGTTCTGACGCCGACGCAGCCGCTCCGACGCCCGTGCCTTGCCCATGAACGCGAAGGATTGCGTCACGACGAACGCAAAATCCTGTGAGAGCAGGGCGTTCATTTGCCCCGGCCGGGTCATGGCCGGATACTCACGAATGCCGAACAAACCGACGAAGCGACTTTCGTCATGCGCGCGCACCTCGACTGTCTCCCGGCCGAAGATGACGCGCTCACCGTAAATGGCGGAGCCCAGATGACCACGTACGAGCGGGACGCGCGCCGCTCGGCCCATCATCACGAGCTCCAGCACCTCAAGGGGCTGCGAGAACATCAGGCCATTATGTTCGTAGAGGCTGAGCCTGAGTGGCCGGCATCGGGCCAACAGCTTCTCGATGTCGCGCGCCTTGTCCTCAAAGCGCGCAAGTTCGTCTTCGTCGACCTCTTCGCCCTCCTTGCGGGCAGTAGAGAGGCGGCGCAGCAAAACCCCCGTGCGATCAGCCGAACCAACGGACGGGCGCATGATCAGGGTCAGATACAGTTCGTTGACGAACATACGCTTGGCCGTGACCCGGGCGCGGTACTTCGCGTCCAGATCTGCTGCGAAATCCGACCGGAACTCTCCTTGCGGATAATCGGTAATTGGGCGGCGCACGATGTGGGTCCAGATCGCGAGACGATCGTCGGCAATGTTGCGCAGCGTGCCGTTCAGCTTCTCGTGCCAGTCGTTGAGATGGAGGGGGTCAGCCGTCTCGAACGCGAGACCGTCGAGCTTGAACATCATCATCAGATCGCGGCCATCAAGCGCGATGACGTGATCGTCGATATGGCGCGCATAGGGGAGGTAACGCGCGGGGTCGGCCTCGTTCTTGAGGATTCGCCAAGGCGTTCGGGCTGACGTGGCACCGAGCGAGATCGCGCCACTAGCCACGAGCGAACCCCTAGGTCGTCAGCAACAGGGCCTTGTTGCTGCGTCTCGCCAAATCGACATTGTGAACCAAGGCAAACCACCGGAAGCCAGATTCTCTGACGATGGCATCGACTAGCGCCGACAATTCATCGAGCGTCTCTGCGTGCTTTGAGCGTTGCTCGAATTCGCTGATCGCGGCCAGCTGCCCGTTGTCGCAAACGTTTGTCATGACGACGATTTTGGGTCGAGGAATCAGTCGATCCACCCCCAAGTCGTTGAACAGGAGCAAAAATACGGCGAACTGCGACCGGTTCTCAACTCCTCCGGCCGGCGGCACGACTGACCGCATCTCAACGACTTATGGGATCCTGGTAGCTCGCGCGTGGTGCGGCAATTCCGTCACCGCGCCAGCAAAAGCCTGAGGCCCGGCACGTCGATACGTGCCCATTGCTGATCTGCCGTAACAACGGGCAACCCTTCGGCGATCGCCAGGGCCATGCAGGTTCGATCGCCGAGGCCGCTGCCGAATTCTTTAGTGACAGGGTAGAGGCTGGCGGCTGCAATGGCGTCGTCCCACCCATGCGGACGCACCTCGAGATGCAATGCATCCAGCATCGCCAGCGCAGCATCGATCGGCACGTCGCGGCGTAAGAGGCCCTTGATTACTTCCTGAAAATTGACCGCCGATATGAGCCCGTCGCCAATATACTGCGCGACAACGTTGGCACCCGGCTCATCGCGCAGCAACGCCAATATCGCCGAGGCGTCAAAAACGATCGATGCCATGCCTAGTCGAGGTCTTCGCGTGCCGCTTCGGCCCGGCGCTCGGCGATGAAGTCATCAACCGGAAGGTCGTTCGTCGCGTGCTGGCGGTACAGGTCCTGAGCGCGTTTGATGCTCTGATGCATCGACGTGAGCTTCACATTGTCGCCGTCGATCGACAGCACTAAGACGCCTGCGCCTGTGACGCCAAGCGCCTTGCGCGCCGAACGCGGCAGTACCATGCGGCCATTCTCCGCAATCCGGATGTCCATAGTTTCGTGCACGAATGACACCTCATTCAAAAGGGCATGAACCGTACTTATGCCATTTTATAAAGAATGTCTATCTATGTCCTATGACGATGGCTCTGCCGAATTGCCGGTGGAAGTCGATAATCCCTGTCTGTCAGACGGCCGATCGTTTCTGCGAAAGAGACGCTTTACGGGCTGACCAACGAGCGCACAGCCCGTGCGCACCGCATCAATCGATCGGTCCGATAATATATCTTATGTTAAATATATCAATGGTTTATGCAGCTTTTCCAAGCGCTCGCTTTACAGAGGGCGCAATCGTATAGACCGCCTCTCGACCGGCTCCGCGGTTTTCGTGGTCGACGCGGTAGCCTTGATAGTGCCGATGCAGCAGTCCAGCACGAACCAGATCCGACACGGCACGGCTGACGTTAGTGCGGCCAGAATGACGAAGCCTCGTACGCACCTCGTCAGCAATCATCTGCTTTGCGCAAGTTACATCGGTCGGTAGCGCGCCCCTGCCGCTCAGATCCGCGCGGACCTGCTCGACCACGGCAAGCCGGCGCGCATCGCGTTGCGCCATCGGCATCAGGGCGTCGCTCAGCCAGTCCCTGACCGGGATCGCGCGCGCGCCTTCGCGGATATAGGGTCCGGCACTGTCGGACTCGCCTGCAGCGCGAGCGATGAGGTTCAGCACCATGAAGGTATATCGCGGACGCGCCGAAATGCGGGCCAAACGCTCCAAGACCGAAGGCAGATCGAGATCGTTATCCCTTCCGCCGGATGATGGACCAGATTGCCGCGGCGCGCTCTGTGTCAATTTGCGAGGCGTGACCGGACCAGCGCTCAACTTGCTGGCATCGGCGACGATGTCCTTCGCGAAGAGGTCGGGCTGGAACATGGAACATTACAAGCACAGCCGTACTGATTTGTGAATCCACTACCTGCAATGTGCTGATTTTTAGCCACTAGTGACACTTTACCAGACCTCGCAGGTAAAGTGTCACCCGTGGGCTTTCCCGGCCGCAGATGCCGCCCCAGTTTAGCTGCCTGAGCCCCGGATTCGCGCTCGGGATCGACCAGGCCTTGGTGTAATGGCGTTGCCTGCGCGGCCGATGATCGGCGCGTAAAGTCGGACAAACGCATGGCGCGCAAACATTCGAAACACGGTTCATACGAAGACCTGAATCGCGACGATGAGGCGCCGGCGACAGTAGCGCCTTGCTGGCTGTGCGGTCGGCCTACTGGCAAAACCGTCATCTGGCACCATCCTGTGCCGAAAAGTCGGGGTGGGCGCGATATCGTGCCCATGCACCCCATCTGCCAGCAGACGGTGACAGCCAACTTCAGCAATTCCGAACTCGAGCGGCACGGCATGGATGTGGCGGCCCTGCTGGCCAATCCCGCCATCCGCAAATTCGTTGACTGGGTCGTCAAAAAGGACCCTGACTTTACCGCCACAACGACCAAGAAGCAGCGCTAGTACGACTGCGCCTTCACGACCCAAACGCTGCCAATCAAGTCGAGCTTATCGCCGCTTGGGCGCGGGCGCTGGTTCGGGTGCAGCAAACAGCTCCTTTCACAGGTCTCAAATCCGTAGGCTGAACTCAAGGGGTGATTGCTTGTCCGCCTATGATCCTCTTTGCTGTCGGCCGGGTGGCTTCGACTGGCCGGTTTGGGGCGGATCGCGGATAAGCTAAGGACGGCCATGGACTTTGATCAACTGCTCATCCATTTGTTCGGCACCGACGAGATCGCCGACCTTGCCCCTGAACAGCTCGCCGAAGGCATCGACCGCCTGCGGGTCCAGTTCGGGCTTGAGCAGGATCGTGGACGCCGTTTCGCCCTCTGGTGCTTGGCTTACATGCTCGGCACTGCGCCCGACCTCGATGTCGCCTTCAAGGACGAAGCGGATCGGAACTCGGCGCGCGACTTCATGGACACCGTCGACCGCCAAATAGAGAAGGGCAGCTGAACGATGACGACAGTACTCAAAAGCACCGCTGATGTCGGATGAGTATGCCCATGGTCGGCGAGATGGATTGCGGCTCGCGCTAGCAGTTCTGGCGGCGGAAGAGGCAAAATGGGCGGCGCTACTAGGCGAAAGCCCGTCGTGGCGGACCAACGCGACCCGCGAGGTGAGGCACAAGGCGCTTCAGGTCGCGCAGAAGCGAATAAAGACAGTTTTGAACCGGCTCACGCCGAAGGCCGATGGCCAGATTGATCCGGAGTTCGCCTCTGCCCTCGAAAAGGTAGGACTATAGCGGCCGACCGTTTCGACCCACAAACGACCATTCAGGGCTGATGCCGTGAATCCAGAAACCGGACGTTCGTTCATGGAAATGTATCAACTTAGCCACCGGGCGGGGACCTTCGGCCTGAGATTCTTGGGGCGAGAGGTTGTAGTCATTCGTTGTTGCGACCGCGAATGGCCGTTATTGTCAATCAAGGAAGCAATAACTGACCTAACGGACAACATCGAGCTCGACGTTCCTAGCCCTACTGTGGGGTATATATTATTCGCGAATTGGGCATTTATCTCGTCATTATTTCATCGAAACCGATAGACCCGCAGCGACGAAGAAAACCTTGTCGGCAGTAGCTGCGACGCATTGATGCAACCGGCCCGCCTCGTCCCGAAAACGCCGTGCCAACGCATTGTCGGGCACGATGCCGAGGCCGACCTCATTACTGACGATCACGAGCGGACAGCGCGCATTGCCTATGGCAGACAGGAGTCTATCGCTCGCCTGTATGATGTCGACGTCTGACAAAAGCAGATTGCTCACCCACAGGGTCAGGCAATCAACGAGCACGACATTTCCGTCGACCGCTTCCTTCCCGATCGCTTCGGGCAGGTTGATCGGACATTCGACGGTACGCCAGCGTGGACCGCGATCCGCGCGGTGGCGCGCGATCCGCTCGGTCATTTCTGCATCGAAGGTCTGGCCTGTCGCCAGGTAGACCGGTGCAACCGTTTGGCTGTCGGCCAATTTTTCCGCCAGTTCTTGCGCCAGCCGGCTTTTGCCCGATCGCGCGCCGCCCAAGAAAAACACGACGTTCGCTCCGGTCACTCTTGTCCTTTCTCATCCCAACGAATATCGACGCCAGGCGACAGGTTTCCAGAAATGGAAATAATAGGGAACCCGGAAGCTGATAATTTATCTGCAAGCCGGGGCTGTGCCCGCAACTGTGACCGGATAGCGGTCGCTCCATATGCCACTGGCGGCCTTGGCTGCTGGGAAGGCGGGGCGGACGTGACGACCCGGGAGCCAGGAGACCTGCCTGTCGCGGTCGGTCCTTTGTGCCAACGGGGTGTTTGGCATGATCGGGGGAAAACCTCGCGTGACGACATCGATGGAGGTGGCGCGCGTGAGGGTTCAGACCATTTCGCTCTACGTGAGTCCGTGCCGCTGGCGCGTGCAACCTCGCTTTGTTCAAAAAGGAGGTTCCATGCGTTACCCATTTGTTGCTCTGCTAAGCGCAATCAGCCTGTCCTCGCCCGCCTATGCCGGTGAAGCGCCAGAGCCGGAAAGCGACGAAGCGATCGTCGTCACCGCCAACCGCACCGCACAACCGCTGTCACGCGTCGGCCAGTCAGTCAGCGTCGTCGATGCCGCAGAAATCGCCCGTCGCCAGACAGCAACTGTTGTCGATATTCTGCGCACGCTGCCCGGCGTTTCGATTGTTCGCAACGGCGGCATTGGCACGGCGACGGGAGTGTTCATCCGTGGCGCCGAGAGCGACCAGACCGTGACATTGATCGACGGCGTCAAGCTCAACGATCCGTCGTCCCCAGGCGGCGGCTTTAATTTCGGCAATCTCCTGGTCGGCAATATCGATCGGATCGAGGTGCTGCGCGGATCGCAATCGGTGCTGTGGGGCAGTCAAGCAATTGGAGGGGTCATCAACATGATCACCCGGCCACCAACCGACGCCCTGGCGATCAACGCGCGCGCCGAATATGGCTATCGCAACACTGGGCAACTGGTCGGCAATATCTCTGGCAAGCTGGGGTCGCTCTCGGCGAGCGGCGGCGGCGGCTATCTGCGCACCGATGGCATCTCGACCTTTAGCGAAGCTCGCGGCGGCGCGGAACGCGACGGATATGAAAATTACGGGGCCAACGCCAATCTGAAGCTGGCGCTGAGCGACCAGTTTTCGCTCGATGCGCGCGGCTGGTATTCGAATGGCACCGTTGGGATTGACGGCTTTCCGGCACCGAGCTTTACTTTTGCCGATACGAGGGAGATCGCGAAAACGAGGGAAATCGTGGGCTACGCCGGTGGCAACGCAGCCTTTTTTAGTGGTCGATTCCGTAATCGTCTAGGCTTTGCCTACACCGACACACGCCGCCGCAATGATGATCGCGGCACCGAGACATTTGCCGCAAAGGGCCGCAACGAACGGCTGGAATATCAGGGGATTTTCGAGATTGCCGACGGCTGGCAGGCGACGGCCGGGCTGGAGCGCGAGACTTCGCGCTTCATTTCGTCCAGCTTTGGCGCCGCGCCGTCCATTGGTCGGGCGCGACTGGACAGTGTCTATGGCCAGCTGGTGGCGACGCCGGTTGCCGACCTGACGCTGACTGGCGGGGTGCGACAGGACGATCATGACCGTTTCGGCGGGGCAACCACATTTGGCGCAAGCGGTGTGTTTCGGCTTTCTGGAACTGGTCTGACCCTTCGCGCCAGCTATGCGGAGGGCTTCAAGGCACCATCGTTGTTCCAGCTACAGAGCAATTTCGGCAATCAGGCGCTACGCCCCGAACGCGCCACGGGATGGGATGCAGGCATCACCGAACGCGCGCTGGGCGGCAGACTTGAAGCCGGGATCACCTATTTCAGGCGCAACAGCACCGACCTGATCAACTTCATTTCTTGCGTGCCGCCATTGACGGGCATTTGCACCAATCGAGCGTCGGGCACCTACGACAATGTGGCGCAAGCGCTGGCAGATGGGATCGAAATCAGCCTGGCGTTGCGCCCGATCGAGACGCTGCGCGTGCAGGCCAATTACACCTATACGAACGCCGTCAATCGGTCATCGGGCAGCGCCAATTTCGGCAAGTTTCTGGTACGCCGGCCACAGCATAGCGCGACGGTGCTGATCGATTATAGTTGGGGGGTCGGGCTCACGACCGGGGCCACGCTGACCCATGTCGGCACCAGCTTCGACAATGCCAGCAACAGCCGCAAGCTACAGGGCTATGTGTTGGCCGATGTACGCCTGTCCTATCCGGTAACCCCGCGCATCGCGCTTTATGGCCGAATCGAAAACCTGTTCGACGAGCGCTATGAAACCGCTTTCCGCTTTGGGCAGCTAGGTCGCGCTGCTTATGTCGGCGCGCGGTTCACTTATTGATGGGGCAGCAATGACCACCGCGTCCTTTACCGTCCATGGCGGGCGGCTGGCGCTGGCGCGGGCGCAATTCCCGACGCATCTTGAATGGATCGATCTGTCGACCGGAATAGGTCCGTGGGCCTACCCCGCAGCGGTCGATGCCGAGGCTCTGCGCCGGTTGCCCGAGCCGGGCGCGCTGACCGCGCTTGAGGCCGCCGCGGCGGCGGTGTTCGGGAGCGATCCGGCCGCGACGGTCGCGGTGCCGGGCAGCGACATTGCACTGCGGTTGATCGGCCGATTAATCCCGGCGCGAACACCCGCCATTCTTGGTCCGGGTTATGCCGGGCATCAAGCGATGTGGCCAGACTCGGTTTTGCTAACCGATCTTGCCGCCGAGCAACATGATGTGCTCGTCCTTGCCCGTCCCAATAATCCCGACGGCGCGATAATCGACCGCGAGCGGCTTGCCGACGCAGCGCGGCTCCTGGGCACAAAGGGTGGCTGGCTGATCGTCGATGAGGCGTTCGCCGATGCCGGGACAGAGCCGGGGATCGCTGCGGCGAAATGGCCTCGCACCATCGTGCTGCGATCGTTCGGCAAGTTTTTCGGGCTGGCAGGCTTGCGGCTCGGCTTCGTCATCGCGCCGCCGGTTTTTGCAGCATCGTTGCGGCAGATGCTTGGTGACTGGCCGATCTCCGGCCCCGCGATCGCCATCGGTACAGCTGCCTATCGCGACCTTGCCTGGCAAACGGCCCAACGACGTCGGCTGAGTGATGCAGCGGTGCGACTCGACGAAGTGCTGAGCGAGGCCGGTTTTGCGATTGCGGGCGGCACACCCTGCTTCCGGCTGGTCGACACGCCCAACGCAGCGGGGGTGTTCGAGCAGCTGGCACGCAGCGCTATCCTGACGCGACCCTTTGCCGACGATCCGCGCCGCCTGCGCGTCGGCCTGCCATCGACCGAAACCGACACCGCGCGGCTCAAACAAGCCCTTCAGACTGCGAGGATGACATGACCGACCCCGAAGCACCCGCCCCCGAAACGGATTTTACCTCCCACAATGCTCGCATGAAGCGCGTGCAGGCTGCCCGCGCCCGTATTCAGGCGCGGCATACGCTCGAACGCGGCCTGCTGATCGTCCATACCGGCAATGGCAAAGGTAAATCCTCCTCCGCCTTTGGCATGGCAATCCGCAGTCTAGGCTGGGGCATGAAGGTCGGCATTGTCCAATATGTGAAGGGCAGCTGGGAAACGGGCGAGAAGACCTTCTTCCAGGCCAATCCCGATTTATTGACCTTCGAGGTCATGGGCGAAGGCTTCACCTGGGACACGCAGGATCGCGCCCGCGACATCGAAGCGGCACAAGCGGCTTGGACGCGGTCAAAAGAGCTAATTCTCGACCCAGATTACGAGTTCATTATCCTCGATGAACTCAACATCGTCCTGCGCGATGATACGCTGCCCATCGCCGAGATCGTGGATTTTCTGCGTGACCGACCGCTGACCAAGCATATCTGCATCACCGGGCGGAACGCGAAGCCGGAACTGCTGGAGATCGCCGATCTTGTGACCGAATTTCAGGAGGTGAAGCACCCGTTCAAGGCCGGGTTCAAGGCGCAAAAGGGGGTCGAATATTGATCCGCATATTTGCCTGCATGCTGGCGTTGGCGGTAACGTCGTGCGCGGTCCCCAGCGCATCGCCCGGGCACAAAAGCGGTGCCAACGGCCTGCGCATCGTATCGATCAATCCGTGTGTGGACTCGATCCTGATGCACGTCGCCGACCGCAGCCAGATTGCGGGCATCAGCCATTATTCGCAGGATCCGCGCGCCACCTCCATCCCGATCGCGCAGGCGATGCAGTTCAAGGCAACGTCGGGCACGGCGGAGGAAGTGGTCGCGCTCGCGCCCGATCTGGTCATTGCTGGCGCTCATGTCGCGCCGTCGACCATCGCGGCACTCAAACGGATGCACATCGCCTTGTTGCAACTCAGCGTGCCGGAAACCATCGCTGAGAATCGCGACCAAATCAGTAAAATCGCAACCGCCATTGGCCATGCCGAACGCGGCAAGCGGTTGAACGCGCGGATCGATGCCGCGATTGCAGCCGCGCGCACAACGCAGCCGACGATCCCGGCGCTTATCTGGCAGGGCGGCGGACTGGTGCCGGGAGACGGCACGCTGGCCAGCGTCTTGCTGCGGAGCGCCGGTTTTAGCAATCTGAGCGGTGATTACGGCCTGAAGAAATGGGATGTGCTGTCGCTCGAATATCTCGTCGCCAACCCACCGCGCGTGCTGCTTACGGTCGGTGATGCGACCGTCTCGGACCGCATGGTGGGCCATCCAGTCGTGCGGCAGCTATCCCGCACTATAGCGCTCCGCCCCTATCCGGAACGGTTGCTGCACTGCGGCGGGCCGACGATTATCGATGCAGTCGCTGAACTGGCCAAGGCGAGGCGAAGCCTGTGACGGCGCGGGTGACCTGTGCACTAACGCTCGCGCTCGTCGCGGCGATGCTGCTGTCCTTGATCGCGGGTAAAGTCTGGGTCCCGCCCGCGATCCTCGGCAGCGATGACCCGCGCGCGTTGATCATCATGGAATTGCGCCTGCCACGGACGTTGCTGGCGGCTTTGGTCGGTGCTGCACTTGGCATGTCGGGCGCGGCGATGCAGGGCTATCTTCGCAATCCGCTGGCGGATCCCGGCCTGTTCGGCGTTTCATCAGGCGCTGCACTTGGCGCCGTTATCTCGCTATTCTTCGGCTATGGCGCGCAGGCATGGCTATTGCCAACCTTTGCGCTGACCGGGGCGGCGGCAGCGATGGCGTTGCTCGCGCTGCTTATCGGCCGGTCGGGCAGCTTAATCGTCTTCACGCTCGGCGGCGTGATCCTGTCCAGTATTGCGGGGTCGATGACCGCGCTGGCAATCAGTCTGGCACCGACACCTTTCGCGACATCGCAGATCGTGACCTGGCTGATGGGAGCTTTGACCGATCGGAGCTGGGATGATGTAACGATCGCCCTGCCACTGATCGCAATCGGTATCGCGCTGCTCGCGGCGACCGCGCGCTCACTTGATGTGCTCACACTAGGAGAGCCCGCCGCTCGATCGATGGGGGTAGATCCGTTGCGCCTGCAGCTACTGATCATCGGCGGCGTGGGGCTGTGCGTCGGCGCGTCGGTGGCGGCGGCCGGGATCATCGGCTTTGTCGGCCTGATCGTGCCGCATCTCGTCCGCCCCTTTGTCGGCCATCGGCCATCGGCTGTGTTGCTGCCTTCGGCGATCGCTGGCGCCCTGCTGCTGGTGGTTGCCGACAGCGTCGTGCGCGCCGCACCCACCGTCAGCGAGTTGCGCCTCGGCATCGCCATGTCGATGCTGGGGGGCCCCTTCTTCCTGGTGCTCCTCCTCCGGATGCGGCGGCAATTGCCATGAGCCTGATCACGCGTCACCTCTCGCTGATGCTCGGTGGCACACAGGTGCTCGACCGCGTGGATACATGCTTTGAACGGGGCCGCGTTACTGCCATTCTCGGCCCCAACGGTGCGGGGAAATCGAGCCTGCTCAGTTGCCTTGTCGGACTTCACCTGCCCGATAGCGGGACCGTAGATCTGGACGGAACATCGCGTGCGCAGATCTATCGCCGCGACCTTGCGCGCAGGATCGGCTATCTGCCGCAGACCGCGGATGTTCACTGGGATGTCGATGTCGAGACACTGGTTGCGCTTGGCCGCTTTCCCCACCGCGGGCGCTGGGGCGCCAATGATGCGGATCGGACCGCGATCGCCGCCGCCATGGCCGCGACCGACGTGACGGGCCTCGCGGGACGCATCGTCAACACATTGTCAGGTGGCGAGCGGGGCCGCGCCTTGCTTGCGCGCGTACTCGCGGGCACGCCGGAATGGCTGCTTGCCGACGAACCGCTGGCGAGCCTTGACCCGGCGCATCAGCTCGATGTTCTCGATTGCCTCCGGTCTATCGCGCGGCAAGGCGCCGGGGTCATTGTCGTCCTCCACGATCTCAATCAGGCAGCACGCGTGGCCGATGAGGTTCTACTTATGCGGAGCGGGCGCGTGATCGCGCACGGTACGCCGGATGCCGTACTGACACCAGATCGCATCGACGAGACATATGGCGTGTCGGCCTTTGTCGGACACACGCCCGACGGGCAACGGTTCCTGATTGCCACAGGTCGCGCGTGACCGATCGCGCAGCCTTACTATTTGCCGCACTGATGACAGAGGCGGTGATCGGCTATCCGGCGTGGCTGTTTGCCGCGATCGGGCATCCCGTGAGCTGGACGGGCGCGTTGATCGCGCGGTTGGAAGGCGATTGGAACATCGGATCGGCCGGACGGCGAAGGGCAATGGGGGTCGCGGCCGTTGGCGTCATCATCGCGGTATCGGGCGGTATTGGCTGGGCTGTCGTGGCTGCGCTCGATGATGGGTGGGCGGTTATCTTGCTCGTCCTCGCGGCGACCTCCGGGCTGGCGCAGCGCAGCCTTCACGATCATGTCGCAGCGGTTGTCCGGTCCCTCGCCGCCGGCGACCTGCCCGCCGCCCGTGTCGCGGTATCGGCTATTGTCGGGCGCGATACACAGGCGCTCGACGAGAATGGCGTCAGCGTTGCGGCGATCGAGAGTCTTGCCGAAAGCTTTTGCGATGGCGTCGTTGCGCCGGCCTTCTGGTTCCTCATTGCCGGGTTGCCCGGATTGCTGATCTGCAAGGCGATTAATACGGCCGATTCGATGATCGGGCATCGTGACGCACGCTACCGTGACTTCGGCTGGGCCGCTGCGCGTGCCGATGATCTGATGATGCTGGTTCCAGCACGCCTTTCGGGGTTGCTGCTCACGGCTGCCGGGCGTGGCGGGCTGGCGGTGATGTGGCGCGATGCCGGCAAGCACGCCTCGCCCAATGGCGGTTGGCCCGAAGCGGCGATGGCTGGTGTGCTGGGGCGCCGTCTTGGCGGTCCGGTGCGCTATGCGGGCGAACCGAGCGACCGAGCCTGGCTCGGTGATGGCCCCGCGCCGGACGTTGCCGATCTGGCAAGGGCGCTGGCGCTGTATCGCCATGCTTGCCTGCTGCTCTGGATCACCGTCGGGGGCATCGCATGGCTGTGCTGATGCTGCAGGGCACCGGCTCGGATGTCGGCAAATCGGTGCTGGTCGCCGGGCTTTGCCGCCTGTTCGCCAATCGCGGCCTGAATGTCCTGCCGTTCAAGCCGCAGAATATGTCCAACAACGCCGCCGTAACCGAGGATGGTGGCGAGATTGGCCGCGCGCAAGCCCTCCAGGCGCTTGCGTGTCGCGTCCCGCCAAGCACCGACATGAACCCGGTGCTGATCAAGCCGCAATCTGACAAGGGCGCGCAAGTCGTCGTCCACGGCCGCGTCATCGGCCAATGGGGTGCGGGCGATTATCAGGATCAAAAGGGCGCGCTGCTAGACGCCGTGATGGCGAGCTATGCCCGGCTGTGCGGGCGCGCCGACCTCGTGATTGTCGAGGGCGCGGGCAGCCCGGCGGAGATCAATCTGCGGCGCGGCGACATTGCCAATATGGGCTTCGCGCGCGCGGCGGGGGTGCCAGTCGTCCTTGTCGGCGACATTGATCGCGGCGGCGTGATCGCCTCGATCGTTGGGACCCAAGCGGTCATCGATCCGGATGACGCCGCAATGATCAGGGGCTTCCTGATCAACAAGTTTCGCGGCGATCCGCGCCTGTTCGACGATGGCTATGCCGAGATCGCGCGGCGCACTGGCTGGCCGGGACTGGGCGTGGTGCCGTGGATCGCCGCTGCACGTCAGCTACCCGCAGAGGATGCGGTAGTGCTCGATACGGCGGTGGCAACAGGCGGCGTCGTCACCATCGCTGTACCGATGCTCTCGCGCATCGCCAATTTCGACGATTTCGATCCGCTGATCCACGAGCCCGCCGTCCGGCTTGTCTTCGTGCAGCCCGGCCAGCCAATCCCGGCGGACGCCGGGCTGATCATTCTGCCCGGCACCAAGGCGACGATCGCCGACCTCGCTTTCCTGCGTGTGCAGGGCTGGGATATCGACATCGCCGCGCATGTCCGGCGCGGGGGCGGCTTGCTCGGCATTTGCGGCGGTTATCAGATGCTCGGCCAGACGATCGAGGACCCCGATGGCGTTGAGGGTTCGCCGGAGACCGTGTCGGGGTTGGGTTATCTGCCCGTCACTACCCGGCTGACCGGAGACAAGCGCGTGGTCGATGTCACCGGCACGAGTCTGCGCGAAGGTGCGGCTTTTGCGGGTTATGAAATCCATGTCGGGCGGACGTCAGCGCTGGCACAGGTGCAGCCGTTGCTGAGGCTTGCTGATAGCACGCACGACGGCGTGGTCAGCGCCGATGGGCGGATTGCAGGCTGCTATATCCACCGGTTGTTCGATCACCCCGCCCAGCGCAGCGCCTGGCTGGTGCGGCTGGGTGTGCAAAGCGATGGCGTGGCGCAGGAGCACCGCGTCGATCAAGCGCTCGACTCGGTGGCGGCTGGGCTGGAACAGCATGTCGATATCGCGCGGCTGCTGGAAATTGCGGGGCACAGGCCATAATAGGAACAACCTTCGACGCGGCTTTTCGCGAGCAGCTCAACAGCCTGCTGGCTTGGCGCCGCGATGTGCGGCATTTTGACACCCGCCCTCTGCCCGAAGGTCTGCTAGGCACGCTGCTCGATGCCGCCTGTCATGGGCCCTCTGTAGGTAACGCGCAGCCCTGGCGCTTCGTCCTCGTCGTCTCGCCCGACCGCCGCGCTGCCCTTATCTCTGAAGTCGATGCGCAAAAGCTTGACGCTGGCGAGAGCTATTCTGGCGAGCGAAAGGCGCTTTACGATAAACTCAAGCTCCACGGTCTGCGCGAGGCGCCCGAGATCGTCGCGGTGTTCTGCGACGAGCAGGGAGAGGCAGGCCACGGCCTTGGCCGCGCGACGATGCCCGAAACCCTGTGCTGGTCGGTGGTGACCGCGGTGCACACCGTGTGGCTCACCGCCCGCGCGCATGGGGTCGGGCTTGGCTGGGTGTCGATCATCGAGCCTGCGGGTATGAACGCACTGCTTGATGTGCCTGCGCATTGGCGCTTTATCGCTTTGCTGTGCTTGGGCTATCCCGAGCGCCAGAGTGAGACGCCCGAGCTGGTCCGGCATGGCTGGCAGGACCGTCTCGCTGCCGACACCATCCGGCTGGAGCGCTGATGATCACCCGCGAAGACATTCAGGCCCGGCTCGATTCGCTTGCCAAACCGGTCGGCAGCTTGGGACGGCTGGAGGCGTTAGCGGTCGAACTGGCCATGGCCAGCCAGTCGCTCACCCCCCTTACTCGCCCGCGCCGCCTTGTGCTGTTTGCCGCCGATCATGGCGTGGTCGCCCAGGGCGTGACACTCTGGCCCTCGACGGTGACCACCGCGATGGTCGAGACGATCCTGCGCGGCAAAGCGAGCAGCACCGCGCTCGCGCAGACCAATGGCGTCGATGTCCGGGTGGTCGATGCGGGGATGGCGCAGCCACCGCGCCCGCCTTGGCCTGCGCACTTCAACGCGGCGGCGGTCGCACGCGGCACGACGGACCTCAGCCGAGGCCCGGCGATGTCGGTGGACCAGTTTAACTCTGCCTGGGCGCTGGGCGAGGCGGAGGCCCAAGCCGCGATCAAGGCAGGCCACCGCCTGCTGATTGCGGGCGAAATGGGCATCGGCAACACCACTGCCGCCGCCTGCCTCACCCATGCGCTGACCGGGATCAATGCCGACACTGCAACGGGGAGCGGCGCGGGCGCGGATGCTGCGATGCGTGCTATCAAGCGAGATATCGTCGCCGCTGCGGTCGCTGCGCTCGACGGCCGCACGGACAAAGCCGCGCTGGCGGCGATCGCCGGGTTAGAGATCGCCGCGATTGCGGGGTTCTATGCCGCCGCCGCACGACAGGGAATCCCGGTGCTGCTCGATGGCTATGTCACTACTTCCGCCGCGCTGATCGCCGAGCGGCTTTGTCCGGGGACGCGCGCGGCGATGATCGCAGGTCATCTGTCCGCCGAGCCCGGCCACCGCGCGGCGCTGGCGCAATTGGGGCTTACCCCGGTGCTCGAATGGCAGATGCGGTTGGGCGAAGGCAGCGGCGCATTGGTCGCCCTGCCGCTGCTCGACAGCGCCGCCGCCATACTGCGCGATGTTGCGCGGTTGGCGGACCTAGGCGTCTGATGGCCGGCCGCTGCCCATGGTGGGCACCACCCCTGCTGGCCTTACAGTTCCTGACGCGGCTGCCGGTGACTGCGACCGATCGGCTGTCGGGAGAGGCGGTGCGCGCTGGGCTGACTCTCGCAGTCGGCTGGTTTCCGCTGGTTGGAGCACTGATTGGCGCCGTCACTGCAACGATCACTCTTGGTGCAATGGCACTCTGGCCAGCACCCGTCGCGGTTCTGCTCGCGCTCGCCATCGAAGCGCTAATGACCGGTGCCTTCCACGAAGATGCCGTGGCCGACTTTTGCGATGCTTTTGGCGGCGGCCAGACAGCAGAGGACGTGCGCCGCATCATGAAGGACAGCCGCATCGGTAGCTATGGCACGGTCGGTCTTCTGCTTGCACTTAGTCTGCGGGCGACGTTGATGATCGCCGTGCTGGAGCGATTTGATGGGCTGACTGCGGCCCTGGTCATCACGGCTTCGGCCTGTTTCGGGCGTTGGCTGATTGTTGCCCTGATGGCCATTGTGACCCAAGCGCCTAGCGGCACCGGCCTCACGAAGGATATTGCTGCGGGCGTGGGTCTGAGCAGCTTGGCCCTTGCGTCGCTGGTCGCCCTGCCGATTCTGACCCTTGTCACCCTTCATGCTCCAATCGCGATGATTGGCGGGCTGGCCGTTGCCCTGGTTTTTCTACTTTGGTTTCGCGCACTTCTTATCCGCCGGATTGGCGGGAGCACCGGCGATTGCCTCGGCTTTGCGGCCTATGTCGGTCAACTCATGCTTCTTTTGGCTGCCGCCGCGGCCACGCCATGACAGCCACACTATTGATGGTACGTCACACCGAGGTCGCGCGACACTGGAAAGGACGCTGCTGTGGTGCCAGCGATGTTGGCCTGAGCCGTGCCGGCGCTGCCCATGCCAGGTCGCTCGCCTCCACCATCGCCGCGTGGTGCCCTGATATCGTTATCCATTCGAATCTGCGTCGAACGCGGATTCTCGCGCTACAGATTGCCGCGATCGCAAAGGTCGAAGCTATTGCAGACGCGAACTGGCGCGAACGTGATTTCGGCGATTGGGAGGGGAAAAGCTGGCTGGCAATCTACCGCTCCACCGGCAATGCGATGGACGGGATGATCACTGCGCCGGACAGCTTTCGCCCAGGCGGCGGCGAGACAACGACCGAACTGGCAGACCGAACATTGGACGCAATCGCCCGATTGACCGCGCGGCGTGTCGCCGTCGTGACCCATGGCGGGCCGATTGCGGCGGCGCAGGGAAGATCGGCGGGCCTGCCGGAACATGAGTGGTTGGCGCTGGTGCCGAGATACGGTGAAACGTGGGAAAGACCCATGAACGACGGTTTTTGTTAAGAGTAGCCACTGGGAAACCGGCTTACCAACCGCCAGCATTGGTCGCCGATCCACTATCGTCTCAAAGGTATCCGCCGCTCGGCAACTGGCCGACTCCGGTCGTCTGGTTGATGCGAAGGCTAGATCCCATGATGGTTGATATCAGGTTGCATACAAAAGACCCACAAGGCGACATCCAGCGGTGCTTTCGCGATCCCCAACTTCGGACGTCCGTTCATCCCGATAAAGCGTGCCATAGACGATAGCGCTCTAACGCGACGTAGCCACAGCCCCACTCAGCATATCGATCACGATCCGGCCATCGCGACGAGTCGTCAGTACATGCCGCCGGCCACCATTATGCGGAAACCCCCGAGCGTGCTTGCGGTAGAGCGCGACCGTTTCCTGGGAAGCATATTGGATGCCACTATCCGAAATGACGATCATTTCGGGATTAAGACCTGTCTGCGCAAAAAGCTCGGCGCAATAGCCATTTTGTCGACCATGATGAGATGCCACCAGAATGGTGATGTCGCTCATCGCAGCTCGGAAATCGGGGCGCTGAAGTAGTCGTTTCCAACCCGCCACTTCCATATCGCCGGCGTAGCAGATCGAGATCTTCGGCCAGCGCAGGATAGACACAAGGCTGAGATTATTTTCGTCAATGAAGTCGTCAGGATAGCGGTTCCAGAACTGGGTCGTCCGCAGTCCGTCGAAATAGGGCTGCTGGGTCACTGCTTCGGTGTAGCCGCCCGTCATGGCCGCAAGGGCGGCGATGCCACGCCCCATGCCGCCCTGGCTCTTGAGGTGAAGCAGGTCTTCTCCGCTCACCGTCGGGTTACGCGATAAAATGCCGATGCCAATCTTCTCGCGAAGAGCGACGAGATCGCTGGCGTGATCTTCATCGCAATTCGTGATCATGAGTTCCTCGAGCCAGCCGATACCGCGCGAAGCGAGATGGCTCGAAGGTCGCCAGCCCGAAGTACTATTGTGACCGCAGTCGATCAGCATATGTTCGCCTGTCGTGCTGGTGATCAGCGAGCATTGACCATGTTCGACATCGAATATCTCGGTCGTGCTCATCAGCTCTGAACCGAATTGAACGTCCGCAGCACCTCGCGCGAATAGGCGGCGTAGAATTTCATGAAGCGGCCGAACATGCCGACTGCGAGGACCACCGCTCCTGCCGCACACCATCCGGCCTGCACATCGCAGTGTCTGATGGCCGCCGTCGCGAGCACGGCTGCCGCAATACAAGCCGCGAAGCTTACATTCCTGCACATCCCGTAGACGTTACTGAATGTATCGAGCCGCCTCGCTGTATCAGCCGAAGTCCTCGCCTTGGGAAAGGCGATCTGGAAAACCGTCTCCGCATCCGCTGGCACGACACCACCCAGCAATGTTGCGGCCTTATCCTTGATGGACGTGGCGAGCGTTGGGGCGAACGGCTGATATTCACGGGCGCCTGCAACCGCGCAGAGCAACTTTTCGCGCCAACGGGGTGTTGCAAAACCGAGAAGGACCTCGCCTGGCGGATGGAAGAAGCGGCGGCCGACCAAATGCTCGAGAAAGCTCGACGACGGTCCCGCCAGCAGCTGACCGATCAGATAGGCGATTACTATCCAGAAGACCCCGGCCGCCACTGTCCAGGAAGACCGGGTGATCAGCGTCGAGCCGCCAAAGGCGAGATCAATAGCGGCGATGACGATCATCCCCGCGGAAAGGAAAGCGTAGAACTCATAATCGGTGAGCGGAAACCAGCTTTTCATCGTGATTCGCCCTTCTTCGCTATGAGCGCATGGAAACGGGTCGGCGTGGCGATCAACAGCACCGACGGCGGGGCTCGACCAGCGGCGAGATCGGCGGCGGTGCGCCAATCGGTCGGCGACGGCCCCTGCTCGGCCAAATGGCTATGCCATGTGCCTACATCGAACAGCGTCCGGCCGCTGACTTCATGGCGATCGTTGATTTGCGCCTGAAGTCCCTGCGTGCCGAGGAGAAACAGACTGGCTGACCGCGTGCTGTCCGGCGGCGCATCGAGCAGGTCAACGACCGTCACGGTCTTGAGCCGGGCACTGCTCAAGCCGATCATGATCCCGCCGGTTTCGACATTGCCATAGAGCTTGGCGTCTTGTCGGATCCGCTTGGCGACCCGCTGGGAAATCCTGAGTTGCCAACCGTCACTACCGTCGATCAGCACAGTTTCGAACGAAGGGACGGCCTGTTTGCTCCAGCGTGTTGCCGGCGAGTTCTCCTCAGAGACCCCAATCACTATCGCCCCCTCTTTCACGGGGTGATCGAGCGCCCGTCCAATCTCCTTCGACAGTGCAGCCGTCATCATCGAAAGCTGTGCGTCGTCGACGGCCATGGTCAAAGATCCGCAGCCTTGACCGATCTGTATCTGAGCGAGGCCTTCATCGGGGTCGAACAATAGCGCCGCCGTCTCGCTATCGTCGATGGTCGCATAGAGCTCGGCCATAAGGTCCGAATGATTGGGGTTATGGCCTTTTCCATCGACGAGAAGATATGCTACCCGGCCCTTTCCGAACAGCGCCGCTTCGAACAGACGCGGACGATCACGCTCTTGCGTCGATCCAACGAGCGCCTCGCGGACCGAAAGCGATGCGGTCGCGTTCACCACCGCTTCTGAAGCTGCCGGCAAGATGTCCCTCCTCGATGCAGGAAAGCGCAAGGCAGCGGCAATATCCCCATTGTAAACCGCTGGCTGCTGCTTGAGGTCGCGCAATTCTTCGGCGAGCGCTTCAGCCTTATCGGTGGCGATATGTCGCCCCCCCAAGGCATGCCGCGCCATGTTATGCGGACGCAAAGACCCCTGGTCGCTTACCGCGACAACCTCCTGCCCGCCCCGCGCGGCGTGTAGTGCAAGTTTCGACCCAACGCTGCCGCATCCGAGCATTGCGATAGCCGGCCGGGCGGGCGCGGCGGACAGGGTCCGTAGGAGAGCTGCGGTCAAAAGCTGATAGTGCATTGCCGGCGCCACCGGCTCCTTGTCGCCTTGAGCAAATAGCGATCCGCGTCGTGGCTCGGGACGAATTTCGACGACATAAGGCAGGAGTTCGATCGGTGATGCCGAGTTGATCAAATGCACCGGACGCCTGACACATAACAGAATGCCGATTGGAATCGGCGCACGCAACACGAGGCCGGCGAAGGATCGCTCAATGTTGGAAAGCAGCTGTTCGAAACCGCGCTCGCAGCCAAACTGAAGCGCCCGATCGCGCAGGTCGCCAAGGCTCGCGATGTCTTCGGGCCAATATCGATCGCTGACATGCGGCTTGCCACTGGGAAGCTTGTCCGGCCACACGATGCCGACGACCGTTCGGCCGATGGTGACGTCGGTCTTGTCGCGGGACGCCGTAAATTGGTCATCGTCGCTCTTGTGGCGAAGCGGAACGGCTTTACCCTCGCTGGTGATAAACGCCGACGCCGCGACCGTGACGCGGGCGTCGCGTTCGCCGCGGCGATAATAGCGAGCGTCCCATGTGGCAAAACCGCCCGATTTCGTGACGGCAAGGCGGGCCGAATCGGCATCGAGCGCGATGACATCCGCCAAATCCCGCCGGAGCATCGGCTCCCATCCCTGCGCCGAATCGATAAGCGCATCGATAGCCGCCTTGCGTAGCCAGATCGCCACCTGTTCAATTAGATGGAAAATGCCGTATTCGACGAGGCCCCATTGAAGGAAGAACTCGTCCTGGCTGCCATCGACAAGACAGGGGCGCGGAAGGGTCGTCGCTGAGCCCGGCTGAAGATGTGGGAAGCTCCGCGGAAAGTCGGGCCGTAGGGTCACGCTCGGTGACCGCCATGGGTAACCAGGCGGCAAGACGAAGGTCACCGGCTCGATGGTACGAACGCCGGTCGTACTGACGCCGTCAGCCTTTAGATGCAGTGGCATCTCGACTTTCATATCGAGACGAATGCGCAGGTCGGCGAGAACTTTGCCGCCTGCGCATTCCGGGTGCTCCCTGGCAACCCGCAGCAAATGATTAGCTGCGTCCGCGCTTGCCCGATCCGACATCCTTCAGCTTCCGTGCGGCCGAGCCTGTGCCGCGGTGGCGCCGATTCCCAAGGCGGTGACCGCGGCCTTCGCCGCGCTCTTGACCACCTTGATAATGCCATTCGAACCGATGTCATATTGAAGCGGCTGCTCCTCATTCTCCCAGACATCCGCGACGCAGATGAAGCGGTCCTTTTTGCCATCGACAATAGAGATATATTCGCGCTTGGCCTTGTCGCTCGGGGGGTCGGCATCCTCCGGGTCGATATGCTCGCAGCTGGCCACGATGATCGCGCCCTTCCGCGTCTGAGCAAGCGCGCTGCGAGCGCTCTCGCAAACCTCCGCGTCCTCACCATAGGTCGAAAAACTGTCGTAGCTCAAGCTATGCCACGAACAATGGTGCGGGGTCTGAAGGATATCATATTGCAGCCAATCCGCGTTTTTAGAGCCATGCTTGTCCCACAGCCGTTCCCAAATCGCCACCTCGGCATCGCCGCCCGACAGGAAGCGGCACTTATCGAGATAGCCGGCCCCGCGGATCGAAAAACGCAGAATGACCGACGAGCGGTTCTTGGCAAGAAGCTGATCGACCTCTTCATCGTCACCCTTCGGCAGCGGCGCAAGCAGGCGAGCTTCGAATGCGCCTGCGGAAACGCGATTCAGGCTCGTCAGCAAGCTGTCTGTCTTGACGACGATACCAAGGATGTCGTCGGTCTTGCCGTCGATGTCCTCGCCCAAAATCTGGATGCGGTTACCTTCGACACCGATCGTCTTGGTGTCGCGGTAGAGTTTAACGCGCCGACGAGCCTCCTTGGCCCAGGCTTTGGCGTCTTCGCACAGCACATGCTCCGTCGATGCCCGGCGGAAAACGATCGGCGAGGACAGCATTTCTCGAATGATGATCTTGTCGTCGTCCTTGTTCCACTCCTCGGGCGGACCGAGATGGAAATGGCTGACTAATCCGCCGATATGATCCTTGTCGGGGTGGCTCAGCAGAAAGCCGTCGACATAGGGGCGGTTCTTCTCGTCGCGCTTGAGGTGCTCGCGCAGCTGCGCCATCACATCGGGCGTGTCGTCATCGGGATCGTCCGCCGCCTTGCGGACATGCAGGTCAATCAACAATTGCTGGTCATTGTCGAAGGTAGCGAGCGTCATATCCCCGTTGTTGACGGGGAAAAAGATAATCGAAGCCGTCATGTCATTCCCTTTTCGGTCTGAACCTTAACCCGATCGCCCCCGCCAGCGACCGCGTTAACTTTACTTATAGATTAAGTATGCCGCCGAGATCAAGCAGATTGACCACGCGAGAGAATGCGCTAGACGGAGCTCAGCTTAATGAATAACTTAAGCGGCGAGGTGGTGATGTGGACTCAGCCGACCGGACGCCGAGCGAGCACATGGAGGTGCGATTTGAGGGTGTGCATCGCCGAATCGCTATTCGCGCGTCTGATTGGGAAACCCTCAGAACAAAAATCCAGAGATCGGCACACCTCAGACTCGTCGCAGCCTTCAAGCGCTTTTGCGCCGGGTGCGACAATATGCCCGAGCAGGCATTCCGCCGCTGCGAGGGTGGCGGCTTTGGTAGGCTCGAGGAATTCGTTGCCGATGGCGTCCTGGTGATCGGACGGCGCGGTACCGACGATCGATTTCAGACATTCTATACGACCGAGGTGCGTGTCAGCTCGGAAGTGGCGTTACTCGTTCAGCAGCCCGAGGCACCGCGCCAGAGCCTGTTGCCGCTCGAGAACGGCATACAACAGAAGGGAACGGAACGATGACCAAGATGATCGAGGAAAATGCCGCCACGTGCGACGCAATTACCTACGCCATCGAAGAGGCGGAAGCTGATCTGATTTTGGCAGTCCAGACCGAGATTCAAACGCTTCTGAACGGCAAGGGTCTACGTGCTCGCGATTTGGCGAAGCGGCTCGATGTGACCGAGGCTCGGGTAAGCCAAATGTTTGGCGATCAAGCCAAAAATCTGACTCTTCGTACTATCGCCCGCATTTTCCATCACCTGGGTGAGACAGCCTACATCACCACGCATGAAGCCTATGCGCGGGCGATCGCGACAGCTCGTGGTGATGACGCGCATCGGGACGAGCGTTGGACGGTGAGCGGCATCGTTGATGATCTACAAGTGGCGCCGAATATTGTCGTGGGACACGTGGATTCGAACTTCAACCTGCCGTGTGCGGGCACCGTGCTCAACCGATGGGCACGTGCGGAAGAGGCGGAATCTTTCAAACCACGTCGGTTTGCCAGCGCGCGTTAGGAGTGGTTCAATTGCCCCAAGATCCGAATAAAATGGACCCTCAGACCTATAACAGCCTCGTTGCTCGTGCCAATCTACGAAGTATTCGAATGACCGTGAGCAAGTTCGAAATGAAGCCGGAAGCGCTCGATCTCGATCCGGATGCCTGGCAAAATAATGTGACGGCAGGTCTATTAGAGAGTTTCCTAGAATCAGAATCAGGGTCGCTCTACGGCGTTCTGGGTTTTGAGGTTGTTTGCCGACAGGCTCGGAGGAAAGTTCTCTCGATTAATGCCACCTACCTCATCAGCTACAGGATCGATGGAGAGTGCGACCAGCCCGCATGCGAGCTGTTTGTCGAGCGCGTTGGCAAGATCGCGACCTATCCCTATTTTCGGGCCTTGGTCGCGTCGCTTACTTCACAAGCCGGTTTGATAATGCGCCCTTTACCGGTGTTGAGTTTCGCACCGCGCAGTGTCGAATCAGCGGCGAATTTGGAACAATCTTCCGGGTCGCTAGGGGCTCCTAAAACGAAGCGGCTCCCTGCCAAATGAGCCAATTTTGGCGGAACCGCGTAACTATCTTTGCGGTTTTACCTAGAGAGAACGGTCGATCACGAGCTATCGCAGGGTAGCATTCTTGTTTTGATAACCGGAAAAGCCTATATTCTGGGATCTGAACGCGATCCAGCTAACGAAAGCGGAAGATGACAAGCGTGGAAACTCAAGTGATGGCGACGGTCAACGCCCCTTATGGGGTGAACCTTTCCGCCCATGCGCTTGCCGCGAAGATCGCCGACCTGCAGAGCGCCAGCACCTATGACGCTTCGGTTTTTGCGTTCTTTTCCGAAGTTAGCCCAAAAATCCAGGAAGCTTTCATCGTCGCCATGGGCGTGGATATTAACCTCGCGCATCAGACCGCTTCGCAATTTGCGGAAATGTCGGGCTACTCGCTTCCTCTGGCAGCGTAACGGGTGCTCACACCGGGGGCTAGCCAATGGCCTCTTCTATTCGACATCGCGATAAAACTGATCGATCAGGCTGAAGCTGCCGTCGGGCATCGGCCGATGTGGAGTTTTGGTGGCGGAACCGCGTTGATGCTGCAGATTGATCATCGCGAAAGCCACGATATCGATCTGTTTATCGACGACCCGCAAATCCTGCCGTTTCTTAATCCCGTAACCCAGGCCTATGCGCTCGACCGGCAGCCAGACGCCTATCAGAGCGACGGTACCCGTGCTATCAAGCTTATCTTCGAGGGTATGGGCGAAATCGATTTTATCTGCTGTGCCGATATCACCGACGATCCGACCGCATCACAGTCGATCCGTGGGCAGAATGTGGCCTTGGAAAGGCCCTCCGAAATCATCGCGAAAAAGATCTTCTATCGCGGCAGCCATATGCAGCCTCGCGATATGTTCGATCTGGCGGCGGTCGTGGGTCACTACGGCGATGATTATGTCGTCGCCGCGCTTCGGCAATGCGGAATCGACCGCTGTGCTACCGCGCTCAAAGCCGCGGAAACGATGAAGCCCGCTTTTGCAGAAGCCATTAACGGTCAACTTCTATTTCGCGATCAAACACGACCTCTCGTCGGCGAAGCGCAATCCGTCACGCAAAGGTTATTGCGCTCCGCGCTTTGAACCGAGGGGTGAGTGCAGCACCGAGTAAGACCAACATAGGCGCACCTAAAAGCACGGAAGATTGAGTTTAGATGGTGCGGGCGGTCGGGATCGAACCGACACTCCGATTAAGGAACTGGATTTTGAGATGGGCTGACCACGAGATCAATGTCCGCTTTCGCGGGTTGATCGGCGGACAGCGGCCAGGCCGTCTTCCTGAAGAGTTTCGGATGCCGGCAGGCGTACGAAAGTCTTGGAGGCCCGAACCCGCGGGCCCCAAGCGGTTCGCTATGGGGTTTTCGGTTTTGAGCCGGTTTCGGTGACCCGCGACATGGCGGATGCGGGCGTGAGTCTGGATGCGGACTGTCCGAGTTTGGGTGGCCACGATAGCTTCGCTGGCGCGAGAAGCTCGGCTTTGCTCGATGTGGTCGCCCATCTGATGGCCATCGGCGCAGACGGCATCGTCTCCGCAAGCATGGGCGCTGCAGGGTCTGTCGCTGTCAGGCCATGCCGGGTCACGACGCCGATATCCCGGATAGTGGCGCAGGAGTCGGAGGCGCGCGGGGCTGACGCTGACGTTCGAAGGTCTCGACGATGACCATGTGCCCGCCGCAGCACGGACAAGGCGGACGGACGTCTTCCTGTTCGGCGTGCGCGTCGATCATGGCCGGCGGGACGACCCCCAGTAACTGGCGGACGTGGTTGAGCACGACCTTGCGGGTGGCGCCGGCGAGCAGGCCGTAGTGGCGGATGCGGTGAAAGCCCTTCGGCAGGACATGGAGCAGGAAGCGGCGGATGAACTCGTCAGCGGTCAGCGTCATGACCTGCTGCCGGTCGGCACCGCCCCGGCGATAATCCTTGTAGCGGAAGGTAACGCCGGTCTGGTCGAAGCGCATGAGTCGGCTGTTCGAGATCGCGACGCGGTGCGTGTAGCGCGATAGATAGGCGAGCACCGTCTCGGGCCCGGCGAACGGCGGCTTGGCGTAGACGACCCACCGCTTCTTCCGAACCGGTGACAGGTGGCGCAGGAACGCGCGGCGGTCGGCGAGGTGCGCGATACCGCCGTAGAAGGCGAGCCGCCCGGCCTCATGCAAGGCCATCAGCCTGGTGAGGAACAGGCGGCGGAACAGCTTGCCCAACACCCTGACCGGCAGGAGGAACGCCGGGCGCGACGAGATCCAGCGTCTTCTGTCTGGCGACAGCCCGCCGCCCGGCACGATCATGTGGACGTGCGGATGATGGGTCATCGCCGAGCCCCAGGTGTGCAGCACGGCGGTGATGCCGATGCATGCGCCGAGATGCTTCGGGTCGGCGGCGATCGTCGTTATCGTCTCGGACGCCGCTTGGAACAGCAGGCCATAGACCGCTGCCTTGTTCTGGAGCGCGATGTCAGCGACCTCGGCGGGCAGCGTGAACACGACGTGGAAGTAGCCGACCGGCAGCAGGTCGGCCTTGCGTTCGGCGAGCCAGGTGCGCGCAGTCGCGCCCTGGCACCGCGGGCAGTGCCGGTTGCGGCAGGAGTTGTAGGCGACCCGCCAATGCCCGCAGTCGGTGCAGGCATCGACGTGACCACCCATCACGGCGGTGCGGCAGGTCTCTATCGCCGACATCACCTTGAGCTGGTCCAGGCTCAGATGTCCGGCACGCACGACCCGGTAGGCGGACCCCGCGGCACGGAAGATGTCGGCGACCTCGATGGAGGCGCGCATGCCCGCTCAGCCGCTGGGCGTTCTCGCTTCCATAGCGGCCATCGCCAGCCGGTCGAACGGACTGGTCACATTGCGCAGCACCCGGGTGGCAACCTGCGTATAATAGGCGGTGGTCTCCAGCTTGGCGTGCCCCAGCAGCGTCTGGATGATGCGAACGTCGATCCCGTCCTCGAGCAGGTGGGTGGCGAAGCAGTGCCGCACCGTGTGCGGCCCGACGCGCTTGCCGATGCCCGCCGCTACGCTCGCTTCCACGACGATACGGTGCAGTTGCCGCGTGTTGAGCGGCTTGAGATAGTGCTGGCCGGGGAACAGCCAGCCGTCGACGTGCAATACGCCCTCCTGTCGACCAACCCGCCACCACTCTCGCAGCAACGCCAGAAGCCCCGTCGGGAGCATGGCGTTGCGATACCGCCCGCCCTTGCCGCGCTCGACCCGCAGCAGCATGCGCTCGCTATCGATGTCGCGCACCTTGAGGCCGGCGATCTCGGCGCCACGCAATCCGGCACCATAGGCGACCGACAGCGCTGCCTGATGCTTCAGGCACGTGGTCGCGGCCAGCAGCCGCGCCACCTCGTCCTGACTGAGCACGACCGGCAACTTGCGCACGTGCCGCATGCGAACCAGCTTGCGCGCCAGGTCTGGCCGATCGAGCGTCTGTATGAAGAAGAACCGCAACGCCGACACGATGGCGTTCATGGTCGGCACCGGCACGCCCAACTCGGGGTCGGTACACAGAACGGACCCAGATATACGCTAAGGTTTTGCCGTGCCTTCGACGGCGCGCATCTGGCGAAGCGGTCTGAGCGCGGTGGATGGCGCATCGGGATCGGTCCAGAGGTAATCGCCGGTGAGATTGATATGCTGCCAACCGAGCGGTGATAGGTGTTGCAGCAGGTCCGGCGGGACCGGCCGGCCGAGGTTGGCGAGATGCATCCGGGCGGCTTGCAGGTAGGTCGTGTTCCACAGGACGATGGCACCGGCGACGAGGTTCAGCGCGCTCGCCCGATGGCTTTGGGCTTGCAGCGCATGATCGCGGATACGGCCGATGCGATGGAAGAAGATGGCGCGTTTCAGGGCATTTTCCGCTTCTCCCTTGTTGAGTTCGCGGGTGGCGCGGCGACGCTGTTCGGGCTGCTCGATCCAGTCGAGCGTGAACAGGGTACGCTCGACGCGACCGATCTCGCGCAACGCCAGTGCCAGGCCGTTGGCGCGTGGATAGGAGCCGAGCCGTTCCAGCATGATCGAGGCGCTGACGACGCCTGTGCGGATCGAGGTTCCCAGTCGCAGCACGTCGTCCCAGTGTGCCTCGATCAGACCTTCGTCGATGCGGCCCGCGACCAGCGGCGCAATATCGGGGCCGGGTTCGATGCCGTTAAACAGGTGCAAACGGCGTGCGGCGATATTCGGGATACGCGGCGCGAACCGGAACCCAAGCAGATGACATAGCGCGAACACATGGTCGGAGACGCCCCCGCCATCGACGTGATGCTCTTCGATGTGCAGATCGGCGCCGTGGTGGAGCAGCCCGTCGAGCACCTGTGCCGCCTCGCTCGCCGAAGCGGAGATAACTGTGGAATGGAACGGCGCGTAGCGATCCGAGACGTGGCTGTAAAAGGAGACAGCCGGCTCTGTCCCCTTGTGCGGATTGACTGCGCCGGTTGCCTGGGCGCGGCGGTCGAGCGGAAAGTTCTGACCGTCTGAGCTGGACGAGGTGCCGGACCCGAACAGCGCGGCCAGCGGCGCGGTGTGTTGGGCGTCGACAAGCCGGGCGAGCGCGCGACCGTAGGTTTCCTCGCGCAGATGCCATGAGGCGAGCCAACCGAGTTGGCGCTGGGTCACGAGATTGCAGGCTTCCGCCATGCGCGTATGGCCCAGATTGGTGGCATCGGCGAGCACCGCCGTGAGGATCGCACGTGGTTCATCCGCGGCACGGCCACTTTGCAGATGCGTGAAGCACTGGCTGAACCCGGTCCATCGATCGACTTCGGCAAGAAGGTCGGTGATGCGGATCGCGGGCAGATGCGCATAGAGCGGCGCAAGGGCGGTATCGGATTCCTCGGGAGTAATCGCCTTCAAGGGCGAAATCCGCAGCCTGCCCAAGCTGAGCTGCACGTCTTCCAGCGCGTCCGTCTCCGCCTTTCGCTCGACCTCGGCCAATCGACGGGCGAGGCGGGCGCGTCGTTCGGCCAGCCAGATATCGGCCGTATCCGGTGCCGGTATCGGCAAGGGGCCGGCCGCGCGCATGTTGGCGAATACGGGGGCAGGAATGAGTTGCTGCTCGACAGCACGATAGCGTCGGCTTCCCTCGACCCACATGTCGCCGGCGCGAAGCCGGTCGCGAAGCTCGACCAGCACGCACAATTCATAGATCCTGCGATCGGGAATGCCGGTGCCGATCGCCCGACGCCAAGCTTGCCGGATGAAGCCGACTGGCGTGCCTGCAGGCAATTTGCGCAGATGACCAAAATGAAGGTCGCGCATGATCGCGACCGCTCGCGCGAGCGCATGGCAGGCTGGCACCGCCCCGAATGTGAACGAGGCGATGAACGAGGGACCGACCTGTCGGAGGACGGGGTAATTGGTCGCGGCGACCGCGACGGGATCGACCGAATCGGGGCGGATCAGCTTGCGGGCTTCATCGACCTCGCGGCCGAGATCATTCCATCCGATCGCTGCCTCGACCGCAGCGCCGATATCGCCACCTGATATCTTGGCGGCGAGCAAGGCAGCGCCGAGTTGGGCAAGCAGCCGGATTTTGCCGTTGATGGTGCGCCGGTTGCGCTTGAGTGTCGTGTCCGCGCTGTTCTGTTCGCGCCGGAACATCTGCCCAAGCAGGCGATCGAACATCAGCACCGCATCGTCGGTGAGGGTAACGATGGTTTCGAGGATGGTCGCCACCAATGTGGCGCGACGCCGCGTCGCTTGCAGCGTCCGAACATGTTGCGCGGTCAGCCGCACGCCTTCCTGGCACAGGCGTCGGAGGCGCTCGGGATGGACGCCTACGGCGATATCCGGATCGATCCCGATGGCCCGAAGCAGTGTCAGTCGCTCGATGATGGCGGCGAATGTCTTTCGGCCGGGCTTGCCGGGTGACTGCCGCACCCAGGCCAGATCGCTCAAGTTCGTGCCTGTGTGGGGCAGGAGAAGCGCATCGAGCAGCCGGCGCTGTCGAGCATCGAGTCCTCGGGTCAGATGCTCGGCGACATGGCGTTCGGCATCGAGCAACGCCTGTGCGACCATCCGCTCGACCGAACTGATGCCCGGCACAATGATGCGCCGTCGCCGGCACTCATCCAGCATCACGCGCGCCAGCCTAGCCCCGCTGGTCGTCGTCAGCGCGATCGGCAGGAGCCATTCCTGCAACGTCGTTCGCAGCGGCCGACTGAGCGGCATGAAGCCGAATGCATCGCGCAGTGCATCGAGCTGTTCGTACCGGGTCGGGCCGCGCGTCGCGTAGTCGGCCAGCACCTCGGGTCCGACCTGCAATTGCTCTGCGACGAACGCGAGCGGCGTATCAGGGATCAGTTCACCGGGTCGCAGGAAACGGCCAGGATAGCGCAGCGCGCAAAGCTGGATCGCGAAACCCAGCCGGTTATGCGGTCGCCTCCGGCGGACGATGATGGCCAAGTCGTCCCGGCTCAATGTCCAGTGCTGGACGAGCAGGGTTTCGTCGTCGGGAAGCGCGAGCAACGCCGCGCGTTGCTCGTCCGACAGGACGGCGCGACGCGGCATCGGCTTAGACCTTGGCCGGTGCGGTCCAGCCGATCCGGGCAAGCGTGCCGAGAAGGGTCGAACGCGGCACCTTGAAGGTCCGGCAGACGGACGCCTTGCTGGCCCCGCCATCCAGCGCGGCGGTGATCCGCTCGAGCGTTTCGGCGTCGATCATCGGCGGGCGGCCACCTTGGCGTCCCCGGCGTTTGGCAGCAGCCAGTCCCGCCATCACCCGTTCGCGCGTGAGCGCACGCTCATATTGTGCCAATGCACCGAACAGCGAGAACAGCAATTCGCCGTGCGGCGTGGTCGTATCCATCTGCTCGGTCAGCGACCGGAACGCGATGCCGCGCGCCTTCAGATCGGTGACGATCGTCAGCAGGTGCGGCAGCGAGCGTCCGAGCCGGTCGAGCTTCCACACGATCAGTGTGTCGCCCGCGTTCAGATAGTCGAGGCAGGCTTTCAGGCCTGGTCGGTCGTCGCGCGCGCCGGATGCCTTGTCGGTATGGAGATGCCGATGATCGACCCCGGTTGCGACGAGCGCGTCCCGCTGGAGATCGACCGTTTGGCGGTCATCGGTCGTTGACACCCGCATATATCCGACCAGCATGTACGACAAACCCTCGAAAGCATGTTTTCGAACACCCTATCAAAGCGACAGGGTTTGTCGATCGTTATGGGCTGAGGCGGGTATGGTTCGGCAAAAGCGCAGGTCCGGAGCGTCGCCTATCACCTGTTTGCCGTCACGCGTCTGCTGTCCGTATGGACGCAAGTAGAAGGCACGCTGATGCCGCAAGAAGCACCAGGTCCTTCAACAGGAACTGTCCGGTTCCGGCCGAAATCGCCGGGAACCCGCCAGCGGTCGGCTCGGCGACGCCAGGCGTGCTCAGGAAAAACGTCAGTGTCACGGCATAAGTCAGGCATGACATCGCCGCGCCGAGAGCGGAGGCCGTCTTGTTGAAAGCACCGATAATCAGCGCAGCGGCCGTCGCGAGCTCGACGGTGCCTATAAAATAGCTTCCACCCTGCACCCCAAAAACGGCCGGAATCCAGCTCATGATCGGACTGTTCTTCATCAATGGCGCGATGCCCATCGCTTCATAGCTCGTGAATTTCATGCAACCGAACCAGAGAAAGATGACCACCAGCGCCCAGCGCAGCAACGCGAGAGACCCGCGAGAGCCGGTCGTCTTTTCAGCTATGTGTAATGTCGAAAACATGGTGCCTCGCTTTCATCATGGCGCATGACCTGCCTTCATGCTTAGACAGGCGTGATATATGCGCTGCGCATACACTATGCGCCGTCAATGAATGAGGCAACCCTTTGAACGTACTCTCGGACCGGCTCGTCAATCTGTTCGGCGCCCTCGCAGTGGGCATCACCGATCGAATTAAGAAGGCGGCATTCGACCCGACGATACCCGGCGGTGGCGAAACCACCGCGGCGATCGTCGTCATCGGTCACGCGACCGGTCTTTCGATCGACGAATTAGGACGGGTGCTAGGCTTGTCCCACGCGGGGACGGTGCGGCTTGTCGATCGATTGGTTGCAGCCGGGTTCGCCGTTCGATCCAAAGCGCTACGGGACCGTCGTGCAGTAGCGCTGATGCTCACTGAGGCAGGCGAGACTCGCCTATCTGCGATCCTGCAACGAAGAAACGAGACTTTATCCGAAATCCTTAGCCATGTCTCGAATGCTGACCGCCTCGTGCTGGAACGTATTGCCGAGACAATACTTGCGCAGATGTCTGACGACGCTGTCTCGGCGCTGACGATATGCCGGCTCTGCGACGAGAGGCGATGCTACAACTGTCCGATGGATGCCTTTGGAATGCTGGAGTCGTCGACGCATAGAGTCGACCCATAAGTGCGCGCAGAGACGCTTAGCGTATATCTGTGCCCGTTCTATGTCCTGACCCCCAATCGTCAGCTCGGCAAGTCCGACCGCGAAGCCGCCGGCGTGCTGTCGGCCGCGCAACGCCACACGCATTTCCTCGACTCCCCGCGCATGGCGGCGGTGCTGGGACGCTCGGACTTCACGTTCGCCGGATTGAAGGACGCGCCGGCGACGGTGTTCCTCGTGCTGCCACCCGATCGGCTCGCCAGCTATGCCCGCTGGCTGCGGCTGATGGTGGCGCAAGCCCTGACCGAGCTGGCGCGCGCGCCCGGTCGTCCGCCTTGGCCGGTACTGTTCCTGCTCGACGAGTTCGCGGCGCTCGGCCGTCTCGAACCGGTTGAACGCGCGATGGGGCTGATGGCGGGTTATGGCGTCCAGCTCTGGCCGATCCTCCAAGACGTCCACCAGCTCCGCGCGCTTTACGGCCAGCGCGCTGGCACCTTTCTGTCGAACGCCGGCGTCCTCCAGGTGTTCGGAGTCAACGATCAGGACAGCGCCAAGCTCGTCTCCGATCTGGCGGGGCAGGAAACCGTCGTGTTCGAGACCATGAGCCGCGCGATCGACGCGGAAGAAACCGGGATCTCCTACGGGCAGCAGAATGTCGGCCGCGCGCTGCTCACCCCCGATGAAGTCCGCACGCTACGCCCCGATCGCCAGCTCCTGTTCCTCGCCGGCCAGCGACCGATCGTCGCCGCCAAGCTGCGCTACTATGCCGATCGCGAGTTCGCCGGGCGGTTCGATCCAGCGTGATTGATCGCGGAAAGCACGAATGAAGCTGGGAGCGGCCTGACCGATTTAAGCCCTGCTGGTGACGCTCGCCGCGTCAGGCTTCCCGAACCACCCGAATCCCTTCCCCTGCCCTCACGGCGCGCCTGGGCGGCCGTAGTGAGTGATTGCGCCGCCCACCTGCCTTACTTCTTTCCCGCCTAGCCAGCGGCGCTTGCGCCGCTTCTGTGACGCCGTAGGCGGCACCTAGCGAAAGCGCATCGGCCGGTAGGCCGATTCCGTTGGTCCCTTCTGTTCCCTGCCTCGATGCGGGCCGTTCGACGTTAAAAGATTCTGTTAAATATGAATCGTTAAGTAGGTTAAGCCGAAAAAACGGCCTTGTTTCAGTAAGGAAATCAACAGCTTGCCAGAACCGCCGGTGGGTGAAAACACGTGATTCGGTGTGTGAAAACACGATAGTGCGGTGTGTGAAAACACGAGTCAAAGGTGTGTGAAAACACGATAGCACACGGCTCGGGAACGCCGATCGCCCATATCCTGGGAAGTCTTGCCGCCGATGATTCCAACCATGCCTCGCCGCTTCTGGGGGTGGCGGTGTGTGATAACACGATAGTTAGGAGCGGCCTGAAAGTCGGTCCATGAGGTCATCGACCTCTGTGGTGCGCCGTCGATCGGCCTCCATGCGGTCGCGCCGATCCTGCTCGGCCTGGAGCTGCTCGGAGAGCGCCAAGGCTTCCGCCTCCCCTCTCAACCGGAATTGAATGGCCGGGCTGCCATCGTTCGTCGCCACCATTTCGACCGCATAATCGGGAAGTTGGTTGATCTCCACGATCTTGCGGAGCATCCGGTTGAACTCTTTGGGCTTGCTGTCGCTGCCGGTCTTGTCGCGCAGCACCTCCACCCGGCACGTCCACCCGCCGCGCTGGTTGCCGGCGTGCTTGCGGGCGATGCGATACAGCGCCCGCTCAAGCCCGCCGGTCAGCAGGAAGTAATCGGGGTGCATGGTGAGAAGCGACCGCTCCGCCATGATCCCCTCATAAACCCAATCCGACAGGGTGATGGTCATGCCGCGGGGCTGGTCGGTTTCGGGGTCGACCTCCAACGTCCATTTGTCGAGCCAGTTGAAACCCGCCTTGCTGCGACGCTTCGGGGCGCGGATCGACGTGGAAATAGAAGTCGTCTGCAACCGCTGTAGAGCGGCTTGAAGGTCTTGATAGGCGCGCCCGCTGGTGTTGCGCTTGATTGCCCGCAAAAGGTCGTAGGACGTGGTTGTCAGCGTCCTGGGCAGGTCGTTGACCCCCTGCTCCCGCATCCGATTGAGCGCCGACGTGGCCCATATGATGATATCGGCGTCCCAGATCGTCGCCATGCCGTAGGCGGGTATTGCCTCGATCTTCACCCAGGTCGCGCCGTCCGGGCTGGTATATTCGATCGGCTTGACCCGCTTGCGTTTCTGCAAGGAAAAGAACGGTCGTTCCATCGTCTCCCGCTGATCCTTGAGCGGAAGGTCGCCCATGATTGGCAGGAACAGGTCGAACTCCGGACTAGGGTCACGCCGCTTCTTCATTGTTCAATCCTGCACGCTTGCAGATTTGCATGTGTGCACACGCTCAAGCACGTCCAAACTGCTTGTCGGCGTCGTATTTGGCGACCAGCTCGGCAATCGCTTCGGCCAGCAAGTCCTGGTGGCTGCGGCGCGTTCGTGCCGCCAACACCCGGAACGCCTCGGCGGTTGGATCGGCGGGATCGAAATAAGCACCCAAGTGATATTTGCCCGGACGTTGCCCGCTCAATCGGGGAGCGCGCGCGTTTGGTTGAGGCGCTGCACGCTCGGGGGATGCGGACTCGGGCTTTGCCTTTGTGGTGACGGCGGGCGCTAGGAGTGAGGAACGTCGTGCCATGATATCAAGCCTTCACATTTGCAGGTGTGCAATTCTGCAATTCATCAAATAGGAATTGGCGAAGCGACGCAATCTCCTGGGCGGCTTTGCCGTTGGGTTCGTGCTCGGTCACGCCAAGCCCGTAGGGCCATGCTGCCCGATAGGCGCTGCGCTCCCTGATGACTGCGCGCGCGACCTTTAATCCAGTATCCTCCGCCAGTGTCCTCGCATCATCCAATAGCGTCGTTGCCGTAGGCGGGGCCGCATTGAGCACGACAAAGCCGGTCCTGCCGGTGCTGATGATGAGTTGGGCCGTGCGCTTGATCGCGTCGAGATCAATGAGGGAAGGGCGGCACGGTATCAGCACAATATCGGCCCGTTGCGCGGCTGCGGCTGCCTCGGCCCCGGCTGCCGGAGGCGTGTCGATGATGGTGAGGTCGAAACCGTTCGCCTCGGCCGCGTCGATCGCCTGGTTCAAGCGGCGCGCGCTGATTGGCTCTACATGAGGTAGCTCGGCCTCACGGCGCTCGCTCCACGCCGTTGCGCTTTCCTGTGGGTCTAGGTCGAACAGCGCCGTCCTGATGCCTGCCGCTTGCGCCGCGACCGCCAGATTGACCGCGAGCGTCGTTTTGCCGACGCCGCCTTTTTGTGCCGCAAGCGTGATTATATGCACGTGTGCACACTCCCAATATTGATGACGTGATAGTATGCAGAATGGCAGGACTGCACAACCGTTCTCTTGCCGGCTGAAGGTGACCCCAGGGTTGGGTGGGTGGGACAACAGCACGGCCGCCTCGGCGGCCTCCCTTTTTGCGCGAGCGATCGTAGCCGTCAGGGACGAGACGCCAGCATGGCGGCTCGATCGGAGCTGCGAAGCGGAGATAGAGCGCGGCCCGTTAGGGCGCGTCCAGCCCTTGACGATTGGATCAATGGTAACATATATGGAACTGATGGTGCTAAAGGAGTATGAGGACGGGGAAGGGCAAAGCCCCTTCGGACTCTGGTTCGCCGCGCTGGATGCGGTAGCGGCCGCAAAAGTGGTGGTGGCGCTGAATAAGGTCGAACGGGGCGCGCTTTCCAACGTCAAACCGGTGGGAGAGGGCGTCTCGGAATACAGGATCGATTTTGGACCTGGCTATCGTATCTATTTCGGAATGGATGGCCAAACCCTCGTCATCCTCCTGAGCGGCGGGACGAAGAAACGCCAGCAGCGTGATATCGACGCCGCCAAGTCGCTGTGGGCGGATTACAAGGCGCGGAAGAAAGGAAGATCGTGATGGCTCTCACCCGCAACTTCAAAGACACCGTGCGCGCACGTGTTCAAGCGGACCCAGCGTTTCGCTCAGCACTCCTCACCGAAGCCGTTAACGCCTTCCTCGTCGGTGACATCGATACGGGTAAGGCGGTCCTGCGCGACTACATCAAGGCGACGGTGGGTTTCGAGGAACTGGCCGAACAAACCGGAAGACCGTCCAAGAGTCTGATGCGGATGTTCAGCCCGGCGGGGAATCCGGCTGCCGACAACCTGTTTTCGGTCATCAGCACGCTGCAACGAGCATCGGGTGTAACACTGGAAGTTCGCGCGGCGTGATTTGAACCCTGAAAGTGGTAACTTTCCTCTTTCGTTCTCATCGGCCATGACTCATAGAATCGTCATGCCGATCGCGCGTGAACATCGCTGGCTCTATCCGATCGACTGGCGCGAGCTGTCCAACCTCATCCGGTTCCAGCGTGCCAAAGGGCGCTGCGAGCATTGCCGTCGTCCGCACGGCCGCGACGTGCTGCACCTGGGCGATGGAGTATGGTGGGACGAGGACGCCGCGACCTGGCGCGACGGGCAGGGCAGGGGTCTTCGCCATCTGCCGTCGCCGGACGAGCTGGCGCGGGCGCAACCGGGTCTCGCCGGCATCGACCCGCCCGCTTATCTTCGGATCACGCGCGTGGTCCTCGCCAGCGCGCACCTAAACCACGATCCCGGCGACAACCGGCCGCGCAACCTCGCCGCGCTCTGTCAGCGCTGCCACATGGTCCACGATGCCACTGAACATCGCCGGCGCCGTTGGCTCAACGCGTTCCGGCTGCGCGCGATCGGCGACCTGTTCGCCTGACTGCCGGGCCGTAGGACCGGCCCCCGGGTTGGGTGGTGGGACAAAAACGCGGCCGTCGAACAGACGGCCTCCATCTAGGCCGGTTGGCTAAGTGAGCTGCGCCCGCCAGGAATATGCCGGTATAGCGTCGATGGCTGCACCCCGATCTGCTGCGCCACTTCCTCCACCGTAATAGTCGGATCGGCGAGCATCGCCTTGGCCCGCTTAATCTCGGCCGGCCCCATCGCCGGCTTGCGCCCGCCGCGCCGCCCCAAGGCCCGCGCCTGGGCAAGCCCGGCATGGGTGCGCTCCAGGGTCAGTTCGCGCTCGAACTCCGCCACGGCCGCGAAGACGTGGAACACCAACCGCCCGCCGGGGCTGGTGGTGTCAATCGCCTGGGTGAGCACCTTAAGGCCGATCTCGCGCTTGGCGAGATCTTCGGCCGTCTCGACGAGCTGCCGCACCGATCGCGCGAGCCGGTCGAGCTTCCACACCGCCAGCGTGTCGCCGGCACGAAGATAGTCGAGCGCAGCTTTCAGCTCCGGCCGATCGCGCTGCGCGCCCGACGCCCTCTCCATGAAAACGCGCTCGCATCCGGCTTGCCGTAGCGCCTCGATTTGTAGGGCAGGGGACTGGTCCCTGGTGGACACGCGCGCATAGCCGACGAGCAAGGGGCTTCTCCGAAAACTCGACACGACCTAGCCGGATTCCGGAGAAGGAAACAAGGGACGGTTTTCGGAAACTGAACAGGCCGTTTTCGTGATCTGTAAACGCTCGCGCTAAATGGCGGCGTTCTGATCGCGCTATTTGTCAGTTGCCGGGTCCGATGACGAGGCAATCGCGCGCGGCCTGAACGATGTCAGCGGTGACCTCCTCGACGCGGTTGAGGGTCATGATCCGCCGCATCTGCGCGAACAGGCGCTCCATGAGCCGGAAGTTGCCGCGCGTGATGCGGATCACGGCTGCCTGCGCTTCGATCGCGTCGAGTTGGGCCGGGTCGAAGCTGATCCCGAAATCGCCGGCGTGGGTCGCGAGCAGCAGCCGCATTTCGGTCTCGGTAAGCGGTTTGAACTCGTGGACGAAGCCGATCCGCGAGTAGAGCTGGGCATAGCGGGCGAGGCGCTTCTCCAAGCCCGGCATACCCATCAGGATCAGCCCGAAGCCGTGGCGATCGGCCATGTCGCGGAGATGTTCGAGCGACTTTATGGTCAGGCGGTCGGCCTCGTCGACGATGACGAGGGGGCAGGCGATGCGGGCGGCGTCATGGGTGATTTCGTCCTGCGAGCCGCCCGCGACCGTCAGCCGGGCATAGCCCAGCTTAATGAGGTTGAGGCCCAACACCGCGTCGATCGTCTTGGGCGTGTTGCTGACCGACACGGTGTAGAAGACGGCGCGGCAGCGAGCGACCTTTTCGCCAAGGAGCGCGGCAATGGGACGGAGCGCGGCATATTCCCCCAGGTCGGGGAAGCTGGAAAACTCGCGCGCCGATCGCGTCTTTCCGACGCCCGGCCGGCCATGACACACGCCGATATAGCGGTAGTGCGCGCAGGCTTCGGCAAACTCGACGAACCGGGCATGTTCGCGGGTCGCCAGGAACGGCTGCTCGACCAGGAACTCAATCGTCAGCGGCGTAGAGCCGGAGCCCTCGGTAGGTGGTGGGCCGGGAAGCCGTATCCTCTTGGTCGCCATCGAAGGTCTCCGTGGGGGCAGGCACCTGCTTGTCGCGCTCCTTCGCGCCGCGCCGGGCGCGCTGGATCGCGCGCAACGACGGGTGCCCAGCGTGCTCGGAGCTGAGCGCACGGCAGACGAACCGGCCCTGGTGGTAGACGTGGATCTCGGTCAGGTCGCGGGGGTCATAGACCGCCTCGACCTGCTCGCCGACGAAGGCCGCGAGCGTGGGTTCGACATAGCGCCTGCCCATCAGACGGATGCCGTCGCGCAGCACTTTACGGGGCTTGGGCACGTGCACGAGCAGCATGTCGAGCTGTTCAAGGCTGTCGGGCATTGCGGGCAGGAACCCGCCCTTCTGCCAGCGCGTGATCGGCGGTTCGCCGGTGCTGCCATGCGGGCGACGATGATAGACGCCGCACACGAACGCCTCGAAGCGGGCGCGCAGCTCGTCGAGCGTGAGCACTGGCGCCGACAGCGGCTTGCCCGCGATCAGGTGGCCGGGCAGGTCGGGCAGGAACATGTCGTTGATGGTGCGGAACAGCCGCTCGATCTTGCCGCGCCCGCGAGGACGCCCCGGCAGCGAATGGATGAGGCGGATTTTGAGGGCGATGCACGCCTGCTCGATATGCTCGGAGATGAAATCCGAGCCGTTGTCGACGTAAAGCTGTTCGGGAATGCCGCTGACGATCCATTCGGGATTGGGCTTGCGCCAGATCGCCTGCCGCAAGGCGAGCGCCGTGTTGAGGGCACTGGGGGCATCGAGGCTGAGGAAGTAACCGGCGATGGCTCGGCTGTGATCGTCAACGATGACGGTCAGCCAAGGACGCACCGGGGTTCCGGCATCATCGAGCACGAGAATGTCGAGAACGGTATGATCGGCCTGCCACATCTCGTTCGAGGTCGCGGCTTCGCGCCGATGCACTAGCTCGTGCTGGTCGCGGTAGACGGCCGGATCGGAGGCTGCGGCGATCTGGCTTGCCGGTATCGCCCTGACGACACGCGCGACGGCCGCATAGCTGGGGGTTCGGTGTCCATGCGCGATGGCGAGTTCCTGCACCTTTCGGTGAATGGCGGCGACCGGGGGTCGCGGGCGCTTGGTGGCGAGAGTGCGGGTCAGTTCGACCAGATGTTCCGGCAGGTGCAGCCTGCCCCGATCGTTGCGCGGCAGACGCGCGAGACCGGCAAGTCCTTCGGCACGGTAGCGCCCGAGCCAGCGCTGCAACGTCCGCTCGCTCAGCGTGTCGGTGCGGGCGAGGTCCGCGAGCGGGATGCCATCGGCGAGGTGCGGTTCAAGGACGCGGTAGCGCTCGATCGCCAGCGGCGGGACAAGCGCCGGATGCGTCACCGCCGACGGTCCGTGTCGCAGGTAAGGAAAACGGAGATTTGCCTGCCCATCGCCATGCGAGTCCGCTCGCGTTGCCAAACCGGCCTGTTCGACGTAAATCTACCCGGTAAAGAAAACTAGGGCAACATAGACCTGCCGATGACGACTTTCTTCCCAAACCGCGCCCGATCGGGGCGCCACCGGCCCTACGCATGAAAATCGGTTACGCCCGCGTATCGACCGCCGAGCAGAACCTGGACCTCCAGCGTGATGCGCTGAAGGCTGCCGGCTGCGAGAAGGTCATCACCGACAAGGCCTCCGGGGCGACTGCCGCTCGCCCTGGATTGGAAAAGGTGAAGGAGCTGCTTCGCGCCGGCGACACACTGGTGGTCTGGCGCCTCGACAGGCTCGGCCGCTCGCTCCGTGATCTGATCGGATGGATGACCTACCTCGACGAGGAAAAGGTCGGGCTGCTGAGCCTGCACGAGGCGATCGACACGACCACCACGTCGGGCAAGCTTACCTTCCACCTGTTCGGGGCATTGGCGGAGTTCGAGCGCAACCTGATCCGCGAGCGGACCCAGGCCGGTCTCACCGCAGCCCGCGCTCGCGGCAAGAAGGGTGGCCGGCCGGCCGCACTCGGCAAGGACAAGCGCGACCTGGCCGTCAGGCTCTACCACGAGAACACGATGCCGATCGCCAAGATTTGCTCGATGCTCGGCATCTCCAAGCCAACACTCTACGCCTATGTGCGATCGGCCGAGACCAAGCCGGTAGCCGCGTAGCGACGCTCGCCGACAAATAGCGCGATCAGAATGCCGCCACTTAGCGCGAGCGTTTACAGTGATCTCGGCCGCGATCGGCCCGGCTGTCGCGCAATCGACCGTTTGGGAGACGCACGGGATGGGCGATATTCTGGGTTATGCCCGCGTCAGCACCGGCGATCAGGACGTGGCTGGACAGACCATGCGTCTGGAGGAGGCCGGCGCGATCAAGGTGTTCACCGACGTCATGTCGGGCAAGAGCATGGAGCGGCCCGGTCTGGCCGAACTGATCGCCTATGCCCGCAAGGGCGACACGCTGGCGGTGGTCCGCCTCGATCGGCTTGGGCGCTCGCTCGCCGAATTGCTCACCACGGTCGAGACGCTACGCGGCCAGGGCATCGCGCTCCTGAGTCTTGAGGAAAAGATCGACACATCGTCGGCCGCCGGCGAACTCATCTTCCATGTGTTCGGGGCCATCGCCCATTTCGAGCGGAGACTGATCTCCGAGCGAACCAGGGATGGGATCGCCGCCGCGCGCGCCAAAGGCAAGTTGCCCGGCCGTCAGCCGCTCGACATGTCCAAGGTACATGCCGCCATCAAACTGGTCGAAGCGAGCATCTCGCCGACAGAAGCAGCACGACAACTCGGCATCGGCCGATCGACCATCTATCGAGAAATGCGCCGCCTCGGCGTGGAAAGGCCCATCTGAATGTCCAGATCGAAATCGGCTCACGATCTTTCCGGCCTGATGAAATATGCGGATCGCGCGCCATGGGATGAGGCATTGGCCGAAATGCTGTCCGCGCATCTCGATCCGGCGAGCGAAGCGACCGGACTCGAGCCTGACGCCATATTCGAGATAATTGGCGATCACTGGCAAGGGCCGCTATGGGGCTGCGCCTTTGAAGATCTGCTTACGCAGGAACTGGAACCCGACGGTCGCAATCTGGTCGATGACTATCTCAAGCGCCGGGGCTGGAACGAAAAGGCGCCGAACAAGGCCTATATGCGCGCGTTACGCGATACGGTCATGTCGCTCTATGAGGTCAGCGAAGTCGTGCCTGGTCAGTCGATGACCTTGCGCGATCTGCTGCGCGACGTTGCTCCGGTGACGGTGCGCGAACACGGTGCAACCCAGACCCTGGTCAACTGGGACAAGATCGCCGCAAGGGTTGTCGACGTGAACGGGCGCCATGGCATTTCCGGAGCGCTGTTGCCGTTCAGCGCTGAGGGCGCCGTGCGAGTGGTCGATGCATTTTCCCGACTTGCCGACGAAACTCAGGACACTGCGGAATTGGACCCGTCCGATCGGGACGCGCTTCTGGGAGCATCGGGACCGATGTTCACGAACATGTGGCTGCTCGACTGTCTGGGCAAGGCCATGCCCGGCAGCGCGCCGGATATGGTCAACGCCGACGGCGATGACCTGGTGTTCCACCGTATCGTTTTTCCGCTGGCGAAAGGCGTGGTCGGCAAGAGCCTGATCCGAAGGCTGAACGCGGCACAATGGCTGGAACCTGCCAGCGACAGTTTCTGGAACTGGCTGGCACCAGCGACGAAGAACAAGAAGCCGCAAGCGACCAAAGGCAAGCGGGCCTTCGTCACGACCATGGATGACGGCACGCCGGTTTTTGCCAATGTGGAACTGGCAGGGCGCAAGCTGATCGTCGAGGTAAACAGTGCCGCCCGCGCGGAGCGAGCAATTACCCAGATGGGCGAATGGCTTGGTGATTGCGTGAGCGCGCCTATGGCCGAAATCCGGACGCTCGATCAGGTTATGGCCGACGATGCCGCCCGCACGCCACAGGACGAGGCGCTGGATATTCCACCGCATGAAATGGAGCGCATCGTTCACGATATGCTGACCCGTGAATATACGAAAACGCTCGATGAGCCGGTCCCAGCCCTCAGCCACAAGACGCCACGCGTTCTGGCCTGTACAAAGGCGGGGCGGGTAAAGGTAGCCGACTGGCTCAAATATATCGAAAATGGCGCGGCAAAATCGGGCACCGCCGATCCGATGGGCACCTATGACTTTACATGGATGTGGGAAGAACTGGGGCTTAGCGACCTCCGGCGGTAACGGCCATCATACGGTTCTTGAAATGTTCTCGCTTAGCGTTGTCTGGCGTACCTTCCACGCGATGCCCTCATATACTCGCCGGCCCCCGCTCGTGCGGGGTGGGGTCGCGACAATGCCGACACGCTCGAAATAGCGGATCGTCTCGATGTTCACGCCGGTTCGGCGCGACAACTCGCCGATAGCTACAGCTTGCGCGGCCTTCCACCTGATCAGACGCTTGTTCTGGTCAACGGCAAGCGGCGCCATCGTGGCGCCACGGTGCAGCTGTCGAACATTCCCTACATCCGCGGCTCGCAAGGGCCGGATCTCGCACGATTCCGTCAATCGCTATTGGGCAGTTGGAGGTTCTGCGCGACGGCGCATCGGCCAACTACGGCTCCGATGCCATTGCGTGCGCCGCTCGAGCTTGGGCTTGCGAAGCCGCTCAACCTGGCGGCCTGGCCGGAGTATTGGCGCGAGACGTGGGAGGTCACGCCCGGGAAGCTTGAGTCCTATCAAGTCGGACCCTTTGCGTCCGTGCTGGATCCCGACACGCCCAGTCCGACGGATCGGGTCTTCTTGCCCGCCGGATCGAGCGGCTTTGCGGGCTTGGACCCCTCCAAGCAGGCACTTTCTCGCGCAATAACTGGGTAGCCTATGCAGCCTCGAGGGAGACCTGACGGGCCCTTCGAGAACCGCTCAAGCGCGGGCACCGCCGACGTGACGCTGTTGTGTCCCGGCCCGCTCAACCAGTTGGTGCGATTCTGGTCACCGGATCGATTAACCTGATCGCCATTGTCGGCATCGATGACCTCGCAGTGATGTTCTCGATTACCTATGGGTGGATGCTTATGCTGAAGCTCGCTCTGTTCTTCGGGATGCTTGGGCTTGCGGCATTCAATCGGTGGCAGCTCGTGCCGAGCATCAGAGCAATACTGGGTGGCGGGGGGCAGGTAACGGCCGTTTTCCGGCTGTGGCGGGCGATCATGGCCGAAACGCCGTTAGGTTTTCGTCTTCTCGCCGTCGTGGCGATCCTTCGCACATTGTCGCCGGGCGATTGACTGTCAGCGGAGAGCATCTGTCAGCAGCGACAGCCGCTGCAAGGGACCGACGATATCTAATCGCCGACCACATGTCGCGTGCGAGCGTCGGGGGGCCGAGGCAAATCCCGCTCCTTAGCTCGTCGCCGCTCGACCAAGTGGAAGTCTCTAGGGCGAGCGTTCGATAAACATGTCGGATCGAGTAATCGGCCCGGAGTGCCGATATGCAGCTGGCCCCGTCGGCGGTCATCAGATCTCTTCATCGAGGGCGGGGGGGGTATAACCATTTCGCATCGAAGCTACCTCATTAGCATTTGAGGTTAAGCGCCAAGCGAACTTATGAAAGGACGATGACAGTCCAGATCAGTCTGGCGAGAACAACAGGCTATCGAATGCTAAAGTAAATGCGTGACCGGCTTAGCACACGCATAAAAAACGATCTCGAGGGGAGGACGTCGTGGGTACCGAAAGCAAGACCGGGAAAAGATCCTTATCGTCTGCCGTCTCACTTGGCGTGATGTCCTTAGCAGTTCTAGGCTGGACGACCCCCGCTGCTGCTCAGGAAGCAGCGACCTCATCGAGTGATACCCAGGCGGCCTCGGATACCTCGGCCCAATCGGACATCGTTGTAACCGGTTCGCGGTTTGGCCCTCGCGTGGTGACTGACTCACCTACTCCGATCGATGCGATCTCCGGTGAGGAGCTTGTTCGGGCGGGCAACTCCGATCTGCAAAGCAAGCTAGAGGTGGTCGTCCCAAGCTTCAGCACCCCAAGACCGGTTTCCGCCGGTACCAACGATTTCTTGACGCCCCCGACATTGCGAGGCCTGTCAACTGGACAAGTTCTCCTGTTGGTCAACGGAAAGCGCCGCCACACCAACGCCGAGTTGAACTCGAACAATCAAATCGGGCGCGGCGACGTTGCCTACGATTTCAATGCCATCCCGGTGGCGGCGTTGGCGCGCGTCGAGGTTCTTCGCGACGGTGCAGCTGCGCAATATGGTTCAGATGCTATTGCGGGCGTGATCAATCTTCAACTCGACAACAGTGTTGGAACTCTTGCTCAAGCCCGCTTCGGTATGACGACCGAAGGCGATGGCGAAGATTATCAGGCGTCGCTCGCCCACGGCTTTGCAATCGCGGGAGACGGCTTTGTCCGCCTTACGGGGTCCTACCAAAAGCACTTCAGCACCAATCGGGCGCGGCCCGACACCCGACAGCAGTATTTCGGGAATAACAATGGTGTGCTCGTGCTGCCATCCGGTAACTTTGGTTCAGGTGTGGGTCTGACCCCGTCGAACGGGACGCTGGACCCGCGTGAGGCGACCTTCGATCGTGACACCTCGTTTTACGGCGAACCCGAATACGACAATGCGAGCTTCTTTGTTAACGCTGAGGTTCCCCTGACCAACGACATTCGCCTTTATTCGTTTGGCGGATACAATCGCCTCAAGGGAACAAGCTTCAACTTCTTCCGCCGCGCTGGTCAAGATGAAAACGTACGTTCGATTTTCCCAGACGGCTTCAGGCCGGAGCAAGTCTCGCGGCTTACAAATTTTTCATCCGCTTTTGGCATAAAAGGCGACGACCTCGCCGGTTTCCGTTGGGACTTGTCCACCGTCTACGGAATTTCACAGAACAAGCTGAGAGTGGAAAACTCTGTCAACGCCTCGTTCGGGGCGCAGAGCCCGACTTCGTTCTTTAGGGGCGGGTCGCGCTTCCGTCAGTGGACCACAAACTTCGACCTCTCGAGGGAGATCGACCTCGGCGATGGTTCGCCGCTCAAGATTGCATTTGGCGCTGAGTATCGAAAGGAATTTTACCGTCTCATAGCAGGCGAGCCTGCCAGCTACGCAAACGGCGGGATCCGCGTTCTTGACGGGCCGAACGCCGGCCGACCGGCTCCAGTTGGCGCGCAGTCCGCTATCGGCGTGTCGCCCTCCGATGTCCTGCCGGGAAAGAGGAACAGCAGAGCGATCTATGCCGAGGTGGAGAAGGAGTTTGCCGATCGCGTCCTGATCTCGGCTGCCGTGCGTCATGAGAACTTCTCGGATTTCGGGAAGACGACCGACTACCGGCTGGCCGGCCGCCTTGAGTTGACAGATGGATTGGCCTTGCGTGGCTCTCTTGGGACCGGTTTCCGTGCGCCAGCTCTGGCGCAGTCTTTCTACAGCCAGACCGACTTTTCCTTCGTAAACGGCCAGCTGCTCGCCGTGCGCATATTCTCGGTCAACGATCCTGTCGCAAGGCTGATCGGAGCTACCCCGCTGAAACCCGAGCAGTCCGACAACGTGTCGGTTGGCGCGGTATTCGAAAGCGGCGGATTCGCTCTCACGATCGACGCGTATCGAATCAAGCTGGACGATCGCATCGCAATCTCATCAAATTTCCAGAGCGCCGCGCTGACTAACTTCCTGGCGCAAAGGGGCGTTCCTGACATTGCGGCTGCGGCATTCCTGACGAATGCGGTCGATACGACGACGGAAGGAATCGATCTCACAGCGAGATATCGTACCGACCTCGGGGCCGGATCTCTGATTGCGACTTTCGCCGCAAACTTCAATCGCACCAAGTTCGATCGACTGGGGGGACGGCCAGCCGAACTTACGGCGATCGGCATTACCACTCCGCTTGTCGACCTGACGCAGCAGATACGATTGTCCGAAAGCACGCCAGAGGACAAACAGACACTCAATCTGACTTGGGCCAGTGGTCCGTGGAATGTGAGCTTGACCGGCACGCGCTATGGCAAGGTGGCGCAAGTGGCACTCACAAATGTCACGCCGGCGAGAGTCGCAGTGTTGACGCCCGGCTACAACGTCAAGCTCGTGCCATCACCGGCTAACGCAGCGAACTCAGATATCATCCAGCGCTTCAGGGCCGACATCATTGCTGATATTGATATCAGCTATGAGATCAACAATCGTCTGACGCTCGGAATAGGTGCCGCCAACCTGTTCAATCAGTATCCGGAAGGTCCGCTCGCTTCCACGGTCGCGAGCGTTGCAGCAGGAACTAATGGCGCCGATAACGCAGGCATCTTCCCTTACGCCAACATCAGCCCCTACGGGATCAGTGGTCGCTTCCTCTATGCGAAGGCGACATTCCGTTACTGAACGCGCCAATGTCGGTGTCCAGGCTATGAGCCCGGTCTGAGTTTCACTTTGTCCTCAAAGTGGCCAAAACACGGGAGCAAGGAGTAAGTCATCGCCGTGGCGGAGAATGAAGTGACCGATCTTGATATCGACGCTCGGCTGTCCTCTCTGGGCCTTGTGCTGCCCGAAGCAGCGGTTCCGGTGGCGGCATATGTGCCGACACTCCTGGTAGGACACCTTCTGCATATCTCGGGGCAGCTCTCGATGCGCGATGGCGAACTGGTGAAGGGCCGGCTCGGAGATCAGATGAACCTGGAAGACGGCGCCGCCGCCGCGCGGGCGAGCGGGCTGATGGTCCTTGCGCAAATCAAGAGTGCTCTGGGCTCGCTTGCCCGTGTTGAGCAGGTCGTCAAGCTTGGCGTTTTTGTAAGTTCGACGCCGGATTTCGTCGACCAACCGAAGGTCGCTAATGGTGCCAGTGAACTATTTCTGGCGTTGTTCGGAGATGCTGGTCGCCATGCTCGTAGCGCGGTGGGCGTCACGTCGCTTCCGCTCGGCGCCGCTGTCGAAATCGATGCGGTCGTGGCGGTCAGACCACTCAATCTCTGACGTCTCCGGCTTTAATGGTCCCCCGAGGCCGATGGTGATCAATGGGCAGCGACATTCGTCTCGAGCACGACCCGCTTGGGCCAGTGGAAGTCCCAGCACAACGCTTATATGGAGCCCAGACCGTCCGGGCGCTCCGGAACTTCCCCATCTCGAGCCGCACTATCGCGGAAATGCCGACGCTCATCGTGGCGTTGGCCCGCGTCAAGAAGGCGGCCGCCCGAGCCAATCTTCAAACGGACGAGCTCGATGCGCCGACCGCCGAGGCCATCGCCCAGGCCTGCGATGAGATCATCGCCGGAGAATGGCATCACGAGTTTGTTGTCGACGTGTTCCAGGGAGGTGCTGGCACATCGACGAACATGAACATGAACGAGGTCCTGGCAAACCGAGCACTTGTCCTCCTTGGTCACTCTCCCGGGGATCACAGGATCCTGAGCCCGAATGACCATGTGAACCGCTCTCAGTCGACCAACGATGTATACGCCACCGCGGTCCGGCTCGCGGTCTTCGACCTGAATGGCCTGCTTATGAAAGCCCTTGCGCGGCTGGAGCATTCGTTTCGGATCAAGTCAAAAGAGTTTGCGCACGTTCGGAAGCTAGGGCGGACGCAGCTTCAGGATGCTGTTCCGATGACGCTCGGAGAGGAGTTTGGAGCCTTCGCAGCTACGCTCCAGGAAGACAGCGCAAGGGCAGCGGAGGTGGGACGGCTATTTCTGGAGGTAAATATGGGCGGCACCGCGATCGGGACGGGGATAGGTGCCAACGCCGGTTATGCCGAGCGTATCGTCGACGCCCTACGCGAAGTGTCGGGCCTCCACGTGACGCGCGCGGCTAACCTGATCGAAGCCACCTGGGACATGGGGGCTTTCGTCTTCTACAGCGGCTTTCTCAAACGCGTTGCGTCAAAGCTCTCGAAGATCTCGAATGATCTAAGGTTGTTGTCTTCTGGTCCGCGCGGCGGCCTTGGGGAAATACGATTGCCGGAGCGTCAGCCAGGGTCATCGATAATGCCCGGCAAGCTCAATCCCGTCATGCCGGAGGCCATGAACCAAGTTGCGTTTCGGGTATTCGGCGCCGACACCACGATCACCTTTGCTGCCGAGGCGGGACAGCTCCAGCTGAACGCGTTTGAGCCGATCATCATGTGGTCCATCCATGAGTCTGTAGATCTACTGATAAAGGGCATGGACGCCCTCAGGATTAATTGCGTCGACGGAATTATCGCAGACGAAGCGGCCTGCCGAGAAAACCTTCTGCAGACAACTGCGCTCGCGACCGCTCTTGTCCCGCATCTGGGCTATGCCAGATGTGCCGTGATTGCCAAGGCGGCCCTCGACCGAGGCGTTGACCTTCGTACTTCGATTGCCAGTTGCGAACCTGACAGTCTGGCGCTTTTCGATCGCCTTACGGGCGCCGGAGAGCAAGCTCAGCCAAACTGATCCGTACATGCCTCAAAGATCTTATCTCGCTCCTCCTCCAGCAACACCACCAGCTCATCGACCAGTCGAGAACGGGCGCGATGTGGCGGCAGTATCATGAGCGAACGGAACGCTATCCGAGGCCTGAACGGGCGCGCAACCAAGCCCTGTGAGGCGTAACCGCCGGACAGATAAGTCAGCGAGTTCGTAAGCCCGATGCCAGCGCCTTCCAAGGCCAGCTGGCAGACACTGGCTGCAAACTGAGTTTCCACTGAAATGCGAGGCGAGACGCCAGCCTCCGCGAGCGCTCGATTCAACTGTTTTCGGGCCGTGTCATCGGGAGACAGGGAAATCACCGGCATGTCATCCAAGTGTTCGGCAGTGATCACCTCCTCAGAGGCTAAGGGGTGATCGGCGCGCATAACGATGACCCCGGACGTTTCCACAAAGGGTCGGCTGACGAGGTTCTCACGGTCAATCTCATCCGCGCAAAGGCCGACGTCGTGCGTGCCGCTCGCCACCAAGTTCCGGACGGCGGCAGAGTTCGCGATCTCAAACGTGACCGACACTTCTGCCCGCTGAGCCAGAAAGCGTTTGAGGACCTTGGGAACGAATGCGAGGCCGAGCGCAGCCGAACTCGCTATCCGAAGAGAGCCGGTTCCCACAGATCTTATCCTTGCGACTGACTGCCGCAGGCGGTCGAGGCCAATCTGGGTGTCGATAATTTCTTGGTAAAGCAGGCTCGCTTCAGGTGTAGGAGAGAGGCGCGGCCCGGCCCTCTCGAACAGCTTGAGCTTGGTCGTGTCTTCCAACCTCTTTAGCGAGCGGCTTATGGCCGGCTGCGAAATCCCCAGCAGCGTCGCCGCCTGCGTCGTTGACCCCGTCTTCATCACGGCGCTGAAGGCTTCAATCAGGCTGAGGTTCAAAACTGCCTCCAATATAACCGTGACGCATAGTAACGCTGCATTGGCTATTTGGAAACAGAGCTTCGGTGGATTAGGCCCTTCCGCAGGGAGCGAACGAATGCACGACGAAACGCTATGTCTGCCGATCCGTAAGACGCCTGAGGATGGCTTCGAGAGCTTGGTGGTGCCGCTGCATCGAGCATCAACGATTACGTTCCAGACGGTTGAGTCATATCAGAACCGGCGCGACGCGATCTACGACGGCTACTCCTATGGTCTCTATGGGACGCCGACGACGCGTGCTCTCGAAATGCGGATCGCCGAGTTGGAGCGGGCATCGCGTGCGCTGGTGGTGCCCTCAGGCTTTGCCGCGATTGTTCTGACCACACTCGCGTCCGCGCAAAGCGGACAATGTGTTCTGTTTCCGGACAGTTGCTACGATACCATTCGTCCGTTTGCCGCAAACTTTCTCCAGGGCCTCGGCATAAAGTCTGTATTCTACGATCCTGAGGTTGGCAGCGAGATCTCTCAGCTGTTGGACGATGATGTTGCGTTGGTCTGGGTAGAGTCTCCCGGCTCGATAACGCTTGAGGTCCAAGATGTGCCCGCCATCGCGGCAGCAGCGCATGCGCGCGGGATCAAGGTTGCCGCCGATAATGCCTGGGCAACACCACTGCGCTATCGGCCGCTTGAGCACGGCTGTGACTTCTCCATCATCCCGCTCTCGAAATATCTGAACGGGCATTCGGACGTTGTGATGGGTGCGATCGCCGTCCGTGATGTGGCGCTATATCGTCGCCTAAAGGATTTCTCTCGTTATCTGGGCATGGGAGCATCTTCGGACGACGCGAGCCTGGTCCTCCGAGGCATCGAAACGCTGGCCGTTCGGCTCGACCGAAGCGAGGCGAGCGCTCACATCCTCGCGCAGCTCCTTCAGGCGCGGCCATCTGTCCTAGAGGTACGTCATCCCGCCCTGGTCGCGTCTCCAGGGCATGATTTCTGGAAACGTGACTTTAGCGGGTCGAGCGGTGTTTTTTCGGTCTTCCTTGATCCAGCAGTGCGGCCCGTCCTGGCTGGCGCCGTCGAGGCGCTCGAGTTCTTCGCGATCGGCGCAAGCTGGGGCGGTACCAGAAGCGTCGTAGCTATTCTCAACCAGGCACCGCTTCGATCTGTGCGCCCGCTTCCGCACACGGGGCCGATCATAAGGCTGAGTATAGGTCTGGAACATGTCGAGGACTTGCGCGCGGATCTGGAAAAGGCGTTTGATCGCCTCGATGCAGCGGTTCCGGCGCATGCGACGCAGACACAGGGAGCAGACACATGATCGTCGGTCGAGCACGGGTCCTAGCAGTTCTCGCGGCAACGGCTTTGGCGAGCTGCACCGGCCAGTCCGGCTCGTCGGCAGACTCTGGCGGCGTCGCAAAGATCAAGGCGCGCGGTTACCTGTCATGCAGCGGAAGCCAGGGCGTGCCGGGGCTGTCGCGAGCGGACGAGAAGGGCGTGTGGCGCGGGTTCGATAGTGACATCTGCCGTGCGATTACCGTCGCCATCCTCGGCGACGCCCAGAAGGTTCGCTTCGTCCCCTTGAACGCGGCGCAGCGTCTCCCGGCGGTCCAGACCGGGGAGATCGATGTACTTTCGCGAACAAGCACGCTTACCTTCACGCGTGACATGGCGATCCGGTTTGTAGCCATCACTCTTTACGATAGCGACGCAGTCCTCGTCCGGAAGGCTTTGGGCGTTAAGGGGTTGAAGGATCTCGGCGGAAAGACCGTGTGCATGCAGGGCGGCGGGAGCTTGGTCGAGAATGCTCTCGATGAGCTGGAAACAGCCGAGAGCATCAAGCTCGAACGCGTATACTTTGACTCGACGATCACGGCCCGCGACACCTACCTCGCCGGTCGTTGCGATATGTATGTCACCGATGGACTCGCTGCTCGCAGTCAGCTCGCCACCGTCGTCAAGAACCCCGGCGAACACGACTTGTTCTACATCGGGCACACGATCGAACCCAACGGGGTAGCGATCGCGCGCGGCGACGACAGGATGTTCGACATTGTACGGTGGACCACCAACCTCCTGATCTGGGCCGAGGCCAACGGCATCACCTCCGCGAACGTCGACGAGAAGCTCCGCACGGGCAGCAAGGAGGTCAAGCGCGTGCTAGGTGCCGACGACGGCTATGGCCGCGCTCTGGGCCTCGACCAGAAGTGGGCCTATAACGTCATCAAGCAGGTCGGCAATTATGGCGAGATCTGGGACCGCAATCTGGGGGCGGGTACGCCGATTAAGGCGGAGCGGCGGCTGAATGCCCTCCAAGGAAACGGCGGGCTGCACTTTCCCCTGCCGTGGGATTGATCATGCTGAGCACGTCATCGGCGCGCCGCCCGCCGGCGCGCCCGCCCGTCAATCTACGCTCCGCTGGAATCCAGATTGGCGTAGTCGGCTTCGCCCTTGTCATTCTCGGAATGATTGTCGCGACAACTGTGGCGAACCTCGCCAGTCGTGGAATTCCGATCGGGTTCGACTTTCTTTGGGCGCGCGCAGGATTTACGATTTCTGAATCGGTGCTGTCCTACACGCCGGACGACTCAAACCTCTGGGCCATCATGGTGGGGATCGGTAACACGATCTTCGCGTCCAGTCTCGTTATCATCGTTTCGACGATTGCCGGGACCCTGCTTGGGATTGCGCGCCTCAGCGTCAATCCGTTGGTCGCGGCGCTCGCCAAGGTCTGGGTAGAAACCGCCCGAAACACTCCACTCCTGCTGTTGCTGCTGTTCGTTTACACGATCTGGTGGACGCTTCCGGCTGATGTCGGCGGCGAGATCGTCCCCGGTGTCTACGCATCGATGCGCGGGCTCGTCGTCCCGTGGCTGGAGATGCCCTGGGACGGACGCATGACGGCCTTGTCTGTGATGGTTGCTCTTGCGGTGCTGGTCGCGGCACGGATGGCAGCAAGCCGTGCCAAGGCAAGGACGGGACGGCGGCCATCCTACCTGCCCGTTGCCACGACGGTCACCCTGCTAACTTTCGTTCTGGTGTTCGTCGTTGCGGGCGGATCCTTGGACTGGCCCGAGGTCCGAGGTACGGCCTTGACGGGTGGCATCACGCTTACGCCTGAGACTGCGACGCTCCTGCTCGGCCTGATGTTCTACACTACCGGCTTTATTGCCGAAATCGTGCGCAGCGGTCTGAACGCAGTGCCGAAGGGTCAGTGGGAGGCCTCACGATCGCTCGGATTGCCAACAAGCCGGATCCTGCGGCTCATCATAATACCGCAGATGATGCGGGTGATCGTGCCACCGATGACGAGTCAGTACATCAATGTGGTCAAGAACAGCACCTTGGCGATGGCTGTCGGATATAACGACTTCATGGTCGTGATGGGAACCATCATCAACAAGACGAGCCGAGCCGTGGAGGGGACGGTGCTGATCATTATCACTTACCTGGTCATCAACTTGACCGTCTCGTTTCTGATGAACCTCTACAACCGTCGCGTCATGATCAAGGAGCGTTGAGCTGATGGCGACGCAATCGATGACGCTCGCTCCTGCGGCCGAGTCCAAGCCGCCTGTACTGCCGCGACGTTCCTGGGCGAAGCTCTTCTTCGGCTCCCCACTCAACGCTGCGCTGACGCTTGTATTTGGGTTTGCGGTCGTCCGCATGGCATGGTGGCTCGGGCATTGGGCAGTGATCAATGCCGCTTTCTACCCGGCGGAGCCCGCCACTTGCCGCGCAGCAGAGGGTGCCTGCTGGAGCTTCGTGATCGCCAAGCACAGCCAGATTCTGTTCGGCATTTACCCTCCTGAGGAGCGGTGGCGTCCAGCGCTCGTCTGCGTCATGTTGCTCGGGCTGTTGATATACTCGGTTCGCCCGTCCGCATGGCATGGACGTCTGATGGGCATCTGGGTCGCAGCGATCGTGTCGGTGTTCGTCCTGATGCTTGGCGGAGTGCCTGGGCTGCCTTTCGTCCCCACGGCGCTTTGGGGCGGACTGCCAATCACGTTAATCCTGACGGTGGTGGCAATCGGCGCCGCGTTCCCGCTGGCTATCTTTCTGGCTCTCGCACGACGTTCCAATATGCCGGCGATCAGCGCATTGAGCGTGCTGTTCATCGAGACGACGCGAGCGCTGCCCCTGCTCAGTATCCTCTTTATCGCTTCGATTATGCTGCCTTTGCTGCTTCCCGAGGCCTTGCTGCCGGACAAGTTCTTCCGCGCGCTGTTCGCGCTCTTGCTCTTTGCCGCGGCCTATATGGCAGAAGTCATACGGGGCGGCCTCCAAGCGCTCCCCCGAGGCCAAAGCGAAGCAGCGGAAGCGTTGGGCCTCTCCTTCTGGCAGAGACAACGTCTGGTCATCCTTCCGCAGGCGATCACGATCGTGATCCCTGCGCTGACCAACACGATCATCGTGATGATCAAGAACACCAGCCTGGTTCTCGTCATTGGTTTGTTCGACCTTGTCAGCTCCGGAAAGGCTGCCTTGGCCGATCCTGCGTGGAGCTCTCCCGCGGCCGAGACCTATCTGTTCATAGCCGCGATCTACTTCGCTCTCTGCTTCGGGTTTGGTCGCTTCGCCGACAGCCTGGAGCGCCGTCGAAAGGTTAGTCGATGACTCAGGCGCTTCCGTCCACTGAGAACGAGCCGGCAATCGAGATTGCAGGCCTGAACAAGTGGTTTGACGATTACCATGCCCTGCGGGACATCGACCTGCGGGTCGAGCGCGGAGAGCGAATCGTCATCTGCGGGCCGTCGGGTTCTGGGAAATCCACGCTGATCAGGTGCATAAACCAGCTGGAGCATCATCAAGAAGGGTCCATCACGGTAGCGGGCCGCCAAGTGTCCTCAGACACCAAGCAGTTGGACGCGATCCGCCGCGATGTCGGCATGGTGTTCCAAAGCTTCAACTTGTTCCCGCATCTGACAATACTCGAGAATTGCACGCTCGCGCCGCTTTGGGTGCTGAAGCAAAAGCGGCAGGAGGCGGAGGCTACGGCCATGCACTTCTTGGAGCGGGTCCGGATCCCCGAGCAGGCCAACAAATATCCCGGACAGCTTTCGGGAGGTCAGCAGCAGCGGGTCGCCATCGCCCGTTCCCTCTGCATGAATCCACAGATCATGCTGTTTGACGAGCCGACTTCTGCTCTTGACCCGGAAATGGTCAAAGAGGTGCTTGATACAATGCTCGGCCTAGCCAAGGATGGAATGACAATGCTGGTCGTGACTCACGAGATGGGCTTTGCTCGACAGGCTGCAGACCGGGTCATCTTCATGGACGAGGGCCGCATCATCGAGAGCGCGGCACCCGATGCATTCTTTGAGAGCCCGAAGCACGAACGCACCAGGGCGTTTTTGAGCCAGATTTTGCACTAGGACGGTGAGTTTGTCCGGGAGAGATGGGTGGTGGTCGAGGGCGTCCACACATCAGGGCGGATCGGGACGGGCAAAGCCGGCGCGGCCGCTGAAGCGCCTTACCATTCAAGTAATCGGTTGATTGCCGACGTGCTGATGCGTAGGGTTTTAGCGTGATCCAAGTTGTCCGTCCTCTTCTCAGTCTGCTCGCGCTTGTTTGGCTCGCGCTCGGCATGAGCGTGCCGGCTTCGGCATGAGCGTGCCGGCTTCGGCTTGGGCGATGCATGAGGCTGAGCATGGTGTGGTGCAGGTGAGCGTCGATGCGCACCATCATCATGATGATGAAGGCGGTGTTTCGCTTCACAGCAGCGATCAGGGCGAACCGACGGGCAATACTGCCGATGGCGGGCATGATCATATGCCCAGCACCCATCAAGGGGCTGGGACTGTCCCCAACTCAGGGGTGTTCATGGCCGTGCCGGCAGTAGTTCGAGCGGCCTTTGCAGTAACAACTGCGCGCGGGGTCGATCGACACGGCTCCGACGGACTACGACGACCTCCAAGACTCGGCTGATCGAACATTAGGGATCGCGCCTTTGCGGGCGTGATTGGCCGTTCGCTCGTCCGGAGTCCTCCAATGAAATCGTTGTATACTGCGCGCCAATCGCGTGCCTGTTTTGCCTTGTTGGCTGTCTGTGCGTCCATGCCGGGATACGCCGCGCCTTGGGCCTCCGCCACAAGCGTACCGGCTGGCGTGCTGACGCTTGAAGAAGCGGTTGGGCGGGCGGTGGCCTCATCGCCTGTAGGGGCCGCAAATCGGGCGAGACTTGATTCTCTTGCGGCTGCGCGTGCGGCAGCGGACACGCGCCCCGCTGCATCGATCGACGTCCAGGCCGAGAATTTTGGAATTGGCGGGCGCGACCTGAACCGCACGATCCAGTTGACCGGTCTGTATAATCAGCGGCTGGAACGCGGTGGCAAGCGTGGCGCGCGCGTCGGTGCGGTCGAGGCGGACATGGACGTCGCCCGCGCCGAGGCGCTCGTGCGCGGGCTCGACATCGCCACGGCCGTGCAGCGCCTCTATGTCGAGGTGCAAGCGGCCGAAGCATTGATTGGCATTGCACGCGAACGCATCGCCATCGGCAGTGAGTTGACGCGCGAAGTCGGTAGACGCGTTGCCGCAGCCCGCGATCCGCTGTTCGCAGGAACGAGCGCACGCACTAAACTCGCTGAAGCTCGCGTCGATCTCGAGATCGCCGAACACGCCCGCGACGCCGCGATGACGCGTCTCGTCTCACTGTGGGGCGGTTCGCCGGCGGGGCTTTCGGTCAGCCGTGAAGCTTTTCTGGCTGTCGAGGAGGCACCGGCCGTGAATGAGCCGGCAGCGGTCGACCTAGCGGTCTTCGAAACACGCCGCCGGCGGGCTTCGGCCGAGTTGACCCTCCAGCGCGCCAACGCACGCACTGATCCGACCCTCTCTGGCGGACCGCGCGTGATCGGCACCGGCGATATCGCGCTGGTCGCGGGCTTCTCCTTGCCGCTGTCAAATCGCGGGCTCAACCGCGCCAATATCGCGCGTGCCGAGGCGCAGGCACGGCAGGTCGAGGCCGATCTGGCGGTAGAGATATTTCAGCGCCGCCAGGCGATCGCGCTCGCTGCCGAGAAAGTCAGCGAGACGGCGCATGAAGTCGAGGCCATCCGCGCGCAAGTGGTGCCCGGCGCACAGCGAACACTTGCCGAAGTTCGCGCTGGCTACAATCGCGGCGGCTTCACTTTCCTCGACGTTTCGACCGCGCAGACCGCGCTCCACGAGGCGCGCGCGCGCATGGTCCGCGCGGCCACCCGTCATCACGAAGCGCGCGTCGAGCTCGACCGCCTGACCGGCCGCTTCGCCCCCATCGTTCAGGAGACCCGTTGATGCGTTCGCTCGCCCTTGCCTTGTTCTTCACACTGCCGCTCGCCGGCTGCGGGGAAAAGCCCGAAACGGCCGAAGCCGGGAAGGACGCGCCCGCCGCTGGGGACTATGAACGCGGGCCGCACAATGGGCGGATGCTGCGCGACGGTGACTTCGCGCTCGAAATGACCGTGTTCGAAGACGGCGTGCCCCCCGAGTATCGGCTTTATGCCTATCGTGGAGATAAACCGCTCCCGCCGGGCGAACTTCAAGCAAGCGTCACGATCAAGCGCCTCGACGGCGAGGTAACAACCTTCTCCTTCCGCCCTGAGCAGGACTATCTCCGCGGCAACGCGGTACTGGTCGAGCCGCACAGCTTCGATGTTGTCGCGACGGCGTCGGAGGGCGGACGGCGGCACCAGTGGAAATTTCCATCCTACGAAGGTCGCACGACGATCACGGCCGACGCGGCGAGGGCGGCGGGCATCGAGACGGCGGTTGCGGGTCCGGCGCAAGTCGGCGAGACGCTTGAAATAATCGGCCGGATTGAGATCGATCCGAGCGGGAGTGCTGACGTCGGCGCGAAGTTCGCGGGGCCGGTCGTCGCGGTCTACAAGAATGTCGGCGACCGCGTCGGGCGCGGTACGTTGCTCGCGCGCGTCGAGAGCAGCTATTCGCTTCAAACCTATTCGATCTTCGCGCCGATTGCCGGGGTCATCACCCAGCGCAACACCAATGTCGGCGACGTGGCCGGGACAGATCCGCTGTTCGTGATCTCCGACCCCTCCCGCACGGTCGCGGTCTTCCCGGTGTTCCCACGCGATGTCGAAAAGGTCCGGCCCGGACAGGCGGTGCAGATAAAGGCGCTCGAGGGCGAACGCGCGCAGGGCTCGGTCATCCGAGATTTCCTGCCGCTCGCCGAAGTGCAGACGCAAACCGTGACGGCGCGTGCGGCGCTCCCCAATCCGGGTGGGCTGTGGCGGCCCGGGATGGCCGTGCGCGGGATTGTCACCGTCGATAGCCGTCAGGTGCCGCTGGCGGTCAGGAGCGAGGCGATTCAGCAGTTCCGCGACTTCCGCGTCGTCTTCGCCAAGATCGGCAACACGTACGAAGTGCGGATGCTCGAACTCGGCAAGGAAGGCCCAGAGTGGACCGAGGTGGTCGGCGGGCTGAAGCCCGGCACGACCTACGCGACGAGGAACAGCTACGTCATCAAAGCCGACATCGACAAGTCCGGCGCGAGCCACGACCACTAAGGAACGCAGCTCATGCTCGAACGCATTATCAGGCTGTCGATTGCACAGCGCTATATCGTCCTCGCGATCGCTGCGATGCTCGCGATCCTTGGCGTGTGGTCATTTTCGCGGCTCAAAATCGACGCCGTGCCCGACATCACCAACGTCCAGGTGCAGGTCAACACCGCTGCGCCGGGGTTCTCGCCCCTGGAGGCCGAACAGCGCATCACCTTTCCGGTCGAGACCGCAATCGCTGGTCTACCCGGCCTCAAATATACACGCTCGGTTTCGCGTTACGGGCTGAGCCAGGTGACCGTGGTATTCGAAGACGGCACCGACATCTATTTCGCGCGTCAGCTCGTCAATCAGCGTCTGCAAGGCGTGGTCAGCAGCTTGCCTGCCGGGCTCGAGCCCGAACTCGGCCCGATCGCGACCGGCCTTGGCGAAATTTTCATGTATACGGTCGAGGCTCGGCCGGGCGCGGTCAACGAAAAGGGCAAGCTCTATACGCCGCAGGACTTGCGGACGCTGCACGATTGGGTGATCCGCCCGCAATTGCGGACCGTCAAAGGCGTCACCGAGGTCAACTCGGTCGGCGGCTTCCGGCGAGAATATGTCGTCGCGCCGATCCCCGAGCGGTTGGCGGGCTTCGGCCTGTCGGTCCCCGATATCGTTGCCGCGCTCGAAAAGAACAACGCCAATGTCGGCGCGGGCTATATTGAGCAATCGGGCTCGCAGTTCCTGATCCGAGTGCCCGGTCAGGCGACCAACGAAACCGACCTTGCCGGCATCATCGTGGCCTTCCGCCAGAGCACGCCGATCCGGATCGCCGATGTTGCCGATGTCCAGATAGGCTCCGAGGTCCGCAATGGGGCAGCGACCAAGGACGGGCGCGAGGTCGTGCTCGGCACGATCTTCATGCTGGTCGGCGAAAACGCACGGGAGGTTTCGGTCGCGGTCGCCGAGCGGCTCCAGGATGTCAACAAATCGCTCCCCGGCGGCGTGTTCGTGAACACTGTCTACGACCGGTCGAAGCTGGTCGAAAAAACGGTCTGGACGGTCGAGAAAAACCTGGCCGAGGGAGCACTGCTCGTCATTGTCGTGCTGTTCCTGCTGCTCGGCAACATCCGCGCCGCGCTGATTACCGCGGCCGTTATCCCGTTGTCGTTCCTGATGACGATCACGGGGATGGTCGCGAACGACATCTCGGGCAATCTTATGAGCCTGGGCGCGCTCGATTTCGGCTTGATCGTCGATGGCGCGGTTATCATCGTCGAGAATTGCCTGCGGCGGTTTGGCGAGGCGCAGCACAAGCTCGGGCGCTTGATGACGCGCGAGGAACGCTTCGACATTGCCGCGAGCGCCAGCACTGAGGTGATCCGTCCGAGCCTGTTCGGCATCGCGATCATCACGATCGTCTACCTGCCGATCTTCGCGCTCGAAGGCGTGGAGGGAAAGACATTTCACCCGATGGCATTCACCGTCGTGCTCGCTTTGACGGCGGCGCTGCTGCTGTCGCTCACCTTCGTGCCGGCCGCGGTCGCCGCGTTCGTCACCGGCAAGGTCGACGAGAAGGAGAACCGTTTCATGCGGGCCGCAAATCGCGGCTATCGACCGGTACTCGACTGGGCACTCAAGAGGCGCGTGGTGGTGATGGCGGGTGCGGCGGTGCTGGTCCTGGTAACGGGGCTTGCCGCGACCCGCCTTGGCTCGGAGTTCATCCCGAACCTCGACGAAGGCGACATCGCCATGCACGCGCTTCGCATTCCAGGAACCAGCCTGACCCAAGCGGTGTCGATGCAGTCCGCGCTCGAGCGGCGCATCAAGCAATTCCCGGAAGTGCAGCAGGTGTTCGCCAAGATCGGCACCGCCGACGTTGCGACCGACGCAGTGCCGCCCTCGGTGGCCGATACTTTCATCATCATGAAACCGCGCGACCAGTGGCCGGACCCGCGCAAACCCAAGACGCAGCTCGTCGCCGAAATGAGCAAAGCGGTCGAGCAGATCCCCGGCTCACGCTATGAGTTCATTCAGCCCATCCAGATGCGCTTCAACGAGTTGATTGCCGGCGTTCGTTCGGATGTTGCCGTTCGCGTTTATGGCGACGATCTCGATGAGCTGGCGCGGTTGGCATCAGAAATCACCAACGTGGTGTCAAAAGTCGATGGCTCGCAGGACGCGCAGGCAGAACAGGTCACGGGGCTGCCCTTCATCCAAATCCTCCCGGATCGGGCGCAGCTGACTAGGCTCGGCCTCAACATCGCCGATGTACAGGGTGTCGTGGCCGCTGCCACGGGCGGGCAGGAGGCCGGGCAGATCTTCGACGGCGACCGCCGCTTCGACATCGTCGTCCGCCTGCCCGAAGAGCTGCGACAAGACCCTTATGTGCTGCAACGGCTGCCGATCCCGCTGCCCGGTGGCGGCACTGTCCCATTGTCCGAAGTCGCCACGATCGAGCGTACGACCGGGCCGAACCAGATCAGCCGCGAGGATGCCAAACGCCGGGCGGTGGTCACGACCAACGTGCGAGGCCGCGACCTAGGTTCGTTCATCGGAGAGCTTCAAGCGAGCATCGACCGCGAGGTGAAGCTGCCGCCCGGCTACTGGATCGATTATGGCGGCACGTTCGAACAACTCCAGTCGGCAACGACGCGGCTGCAGATCGTCGTGCCGCTCGCCTTGCTGCTAATCTTCGGTTTGCTGGTCGCATTGTTCGGATCGGCGAAGGACGCGGCCATCGTGTTTTCGGGCGTTCCGCTCGCGTTGACCGGCGGCGTCGCGGCGTTGCTGCTTCGGGGCATCCCCTTTTCGATTTCGGCGGGCGTCGGCTTTATCGCCTTGTCGGGTGTGGCGGTGCTCAACGGCGTGGTGATGCTGACCTTCATCAAGCAGTTGCGCGAAGAGGGGCGCGACCTCGAAGATGCCATACGTGAAGGGGCGCTGACGCGGTTGAGGCCTGTGCTCATGACAGCACTCGTCGCTAGTCTCGGCTTTGTGCCGATGGCGCTGAACGTCGGCCTTGGTTCGGAAGTTCAGCGGCCGCTGGCGACGGTGGTGATCGGCGGGATCATCTCGTCGACGCTGCTGACGTTGGTCGTGCTGCCGGCGCTTTACCGCCTGGTCCATGGGCGCGAAGCGACCAAAGCCGCTCGTTCGAGCGCTATTCCAGACATCGATTCCAACCCGGAGCCTAAAGCGATATGATAATATTGAAACCGGCTTGGCGCGCGCCGTCGCCATCCGCGCTTCTCGCGCTGGCGACGTTCGCCGTTGCGCTGTTGTTGTTCGCGACAGGCGCGCAAGCGCACGGTGTCGCGGAAGGCGATCAAGGCTATGTCCAGGAAGTGAGCGGAGTGCAATTCCTCCCGTTCATGTACCTCGGCGCCAAGCACATGGTCACCGGTTACGACCATTTGCTGTTCCTGTTTGGGGTGGTCTTCTTCCTCTACCGGATGAAGCATATCGCGATTTACGTGACGCTGTTCGCGGTCGGCCATTCCACCACGATGCTGTTCGGCGTGCTGACCGGCGTCAGCGCCAACCCATACATCATCGACGCGATCATCGGACTATCGGTCGTCTACAAGGCGCTCGACAATCTCGGCGCGTTCCGGCGCTGGTTCGGAGTGCAGCCCGACACGAAGGCCGCAACCCTGATATTCGGCTTCTTCCACGGCTTTGGGCTTGCGACAAAGATCCAGGACTTCGAAATGGCGCGCGATGGGCTTTTGCCCAATCTGATCGCGTTCAACATTGGCGTCGAGGTCGGCCAGCTACTGGCCCTCGGCGCCATCCTGATCGCGATGGGCTATTGGCGCCGCAGCCCGAGCTTTGCCCGTTACGCCTTTGCCGCCAACGTCGCGCTCATGACCGCCGGCTTCGTGCTAGTCGGCTATCAACTCACCGGCCTTGCCGTCGCTTAGGGAGTATACCCAGTGTTCAATTCGCAACTACCCGACATTTCGGAACTCCCGACCTCGAACCAGCTGCTGAAATCGACGCTGCTGGCGGTGGTGGCAGCCTCGGCGATCCTCGTCACGATCGTCCTTCCGTCCGAGTACGGCATCGATCCGACCGGTATTGGACGTGCGCTCAATCTCACCGAGATGGGCGAGATCAAGATGCAACTTGCCGCCGAGGCGAAAGCCGACGCCGCCAAGGATGCGAGCGGCACTGCCACCGCTGCTCCCGCCTCTGCAGCTGCCGTTCCGTCCACGACGCCTGCAACCTCCGCCCCGCTCGCGGGCGCGACCGAAGTGCGCCTGACGCTGCAACCAGGCCAGGGCGAAGAGGTCAAGGCGACAATGAAGACGGGACAGGAGTTCGCGTATCGCTGGTCGACCGATAGCGGCAAAGTCAATTTCGAACTACACGGGGAGCCAATCGGAGCGGGCAGCAGCGACTATACGAGCTACGAAAAGGGTTCGTCGACGGGTGCAAGCGGGACGTTCCGAGCGCCATTCGACGGCACGCACGGCTGGTTCTGGCGTAACCGTGGCACCGGACCGGTCACCATCACCGTATCGGCTAAAGGCGGTTTCGAGAAGTTCGCGCTGGTTCAGTAAGTCGGCGGAGCGAGCGACGTCTAATTGATGACTTTAGAAGGAGTAGTTCAAATGCGTTTTCCATTTCTCGTCCTCGCCGCTGCGGCCGCAGCGGTTTCGGTTCCCGCGATGGCGCATCCCGAACACGACCAGGCTCGCGCGCCCGTTTCTCCGGCGCAAACAGCAAGGGGGGCGATCATGCGGCAGGTCAGCCAGTCGAAACTGCCCGCAAGTTGGGGATCGGCCAAATTGGTCGAAGCCAAAGCCCGCGTGCGCAACGGGGCCAATCAGACGGTCGTGACGTTCAAGAACGATGCCGAACGCAACAAGGCACGCCGGATGCTCTACATCGTGGTGGCGAACGGCGATGTGGTTTCTACCGGCCACAAGTTCAACTAATGCAGCAGCGCCCGGGCGTTACATATCGTGACGGCCGGGGGGCTGGGCCTTGTCGGACTGTTTCTGTCCGCTCTGGCGGCGGCAACGCTGTTGCCGGGCGGATCGGAAGTCGTGCTCGGCGCAATGCTGGCCGCGCGCCGCTGGGATCCCTTCCTGCTCGTCGCGGTCGCAACGGCAGGCAATCTGGCGGGCTCGACGATCAACTGGGCGATCGGCCGATATCTTTCGGAGCGACGGGATGCCCGCTGGTTCCCCGTGTCGGGCGCGGCCCTCGAACGGGCGGAAGCCCGCTTCAACCGCTTTGGCTTGCCGGTGCTGCTGCTCGCCTGGGTACCGATCATCGGCGATCCGTTGACTTTGATCGCCGGACTACTGCGCGTTCGTATTATTCCCTTCCTGCTGCTCGTGGGAACAGGAAAGGCAGCACGCTATGCCGTGATCGCCTTCGCTTTCGCGGCATAGCACCGTTCGCCGGCCGTAAGGACTGACCATGCTCGCCGTTCTCGCCAACCGCACCTATCGGCACCTGCTGGCGGCGCAGGTGATCGCGCTCGTGGGCACGGGGCTCGCGACGGTCGCGCTCGGCCTCCTCGCTTATGAGATCGCTGGTGCCGACGCAGGCGCCGTTCTCGGCACGGCGCTGGCGATCAAGATGATTGCCTATATCGGGATCGGGCCTTTCTCATCCCTCATAATTCACTTGCTCCTGTAGCCGCTACAGGAGGCATAGGGAGTTATTCCGCCGGAGACGACTGATGAATCAAAGGACTTTGCCGCACGAAACCCGCGCCGCTCCCGCGTCGCCACGCCGCGCCGACGCGGGGTTGTCCGCCCTAGGTGCGGTGGCGAGCTTCGGCGCGGTCCTAGCCGCGGCATCCTGCTGCGTCTTGCCGCTCGCGCTGGCGGCGCTGGGCGTGGGGGCTGGCCTGTCGAGCACCTTAGCCGCGCTGATGCCTCTACGCTGGCCGCTGACGGCGCTTTCGCTCGTCGGCCTGGCTGCCGGGTGGTGGACCTATGAGCGGCGTCGAAGGGCCTGCGCCGCGGATCGATCCTGCACCGTGACCCTACCGTCCCGCGCAACTCCGATCATGCTCGCGATCGGCACGGCCCTGACGCTGACCGCGCTGATATGGGATCCCATGGAAGCGCCGCTTATAAGGGCGCTTTCCTGATGCAGCTCACCTCTACGCTGACCTGTCCCAAGTGCAGCGGTGTCGCGACCGAGACGATGCCCACCAACGCCTGCCAGTTCTTCTATGATTGCCGGCATTGCGCGGCGGTGCTGCGGCCCTTGGCCGGCGACTGCTGCGTGTTCTGCTCGTTCGGCGATGTCCCATGCCCTCCGATTCAGGAGGTTAAGGCGAACGGGACCGTGGGGAGCTGCTGCGGGTAAGGGGGGAATCGCACCCTTTAATCCGGGATGAGCGCGTAACCCCGAGTTTGTAGATTTGCCAAGGTGGTGAGCGCTGAATCATCGATCTCAACGCCCGGGGCCACTTGGCTCGTCGCGATACCATTCCCGACCATGGCCTGACTGCATACGCGGACCGAAACACCAGCTTTCTGGAGAGCCGCAATCAGCGCAGCATTCGGGTTTGCCGCTACCTTCATACGCGCCGCATATGGCGCGTTCTGCAGGATGAGCGGGGTCGCGGGACCATGAATGATGACGGCTATGTCACCAGCAGCAGGATGGACCTTGTCCGCGCCAAGCAGGTTCACGAGGCGCGCCGCCTTCTCAAGGCTCGGATTCACTTTGTCGGGAGAGTTTGCAGCCTTGGTGACATTGAATAGGACACGGTAGCGAAGCTTGGGATCAGGGCGCTCGGCAGCACTGGGCACGGCCACGATCCCGCCAAATCCCGGAATCACGGGATAAACCAGATTATCCTGTGCCGCTAGCGAGGTGCCGCCCATCAGCATCGTGGCCGTGACTAGAAGTGCGGCAAAAGCTCTTTTCGGCAACGTTGCTCTCCTGTTGAACGGTAGATGCTGCATAAACTCCCAAGAAGTGGGAACCTCTGCCTACGTAACACTGAACTGGCCCATCATCCCATTATCCTCATGCTCAAGGATATGGCAGTGATACATGAAGGGAGCGTTTTTTGCCGGCTGATCAAATCGGATGAGAAGCTCCACCGGCTCCTTGACGAGGACCGTATCGCGCGGCCCTTGGTCGAGAACATCGGGCTGCCCGCCACCGCGGGTGAGAACATCGAAGTGGACGCCGTGAATATGGATCGGGTGGCGCATCATCTCGCCAGACACCTCCCATATTTCGGTGGAACCTAGTTTCACCGCCTCATCGATGCGATTCATGTCGAATGGCTTGCCATTGATCGTCAGGCCGCCGCCGCCGCTTCCTGAGCCCATCATGCCGCCCATGCCCATGTTGAGAATCAGACGGCGACCGCGCACCGCCTTGCTGGCGTCGGGCCGAGTTCGTGATACCAGTAGAGTGGGCACGGCGGCGCTGGCACGAGCCTGTCCCGACGGCCGTGGCTCAAACCGCAGCACGGTCGATGGCGCGGCAGCGTCGGTCCTACTGGCGCTCCGCCCCATCATACCCATACCTCCCATCATCGAGGCGTTGGTATCAGCCGCCGTGACCAGCGAGGTGGGCCTGCCGTCCGTAAAGTCCACCAGAAGCTCAGCGCGCTGGCCCGGCGCCAAAGTTATGGCCGCCAACGCTACTACCCGTTCGAGTAGCCCGCCTTCGGTTCCGATCCAGTGAAAGCTTCGCCGATCGGAAAACGACAACTCATAGATCCGGGCGTTGGATGCGTTCACGAGCCGCAGGCGAACCAACCGGTTTGGCACTGCCGCCAGCGAGTTTACCGCTCCGTTCACAAGGATCGTGTCGCCGCGCCGGCCCTGCATGGCGACCATCATGCCGCCTGGCATGACAAGGCGACCATTTTCAAACTGCCGATCCTGGATAATCAGGGGTAGGTCATCCACGCCATATTCTGACGGGAGGCCTAAGCCCTGCTCTTCCTCGTCGGTCACCAGCAACGCCCCTGCCAAGCCTGAATAGACTTGCTCGGCCGTCAACCCATGGACGTGTGAGTGATAAAGGAGGGTCGCTGCCGGCTGCCGGATGGGGAGCGTGGGTCGCCAGGTCGCGCCCGGCGCGATGATCTGATGGGGGCCTCCATCCAACTCTCCCGGAATCAGAAGCCCGTGCCAGTGCACAGTGGTGTCCGCGTTGAGCCCGTTGGTAACGGCAGCCGCCACGTCGTCGCCACGACGCACCCTGATCGTCGGCCCGAGATAGCTGCCGTTATACCCTAGCGTGTCGCTCGAACGGCCCGGATAGAATGAAGTCGTTCCGGACTGGACCCGTAGCGCGAATGATCGTCCAGGCTGCGCATCCAAAAGCGGCGGGATCGGGAGGGGGTTTGCACCGCCCCCGCCGAGGGCAGACGTGGAGCGCGAGCAAGCGGCGGTGGCGAACAATGCCGCTCCGCCGGCCAATAGCGAGCGTCGATCAAGCATCTAAATCTGGCCCTGCGTGCAGCGCTCGGAAGCGCCACCGGCAGCCTTGTCGATCAGCATTGGTCGCCCACGCCCTGGCGCTTCAATAGCGCGCAGGACCGCTTTCCTCGAAGGATGCCGCACTAGTCCGGCGAAATAGTAGCGCACGGAACCTCCTAAGCTGGCTTGATCGAACGCCCATCCATCATATATGTTGCATATAAGATGTTTGGAGCAATCGTGCCACCTTCTCTCATTAAAATGTCCCCGGAACGTCTGGAGGAAAAGGCCGGCGAAGCAGAAGCGTTCCTCCGTTCGCTTGCGAGCCGGCACCGTCTGATGATCCTGTGCAGCCTGCTCGGCGGGGAGTTGTCGGTAAGCGACCTGGGCGAACGCCTCGGACTGACACAGTCCAATTTGTCCCGCCACCTGGCCACGCTGCGCGACGAGGGCCTGGTCGGCACACGGCGAGAGAAAACAATGATCTTCTACCGCATCACGTCCGAGCGCGTGCTGCCGATCCTGACGGAACTCTACGCACTCTTTTGTGCTGGCGCCGATGCTGAACAAGGAGAATCCTGACGATGGAGGGATTCACCCCATTTTCGGCCATCGTGGGCGGCGCGCTCATCGGCCTCTCGGCCTCCCTCCTGTGGCTCGCCAACGGGCGCATTGCCGGTATCAGTGGCGTCATCGGGGGCGTGCTTGCGCCCGTTCGCGGCGATGTGGCGTGGCGCGGAATGTTCCTGGTCGGCCTGTTCGCTGCGCCCTTCCTCTACCGGGCGGCGGGCGGCGTGCTGCCGGACCTCACGTCGCCGGCCCCAGTCGCCATCGTGATCGCAGCCGGCCTTCTGGTGGGATTTGGGACTCGGCTTGGGAGTGGTTGCACCAGCGGGCATGGCGTCTGCGGAATAGCGAGGCTTTCGCCCCGCTCGCTTGCCGCGACCGGCATCTTCCTCATCACAGCGGCTGCGACTGTGTACGTCGCTCGGCACGTCGTGGAGCTTTGAGACAATGAGGAAGCTCCTCATCGCGCTGGCCTCGGGGCTCATTTTCGGCTTCGGCCTCATCGTCTCGGCCATGATCAGCCCAAGCAAGGTGCTGGCGTTTCTTGATGTCGCCGCGCCGTCGTGGGACCCGAGCCTGGCCCTGGTACTGGCGTCGGCCGTCATGGTTTCCGCCTTGGGATTTGCACTCGGCCGAAGGCGCGACGCTCCGCTTTTCGCAGCCACGTTCAATGGGCCATCGTCCCGGTCCCTGGACAAGAAGCTTCTCTCCGGCGCGGCGTTGTTCGGCGTCGGGTGGGGCCTCGTCGGCTACTGCCCTGGTCCGGCCCTGGTTGCCTTGAGCCTCGGGGCGCCGGCGGCGCTGATGTTCGTCGTGGCGATGCTGGTTGGCATGGGCGTCTTCGCTGTTCAGGAACGCTATCGCACGGCCAGGGCGGCGGCCAACCCATGACACCGGTCGACATCCTCACGCTCATATCCGGTGTCGTCGTTGGCTTCACCCTCGGGGTGATCGGCGGCGGCGGCTCGATCCTGGCGCTGCCATTGCTGCTGTATGTCGTGGGCATGAAGGACCCGCACGTCGCGATCGGCACGAGTGCGCTGGCGGTGGCCGCCAATGCCTTCGCCAACCTGGTCCAGCACGCCCGGGCCGGAACCGTGAAGTGGCCCTGTGCCCTCGTCTTCGGGGCATCGGGTGTCGTAGGCGCCCTGGTCGGCTCCACCCTGGGCAAGATGGTGGCGGGTCAGCACCTCCTGGTGCTGTTCGCGGGCGTGATGATCGTGGTTGGGGTTTCCATGCTGCGGGGCAAGTCGGGCGGCGGCGATCCGGGCGTGCGGATCACGCGGCCGATTGCTGTGCGGCTTGTGGTGATCGGCCTTCTCGCCGGCCTCCTGTCAGGGTTCTTCGGCATCGGCGGCGGCTTTCTGATTGTGCCCGGCATCATGCTCGGCAGCGGCATGCCCATCCTCAACGCGGTCGGATCGTCGCTGTTTTCAGTGGGAGCATTCGGCTCGGCGACAGCCCTCAACTATGCCCTGTCAGGGCTCGTGGACTGGCGCGTGGCTGGCTTTTTCATTGCTGGCGGGGTCGCTGGCGGCATCGCCGGCATGCAAACGGCCATCCGGCTCGCCGATCATAAGGGCCTGCTCACCCGCATCTTCGCTTTCGTCCTGCTGGCCGTGGCCGCCTACATGCTGTTCCGCAGCCTGGGCGGGATCGGCAGCTAAGCACCATTGGAGACCGATCATGATCTTTCGTCAGTTGTTCGAACCCGAGTCCTCGACCTACACCTACCTCCTCGGTTGCTCGGAAACGCGCAAAGCCGTCCTGATCGATCCTGTCCTGGAGACGATCGAACGCGACCTTGCCGCGCTTCAGGAACTGGATCTTGAGCTGGCCTATACGTTGGAGACGCATGTGCATGCGGACCACGTCACATCGGCCTGCTATCTGCGCAGCCTTACCGGCTCCAAGATCGCGTACCCCGCCATGGACGGCCTTCCCTGTGCTGACGTCGGCGTCGCCGAGGACCAGCCCCTGACCGTCGGTGCGCTTAAGCTTCAGCCGCTGTTTACGCCAGGGCACACCGATGCCCACCATACCTACCTGGTCGATCAGCCCGATGGTCTTCGCGCTTTCACTGGGGACGCCCTGCTGATCGACGGCTGTGGCCGGACCGATTTCCAGAACGGTGACGCCGCCACGCTCTATCACTCGGTCACGCAAAAGATTTTCACGCTGCCGGGCGACGGTCTGATCTTCCCGGCTCACGACTACAATCATCGCCACATCACGACAGTGGCGCAGGAGCGCGAGCGGAACCCTCGCCTTGCGGGCAAGACCGTACAGGAATTTGTCGCGATCATGGCGGCTCTCGATCTTCCCTACCCGAAGAAGATCGACGTTGCCGTTCCGGCAAACAAGCTTTGCGGTGATTGCCCGACAGATCTGCCGGAACTGTTGCGTCAGATAGGCGGCAAGTCCCAGCAGGGCTGAGTGATCCGATACAGGTTTATTTACAGGAGAAAGTCGATGCCAACACGCACCTCGAAGCAGCTCGTTTCTGAAGCCAATGCTCTTGTCGAAACTATCGCGCCTGAGGATGCAGCCAAACTTGTCGGCAATCCCGAGGTTCAGTTCGTTGACATCCGCGAGCCAGGGGAAGTCGCGAAATCGGGGCTGGTCGCTGGTGCGGTAAACGTCCCACGTGGCCTTCTGGAATTCCAGGTCGATCCGGAAAGCCCCACCCATAATGCCAAACTCGCCGCCGGATCGCGGTTGGTGCTCTATTGTGGGTCCGGTGCCCGTTCAGCTCTTGCCGCAAAATCACTCAAGGATATGGGCGTGGAGAACGTCGCCCACGTGCCGGGTGGGTTTTCGGCACTCAAGGATGCTGGCGCCGTAATCGCACCGGAGTAGCTTCGTGGCGCGGTCGAGCATTCATTCTCGCTGGCAGGATACAATCGTTGGATAGCCACATCGCATTTGCCAGTCTCGGATTGAGCCCGATTGCCATCTCCATAGGTCCGCTCGATATCCGGTGGTACTCGCTGGCCTATATCGCCGGCATTGTTGCAGGATGGTGGTATCTGCTACGGCTGCTGGCTCAGTCCGACGCTCCAATGAACCGCCAGCAGGCTGATGATCTCGTGTTCTACGCGACGTTGGGCGTCATTCTGGGCGGGCGGCTTGGCTATGTGATCTTCTACGGTCCCGAGATGATCCTCCACCCCCTGCAAATCTTCAAACTGTGGGATGGCGGTATGTCGTTCCACGGGGGGGCCGCCGGCGTCTCGCTCGCGCTGATCATGTTCGCGCGACGACACGGCCTCGAATGGCTGCGGGTCCATGACTATGTCGCCTGCACCGTGCCGATCGGCCTTTTTTTCGGTCGCCTCGCTAATTTCGTGAATGGCGAGCTTTGGGGAAAGCCCACCGATGTGCCCTGGGCAATTGTGTTCCCCGGAAGTCGCGACGGCCTCGCGCGCCACCCGAGCCAGCTCTACGAGGCCGGGCTGGAAGGGCTGGTCCTATTTGCCGTGCTCGCGTGCCTGTTCTGGTTTACCAACGCCCGGCGCCGCCCTGGCATGCTCGTCGGCGTGTTCCTTCTTGGCTATGGGCTCGCTCGCTTCACTGTCGAGTTCTTTCGAGAGCCCGATGCCCAGCTTGTCGGCTTCGCAGCCAGAACAGGACTTCACATGGGTCAGTGGCTCACGGCGCCTATGATTGCGGCGGGTATCTATCTGATAGTGGCAGCTTGGCGGGTCGCGCAACCAGTAGGGAAAATCAGCGACCAGCAATGATGCGCTTTGTACCAGCGCCTTTTCAAAGTGAGCCAGCAATCGATGCCAAAATCGAGTTGTAGTGGATAGGAGCTACCAGTCGCGATCTGGTGCCGTTTAAGGTCTAACGCCAACTCTGATCGTGCATCGCAGGGCCTCGCGTGCTTTCACCGCCGCCTTTTCACACCCCTCGATCGCCTCGCGATTGGCCGTTACGATCCTGTCGGCAGCGGCGATCGCGCGGAACTGCGCTGGGTCGGCACTCTGCATCATGCGCTGCCCCGCTTCCCAAGGGGGCAAGTCGAGCGTCCGCGCCGCCATGCGCTCGGGCCATTGCCAACTCGCAGGCGCGACCTCGCGGGCGACAAGGCCGGGCATGATCGCCCATACGAGGACGCCGGCCACCACCCCGCCGAGGCCGAACCATAGCTGCCTGTTCCTCTGATCGACCCGCGTCCATGCCGATCCGGCAATGGCGCGAAGCTCCGCCATGACGCGGGCCTTGTCCTCGCCGGCCTTGGCGAGCGCCGCTTGATCCTCGCGCCGGGCGGCGCTGCCTGCCGCCGCAATCCGCTGTGCCATGTCCTCGGGCGTCAATGCCAGAGCCGGGGCCTTGGCGAGTATCTGGCCGATCGCGTTGATCCGGCCGGCGGCAGTGTTCACACCCTGCTGGAGCGCGCCAAGCGTCTCGGTGTAGTCGGGAATGTCGATCGCGCCTCGCTCGGCCGCCAAGCCCTCTACGGCGCGGCGCAACAGCGCCAGCTCGCCGCGCATGGCCTCGAACGCCTCGGCGGCATCTGCTCCCTGGCTGTCGTCTTCGTCCGCCACCTGGTCCCCCTATCGGCTCATGCCACGATCGCGGTCACGCCCGATCGCGACCGACTGCGCCAGCTCCTTCGCGATCGACCGGCCGCGCTCCATTTTCAGTTCCAGCTCGGGCGCGCGGGCGCGCAACGCGGATTCGAGCTGCGGGTCGCGTTGTAGCCCGCCCGCGATGCTCTCCATGCGCTTGCCGAGCCGGTCCGCACCCGCACGGTCGCCGGCACGCTCCATGCTGGCGCGTGCTTCCCTCATACCCTGCCATTGCTCCACGAACCGGCCCGCGCGTTTTTCCGGGTCGGTGCGGACCTGGCGCTCGGTTTCCATCGCCTTCGCCGCGCCGCCCGTGTTGCCCTCGGCCGCGTCGCGCGCGAGCTTGGGGTCGCGCCCGATCGCGCTGGCGAGGTCACGCGCGGCATGGGGCCGAACCTGGTCGAGCGCGACGCCTGCCTTCGCCAGCGCCTGTTCCTGGTGCGCCAGCACTGGCAACCCCTTGTCCTGCATCCGGCCTATATCGGCTGCGGCGCGCCCATAGCGTTCGATCGCGCGGGCCTGTGAGGGTGCCAGCGGCCGATCGGCCGCGACGCGCTCCGGCGACGTCGTCTTCTCGGTCGCCGGCTTCGGCCGGAACCCGTCGAACATGCCCCGCGCCTTGTCGCGAACCTTCGCCACCATTTCACGCGCGCGTTCCGGGAACCGGATCTCGCGCCGATCGGCGAACGCGCGTGCCTGATCCTGCTCCGGACGCGCATAATCGCCGGCCATGTCCTTGCCCCGATCGCGCGACAGGGCACGAACAAGCTGGCGCTGGTCGGCGAAGTCGTCGCGGCCATAGTGGAGCTGCACGTCGTCGCGGTGCCGCGACAGGCCGACATAGGCGCTGTGCCGGTCCATACCGGGGGTAGCGAGGACGTGCGCCCGATCGACCGTCACGCCCTGTGATTTGTGGAACGTGGCGGCATAGCCGTGATCGACATGGGCATAATCCTTGGTGTCGAACGCGACCTCGCGCCCGTCATCAAGGCGCACCGCCATGCCCTCGGACGATACCCGCTCGATCGTCGCCAGCGTGCCGTTCTTCACCCCCATGCCCCGCTCGTTGCGCAGGAACATGATGCGGTCGCCGGTCGCGAACTGCCGCTCGCCGCGCTCGGCCTTCACCGTCACGTCGTCGCCAAGGTCGCCGCTCGCGCGCAACCGGTCGCGCGCCTCGCCATTGAGGCTCTGCACCTCGGCGTTGGTGTGGGTGAGGATGATGCGGCTCTTGCCCGGCTCGGCCTGGCGCGCCCGGTCCCAACCGTCGACCAGCTCGCCCCGGGCCTGCTCACGGGTGTCGGCTGCGTGAACCATGCCTTTGCCGTCATAGGCATGGATCGCCTCGCCGCTGCGCCCGGTCGCCAAGGCGCGCGTAGCGTCGCGCTGCCAGTCCTCGCGCTGCCGGCGTATCTCGGTAATCTCGGCCGCGCCGTGGCGCTCGGTGACGCTGCGGAACGCCGCGCCCGCCTCGATCGCCTGCAACTGCTCGGGGTCGCCCACCATGACGACCTTCGCGCCGGCGTCACGCGCCTGGCTCAACACCCGCTCCATCTGGCGCGAGCCGATCATGCCGGCCTCGTCCACGACCAGCACGTCCTTGGGGCCTAGCTGCTCGCGCCCCTGCCCCCATGCGTGTTCAAGGCTGGCGATGGTGCGGGACTGGATGCCGGACCCGCCCTCAAGATTCTCGGCCGCGATGCCCGATAAGGCCGCGCCGCGAACCGTGTAGCCCTGCTGCTCCCATGCCTCGCGCGCGACGCCAAGCATCGCGGATTTGCCGCTACCGGCATAGCCGACGACGGACGCCAGCGCCGCGTCGCCGATCACATGGTCGAAGGCGTCGCGCTGCTCGCCTGACAGGACAAGGCCCCTGCTCTCGGCCGCGCCGATAGCGGCGTCACGCTGCCGATCGCCGACACTGTGTTCGCCCCGGCCGGCCAGCTCGTCGCCGGCCCGCTCAAGCCGGTTCTCCACTGCCATCATGTCGCGCGACGTGAACCGCTCCTGGTCCCGCCCGTCCTTCCCCAATGCGATCAGCTCGGGCGAGCCACGCACCGCCCCCATCACCTGGTCGAACTGATCCTTGCCGTCGCTGTGCCGAAACGCGAACGTTGCAAGATCGCGGGTGGTGAACGTGGCCTGCTGCCGCGTGATGGCGTCCAGCGCGACATTGGGATCCGCAATGATCTTCTCGCCGTTCTCACGGGCGATGCGCGTGTGATCCTCGATCCGCTCTGCCTCAAGCCCCTGCTCCGGCCTGCGCGATGCTGCGGGTCCGATCTTGTGCTGCGGCTCCAGCCCGATCCCCTGCGCCTCATAGCTGCGATGGTCGATCCGGCCCTCAAGTCCAAGCTCAGCCATGCGCTCGTTGACGTGCGCGGCCCACGCCTCGCGCCAGTCCCTCAACAGCTCGCTGCTGTTCCAGCCGCGGTTCTTCTTCCCGAACCCCTCCGGCCCCACGTCGCGCATCGTTATCATGACATGTGCGTGCGGCTTCGGGGTGCCGTCCTTCGCCTTGTCCCAATGCACGTTGAGGTCCGCGACCATGCCGCGATCGACAAACTGCTTCTTCACGAAGTCCTGCGCCAGCGCGACGCCCTGCTTTTCGTTCATCTCGCGCGGAATCGAAAACTCCACCTCGCGCGCCAACTGCGCGTCCTTGCGCTTCTCGCCTGCCTCCACCTCGTTCCACAAGGTCGAGCGATCGTTTAAACGCTCCGGTGCGCCCTCCGGCAACATCACCTCGGAGTGGATCACGCCAGCCTTGTTGCTGAAATCGTGATCGCGGCTCAGCCGATCGTCGTGCAGCTCGGACGCGGAGCGATAGGCGGCGCTCGCGACGGCGCTCGATCCGTTCGCACGGCTCACAACCTTGGCGGAGAAATGGTAGATCGCCATGATGCTACGCTTATTGCACTTCTAAGCGCACGTCGGCAACGACGTATAAGCGCGCACTCACAATCCGCTTCGCTCCTCGTGATTGACTTGATGCCGCTTCTGACTTGCACTCCTCGCTCCGTCTGGCAAACTGCCTCGGTGAGGAGAATATAATGAGCCGTGCTTACGAAGACGCGATGGAGCGGCGCAGCGATAAATATGTCGCCCAGTCGCTAGGTATCAGCGTCGAGACGCTGGATGATTATCCCTTCCAGCTTGACGAGAACGCCAGTGACGATGGCATGGTCTATGGCTGGCGTGTTCTTTGGGATGAGGAAGCCCCGCCCGGTGTCGATGTTAACGGCGCGGCCGGCTCGCTATGGTCGGACATTCCCGCCGCGCCCGATCAACCTGACGAGGATGATTCCTGATGCGGAAGGTTCGCGATTACGATGCCGAGCTGAAGGCACTGGGGGACAAGGCACGGTCGCTCAAAGCCAAACGGGTCGAACAACTCGGCCAGCTCGTCGCTGCAACCGGAGCCGATGCGCTCGATGCGGAAACCCTCGCCGGTGTGCTGCTCGATGCGATCGGATCGAAAGATGCTGCGGCAAAGGAGGCGTGGCGATCGAAGGGCGCTGCCTTCTTTCAGCGGCGCGGCCGTAAAGGTGGCGGCGCTGCTGCAATCGACGGATCGGGCGCTGCGGCTGAACCGGGCGGCAACGCTGCGGGCGGAAGCGGCGGAACGGCGTAACGATACGCGGGGCTGGGTCATGCAACGCCGCGAACGAACGCGCCACCTCATAGAGCTGGGCGGCCTCGTGCAGAAAGCCGGCCTGGTCGAGCTGACCGACGATGATCGCGCCACGCTCTACGGTGCGCTGCTCGATCTCGCCGGACGCGCGCGGGGCGATGATGCGAGCGACGAGCTGGTGGTGTGGAAGCGGCGCGGCAAACGTGCGTTCGAGGCGGACGCGGAAACGACGGAGGCGAGGTGATGGCAGGCGGCGATAACTCGGAATGGCTGATGCACGGGTCGGCATCCGCAACCGTCATCTACAATGATCCGGTCTGGTCCGAACAGGAATATGCGATGCAGCGCGGGGAGCGACTGCGCGGCGATTACGACCCGCCTGTTCCCGCCCACTATGTTGATCTGGTGCGCGCCCGTTGGGATCGCGCGACTGCACTACACCTTCGCATGGCGACGGAAGGTCGAGACGCCCTACCCGACGACGCGCCTGACGCCTGGGTCGCAGTCGATGGCGATATGCTCATCGCCAGCCGCTACGCCCGTGATCGCGGCATCCACTGGGTGCCCGCCGAACTGCTGGCGGAATATCAGGCGCACATCGCCCTGCCCCTGCCCCGCTCGGCCGATCTGGAAAGGCTCTGATGGTGGATTTCGATATCAGGACGATCCGCCGCCAAGTCCGCGCGATGGAGTTCGTACGCGGCACCCCGGCGGAAGTCGCCATGTGGCACGAGGACATGGCGGACTCGCGTGCCAACCTTGTGATCGAAGACATGATCCCGACGCCGAACGAAGATGCGTTTTTCGCGATGATGCTGGAAGAGGCGGTGCCTCCCGAACTGGCCACGCAAATCCTCCTTCGGCTGCTCGATCATTCCAATGCCGATCACTCGTTGCCAATCACGCCCATGACCGTGGCGGGTCTGGAAAGCCGGTAGCATGGGCCTCGCGCGCGCCACCCGTAACCTCGCTCGCACCGCTCGCGCCAACCCCATGTGGGCGCTGCTCGGCGTCCTGCTCGCTCCCTTCCGCTTCGCCCGTCACATCATCGGCGTGATCCTGTTCACGATGGTGCTGTTCGCCGCGCTGTTCCTGCTGCTGATGCTAGCGATCTGGTATTTCAAGCTTGATAAGAACGGCGGGCTCGCCCAGCTCGGCTTCCTCGGCATCAACCTCGGCGTGCTTCTGGTCATGGTCTGGATGTTCGTCCTGCCCCTGCTCCGCCGGTTCGATTATGAAGATCGGGCCGATACGCACGGCTCGGCCCGCTTCGCCAGCGCTGGGGAAGCACAAGCCCTCAATGACGATCACGGCTTGCTGATCGGCCGCGACGTGAAGACCGGCAAGCCGATGCGCTACGCCGGTCCCGCCCATCTGCTGACGATCGCACCCACCCGCACCGGCAAGGGTGTCGGCACGATCATCCCCAACCTGCTGGAATATCCGTTCGCGGTCGTCTGCATCGACCCCAAAGGCGAGAACGCCCGCATCGCCGCGCGCCAGCGCGGCAAGTTCGGCGCGGTCCATGTCCTCGATCCATTCGGCGTCACCGGCCTCGCCTCGGCCGCGTTCAACCCGCTTGATCGGATCGACCCGCACGGCCTCGATCTCGCCGACGACTGCATGACGCTGGCAGATGCACTGGTCCACGATGCGCCCGGCGAAGCGGGCGAGGCGCACTGGAACGAGGAAGCCAAGGCGCTGATCGCCGGCATCCTGCTCCACATCGTCACCACCGAACCGCCCGCGACGCGCACCCTGGATACGCTGCGCGACCGGCTGACCCTTGCCCCGGCCGCATTGGCGGCGCAGCTCGCGGCGATGCAGGCGCAAGGTGGCCTGGTCGCGCGCGCCGCCAATCGGGGTCGGTACACAGAACGGACCCAGATATACGCTAAGGTTTTGCCGTGCCTTCGACGGCGCGCATCTGGCGAAGCGGTCTGAGCGCGGTGGATGGCGCATCGGGATCGGTCCAGAGGTAATCGCCGGTGAGATTGATATGCTGCCAACCGAGCGGTGATAGGTGTTGCAGCAGGTCCGGCGGGACCGGCCGGCCGAGGTTGGCGAGATGCATCCGGGCGGCTTGCAGGTAGGTCGTGTTCCACAGGACGATGGCACCGGCGACGAGGTTCAGCGCGCTCGCCCGATGGCTTTGGGCTTGCAGCGCATGATCGCGGATACGGCCGATGCGATGGAAGAAGATGGCGCGTTTCAGGGCATTTTCCGCTTCTCCCTTGTTGAGTTCGCGGGTGGCGCGGCGACGCTGTTCGGGCTGCTCGATCCAGTCGAGCGTGAACAGGGTACGCTCGACGCGACCGATCTCGCGCAACGCCAGTGCCAGGCCGTTGGCGCGTGGATAGGAGCCGAGCCGTTCCAGCATGATCGAGGCGCTGACGACGCCTGTGCGGATCGAGGTTCCCAGTCGCAGCACGTCGTCCCAGTGTGCCTCGATCAGACCTTCGTCGATGCGGCCCGCGACCAGCGGCGCAATATCGGGGCCGGGTTCGATGCCGTTAAACAGGTGCAAACGGCGTGCGGCGATATTCGGGATACGCGGCGCGAACCGGAACCCAAGCAGATGACATAGCGCGAACACATGGTCGGAGACGCCCCCGCCATCGACGTGATGCTCTTCGATGTGCAGATCGGCGCCGTGGTGGAGCAGCCCGTCGAGCACCTGTGCCGCCTCGCTCGCCGAAGCGGAGATAACTGTGGAATGGAACGGCGCGTAGCGATCCGAGACGTGGCTGTAAAAGGAGACAGCCGGCTCTGTCCCCTTGTGCGGATTGACTGCGCCGGTTGCCTGGGCGCGGCGGTCGAGCGGAAAGTTCTGACCGTCTGAGCTGGACGAGGTGCCGGACCCGAACAGCGCGGCCAGCGGCGCGGTGTGTTGGGCGTCGACAAGCCGGGCGAGCGCGCGACCGTAGGTTTCCTCGCGCAGATGCCATGAGGCGAGCCAACCGAGTTGGCGCTGGGTCACGAGATTGCAGGCTTCCGCCATGCGCGTATGGCCCAGATTGGTGGCATCGGCGAGCACCGCCGTGAGGATCGCACGTGGTTCATCCGCGGCACGGCCACTTTGCAGATGCGTGAAGCACTGGCTGAACCCGGTCCATCGATCGACTTCGGCAAGAAGGTCGGTGATGCGGATCGCGGGCAGATGCGCATAGAGCGGCGCAAGGGCGGTATCGGATTCCTCGGGAGTAATCGCCTTCAAGGGCGAAATCCGCAGCCTGCCCAAGCTGAGCTGCACGTCTTCCAGCGCGTCCGTCTCCGCCTTTCGCTCGACCTCGGCCAATCGACGGGCGAGGCGGGCGCGTCGTTCGGCCAGCCAGATATCGGCCGTATCCGGTGCCGGTATCGGCAAGGGGCCGGCCGCGCGCATGTTGGCGAATACGGGGGCAGGAATGAGTTGCTGCTCGACAGCACGATAGCGTCGGCTTCCCTCGACCCACATGTCGCCGGCGCGAAGCCGGTCGCGAAGCTCGACCAGCACGCACAATTCATAGATCCTGCGATCGGGAATGCCGGTGCCGATCGCCCGACGCCAAGCTTGCCGGATGAAGCCGACTGGCGTGCCTGCAGGCAATTTGCGCAGATGACCAAAATGAAGGTCGCGCATGATCGCGACCGCTCGCGCGAGCGCATGGCAGGCTGGCACCGCCCCGAATGTGAACGAGGCGATGAACGAGGGACCGACCTGTCGGAGGACGGGGTAATTGGTCGCGGCGACCGCGACGGGATCGACCGAATCGGGGCGGATCAGCTTGCGGGCTTCATCGACCTCGCGGCCGAGATCATTCCATCCGATCGCTGCCTCGACCGCAGCGCCGATATCGCCACCTGATATCTTGGCGGCGAGCAAGGCAGCGCCGAGTTGGGCAAGCAGCCGGATTTTGCCGTTGATGGTGCGCCGGTTGCGCTTGAGTGTCGTGTCCGCGCTGTTCTGTTCGCGCCGGAACATCTGCCCAAGCAGGCGATCGAACATCAGCACCGCATCGTCGGTGAGGGTAACGATGGTTTCGAGGATGGTCGCCACCAATGTGGCGCGACGCCGCGTCGCTTGCAGCGTCCGAACATGTTGCGCGGTCAGCCGCACGCCTTCCTGGCACAGGCGTCGGAGGCGCTCGGGATGGACGCCTACGGCGATATCCGGATCGATCCCGATGGCCCGAAGCAGTGTCAGTCGCTCGATGATGGCGGCGAATGTCTTTCGGCCGGGCTTGCCGGGTGACTGCCGCACCCAGGCCAGATCGCTCAAGTTCGTGCCTGTGTGGGGCAGGAGAAGCGCATCGAGCAGCCGGCGCTGTCGAGCATCGAGTCCTCGGGTCAGATGCTCGGCGACATGGCGTTCGGCATCGAGCAACGCCTGTGCGACCATCCGCTCGACCGAACTGATGCCCGGCACAATGATGCGCCGTCGCCGGCACTCATCCAGCATCACGCGCGCCAGCCTAGCCCCGCTGGTCGTCGTCAGCGCGATCGGCAGGAGCCATTCCTGCAACGTCGTTCGCAGCGGCCGACTGAGCGGCATGAAGCCGAATGCATCGCGCAGTGCATCGAGCTGTTCGTACCGGGTCGGGCCGCGCGTCGCGTAGTCGGCCAGCACCTCGGGTCCGACCTGCAATTGCTCTGCGACGAACGCGAGCGGCGTATCAGGGATCAGTTCACCGGGTCGCAGGAAACGGCCAGGATAGCGCAGCGCGCAAAGCTGGATCGCGAAACCCAGCCGGTTATGCGGTCGCCTCCGGCGGACGATGATGGCCAAGTCGTCCCGGCTCAATGTCCAGTGCTGGACGAGCAGGGTTTCGTCGTCGGGAAGCGCGAGCAACGCCGCGCGTTGCTCGTCCGACAGGACGGCGCGACGCGGCATCGGCTTAGACCTTGGCCGGTGCGGTCCAGCCGATCCGGGCAAGCGTGCCGAGAAGGGTCGAACGCGGCACCTTGAAGGTCCGGCAGACGGACGCCTTGCTGGCCCCGCCATCCAGCGCGGCGGTGATCCGCTCGAGCGTTTCGGCGTCGATCATCGGCGGGCGGCCACCTTGGCGTCCCCGGCGTTTGGCAGCAGCCAGTCCCGCCATCACCCGTTCGCGCGTGAGCGCACGCTCATATTGTGCCAATGCACCGAACAGCGAGAACAGCAATTCGCCGTGCGGCGTGGTCGTATCCATCTGCTCGGTCAGCGACCGGAACGCGATGCCGCGCGCCTTCAGATCGGTGACGATCGTCAGCAGGTGCGGCAGCGAGCGTCCGAGCCGGTCGAGCTTCCACACGATCAGTGTGTCGCCCGCGTTCAGATAGTCGAGGCAGGCTTTCAGGCCTGGTCGGTCGTCGCGCGCGCCGGATGCCTTGTCGGTATGGAGATGCCGATGATCGACCCCGGTTGCGACGAGCGCGTCCCGCTGGAGATCGACCGTTTGGCGGTCATCGGTCGTTGACACCCGCATATATCCGACCAGCATGTACGACAAACCCTCGAAAGCATGTTTTCGAACACCCTATCAAAGCGACAGGGTTTGTCGATCGTTATGGGCTGAGGCGGGTATGGTTCGGCAAAAGCGCAGGTCCGGAGCGTCGCCTATCACCTGTTTGCCGTCACGCGTCTGCTGTCCGTATGGACGCAAGTAGAAGGCACGCTGATGCCGCAAGAAGCACCAGGTCCTTCAACAGGAACTGTCCGGTTCCGGCCGAAATCGCCGGGAACCCGCCAGCGGTCGGCTCGGCGACGCCAGGCGTGCTCAGGAAAAACGTCAGTGTCACGGCATAAGTCAGGCATGACATCGCCGCGCCGAGAGCGGAGGCCGTCTTGTTGAAAGCACCGATAATCAGCGCAGCGGCCGTCGCGAGCTCGACGGTGCCTATAAAATAGCTTCCACCCTGCACCCCAAAAACGGCCGGAATCCAGCTCATGATCGGACTGTTCTTCATCAATGGCGCGATGCCCATCGCTTCATAGCTCGTGAATTTCATGCAACCGAACCAGAGAAAGATGACCACCAGCGCCCAGCGCAGCAACGCGAGAGACCCGCGAGAGCCGGTCGTCTTTTCAGCTATGTGTAATGTCGAAAACATGGTGCCTCGCTTTCATCATGGCGCATGACCTGCCTTCATGCTTAGACAGGCGTGATATATGCGCTGCGCATACACTATGCGCCGTCAATGAATGAGGCAACCCTTTGAACGTACTCTCGGACCGGCTCGTCAATCTGTTCGGCGCCCTCGCAGTGGGCATCACCGATCGAATTAAGAAGGCGGCATTCGACCCGACGATACCCGGCGGTGGCGAAACCACCGCGGCGATCGTCGTCATCGGTCACGCGACCGGTCTTTCGATCGACGAATTAGGACGGGTGCTAGGCTTGTCCCACGCGGGGACGGTGCGGCTTGTCGATCGATTGGTTGCAGCCGGGTTCGCCGTTCGATCCAAAGCGCTACGGGACCGTCGTGCAGTAGCGCTGATGCTCACTGAGGCAGGCGAGACTCGCCTATCTGCGATCCTGCAACGAAGAAACGAGACTTTATCCGAAATCCTTAGCCATGTCTCGAATGCTGACCGCCTCGTGCTGGAACGTATTGCCGAGACAATACTTGCGCAGATGTCTGACGACGCTGTCTCGGCGCTGACGATATGCCGGCTCTGCGACGAGAGGCGATGCTACAACTGTCCGATGGATGCCTTTGGAATGCTGGAGTCGTCGACGCATAGAGTCGACCCATAAGTGCGCGCAGAGACGCTTAGCGTATATCTGTGCCCGTTCTATGTCCTGACCCCAACTCGCACTGCTCGACCTGGAAGCACCGCACCTCCTCAGCCGTTGCCGTGTCCGGCGAGCGCCCGAGGAACGTCGCGAACCGCCCGACATCGCGGATGTAGTTACGCTGCGTCTCGCGGCCGAACCGGCGTATATCCATCTCGTCGATGAGACGCTGGCGTAGTGGGCTGACAGCAACAACGGGTACGAGGATGTTCATGGCAGGGCTCCTTCTGGTGGAGCCGCGATGTTCATCCTGCATCCCGCAGCGCTCAACCGCCGCGCTACGCTCGTTCCTTCACCTCATCCGTGCCGCACGCGCCCTCCCGCGCAGCGGGTTCGTGCTTCCACCCATATTGCCGAAATGCCGCCCTTCTGCTCCGCACCCATTTCGCCAAGAAATTTCTGTCCCAGTGGCGAAGGATCGAGACCGACCGGCAGCTATGAATCGATAGTATCCATCCCGGTGGGCATCGCCCGCCGCATGAACCCCCCGAACATTGGCACGGTAAACGCTGTCTCGCCGTAGCCCGGCGTGTAAATCATGCCCTTTGCAATCAGGGACGCACGCACGGGGCCAAAGCTCGACGACTTCCGACCTATATGCTCGGCGATGGCGGTCGATCCAAAGGGCCCCTCCCCCAGATCCGCCATGCCCCGCAGATAGCGCTTTTCGGACGGTGTCAGGCGATCGAACCGCACACGAAAGAAACTGTCATCGAGTGCGGCGATGGCCGTGGGGTGAGCCAGATCGACGTCCGCCACAGTAATAGGGCAAGCGACGGCGGCATCCCAGCATTGCTTGCCCCATTCTTGGAGAAAATAGGGATAGCCCTCGGTGACAGCGATGATTTGCGCGACCGCGGCAGGCTCAATCGCACATTCCTCCGCCTCGATCGGATGGATTATGGCCGAACTGGCCGCTTCGGTGCCGAGCGGACCGATGCTGGTGAACAAAAATAGTCGTTCGGCATAGGACTTGGCTTTGCCCATCTGCCCGGCCAGTTGCGGCAGGCCAGCGGCTACCAGTGTGATGGGACGGTCGTTCTGGCGGGCGCGATGAAGCGCGGTGATGAGCGCCGCCAGTTCGCGTTCGGGCACATATTGCAGCTCGTCGATGAAGAGCACGAGGGCGGTGTCTCGCTCAGCGGCGGCGGCTCCCGCCAGGTCGATCAAGTCGATCAGATCGGCGTCGAGATCGCCATTGTCCGCGATCCCAATCTCCCCCAGATCGAGCGACGCCTCCAGCTCACCGTAACTCAGCTTGAACGCCTTGACGAACCGCGCCAGAGCACCCAACCCGCGTTTTGCCAGCGTCATTGCCGCCTGCCCCCGATCAAGCTTGAGCATGGCGGTGCGGAGCGCCGGAACCAGCATGGCGGGCAACGACTGGCCTTCGGGCGCTTCGATCGGCACGCTCAGGATGCCCTCGCCTTCTGCGGCCCTGCGCATGGCGTTGAGCAGCACCGTCTTGCCCACCCCGCGCAATCCCAGCAGGATCATGCTTTGGGCATGACGACCGTTACGAATCCGGTCGAGTGCGACGGCGACCGTTTCTAGGATGTCGTCCCGGCCGGCGAGCTCGGGTGGGCGGCTGCCAGCACCTGGTGCGAAAGGGTTGCGGCGTGGATCCATTCTAGGCTCCTTACATGGTTCTAGCTGATTTGAGTAGAACTATGTAAGTCCATTATAAACCGCCGTGTGAACTGGGAGCGCGTGATCCGCTTATTGGGGCTATCCGAGTGGGGCACGATCAACCGATTTTGGCCATCAGCCGTCCAGCAGCACCCTGCTCTGCGGCCAGATTGCGATTGTAGGCAAGCGGCATCCGCGGCGACTTCCACCGCAGCGCATCCATGATCCCTGCCAAATCCTCGCCGCTGGCGAACAGGTCCTGGTTGAGCCCGACCCGCGTCGAGTGCGCGCTGACCCCCTTGAGCAGCCGCACCAGATCGTCTGCTGTCAGATCCGCCAGGGCACCACGGTCGAACGCCCGCTGTATCATCGCGCGATAGATCGGACCGACCGACGCGGGATGCAGCGCCCCCTCCCCTACGTCGTACTCGATCCGCGCCGGCACTGCTGCCTTCGATAGCGTCTTTCGTAGGTCCCATGTCTCGCGCCCGGAGATGCTATCGATCGGCCGCCCCCGCACCGCCGCCTTCGCCTTGTAGCGCCGCACATTCACCCGCCGGAACACCGGACCATGCTCGATGCCAGCTGCCTCAAGCCAAGCCGCCAACGCGCCAACCGTGCGGGGACTGAGATAAGCAGTGGCCCCCTCCCCCTCCTGATCACCTTTGCTACGCGGAATGCTAAGCAGCCGCGCTTCAGGATCGATCGCTTCGACGATGTGCTCAACCGCGATCGCGACCAGTTCGGAGGCGCGTAAGCCGGTGTCGTATCCCGCCGACAGCAGTGCGCGATCGCGCAGGCCCGGCAGATCCTCCGCGCAGCTTTCGAGCAGCGCCCGAACATTGAGCCCGCGGGGTGCGTCGTGCTCGACGTTGCGCACCGGCCCCTTGAACCGCAGCGGTCGCGCTTGCTTCTGTGCGGTGCCGAGACTTCGGCGGATCGCCTGCAGCCGCAGCTTTACCAGCGAAGCCGACGTCGGGTCTTTGAGATCGAGCAGCTGATGGATCTTGGCGATCGACGCCTTGTAGCGGCCAAGCGAGGCCGGCTTGCTCCCCTGCCCCGCACGGCCATCGAGATAGTCCGCGACGGTCTCGGGGGTGGCTGGCAGCGCGATGCGGGCCATGCGTCGGCACCAGAGGTCGAATGCTTCCAGGTCGGACTTGAGCGCCCGGATGCTGTGCGGCGAAGACGCGGCCTGGTACGCGGCGAGCAACGCCTCATTGACGACAATACGCTGCCCAGCGCGCATCTTGACGACCGCCCAGGAGAGATCGTCAACCGACGCTGCTGGCAGCGCCTGCTTTTCCCCTGGTGTCAGAGCGCTTTCATCGATCTTTCCGGCGTGCTCCATCGCGAGCAGTTCTACAGCACCTTATAAGGAGGCGTCAAATATGGATATGTGATAACTGCAATTATCATAGGTCCATCTTGTACCAGCACCGGCAAGGTAGACGTGAGGTAACCTTTCGGGATACTCTTTATCCATGTCGAGCGCTTATCGCGATCTTTCTGAGCCTGAGTGGACCCCGAAGCTTGCCACCGTTCTTGAGCGAGCGGCAGCGGCGATTGCGCGCCTTGATGCCCGTATTTCCGTCAGTCCCGTCGCAACGCCGTGGCAGCAACGTGCGGTGTGGACAGGCTATACCACGGCACTTCAAGCGCAAGGCGCCGAAATCGACGAAATCGATATTTTTGGGCGGGAATGTGCCGTCACATTGCCCGGACGGCCTAGGATGCCGAGCCATCTTGATGATCACCACGCGCTGCGCAATTGGCAGACGCGCCTGGCCTCCCGGAAACCTCACCACTGGCGGGACGAACTCCCCATCTCGACCGAGGTCGCTGCGGACTGGGCTGAGCGTCCAGCCTTGTTGCGGGCGCTCGAGATCGTCGCCCGGCATGCACGGGCCGACAGTACGATCACGCCATGGCTAACGGTACCTTGGCTCCTGAAATCGATGAACATCACGCACGCCACCCTCCCATGCCTCACGATCGGCGACAAAGCCTTGCGGCGCGCTCCGCGCGACGCGCAGACGATCATCGTTCGCAATCTTCGAGCATTCGCAGATCGTGCGGAGGAAGGCCTCGTTCGACTGCAGGCGCTTGAGGACAACAGATTGCGGGCGGCCGACGCCATCCGTGATGCTCACCGTCCGGGGAAGCTAGCGACGCTTCTGAGCCTCATGCAGTTCGTGCCGGTGGCGAGTCCGCGCTTGGTCGCATTGACGTTGGACCTGACGATTTCTGGTGCCGGAAAACTGCTGGCCCGAGCCGCAGACCTTGATCTGGTTGTAGAGGTGAGCGGTCGACAGGCATGGCGCACCTATGTCGCGCGGGATCTCGCTTTGTCGTTTGGCTTCGTGCAGCGGTCGGTGGGACGCCCGCTTGCTCCACCAAAATATTCCGCCAATCTCGAACCGGTGCTCCAGGTGTTCGATCGCGAGATGGCCGACCTCGACGCAAAGCTGGCGAGCCTTGGACGCGCGGGTCCCGTTCACTTTCCCGGGGCGTAATTTCCTATGATCTGCCAGCCAGTGCTCACGCCCAGTGTGCGTCTAGCACCTCTCGAATCGCCTTCTCGGCATCCTCGCGTGAAGCACCGCCTTTGGTGAGCAGCGTCAATCGGACTCCCTTGCGATCTGCTCCTTCGATGCGCAGCACCGCTTTACCGGCCGCGCTCGAGACGGTCTGCGCCATTCCTGACTTCTTGGGGGATCCTGACCTTCTGGGGGGGTCACCAGCGGCGGTGAGCGCTCGAATGACATCAAGGATCGGCATCGCCTTGCCCGCATCGGCTTGTGCCTTTCCAAGCGAAGCGGCTTCTTTGAAAACCCTCGCTCGCTTGTCCTCCGGCTTGAGGAGCGGTTTGAGAGCGATCACGTTGCGAATGCTAAGGTCCTGCGGTTCTGGGAACGCGGCCATAAGTTCGGCCGGCAGACGCGCCAGATCGAGATAGCGCGTCAGCCAGCTTTCGCTCACATTGATACGCTCAGCCATCGTCTTCTGACGACCGTCATAATAGGCACCGAGCGCCCGGAGGTAGTCTCGGGCGCGTTCCAGATCCGTGAGATCATCACGTGCCCTGTTCTCGATATCTGCGAGTCTGAAAGCCTCCTCGTCACCGATTTCCCGGATATCGACCAGGAACTTGAAGTCGGGGTAGTTGTGTGTGCGCAGCCAACTGATCGTCCAATGGCGTCGGGCCCCACAGATCACCTCAAAATCGATGTTCGGATCGCCAGCCACCCGGCGTACGATCGCCGGTATTTCCTGCCGCCCCTGCGCCTTGATGCTTTCGATCAGATCGCCACAACGCTCTTCATTTAGCAGCGCATACTCGCGATTGTGGCCCGTCCACATCCTGCATCGCGCAGGATCGACCAGCTCGTGCGTGCGAGTAACGACGGCGCCAGATGCAAGTTCGGCAATCCGATTGCTTCGACCTGTCAGCACGTTTGCAGCAATACCGCTCCGCCGCGGCGCGGCCTCGGTCGTAAGGTCGATCCCAGCGGCCAAATCAGCCGCGAAGCCACTGTTTTTTCCGCTCATGCGGCCCTCCTCTTACCCAGAATTGCACGCGTGCAATTTCGCGGGTTCACGCCAATGCCTCTTGGCGCAACCGTGCCCGATGACTCGGCCACATCGACCGGACGTCGACCTCGATTTCTTGGTTCACCCCGTCGAGATAAGCCAGGCAACGATTGCGGACCTGCGAACTCGTGGCAGGCCCATCGAGTTCATAGACCGTCATCAATCGAGCCGTGGCGTTGTCGATCTCTGCTGAATCCTTCAGCGGCGTACGGATCATCGCATGACCGAACAACGTCCTCATCAGATTGAGCAATTCCTTCTGCATCGACTTGTTTTCGTCGACCTTCGAGGCGACGAACCGCAGGAATTGCAAGTCCGGCGCGAGGCCTCGCTCGGCCAATTGCTCGATTGTTTCATCAAGCATCGAGAGGAACGCGGCGGTTGACGAGAAGTCCATCACGGTCGGCGGAACCGGCACTATCAGCGCGTTAGCGGCGCGCAGGACGGAAAGTGAGATTGCCCCCAGCGCGGGTGGCGGATCCATGACGATGACATCAAATCGGTCCGAGATGCTGTTGATCCCCTGACGCAGGCGATCGAGCAAAGCGCCACTGCCCCGCGCCATGCGCGCCGCGAGTTCATACTCCGACTGAAAGAGCCGCAAGTTGGCCGGGATGAGTTCCAGGCCATCGAAATGGGTTTTGCGCAGAGCGTAATCGAGGGAGGTCCGCTCTTCCTCCCGCAGATAAGGATAGAGCGTATCGTCCTCGGTGAGATCAAGGTCTGGGACGTAGCCGAACAACGTGGTCGCAGATGCCTGGCTATCGCAGTCGATAAGCGCCACGCGGTAGCCGCGAATGGCGAGGTACTGGGCGAGGTGAACTGCCACCGTCGATTTGCCAACGCCGCCCTTGAAGTTCTGAACCGCAACGACACAGCACGGATCGTCGGCACTCCGGTAGGGGCGTGTCCCGAACACACCGCGCATGTCGTTGATTTGCGCAAGCGTGTAACGCTCACGCCGGTTGTTATCCCCTCGGACAGGTTCCGGAAGTCGGCCGTCCTTTTCCGCGTCCCGAATCGCTGCAGCGGTTCGGCCCACGAGTTCGGCCGCCTTGCTGATCGTAAACGTAGGCTCGCGCCGGTCGTCCGCTCTGGCGCTTCGGGCGGAATCGCGGAGCTTTTCCAAGACGGAGGACGTACGAGCGGCCAACGTCGCTACCGACACCAGATCCTGTGTGCCCTCTATATCCAGTGCCGTTGACATACACCCGCCTTTTGAAATTTGGGGTAAGGTGCACTCACTTGCGCTTTTTTGTCAAGAAACTCGATAATTTCGAAAGTGCGTAGGACGTTCAGACGTCCTACGCACGTTCCAATGGCCTAACCTGACTCGGTGGGGGGATCGGCAAATTGCACGCGTGCAATTTCTACTGCGCGCGACCCCGACGAGTTACCCAACCTTCACAGAACCCCGTCCAAGCCGATATGAGTTTTGGACCACGAAGCTTCTCCAAGCGGTTGCCCATCTGCGACCTGAAGCCATCGGCAATCAGATCGATATCCCAGCCCCCGCCGCTGCGGCGCCCGATCGCCGCCAGCTCTTCAGCGCCGAACCGTATCGTGCCACTTGGAAACGTTTCACCATTTGTCTTCGCGGCTGTCCCTGACTTCGCTGCCGGCAATGCGGGGGCCACCAGGCTTACCGACTCAACGGACCCATCCCGCCGTTGTTTGCGGCCTCCCGAATGCCGCTCAAGTTCGTCGACCGTCGCAATCAATTCAGGAGCATCCTTCGGCTCGAATCGAAACTCAATCTCGGCGACCGTTCTGCCCTGGCGAACCTCTCGCCACTCGACGCGAAAATGCGCAAGTTGATCGATCTCAGCCTTAGCCTTTTCCAGAACCTTCCGACGCAGCTGGGCAAAATCGGTGTAAACTTCTGGAGGCACTCCCAACGCAGCGCGCAGAGCGGTCATGTCGCCACGCCAAGTCGCTTGTCGTCTATGCAGACGCAGAGCGCCGAGCTCATACAGCCGCAATGCGTAGTTCGATCGAAAACCGAGAACAGCTTGCCGGTTAAGAACAGCATAGGTCTCTGAAGCCTGGATCAGCTTGCGGGCGTCGGGCGTAAATTCCCATTCGATCCATCCGGCCTCCCCTCCGTCCTCCTCGGTTTCCTCACGCGATCGGGAGATTAGCGAGAACAACGTGGTCGCTTTCTTGCCTCGCCAGGACTTGTCATCGATTGCGAAGAGCGTTCGATGAAGCTCCTGCAGCATATCCGTTATCCGCTCGTTACCCTTATGACCGCGGCGGATATCCGCTTTCCGCATCCGGTGAGGCTTGTCTTCCCAGGCATCTCCGCCGGCAGCAAGGATCATAAGAGCAAGTAGTCGAGACGCCGTGAGGCTAAGCGACTCACCTTTGACGAATTTGACTTCGATGATGCTGCCGGGTTTGGCGAACTCGTCGCCGCCTTTAGCGCGCAGGGCTGCTGCCACTCGCATTGCGCGGCCAGGCGAAACCGCCTCGGCCTCACCCTCGACTGCAACAACACTATCGCTATTATCGGCGTCCATGCGATATTACGATCAGAATTAGGGTACGGAGAGTGAGTTGCTGCCTGACCTGACCTCTTGCGTCAAGTCAGGTCAGGGAACCCAGTCTCTCTACCTCCCCCAATCGGTCAGGATGAAATGGGCAGCCGATATCGGAAAACTCCTCTGATTCCGCCGAGTCGCGCGGTCTGGTTTCCAACCCTCGATTATGGCCGAGTTTCGGTCGTTTTCTCTTCGCCATTCACGCTGGAGGGTGCTGAATGATGAAGGGACTGCTTGCTCCCCCAATCGGTCAGGTTAGTCCCCGGATGGTCAGGAATGATCCCCCGATTGGACAGGTAAAAGCCCCCAAGCGGTCAGCCAAACTCCCCCACGCAGTCAGCTAGTTCGGCCTACCCAGTTGTTTTATCGTCATAATTTCGGTCCGAATTAGAATCTTTTGAATCATGAATCCTTCCGCTGCGAGCAGCGGCGTTGTTTTAAAGAGATTTTAAAAGGGTAAGGGCCGAGTCGCGAGCCTCAAGCAGAGCGGCGCTATGATCCGCGTCCCCCTGTCCGGGGGGATACCTCCAGGTCAGCTTATCACGGTAGCATGACGATCTCGATCCTCGGCATGTGCGCCGCGAGACGAGATGCTCTGCGCACCGACAGCAGCTCGTTGTTGCTTGGCAGACGCAGCGAGGAGGTCGCATGATCAATTTTGCCAAGTTTGAGATCATCGGACGGATTGGTGAGATCGACGCCAAGCCGAAGGTCACGAACGTATCTGTTTGCGCGAACTATCGTCGGCGTGGCGAAGGAGATCAGTGGATCGAGGAGAGCTACTGGAACCGCGTCGTCATTTTCAGCGACGGCCAGCGGAAGTATATCGATGATAAGGCCCAGGTGGGCGATCTCGTTCGGATCGCTGGACGGCTGCGCGATAGCTCTTACGAGCGCGACGGCACCACACATTACACAACAGACCGGATCGTCGAGGAGTTCGGCGTGCTCGCTACAAAGGCAGCGTAGGCCCGTGCCCTGTTCCGCCGATCGGGCAAGAGGAAAGGGGGCGGGCGCGGAGCGAACCTTGGCTTCCAATAGGAGTTTCGCCCATGCCGGCCACCATCGACGCAGCGGTCCGCGCCAAACAAATTGTTGAGAGTTTGGGCGGGCGTTGGTCCGGAACGCGCGGAGAGTGCCGTTGCCCTGCCCATGACGATCGCTCGCCGAGTCTATCGGTCCGGCTCGGGACCAAGGCCATCCTGTTCAAATGTTTTGCAGGCTGCACCGCGTCCGATATCCTCAAGGCTCTGGACCGTCAGGGCCTCCATGATCGGGCCCCCGTTCATGTAGAATTGCGCGCACCGTTCCGCGATCTGAGCGGACTGGCCAGGACATTGTGGCAGCACAGCATGCCTGTCGAAGGCACGCCAGCCGAGGCGTATCTTCAAGCACGCAGGATATACACATCATCCCCAGAACTGCGCTTCAACCCGCAGACGATCATCGGCAAGGGAAAGGATCGGCGCAGCCTTCCGGCGCTGATCGCGGCCGTAAGAAATGATCTCGGCCTCGTTGCCGTGCACCGCACATTCCTCGACCCAGCTGACATTCTGCGACGCCCCTTCCGCAAGCCCAAGCTGGCTTTGGGTCTTCTGGGTTCGGGCAGCGTACGGTTTGGGGAGCCCGACGACATACTGGGTATCGCCGAGGGCATCGAAGATGCCCTGTCTGCCTCCGACTGGTTTCAATTGCCCGTCTGGGCCGTGCTTGGTGCCGAGCGCTACGCTCATGTCGGGATTCCATCCCATGTGAGGCGTGTGATCGTTTTTGGTCAGAGAAACAAAGCGGCGAAGATTTGCCTGGAGCGGGCGCGCGAGCACCTCGCCGCTAATGGGCGGGTCGTGGAGGAATGGCTCCCGTCCGAGCATGATGACTGGAATGACGCACTTCGCGATCGATCTGCTCGCAATGCTCTCCCTCGGGCCGAGATTCACCTACATTCCCACTGAAGAGAGGGGAGGAGGCCTCCGGCTTGTTGATCCGGTGATGAGCACCGGGCGACAAGAAGGAGACCCTCGATGCGCACCTCAGCCGCAGCTCTCGAACTCGATTTCACTGAACCCTCGATTACCGCCGCCAAGGCGGTTGCCGACACCCTCGCCAGGAATGGATCGCTCCAGCGGGACACGCTGCTGTGGGTCATGGAACAGGCCTATGGCGGTTCCTCGGCCGATGGTCGCTGGTCGCTTCGCGACGCTTACGACATGCTCGAACTCGCCCAGGTCAGCCGCCTGAGCATAGGCCGGATCGGTCAGCAGCAACGACACTGCCAAGACGGTGACGGCCAGCGCCAGATATTGTGTGAACGTGCGTCGGCGCGGAGTGAGCCAAACGGCGGAGGTTGTCGCAAAAGCGGTCATTCGGATTGTCCTTTCTGTGAGCTGCTGGATGCACTGCCGAAGACCATCAATTTGGCCGTTTGCGCATCCGCCGATGTGTCCCAGTCAACCGTGATGGTCGGCGCTGATGCCGCTGGCGCTTGCGTGCCAAGAGCTGGTGGCGGGGCAGGGGTGGTGGGCATGGCCGGCGCTAGGCCGTGCCGGATTGCCGGGACGACGACAGTCGATGAGGCATAGACGCGGCCGACATAGCCATTGCCAAAGCCGCGCGAGCGGCTGCCGGTATTGTACATCGACACAGCGGTCGCGATCGCCGCTTCGGTCGTCGGGCTCGAGCGGACGACGCTCAGATAGTTGCCCGACAACACGCGCGCTGCGGCGGCAAGGTTGCGGCAGGGGTCAAAAGCATCTTCTACCGAAAGCCCGAGCCATTTGAGATTGGCGCTGTTGATCTGCCCCAACCCCAGATCAATGTTATACGCCCGCGGCGCTCTGCGCGGGACCGTCCAATGAACCGCCGTACTCTCCTTGCCACCATGATGATCGGAGCCACCTGCATGTCCGCGAGCAATCTGGGAGCCGCCGTCCCGCAGGAGCGGGACGCCACGGTAACGGTATCGGGTGTCGAGATCGCGTGTCGTTTCACCATGCCGCAAGGCACACCGCGCGGGGCCGTTCTGCTCGTACCCGGATCGCTCTACAGCGACGTGGACGGCAACTAGCCCTCTCGACCGCAGTTCGAGGCGACTGGGGCGGCACTCTTCGCGGAGTGTCGCCCCTCTTTTTGTGACCCCACGCCGCCTCTCCCAGAGGAGAGGATGCTGACGCGGGTTCGCCTCACTCGACATTAGGAGAACATGCCGTGGCCAAGACCACCGACAAACTGTCGCCTGCCGACATCATCACCAACACCATTATCGACAAGCTCGAGTCTGGCGTGCGCCCATGGGTCAAGCCATGGCGCCCGGGCCTTGGCGGTCGTCCGCTGCGCGCGACCGGCGACCCCTACAAGGGCATCAACTGCTTCTGGCTGTGGCTCTGCGCCGAGGGTGCGCCACCCGCATCTCGCCATCCGCGTCGTCCCGTGGAGCTTTCTCCCCGACAGCGAAATATCGTTCAACCGCTGCCGTGACGGGCAAGACGCGGGGAAGCCTCACCACGCGCCGATTGCCGAGTTGCTGGACGCGGACGCGTTCCAGCGTCGGCTCACCGCCACCATCGGCGACCTGGGCGCTCCGCGCCTCGCCGTCGCCGCCTAATCCTCACAGACACAGGAAGCTCGTCATGGGATGGCTCTTCATGCGCGATCTGGGCGGTTATGCCACCCCGCGCTCTTATCTCGACAATCAATTCACCTATGCTCGCGACGATCACCGTCTCACGGTCCTCGCGTCGTCGATGGTCGGTTCGACCTATTACGCCGCGTGCGAGCGGATCGAGTCCAGCGGCGCCCGCACCGTCTTCGCTGTGGTCTGTCTGACGAGGCAAAGTACCGGCGCACGCGATGGCTGCACGTTCGGCTACAAGGATAGTGCGCCGTTGTGGCGCTGAAAGGAGTATCAGTAATGATGAGGTAAGTTGAGGAAACCTCTGCCCGCCAAGCTAACCTTGGGTTCGAAAGACCTGAAATCCGGAAACGGACAGGGGACAACAGCATGCTTGGAGTAAGGCCGAATGCGTTCCAGTCGTAAAGGAGCGATGCCGGTCAGGGCAAGACGCGTAAGGTGAAAGCTACACTGCTTAAATCCCAGTCTGCAGCGTTTTATATAGCGGAAGCTGGCGAAATCGACTGACACGCCAGTCCCGGACGATGGCAAGAGTCTCATGTCTTGGCTCTTTGCTCCTCAGCCCGTCCGGCGCGCCCCTCGTCGAGGGGTTTAGTGGATGAACGGGACACCTAACCGCGTCGTATCTCCGATCAGTGTAACTACGGGATGCCCTAAACAGGCGGCTTCGGCCGACCTGCATGGGTACGGAGCCGCCATAGTACTCAAACGCCCGGGGTAATGCTTGGGACAGCTTCCCAGTCGGGGAGACGGTGCATCCGCATAAGGAACGGGCGACCGGGCCGAAAGCGGAGACCGCCGGGGGAAGGGCGGCAGTTGCGATACTTCAACCGAAATCATGGGGTGTGCTGATGCTACCTGAAACTGTGATGGCCCGGTTGGAGGCCATTCCGACGCTGGCAGCGTCGGGCAAACGAGTAAATGGGCTTCATCGTCTGATGGGGTCTCGGCTTCTCTGGGAGCAGGGACTCAAGAAGATCGTCTCCAATCGGGGGGCGATGACGCCGGGTGTCGATGGCGAGACCTTCGCGGACTTCGGTCCGGAAGACCTCGACCCATTGATCGCCAGTGTGGTGGCTGGAGCCTACAAACCGAAACCAGTGCGTCGGGTATTCATCCCGAAAGGCAAGGGTAAGCGGCGTCCGCTGGGGATACCCACGCGCGACGACCGCCTCGTCCAGGAAGTGGCGCGCCAACTCCTCGAAAGGATCTATGAGCCGGTGTTCTCGAACGCCTCGCATGGGTTCCGGCCGAGGAGATCGTGTCACACGGCGCTTGAACACGTTAAAGCCGTCTGGACGGGCGTGAAATGGCTTGTTGACGTGGATGTCGCTGGGTTCTTCGAGAACATTGACCATGACGTCCTGCTCAAGCTGTTGCGGAAACGGATCAACGATGAAAAGTTCGTTGGCCTGATCGGTGACATGCTGAAGGCGGGCGTCATGGAGGGGCGGACGCATAATCCGACCTACAGCGGCACTCCACAGGGCGGGATCGTGTCTCCAATCTTGGCAAACATCTACCTGCATGAGCTCGATGAGTTCATCGCAGGCCAGATAGGCCACCAAACCTCTCAAGGATCGCGTGTCGGTGGCGCGGTGGCTCGACGCAATACAAAGGCGTTAGCTGGCGGGCTGACCCTTCCCCTCTTCCAACGGAGTTTATCATGGCCGATCGCGCTTCTGTCGCGATCCGCATTGGCGGATCGCTGTCCCCTGCCCTTTTTCCAGCTCTTTTCGCGGCAATCGAGAGCGACGGCGCTTTCACCGACTGGGATGGCACCGCGTTTGTACCCGACGACCTTGACCAGAGCGGACCTCTCTATCTGGCTGATCATGAGGTCGCCTGGGGCCGGTTCGAGGCGATCGAGGTCTTCTGTGTCGATCATGGCCTTGTCTTCGCCCGTTGGGCTGGCGGCGCCCCGGGAACGTTCGGCCCCGAACGCGTGGTCTTCGATGGCACGTCCGTTCGGCGTTTCGCTGCCTCCGACGATGACGAGATCATGATGTCGGCCGAAACGGTGCGCGGCCTCGGCAGCTATGCTGCGGTACTGTCCCATCTCGCTGCAGCGGAATTCGAGATACCTCCGTTGCTGGTGAACGGCAGCGCATGAGGGTTGGATAGAGCCAGTCAGTGCCGACACCTCCCCGCCAGAGGATGCGGCATATGGGCGCTCTCGAGGCCCTGGCAACCCGCGAACGGCGGGCCGAGTTGCCGTGTGCCACGGCTGCCCGCACCACCCCTTGTTCGCGGGTTTCCCTCGGCTCCGCCTCGGTGCCAGCACCTCTTTGCGAGCGCCCAGAGGATGCGCATCCGGCGGAGAGGCCGCCGGCACAGACAGAAAGGCTCGCTATCATGTCCACATCGCTTGCAGCCGCGCTCGCGGCATTGGAGCTAGGGCACCTCGAACCCCGCGTTGAAGAATTAATTGGCATGGCACCGCCGCCAACCGAGGCCCTGGAGCAAACCGTTACCGCAATCTGGAGCGATCTCTTCACGACGTTGGGAAACACCTCGCTCGAGCGTGACATCGAAGATCTGGGCTGGGGCCTGGTGAACCTCTTCCACCGCGCCGCCGCCAAGAAACACGGGCTGGTCGATCGGTTGACCGACGACATTCGCCTGCTCCTCGCCGAACAGGACGGCTCTGAGATCAGCACGGCCAATCTCGAGGAGAAGATCGAGCTGGCCAAGAAAGTGGAGGAATGCGCTGGGTCCTTCGAAGTCATGCGCGACGTCGCCGCCGCGCACTATATCCGCGAAACCGGCAAGTCCTGGGTGCCATCGTCCGGCAACCGCATATCGCTCGGCGTCACCGCCGGGATCGTCGATGGTCATGCCTTCCTTCGCGCGCGCCGGGAGCGGGCTCTGAACGCCAACACGGCACAGGGGACGCCGGTGGTGTTCGCCGGTGGCCGCCTGACCTTCGCCACTGACGACGACATGAAGACATTTGCCGACAATCTGCTTGCCACCCTCAACAAAGTTCGCGCCCATGTCGGCGATATGTATCTGGTCCATGGCGGCGATATGAAGGGAATCGAGCGGCTCGCGGCATCTTGGGCCGATCAGAACGGAATCCCGCAAGTGCGGTTCGGCCTCGATCGCAAGCTCGGCGATCGCGCGGGCTTCCGCCGCAATGAGCAGATGCTCTCGCTCAAGCCGAGGTTCGTGATCGCTTTTCAAGGTAACGGCGTCACCGAGCGCCTCGTGATCGAGGCCAAAGCCCGCAACATCCGGGTCGTGGATCGTCGTGGTCCGTTGGGCATAGCGCCTGCATCACTCAATGCCGGACGCCAACAGCACTCAAGCTAGGCTCGCTTGGGGGCACCGTATTTCCGGTGCCCCCTACTGCGATATTTGATTGTACGGCAGAACTCGCGGTGGCGATGAAGGGCATGAAACGACCAAGTATTGTCGTTCGCGGTCTCTGGCTCGAATGTCTGAATTTGACAAAAGCGGCCGTCGGCGCGTGGCAAAGCTGCCGGTCGGCAGTCGCCCAGATGTTGCCGTTAAACGGAAATCTCCAGCGCCCTAAGCCTGCCATTCCCACCCAACCGTTGCTCCGCGAATTTTGGCGGTAGCGGACTGGCGGAATTTCGGAATAAATCCACAATCGCAGCCGCTCCTACATTCCGACTCGGACTGGACGCTCACGTTGCCGCAGCAAGGTGAAGCGAGACTTCCCCACGCGAAGGAGACCTCAGTGGCAAAATAAAAATCGCCATAGGTTGCCGTGCGCCAAACACTTTTGTCAGCGATGTCGCCACCTCGGATGGCGATCTGCCGCCCATCTGCCGATCGACCACCAGGCGACAGCCCAAAGCGTGCCGAACGACCATCCGGCAAGGACGTCGCTTGGCCAGTGCACGCCGACATAGACGCGGCTGAACCCTATGAGTCCGACAAGTAAGACCGCTGCTGCGCTTATATACACCCGCCCGATCCGATCGCTCACGGTTCGATTGATCAGAACCGCCATCGTTAGGTAAACGATCGCGCTATTGGCGGCATGCCCGCTGGGAAAACTCAGTGACGATACCTGAACGAGATGATCGGTGAGCGTGGGGCGCGCACGCCCAACCAGATTTTTTATCAGAACGACGACAATCGATCCGCTAACCGTTCCAACAAGCACCAGCGCTAGCGTGAACCAATAATGCCGGATCATCAGGAACCCTGAGACCAGCGTGACAATCAGAACAAGGGCGGTTGTGCCTCCTAGGGCGGTGATGTCCACCATAGCGGCTCTGAACCAAAGCGGGCCTACGGGTGTACCGTTTGCAATGCCTCCTCGGGCCCACAGCAGTATATTCTGGTCGAACGCAAAATGGGCACCGTCTGAAATCATATCGCCCAACCACGCGACCAGCAGGATTGCGCCCGCGAACATACCGGCTGCGGCGATGAGCCAAGGCCTACTCGTTACGTCGGGCTGCATTCCAAGGCTGGCAGGGTCACGCTCGGAACTGCTGTGCATCAATGACATTGTCGGCGTTCGCTTGGGGATAATACGTTAGGTCAGTTTCGATCTCGGATGTCGAGAATGGTCCGGCCGACTTAGCCACCGCTCTAATGGGCATGCTCACTCGCGCGCTGTCGAAACAGCATCAGACAAGCGATGATGAATGCCCCGAGGACGACGGTTGCGATTGGACGACTTAGATCGAGGCCGCCCTTGTCGAGCGGCTTATCCAGAAAGTCGCCAACGGTAGCCCCTAGCGGTCGGGTCAAGATGAACGCCCCCCAGAACAGCGCGACGCGAGATGCATTTGTCCAGAAATACAGGGCGGCAAGGATCAACAACGGGATCGAGAAGACGACCGCGCCGCCGAGATAGCCGACCCCTGGTTGGTCAGCGACCCAATCTCCCAATGCAGTGCCAAGCGTTTGCGAGAAGGTGATGGTGATCCAGTAGAAGATTTCGGCTTTCGGCGTCGCCACACTCTTCACTGAGATCGTGCCAAGCGTTGCGCGCCAGGCGATGAGTGACGCCGCAAGGCAAGCTGCCAGCAGGATTGATCCGCCCGGATATCCAATGCCCAAAGAGCGGTCAGCAAAGTCGGCGAGCGTGGTCCCCGCTGTGGTCGAGGCAATAATCGTCGCCCAATACAGTGGGGGATGGAAGCGCGACGCTCTGATCTGGAGAACGACAAGCACGATGAGCACGGTTGCGAACAGAGCAGTTCCGACGAGATAGCCGAGGCCCATCGACATCGAGACAGTGTCGCCGCCGGTCTCGCCGAGCGTTGTCGCTGCAATCTTGATGATCCAAAACAGCAGCGTGAGTTGCGGCACTTTGGCACCGTTGTCGGTTAGAGCCGGAGATTTCATAGAATTGTTACCTCTGTATGCTGCAACCAAACGCCGGGACGCGGCTTTCGCCCCGCCCCGGCATTTTCAGCAACGCTCGATCAGTCGGGATGGGGACCCTCGGCCTTGTTTTCGAGGACCGCGCCGTTGGCGGCATCGACGCCGACTTCGAAAGTCTTGCCGCCGCTCTTGATGTCGAACGAATAGCGCAGGCCGCTGCCGCCGCCTTCGTTTTCAAGTTCGGCATCGGTAACCTGGCCTGGACGGGCCTTCAGCGCAATGGCTCGAGCCTGGGCCATCGTTACCTTGGCTTTGGGAGCGAGCGACTGGCCCACATAACCATGCGTAGGAGCAGCGAGCGCCACCGAACCGACACCAGCCAACGACAGCGCGAGAATTGCAGATGCAACATATTTCATCAGATTTACTCCTGAGGGGAAAGAGCCTCGACGCCGCTTCTACGCCGCCGATCCTGCGCTGAAGATGAGCCGAACATTGTTTATTGGTTATTTGTAATCCCCGGTCTCCGCGCGTCTAACTGGACGTGACCATAGCTGTCCGCTTTGGTTCGATTGGATACGCTCCTTGAAAATCTTGCTCCTCGAAGACGACAGCGCAACGCGCGACCATATCCGGCGCAGCCTCGAAGCAGCCGGGCATGTCGTGGATGCGTGCGCCGAGGGACGCGATGCCATCTTCCACGCAACCGGCGATGCTTATGGCGTCCTGATCGTCGATAGGATGGTGCCGGGGGTTGATGGCCTCAGTGTCGTCAAGGCTCTCAGGATCAGCGGCGTGACCACGCCCGCTTTATTCCTAACCGCGATGGGCGGCGTCGAAGATCGCGTCGAAGGACTTGAAGCCGGTGGCGACGACTATCTGGTCAAGCCGTTCGCCATGACCGAGCTGCTCGCGCGCGTGGCAGCCCTCGGTCGACGGCCACCAATTTCTGAAGCGACCACGCTTTTACGCGTCGCGAATCTCGAAATGGATCTGATCAAGCGGACGGTCACGCGCGCAGGGCAGCGGATCGAGCTTCAGGCGCAGGAGTTCAAGCTCCTCGAATATCTGATGCGCCACGAAGGGCAGGTCGTCACGCGGACGATGCTGCTCGAAAATGTCTGGTCGTTTCACTTCGATCCGCAAACCAACGTGATCGAAAGCCATGTGAGCCGACTGCGCGCCAAGGTCGATCGCGGGTTCGGCGTCGAATTGATCCACACGCTGCGCGGTTCGGGTTACCGTCTCGATGCCACTGTTTAGGACCATTCGCAGCGGTCCGTTTCGGCTCGCACTGCTGTTCGCCGCGATCTTCGCGGTCGGCTCGATCGGACTTGTCATCGCGGTCGAGACGGCGGTCGCGTCCTATGCGCAGCAGGTGACGTCGGATACATTGATCACCGAGGCTGGCAGACTTGCAATCATCGCGCGGCGATCCGGGACGCGCGGCGTCACCAATGCCATCCGCGACCGCGCCGCATCGCACCAGCGCGCTTTTCGATATCTGCTGATCGACAAGGCAGGTAAGCAACTTGCAGGCGATCTGCCCCGGTCCGCAGACAGGATCGGCTGGGCGACGATCAGCATCGCCGAGCCAGAGACCGGGGGTGATCCGCCTGACGAGCCTGCACCGATGAAAACATTTGGCGTCACCCTGTCGGGTGGCGGTCAGCTCGTTGTCGGCTCGGATATCTATGAAATCCAGGAATTGCGTGAGTGGCTCGATACCGTCGCCTTGTGGAGCGGGATCGGGATCACGTTCCTCGCGCTGATCGCTGGCTATGTGATTGCAGCGACTTTCACGCGGCGGCTCGAACGGCTTAACACGTCGATCAACACGATCATGGGCGGCAGGCTCGATGAGCGAGTGCCAGTCATCGGCATGGGTGGCGAGTTCGACCGGCTGTCAGCTAACCTCAATCGTATGCTCGACCGTATCGAAGCGCTGATGATGGGGGTGCGGCAGGTCTCGACCGACATCGCGCACGATCTGCGGACCCCTATAACGCGACTTCGGCAGCATCTCGAAAGTGCTGTCACCGACGAGGGTGTCCCCGTGCCACAGCACGTCATCGAAGAGGCACTGACGCAAATCGACGGCATCATGACGATCTTCGGTGCGCTCCTTCGGATCGGCACGATCGAAGCCGGTGCCGGGCGTGCACGGTTCAAGCCTGTTGATCTGAGCGAGATCATGGAGCGGGTTTTGCTCGCCTATCAGCCGGTCGCCGAAGACAGCGGCAAGACGATCACCGGCGCAATCGATCCTCGAACCCTGGTCGATGGCGATGCCGACTTGCTCGCTCAGATGTTCACCAACCTGGTCGAAAATGCGCTGACGCATACGCCGTCCGGCACGGCGATTACGATGACACTTCGCAAAGGCTCCCACGATGTCATCGCTTCAGTGAGTGACAACGGATTGGGCATACCGGCGGAAGAGCGCGAAAACGTACTGAAGCGGCTCTACCGCCTCGATAACAGCCGCTCGAATATGGGTGCTGGACTCGGATTGGCACTTGCGGCTGCCATTGCCGATTTGCATGGTGCAGACTTCATAATCGGCGATGCCGGCCCGGGATTGCGGGTCGGGATCGTTTGGAAAACGGCAAGCTTCTCCGAAAGCTCCTACAAGTGACGACGGCTCGCCCCGGCAACGAGATCCGCATCGGCCTGCGCGTCAGTCTACAACGCTATCTGCGCCACTGATGGCAACCGCGCGCCCTCCTATACCAAGGACGGTCTGGGCGCTCGGACTGGTGAGCCTGTTCATGGACCTGTCGTCGGAGACGATCCATGCGCTGCTGCCACTGTTCCTGACGGTGACGTTGGGCGCAAGCGTTGCACTCGTCGGGCTGATCGACGGAATGGCTGAGGCAACGGCCTCGATTGCCAAAGTGTTTTCAGGTTATCTCTCGGACCGGCTACGCAAGCGCAAGGCACTGATCCTGATCGGCTATGGCCTGGGTGCCGTCACCAAGCCGCTGTTTGCGCTGGCAGGGGCGCCCGCCGTGGTCTTCGGCGCGCGTTTTGCCGACCGCATCGGCAAAGGCTTGCGCGGCGCACCGCGCGACGCACTCGTCGCCGACGTCACCCCACCCGAAATACGTGGGCGAGCATTCGGGCTGCGCCAGTCGCTCGATACCGTCGGAGCGTTCGCTGGGCCGCTGCTCGCGATCGGGCTGATGGTGCTGTTCGCCAATGACATTCGGATGGTGTTCTGGATCGCAACATTCCCGGCGGTGCTCGCGGTGGCGTGCGTCGTGTTCGGCGTGAAGGATGCGCCTGCCGCGATCTCACCGGTGGCCGCGCCGCCCGTCCAGCTCAACGACCTGAAGCGCCTGCCCCGAGCGTTCTGGATGGTCACGTTGATTGGCGTCGTCTTTACGCTCGCCCGGTTCAGCGAGGCGTTTCTGATTCTGAAAGCAAGCGCCGAGGGGCTGCCGCTGGTGCTTGCACCGCTCGTGCTCGTCGTGATGAACATCGTCTACGCGCTCGGTGCTTATCCGGCGGGAATATGGTCGGACCGCGTGCCCGCGCAGCGGCTGTTCGGATGGGGCTTAGTCGCGCTGATCGCGGCCGACTTGTCGCTCGGACTGCTGCCGGGCCTCGGTGGCGCGTTCCTCGGCATTGCGCTTTGGGGTGTTCACATGGCGCTGACCCAAGGGTTGCTCGCGAAACTCGTCGCCGACCACGCCCCGGCGGACCTGCGCGGCTCGGCGTTCGGCGCGTTTAACCTGGTGACCGGCGTCGCGATGCTGTTCGCTAGCGTCATCGCCGGACTGGTCTGGGATTGCTTCGGCGCTGATGTGACCTTTCTGGTCAGTGCCGGGTTTGCGGCTGTCGCAATGCTAATAGCTGCTCGGTTGACGGCAGTCGCTAAAGTGGTCTGATCAGAACAGCATCTTTCGGTGTCCGCGATGTAATTTGCTGCGTCAGGAAGCGGGGCGACAGCGATTGGCCCAATGCTTGTCATCACGGCAAAGTCCGCTTTCGTCGATGGCGGCCCAATTGCAGACAGTCCGGAATCCACCAGACCAGGGGGTAGGAGGCGAAAATGGCTCCAGCCGGTGAACGTCCGCTTCCGTTCAGACCTGCCGTACGGCGCTCGCTGCCGCTAAGGCCGCTTCGTCCCATCGGCCGTCGTTTAGCCGTCGCCGCAAGAACGCTGATCGCCATTACGCACGTGGTCGTTTCCCCAACCGTATCGACCGGCCGGTCGGCTGATGGTAACAGGGCAGTCTTCTTCTCAGCCGCTGGCTCGCAGTCGGTTTCGCCCAGATCATGCCGTGTCGAATGCCCGAGGAAACCCACTTTCTGCGTTGTCAGCCAATCGGCTCGAAACTGCCACCGCGTGGTTGGCGGCCGGTCTCCACAGTGTCCTCCGCCGAAGCCGGAGGCAATCCAGATGACGAGCGCTCGGTCTTCGCCCGGAGGTTGGCAGGACATGGGGAGCTGGTGCCCGTGTCTCGAATTCCGGGGCGCCGGCCAGGCGAGGGTAGATTACCGAACTGCATAGTTTCCCGTCGTCATGACGGCACAACGAGATAATCCCTTCTCTTTCACCTGACCCCTAAGTCGGCCGTCCGCTGCCTCCAACCCGCGATCCTACGGGCCGAGTTGCCGTGTTCCACAGCTGCCCGCACCACCCCTTGTCTCGGGGTTCCCCTTGCGCGCTCGCGCGCGCTGCGGTGGAGGCACCGTCCTGGCCGCCCTTTTCGGGGATCAGTCGAAGGGATCATCCCTCGGCCGATAGATAAGGAAACCTCGACATGCAGAACATCGTCATCCTCGCCGGCAACGTCGGCGCAACCCCGGAAGTCCGCACCACGCAGGGCGGCACCAAGATCACCCACTTCTCCCTCGCCACCTCACGGCCCAAGCGCGACAGCGACGGCAAGGTCATCAAGGATCGCGACGGCTACCGCGTCGAGGACACCGAGTGGCACCGGATCACCTGCTTCAACGGCGTCGGCAAGACCGTCGAGGAGTATGTCGCCAAGGGCATGAAGGTGATGGTCCGCGGCCGCATCCACTACACCAGCTGGACCGACCAGGACGACGTCAAGCGCTACGGCACCGAGATCATCGCCGACGAGGTCACCTTCCTCACCCGCGCGCGCCAGGCATCCGAACAGTCGGGCAACGGCAACGACACGACCGAAGACGACGACATCCCCTTCTGAGGCGGGATGGCCCGGTGGCGATAGCTACCGGGCCTTTTCGCATGTTCGCGGCCGGATTTCTCAATGCGAACTCGACAGGGTGCCAGGGAGTGGCCTCGCTAGCATGCCGCAATGTCACGTTCGGATCGGCAGTAGCGAAGCGCTCGCGCGCATTGCGAAGTGATGGCAATTCTGCCATCTTGCTATCAACAATTTCAATCACCGCGGGAGTGCTATCAACCATGGCTGCCGTCACAATCCGCAACCTGTCCGATGAGACATACCGCGCCTTGAAGGTGAGAGCGGCCAATCACGGTCGCAGCGCTGAGGCCGAAATGCGCGAAATCCTCGAGCTGGCCGCGCGGCCGACAGATCGTGTCAGGCTGGGATCTTTGCTGGCCGCCATCGGTCGCGAGGCTACTATGAGCGATGCAGAAGCAGAGCATTTCGCGCAGCTACGGGACAAGACGCTCGCCGCGCCGATGCGCTTCGAGTGATCCTGCTCGACACCAACGTGATATCGGAGCCTTGGAAACCCTTGCCGGACCCGCGTGTCCTGGCATGGATCGATGCTCAAGCGATCGACACGCTCTACCTTTCGGCCGTAACCGTGGCCGAGCTTCGTTTCGGCATTGCCGCCATGCCGGCCGGCAAGCGACGCGACACGCTCGATCTGCGGTTGGAGCAGGACGTATTGCCCCTGTTCGATAATCGCATCCTGCCGTTCGACCTCAGTGCCTCACGCGCATTTGCCAAAGTGATGGTCCTGGCGAAGGAGGCAGGAAGAGCGATTGCAACGGCCGATGGCTATATCGCCGCCACCGCGGCCGCACATGGCCTGATGGTTGCCACCCGTGACACGAGCCCGTTCGAGGCCGCCGGGCTGGGCATCATCAATCCCTGGAACACAGCGCTCTGATTTCGGACAATCGCCAAGCGCGGCGCGCTGCGTGTTCCAGCTTCTTCTGGCGCCGACCAAGCTTCATCGCAGGGTTCGTCAATGATGCCCCTGAGAGGCAGACAAGCCTCAGTGCGCGGTAAGCGCTGATCCGGGCCGGGCTCCGTCAACACGGGGGAGCATCGTTCCGACCAACCCGGCAGCTTCACCCGCTCTTTGAGGCGCAATCCTTGGTCGCTCCCGCGGCCTTATACGATCAACCCGTAAAGGGTCCGTACGCTCGCGCTACGGCCTTTTGCCGTGCCGCCAAAAGATGATCGCGGCCACGAGATCGAAACTTCGGGCGCCAGTCGAGCGGGATGAACCCGCCGGCTTAGCCAAGGAGCCTCGATATGTTTACCGACATCTGGACCGCCCGCCGCAGCGCACTCAGCCTCTCGAAGAACCTCATGGTCGCAACGATGGTCATCGCCATCGGAACCCAGTTTGGCGTCATCACCGCGGACGATTGCGACGGCGACGTTTCGATCGTCAACGAATATGATCCCTTCGCCTGACCTCAAGGCGGGGGCTTCGCCCCCGCCCCTTCTCGTGTGAGATTGCCCTTGGATGATGTAACCGACCAAGCCAGCGCACATTTTATCAACTCGACCCCTTCGGGAACGCACTGTCGAACATGTTTTCGTTGGGGAAGCGCTGCCGCGGCTCTGGCAGTTGGGCGTGCCCTGCGTCGAGGTGCTGCGATCCGAGTGCGATGCCGGCGGCTAGCCCCAAGTGATGGGCTATCGAAACGTCACGCGGCATATCCAGTTTAAGACCAAGACGGTGGACGGCCAGACCGATGCCGTAAGGATCAACGTCAGGCTAATGGACAAGCCGAGCGGGTGTGTCCTGTGGATCGTCGTGACGCCAGACCTCGTATTCGACCATTATCTCTGGTTCGGGGGTGAGCCGGGTGAACCGCTGCCCGATATCAGCGCGAACATGATCGCCAAACACAGCAAGGGGACGTCGCTGGGCAAGAAAAACGAACGGCCGATGCACCGGGTGATCGCAAGGGGGAAATTCGAGAGGATCCAGGCGCTCGACCTGATCCTGGGCAAGCTGTTCGGACAATTGCCTTAAGGGCGTTCGGGCACCGGCTGCGCCGGACCGGGCTCTAGGCTGGCGCCCCGAGCCCCGTGCCGGGTCTCGGCCCTGCGGGTAACGATCCCTTGCTGAAAAGGTACGAGCGCCTCCGCGGTGACCGGCGCCGGACCTTCGGCGAGCGTCTCCTTCAACGCTTCGTCACCCAGCAGCACGCGCCACGGCGCGCCGTACGTGCGGGATGCGAGATAGAAGACCGCGCCGTCACAAGCGACCATTCGGCACCTTTCCTGGGCATCGATCAGCGACCATCCAGCCCCCTGCCGCGCGACGAGGTCCACCGGATCGACCCGCATCAGGGCTCCGCACCGCCGGCATTGGCTGCGGACAAGGACGTTGCGTCGCTGCATGGCGCCGACGGTTCTCACCCAGATCGGCCAGAGGGTGTGGAGCGCTGCGGTCATCACAAGCGGAGGATAGTCTTTCTGCGCAGCACCGGTCCAGCAATCCCGAACGGCCCCGCGACAGCCTGACGTTCAGGGTCGCCGAATGGATGGGGTCATCACCATGCCCGGTTCTTGCCGAGGCGTAGGCTCGCGCAAACCCGTGACCGGGTTTCTCCTCTGCGTTCCGACCCTGCGGGTGCGCGCGCCCACTGTGCCCCGGCGCGCCGGTCCTTGTTGAAAGACCCCGATCGGCGGGGTTTGGAACAGCACAGGATATTCGCTTATGTCCGACAACCAAGCTGCCCCTGCCCCAGCTGCAGATCGCACTTCCACCATCGCGCATTTGAACGACGCGCTTCGGCAGCATCTCACCCAGCCCGGCCACAATCGGGTCGTTATGACCATCGGTGTCCAGGAGCTGATTGGCGACGTCAGCCTCTTTCGCAACTTTCGTGCCCAGGCCGAATTGCTGCGGAGCATCCGCGACTATGACGCATTCGGCCCCGACGTCGATCCGCACGGCGAGCACGACTTTGGCCGCTTCGAGTTTCGCGGTGCCGCGCTCTATTGGAAGATCGACTATTATGATCGCGCGCTGGACTTTGGCTCTCCCGATCCCGCGGACCCGGATGTCACCGCCCGGGTGCTAACGATCCTCCTCACCAGCGAATACTGAAATGTACTGGCCCCGACCCTGGTCGGGGCCACCTGCTTGTGTGGGGGTCAGATAGGACCCAGCAGCCTGTCTGCGCGGCGCCGGTCGAACCCTGACGCTCGCCCACTGTCCGAACGCAAAAGTCTGCTCAAGCAGACTTGAGCCCGCGCGTGTCGTCGCAGATCCCCATCCACTCATCGCCTCTGTATTGAATTCAATACGATGCGGCGATAGTTTTCGAGCCGTCATGTGAGAGGAGAGGTCGCCCGTGGCGGGGGAAGGGCAGGGGAGTGACGTTAGGCGTTCGGCCTTTTTGCAGCTTCGGGTAACCCCGACGATGCACACGGCCATCACGCGTCTCGCACTCGATCAAGATAATCTGACCGTGCGCGCACTGGTGATGAACGCGCTCAAGCAAACCTATGGTCTCGATGTTCCCGACGAGGAGCTTCGTGACCGACGCGGCCGCCAGCCACGACCCGCGAACCAGAAGGAGACAGATCATGGCTGAGTATTTTTCGCGCCATCCCGATCATGCGCTCGTGTTTGCGTTCGCGTGCTTCGCGCTCACCGTCTATCTCTTCCGCTATGTCGGACCCAGAGTCGGCGCGCGCGGCGACTGGTCGGCGCGGGACCATTATGAACGCAACCTCCGCAATGGCGCCGACGACTATTGAGCGCGGTTGCACGATACGAAAGACAGACGTGAAGACCATCGTGATCAGCCTCCTCAAAGGGGGCGTCGGCAAGACCTTCTTCGCGACCCATCTCGCTTGGTATCTCGCCGAGCAGGCGGGCCGGCGCGTCGCGTTCCTCGATCTGGATCCGCAGGGCTCCTCGACGCGGCGGCTCGCCAAGGAACGGACCGGCCTGTTCTCGGCCGACCTGTTCGATCCCGACGAAAAGCTCGTTCTCGAGGACGCGCCCGGCATCACGGTGTTCGGCGCTGATCCGCGCCTCCAGATGGTCAAGGCGGCGCAGGACGTGCACGATTTCATCGTGCGCTTTCGGGGCTTGTCCGCGCATTTCGATTATTGCGTCATCGACACTGGCCCCAAGTGGGACGAGCTCACCTTGAGCGCGATGGCGGTCGCCGATGAGGTGATCGCGCCGGTCCAGGTGGCCGAGGATTCGCTCGAATGCGCCAAGATGCTGCTGACCGCGCTCAAAAAGGCCGAGGCCGCGCGTGGCGGGCGCAAGGTCAATTTTCTTGGGCTTCTGCCGTCGATGGTCAACGCGTTCGACAAGCGTGACATGGACAATGCGGTGAAGCTCACCCAGGCGGTCGGGCCGGCGATGATGTTTCCGGCGTTCGTCAAGGCGCGCCCGACCTACAAGCATTCGGCCGAGAACCATCATGCGGTCTGGCATGAAAAGGGAAGCGGCGCGAAGGCCGCCGCAGACGAGATCCGCTCGATCCTCGCCGAAGTGGAACGGCGGGTCGAAGCGCGTGCCAAGGAGACCGCTTGATGGGTAAGTTTGACCAGCGGGCCGAGGAGTTCGGGATGCTGATGGGTGCGCACGACAGTGCGCGCCGCGTCGAGGACTTGCCGCTCGACTGGCTGATGCCCGATCCCGGCAATCCACGCACGCATTTCGATGAGGCTGAGCTGGCCGAATTGGCGGCGTCGATCGAAGCGCGCGGCGTTCTGCAGCCGATCATCGTTGGCCCCAAGAATGGCGACGGCAAGCATGTTATCCGCATGGGCGAGCGGCGCTATCGAGCCTCGCTTGCGGCGGGTAAGAAAACCATCCCAGCGATCATCGAGGCGGGGGAGGGGGGTGACACGCTCGCCGACCAGATCGTCGAGAACGATCAGCGTGCCGGCCTGTCCGCCAAAGAGCTGGCGCGTGGCGTCGAGCGAATGCTGGGCGAGGGAAAAAGTCAGGCCGAGATCGCCACGGCGCTCGGCCGGTCAAAGCAGTTTGTCTCGCTCTACGCGGCTTATGGCGAGATGGAGCCCTATCTGAGGGACGCGATCGACAAGGCCCCGATCCGCGTTCTTTACGACCTCCATCGTGCAGCTCGCACGCATCCGCTTGAGGTTCGTGCGTTCGTCGGCGAGTTCGGCGACAAAGGCGTCACCCTTGCTGAGGGATCGAAATTCGTTGCGTCGTTAAAGGCTCCTGCCGAAAGCGCGCCGCCTGTTGCCAAGATCGAGCCGGCCTCCGCGCCTGTGAATGTGACACCAACGGTCGCCAAGGGCAGGGGAGGGCGGGCTGCTTCGTCTGTTCAGGCGAGCCCGTTCAAGGTCATGTTCGCAGGCCGCCCCGGTCGGCTTGTCCTGCCCGATCGGGTGCGCGTGGTGTTCGATGATGGCGAGGAGGGCGAGGTTGCATCGACCGACCTTTCGTTCGGGTAAGCGCTCGCCCACACTGACCCCTCACTCCGCGTCCATATTTAGATCTTTTCAGATCATGTAATGGCGGCATCCCTTCTTCCAGGGATGCCGCCATTTTCATTTCAACGCGAATTCCGGCTTGCTTGCGGAACGGACGAGGCGTTTTTTGAGACAGGGCCCAAGTCTGCTTGAGCAGACTTTAAGACGAGTGGTTTTAGGTGAGGGCCGGATAGGCTTGGCGCCGGGATTGTTTAACAATATGATTGGGCATGGCTTTTTTCGGCCTTCGCCTGCCGGACGATCTCGCGGCGCGCTTCGATGCGATGGCGGCCTCCCATGGCGGTCGGTCCGCTGTGCTGCGTCAACTCGTCGATCGGGCGCTAAGGGCGGGGGATGAGAGTGTCGTCATTGCCGAACCGCGCGAACGCACAACGGCCCGCGTCGAGGTTAGGCTTACCGCCAGCGATATCGAGCGGCTGGATGCTGCGGCGAGCGAACGCGGTCTCAAGCGCACCGAATGGATCGTCGCGCTTCTACGGCGTCGGCTCTATGGCAGGTCGCCGCCGCCGCGCGCCGACCGCGCGCTGATCGCGCAATCCTGGCGCGAGCTCAACCGGATCGGCATCAACCTCAACCAGGCGGTGCATGCGCTCAACGCCGCGACGATGGTGGATTCCCGTCTCGACCTGGCACGCGAGGCCAAGCGTGTCGCATCATTCCAACAGGAGATCGACGCTCAGTTGCGTGCGCTGGGTCGCGCCCTCGCCGGCGATGTCGCCTATTGGGATACACCGTTGTGAGTGACGACGACATCCTGCCGCTGCCCAGTCTGATGGAAGCCTGGCGACCGCCGACTGGCGGTAAGCGCACGCTGAAGGGGGCAACGCTGCGGGTTCGATCAGGCGGGCGGGGTAGGGGAGGGGGCGAGACCGCGCCGGCTTTGTCGCAGGCCGAAGCGCGCGCGAAGCTGGAGCGGATCGTACGCAAGGCGCCAGAGGTCATGGTCAAGATCTCAGGCAAGCAGCGCGGGGCGGCGCATCTGGGCGAGCATTTTGGTTATATCTCGCGGCACGGAAAGCTCGAGGTGCGCAGCAGCGAGGGTGAGATCATCACCGATGAGAAGCGGTTGAAGACGATCGCCGCGGACTGGGACATGCTCGACCAGGCGATGAACCCGACCGGCCGGGATCGTCCGACCTCGATGTCGATGGTGCTATCGATGCCGGGCGGCACGACCGACGCGGCGACCGTCCATGACGCCGTGCAAGCGTTCGCGCGGGTCGAGTTCGAGGGTCAGTTCGCCTATATGGTGGCGCTTCACACGGACACCGACCATCCGCACGTTCACCTGACCGTCGCCACCCAAGGGGAGGACGGGTCGCGGTTCAATCCGCGCAAGGCCGATCTCCATTATTGGCGCGAGAGCTTCGCGCACGAACTGCGCCAGCGCGGGGTCGCGGCAGAGGCGACCCCGCGCCGCGCGCGCGGTCACGTCCAGAAGCGGGTGCGCTCGTCGGCCCGGCATCTCGAGGCGCGGACGGCGGGGCAGGGGAGGGGGCTGGATATCACTCGCCTGAACGAAGAACGCGCTGCCGAATTCGCGCGCTCGGTCGATCCGGAACGCCGGCCGGAAGACGTGGCGGCGCTCGGCCGCCAGAGGTTCATTCGCGGCGCCTACGCGCAGGCGGCCGCTGCGCTCGCGGCGACGGGCAAGGAAGACGATCTTGAACTCGCCAACGACGTCGCCAGTTTCGTAGCCGCCATGCCGCCCGCTGTGTCGCGACGGCTGGAGCGTGCACGCGAGATCATGATGGCGGAACGGGCATCTGGGGGCGGAGTCGAGCGCGCGCGCGAGGGTGAGGAGGGCGCTGCGACCCCCGACCGTCAGAAGTCCAAGCCGCGCGATCGCGATCGTTAGCGAGGTCGGCTGCGTTCCAACGGCCGATCAGTTCTTGTCGTGACGAGCGCTCGCCAGTTCGTGCAGACCCAATACCCACTGCGCGATGACGGCGGCCTGTTCGGGATCGGTCTCGTTGGTCGCAGCGCCATAGATACTAAGGGCGCCGGCAAGCTCGTCGATCGTCGCAATGTTCGCGCGCTCGAGAAACGCGCCGACAATGCCGAGCGTGCCACCGATGGCCCCGATCACAGGATCGCTTTCAGACCGATCCATCAGTACCAGACACGATCGGCTAGATATCCGGCGGTGGGAGACCCCACCATGTTGATGCACCCGCTCATCCGTCAATCCGTTCGCTCAGTACAGCATCCGTCGATCTGCTGCAGACAGCCGGCGGCACGCCCAGGATTGTGAGGCGTGCCGGCGTTGGAACCGGGTGTTCGAAACCTGAAACGAGACAGGCGCGGCCGCCTTTGGGCCGGGTGGCCTTGGACATACGCGTCCGCCACCCGGTCTCCACAGCTGGGACCGGCTCTCGTTTCGAAGGTTTCGACGCCTCCGCCCACGTCTCCGCAGGCAGGGCCAGTTAGGCCAGATTTGGCCAGTAACGCAATCGCGAAGGCGATATCGTCAAAGCACTGTCCGTGCTTTGGGACGCTGCCTCCCCTCCCCGAGCGAATCGCTTCCGGATTTTGGCTTCGTTGTCCGCAAGAATCAGGCGAAAGGCACAACGAGTGCGGTGGCTGGCGGCGCCATATCTTGTTGATTGACTCGACCTCGCCGGCCTTTCCAGCCCAGCGAAAGCTGAAACTGACTTTGTCGCCAACCTTTAAACCGTTGAGCTGATTTCCGATTGCATCGAAACCCATGGTCATCGCGGTCCAGTGAAGTTCGGCAACGGGACCGTGCGCGTGGTCAGCACGGGGAATAGCCCCGCAAGGATCATTGCGACCGTCATCGCCTTGGGGCGAACGGCAACAATGCGCCCAGACGGACGGCCATCTCAACACCGGCGGGCGACAGATCGTTGCCGCGAACGGCAGGCGCGTGCTTGCGATAGATGAGCATCACCACCAAACTCCGCCGCGACGCCTGCCAGCGCAATGAACCCGACGGCGGTCGCCACCGATTGGTTATATTCCAGCAGCCAGTGCAACCAGAACCCGCCGGTCAGCGCGAAGGGCAAGGTCGCCATGACCAGCAACGCCTCGTCGAACCGGCCGAACCTGACATAGAGCAGTACGAAGATGATCAGCAGTGTCGCGGGCACCACCGTCAACCGTTCACCGGCGCGTTGGCGGGATTTGAACTATTGCGCTAACTTACGGATATGTTGAAATATGAGAAATGGGGTTTTATGAAATTCCTCGTTTTGCACCCCGTCGCTTCCCGCACTTTCTTTATTATGATTTCAACGAGCGATTGACGGTTCTGAGATATAGCCGAGGCTAGCAACGCATATGCGTCCCTCGAACCCAATCAAATGAGCGACGGCTGGATGTCGAAATCTACCGTCCGCGGGGCGTCTACAAGCGCACCCGATTCAGTCGCAGTGCATTCGCCACCACCGTAAACGACGAAAGCGCCATCGCCGCGCCTGCAAACATTGGCGACATCAGCAACCCGGTCACTGGATAAAGCACGCCGGCGGCGATGGGCACGCCGATACCGTTGAACAAGAACGAGAAGAACAGGTTTTGGCGAATATTACCCATCGTTGCCTTAGCTAGCTTGCGCGCGCGTACGACCGCAGCCAGATCCCCCTTGGTGAGCGTGATCCCGGCGCTTTCGATGGCGACGTCGGTTCCCGTTCCCATTGCGAGTCCGACATCGGCGGCAGCCAGCGCAGGGGCATCGTTAATGCCGTCGCCAGCCATCGCGACCTTTGCGCCCTTGGCCTTCAACTCGCCGACGATGCGCGCCTTGTCTTCGGGTTTGAGTTCGGCATGAACACCATCGAGGCCGCCGACCGCATCAGCCACGATCTGCGCGGTCGTTGGGTTGTCGCCCGTTAGCATGATGACCCGCAAACCCTGTTCGCGGAGCGCCACGATCGACTCGCGTGCGTTTGCCCGGATCGGGTCGGCGACCGCAATGAAGCCTGCCAGCGCGCCGTCGATGGCGACGAACATAATGCCAGCGCCTTCGCGGCGCTTGGCTTCCGACGCGTCGAAGAGCGGCTGTGGATCGGTATCGACCCGTTTCATCTGTGCGGTGTTGCCAATAACGACGGTGCGACCATTTACCTTGGCGCTGATACCCATCCCGACCTGAACCTCGAAGTCGAGTGGTTCACCAAGCGACAGTTTGCGTTCGGTGGCGGCGGTGACGATGGCGTGCGCCAGAGGATGCTCGGATCGAGCCTCGACCGCAGCAGTCAACGCCAGCAATTCGTCTTCGGCAACGGCACCGAGCGTTTCGATGCCGACCAGTTTGGGTTTGCCTTCGGTCAGCGTGCCGGTCTTGTCGATGAGAAGCGTATCGACACGCTCGAAGCCTTGCAGCGCCTCGGCGCTTTTGACCAGCACGCCCGCCTGCGCGCCGCGCCCGGTGCCGACCATGATCGACATCGGTGTCGCCAGGCCGAGCGCGCAGGGGCAGGCAATGATCAGCACCGCAATCGCGTTGAGCAGCGCGTGACCGATGCGCGGCTCGGGGCCAACCAGGCTCCAAACCATGAAGGTGATGATCGCGACGGCAATAACGAGCGGCACGAACCAGCCCGAGATTTGATCGGCCACCGCCTGGATCGGCGCGCGGCTTCGCTGTGCCTCGGCGACCATCTTGACGATCCGCGCGAGCATCGTGTCGCTGCCGACCGCTTGCGCTTCCATGATCAAGCTGCCGGTCCCGTTGACGGTGCCGCCCGTTAGCGCGCTCGCTGCCTCCTTGGCGATGGGCAAAGGCTCACCAGTCAACATCGACTCATCGACCGATGAGGAGCCGTCGAGGACGATGCCATCGACCGGCACCGCTTCGCCCGGGCGAATGCGCAAATGGTTTCCGGTAACGACATCGGTGAGCGGGATTTCGGTTTCGGTGCCGTCCGCCGCGATACGCCGCGCTGTCTTGGGCGCAAGATTAAGCAGCGCACGTATCGCCTTGCCGGTTGCTGCACGCGCGCGCAATTCGAGCACCTGGCCGAGCAGCACCAACGCGACGACGACGCCCGCCGCCTCATAATAGACCGGCACCATGCCGTGCATTTTGAATGCTTCGGGGAACAGGCCGGGCGCGAGCGTCGCGACCAGACTGTAGAGAAATGCCGCCCCCACGCCGATAGAGATCAACGTGAACATATTGAGGTGCCGCGTCTTGAGCGACGTCCAGCCGCGCGCGAAGAAGGGCGCACCAGCCCAAAGGACTATCGGCGCCGCGAGCGCGAGTTGAATCCAGGGCGAGATGGCAGCGTTGACCAGGTAGAGGCCGAGCAGGTCGGTGCCCATCGTCAGGACAAGCAGCGGCACCGCGAGCGCCGCGGACACCCAGAACCGTCGGGTGAAATCGATCAGTTCGGGATTGGGCGCATCGTCGAGCGAAGGCTCTTCGGGTTCGAGCGCCATACCGCAGATGGGGCAAGTTCCCGGCCCTTCCTGACGGATTTGATGGTGCATCGGACAAGTCCAGATCGCGCCCGGCGTAGCTTCTGGTTCTGGACGCGGTGCATCGGACAGATAGTGCGCCGGATCGGCAACGAATTTCGTCCGGCACCCGGTCGAGCAAAAATGATAGGCGCGACCGTCATGGTCAGCATGGTGCAAGGTCTTCTCGGGATCGACGGTCATGCCGCATACCGGGTCGATCACGCTGACAGAATGATGAGGGGCTTTTACCCCGTCGTCACGAGGTGCTTCGGAATGTCGGATCATATCGGCCATGAGGTCGCCTCTCTTGAGTCGCTTGTTGTCTGGTGCTGTGGTGGGTTTCAGGTAAAACGCGCTTGACTGTGCTAAGACGCATTCGTCCTCATAATTTGTTCGAAGTTGCCATCAGTTCTCGGAGCCGTTGCCGCGCTCGGCTGATCCTTGTCTCGACCGCCTTTTCGCTGATCCCCAGGAAATCCCCAATCGCCGCCTGCGGCCAACCATCGAGGGCGCTCAAAATCAACGGCTCTTTGAGGTTGGCGGGCAAGGAGGCGAGGGCAGCAATCGTGAAATTGAGGGCGGCTCGATCTGCTACGAGAGTATCTGCACCGGGTGCGTCGTCCGCGATTGAAGCCGCTATGTCGGGTGTCAATGGCAGTGCCATCGAGAAGAACTGACGCACCGTGCGCCGTCGCCGCCAATCGCGTGCCTTGTTGATCGCGACCCGGGCGAGCCAGGGGCGCATCGGCCGTGTCAGATCGAGCTGGCCGAGGCTCGCAAAAGCCGCGACGAAACAGTCCTGAAGGACATCGACGGACTCGTCATTGGCGCCGGTATGCGCGCGGATCAGGCGAAGCAGCGGTTCACGGTGACGCCGCATGATCTCGCCATAGGCAGCTTGACGTCCTGCCAGCGCGAGACTCGCCAGCTCTCCATCAGAAGCGGTAGCGAGATCAATCGTCACCGACGCTCTTCGGTCAGCGCCCGAACGACCGCCGCATCGAAGCGCACTGCCTGTGCCGGTCGCAGGATTTTGCGCATGGCAAAGACGTGCGCAAGTGTATCTTTTTGCAGTTCGCCCATCGCGACATGCGCCTGATTCACCGCGGCGGCGACCTTCGGCCCGGCATCATGCTCCTCGGCGATTGCTTCGGCCAGCCGGGCATTGTCACGTCGCAATTCCAGCTCGCGCGCGCGTCGGCGGGCGGCAAAGCGGAGTTCAAGCTGTTCGAGTGCCGAGCGTTGATCGGCGTCGAGATCAAGACCCTCATGGACGAATTGGTGGAAATCGATGATGGCAGGAGCGGCTGTTGGCAGAAGTGCGCGCCCGATCACAACACCAGCGATGCCGGCGAGCAGGGCAATCCCGGCGATGGCCAGCCACTGGCGAAGCCGCAAGGAGATCATGCGCCGAACAGCGTGGACAGGGCATAGGGCGGCTCGCCGAACAGCCCTGCCACGTCCTGGCGTGCTACCTCGCGACGAGGTAGGTCTGCCCCCATCGTTACGCCGAGGATGAGGGCGAATATTGCCGCGCCGCCGCCTGCCATCATCAGTGACGGGGCACGCGTGCTGCCGATCGCGCCAATACGCGCCAGCACACGGTCTTCCAGGCCATCGAGCGATGCCGGGATAGGCGCGTGTGCCAGCCTGGCCAGTGCCATGTCGAGGTCGTCCATCTTCATTCTCCTCGTTCGACTGTGACCGTCAGGGTGCAACATTTGCCGTAAACGGGACGATCGTCTCCCGTCCATTGGCTCGGACTTGCGCAAACAATTTAAGAGTGCCCGATTGCTCGGGCTGGATGTGGAAGTTGATCGCCGGGCCACTCCGCTCGCCTTCCGACTTCGGTTCTTCTCCGAGCGGGTGGACATGCTCGATCGAGTCCCAGTTCCCCGCAAACGCGACGATATGGCCAAATGCGCCCATGATCGGTTGCAGTGCGGCGAAGGGCTTGCCCGTCTTGGTATCGACGATCGCAATGCTGCCCTGCGCGGCCTGCCCGACCTTCAGCGGCGTTGAGAAGGACAGCGAGAATTTGAGACCGTCCTTTTCAGCCGTCATGACCGTCGCCGCGCTCGGTAGAGGCGCCTTCTCGGCACCGGCCACAAGCTCGGCGCCGATATATTCTTGCGTGCCGTCAGGGAGCGTCGCGTCCGCCCAGACCTTGTACGTGCGCCCTAATAGAGGCGTGAAATCGAAGCGCCACTGGCCGGGTTTTGCCGGATCGACGACAGGATGGATATGCTGGTAGTCGGTCAAGCTGCCATCGACGATCAGCAGATGGAGCCGCTTGGTATGCGCGAGCGCAAGGTCGCTCGGTCCGAGCGGCTTGCCGCTGGCGATATTGGTCAAGGTGAGCGTTACGCCTTGCGCACGCCCTGGCGCCAACGGGCCATTGGGCGACAGCGCAAGCTTCATCGTTGGCGCGTGAGTTTCATCGTCGTGGCCACCCATCGCCATGCCTGCATGCTTATCAGCGACGCTGGTGGCGGTTTTAGCGGTGTCGACCTTGGTCGCCGGGCCGCACCCGACGAGCGCCAGCGAGAGCGCGGCGGCGGTGAGAAGAGATGTTTTCATGCGGGCTCCTTTGGGATTGGTCATTTCAAAAGGCTTCGGTCGAACCGGTTGCGCGGGCATCGGCAACGAGACGGTCGAGGGGTTTGCGGCCATAGAGCCGGAACAGGATCGGCGTGACGAGCGCATCGAGCAGCGTCGCCGAGAGCAAGCCGCCGAAGATCGTGACCGCGACCGGGTGAAGGATTTCCTTGCCGGGTTCGTCGGCACCGATCAGCAACGGCGTAAGTGCCAGACCTGCGCCCAGCGCAGTCATCAGCACGGGCGTCAGGCGTTCGAGCGTGCCGCGCACGATCATCGCATCGCCCCAAGTCTCGCCTTCATGGAGCACGAGGTTGATGTAATGGCTGACCTTGAGGATTCCGTTGCGCGCGGCGATTCCGGTCAGCGTCACGAACCCGATCAGGCTGGCAACCGACAGTGGTAACCCGAACAACCACAGCGCCAGCACCGACCCGACCAGCGCCATCGGCACGCCCGCCATGATGATCAGCGCCAGCCGTACCGAACGGTAGCGCGTGAAGAGCAATGCGAAGATCATCGCGAACGAGATCAGTGACAGGCCGCCGATCGTCAGCGTCGCTTCCTGCTGGGCCTGGAATTGACCTTCGACGCGGACGAACCCGCCATCGGGCAGTTTGAGCTTCGCAACCTCGCCGTTGATGACCGCGATGATGTCGCCGAGATTGGCGCCCGGCGCCCCATTGGCGGATAGTACGATCCGGCGACGGCCGTCTTCGCGCAGAATTTGGTTAGGTCCTTCGGTTTCCTTGACGTCGGCTAGGTTGCGCAGCGGCACCGGCCCCTGCGGTGTTTCGATCAACAGATCAGCGAGGCCAGTCGTGGAGCGTTCCTGATCGGGCAGCCGCAGCACCACGTCATAGCGCTTGAGACCATCGACGATGGTGCTGACGATCTTGCCGTTCGATAGTGTCTCGACCGCCTCGGCAATCGCGGCAGGCGCGACGCCATAGGATGCGGCGCGGTCGTAATCGATGTTGAGATCGAGCTGCGGCACGCGCACCTGCCGTTCGACTCGCAGATCGACGATCCCAGGTGCCTTGGCGATCCGGCCTTGAAGCGTTTCGGCGGTCGTGCGTAGCGCATCGAGATCCTCGGCGAAGATCTTGACGACGATCTGTGCGGTCACCCCGGAAAGCAGGTGGTCGATGCGGTGCCCAATCGGCGCGCCGACCGTGACAGAGCCGGGCAGGATTGCGAGGCGTTCGCGGATGGCGCGCGCCACGATTTCGCGATTGGCCGTGTCGGGCTTCAAAGCGACGTCGATCTCGCTCGAATGGACGCCTTCGGCGTGCTCATCGAGCTCGGCGCGGCCGGTGCGGCGGCTGACGCTGGCGACGTCGGGGATTTGCAGCAGCAGTTTTTCGGCGGTGCTTCCAAGCTTGCTCGATTGTTCGAGCGAAATCCCCGGCTGGAACGCGAGGCTGACGACGAAACTGCCTTCGTTGAAGGTCGGCAGGAATGCCTTGGGCAAGTTCGCCGCACCAAGGACCGCGATCGCGGTGGCGATTCCACCGGCGATAAGAATGCCCTTTGCGTGGCGGAAACCCCAGCCGAGCAGCCGACTGTTACCGTTTTTGAGCCTTCGGACGAGCCCCGATTCCGCCGCTTCGCCGCGCGTCGCCGCCAATTTGGGCAGCAGATAATAGCAGAGCACCGGCGTCAGGGTGATCGAGGTGACAAGACTGGCGAGGATCGAAATGACATAAGCGACGCCGAGCGGCTGGAAGAGGCGGCCCTCGACCCCGCCGAGGAAGAACAACGGCAGAAAGACGAGAATGATGATCGCGGTGGCATAGATGATCCCGGACCGGACTTCGCCGGTCGCGTGCGCAATGACGGCCAGCGCGGGCTTGGGTTCCGCGTCGAGTGCATTTTCGCGCAGGCGACGATAAACATTCTCGACGCCGACCACCGCATCATCGACCAGTTCGCCAATCGCGATCGCCAGCCCGCCGAGCGTCATCGTGTTGATCGATAGCCCGAACGCTTCGAAGACGACGGCGGTTATAAGGATCGATACCGGCAGCGCCACAAGCGAAATCGCGGTCGTGCGCCAGTTGAGCAGGAACACGAACAGCACGATCGAGACGACGATCCCTGCCTCGATGAGCGCGCGTTCCAGGGTCCCGATCGAAGTCTGGATGAAATTCGCCTGACGGAACTGTACGCGATCGGCGCGCAGCCCGTTGGGCAGCGTGGCGGTAATTTCCTTGAGCGCCTTCTCGACCTCGTCGGTCACGGCCACAGTCGCGGCGTCTGGCTGTTTCTGGATCGCGATGACTACGGCGGGTTGGCCGTCATAACCCGCATCGCCGCGCCGGAACGCGGCGGCGAAGTCGACCTTGGCAATCTGCGACAAACGGACTGGACCATTGGCGTTGCTGGCGACAACGAGCTGCTGCAGATCCTCGATCCGCGTCGTCCGAGCAACGTTGCGGATAAGAAACTCGCGTTCATATTGATCGACGAAGCCGCCGCCGGTGTTGGTCCCAAAGGCACGAAGCGCGTCCTCCATGTCCTTCAATTTGACGCCGACGGCATTCATCGCCGCGAGATCGGGCGAAACGCGGTACTGCCGAACCTCGCCACCGATCGGAATGACCTGCGCGACGCCGGGGATCGCGAGCAGGCGCGGCCGTATCTGGAAATCGGCGATCTCGCGGGCCTGCATCGGACTTGCCCGCCCATAGGGGATCGCGACCAGCATGATCTCGCCCATGATCGAGGTGACCGGCCCCATTTGTGGGACGACAGCGGGCGGTATCTGTTCGCGCACCAGCGTCAGTCGTTCGGCGACCTGCTGGCGCGCGCGGTAGACATCTTCCTTCCAGCCAAACTCGACATAGACGATAGACAGACCGATGCCCGAGACCGAACGGACCCGCTCGACCCCGGGGACACCGCTCATCGACGTCTCGATTGGGCGTGTCACCAGCGTTTCGACTTCGGGCGGGGCGAGACCGGGGGACTCTGTTAGGATCGTAACGACCGGCCGATTGAGATTGGGCAGCACATCGACGGGCAGCCGGCTCACCGACAGCCCGCCAAACGCCATCAGCGCGAACGCGAGAAACAGTGTAAGGACACGGTTACGGAGTGAAAAGGCGACGAGCCGGTCGAACATCGCCTAGCGCACCTGACCGAGCAGTTCGGCTCCCGCCGTCACGACGCGCTCGCCGGGCTTCACGTTCGAGAGGAGCGCAACGCGACCCGCATCGACGGGTGCAGATTTCACGCTGCGTTGCTCGAACAGCTCGGCGTGGGTTTTGACGAAAACGGAAGGGAGTCCGTTGGCGCTCGACAGCAAGGCAGTTCGCGGCACGATCACCCCCGCGACGGTGCCACCGAGTGGCGCGTCGATCGTAATCGGCTCACCGATCCGGAGATTGGCGGGAACACCGATTACCCGAAACAACGCGGGCGCGGCACGTCCGCGATCGATGAGCCCCGCCCCTTGGAACACGAGATCGAAGGTCGTGCCGTCGGCGGTCTTGCCAATGGCTTTCGCGCCGGGTCCCAGCGCGCGGCGGTCGAACAAATTGGCCTCGACATAAAGCCGCGAGCGATCAACGATTTCGAACAGCGTGGTTTCAGCACTCACCACCTGCCCGACGCGTACCGAGGATGACGCGATCACACCATCGATCGGCGACACCAGCACTTCGCGCGCGCTGCGCGCTTGACCGAGCGCCGCGCGACGGCGCTGGAGGCCCTGCAGGGTAATTCCGGCCTCTTCGATTTGCCGACGCGGCACGACGCCTTCTAGACGGCGTAAACGCGCTGCACTGTTGGCGGCGAGGGCGATCTGCTGGTCGAGATCGCTGAGCTCGCGTGCCAGGTCAGCGCGATCGATTGCCTGCAAGGGCGGCGCGACAAAGCCCAGCACCTGCCCGGCACGCACCGCCTGCCCGATAATCGGTAGTCCCGATGCTGGCGCACCGATTCGCCCGCCAGTTGCGCTCTGAATGAGCCCGCCGCGCTGCGGATCGGCTACGATCTTGCCGGTCAGGCTCGTCGTCGGCTGCGCTTCGCCCGCCGCCGCGAGCACGGTTCGGATGCCGATGATCCGCTGCACCGATTTCGGGCAGAACAGCTTGCCGTCTGACGTTTTCACAGCAGCTTCGCCCGATCCGGCAGGGACAGCAGGTGCCGCACCATGATCTTCGTCACCATGCGCGGCAACTGGGGCAGGCCCAACGGGCACGCCGAACAGCAACTGCACGCCAACAAGCACGGCCAACCCAGTGGCGATCAGTCGGCGCGAGCGCCAATACCAAGCACCGGCCAGCACAATCACCACCAATGCCGCGATCAATAACCATCGCCAGATTGGTGGTCCCGCCGTCGTGTCCGCGGCGGATGTAGGAACCGTCAAAGTGCCGGAAAGTGATTCGAACGCCCCGTCATGGCTCACCAGAAATGACAGTTCATGCGCGCCCGGCTTTTGAAGGCCATCGTCAGAATAGGTATAGATGCCGTTCGCCGCCTTCGCCTGCCCGGTCTTACCATCGACGGTGACGCTGACAGTCGCGCCTGTCACCGGTACGTTGTCGGCAAAGCCGTCGATCCAGATCGTCAGATCGTCCGCCTTGGCGGCCGCGACCAGTTCGAGCGCATCGGTTGCCGCTTCCATGCGCGGCGCGATCGACACGCCGACCGGCGTAGCGGCAGCACCGTGATCTTCATCCCCGTGAGCCATCGCCAAAGAGGAGCTCGCGACCATCGCCAGCGCGGCCAGCGCCATCCAGATGCGTTTGATCATGGCAGAACGCCCATCGCTTGATTGAAGGAAGATATTGCCGCGAACCGGGCGACCTTCGCGGCCGCAAGGTCGCGTTCGGCCTCGGACAACGCCTGTCGCGCGCGAAGCGCCTCGATGAAACCGATTTCGCCCTCGCGACGGCCACGTTCGGTGAGTGACAGCGCCTCGGCGAGCGCATCCCGGCGCGACCGTGCCTGGTCGAGCGAGCGAGTTGTGGCATCCAGTCGAGCCCGTGCGGCGCGTTGCTCGGCAACAAGACGAAGCCGCAAGCGGTTTGCCTCAGCACTAGCGCCGAGCGCAGTGGACCGCGCCGACGCCGCATCGGCCACCGCCGACTGATTGCGCCCGAGCGGCACCCGAATGCCCAGGAGCAGTGCGTTACGAAATGGCTCTGTCGGCACGTTCGGATCGCCGACCCCGCCACGTTCGCGCCTGATCCCGACCGTCCCTTCCAGGCGCAGACGCGCGCCATAAGTCAGGCTGGTCGCGCGCGCATCGGCGAGTGCTGCGCGATCAAGGGCGGCGCGCAGGGCCGGGCTATTTTCCGGATCGGTGACGTTGGCTTGGCTTTCCGGCGGTAACTCGTCGGGCGGTGGCCCAGCAAGCGCGGCATAGGCAGCTTCGGCCCGCGCCAGTTCGGCTTGCGCTTGCGACAGCCGCGATTCCGCTGCCGACGCCTCGGCTTGGGCGAGCAACATATCGCGCCGCGCCTGCTCGCCGGCACCCACCAGCCGTGCCACCTGGCTGGCGGTGGTCGCGGCGATGCCGACCTGATCGCGATCGACCGCGACCGATGCGCGCGCCGCCGCCAGCGACCACCAAGCGTCGCGCACGTCGCCCGCGATCCGCAGGCGGGCCGCCTCGATGCCCGATTGTGCGGCATCGCCTGCGCGACCGGCATAGCTGCGGATGGCCTTGCCTTCTCCGGGCCAGCGAATGCCGGCCGAGACCGACGTCTCCTCCTCGATGATGCCTTGAGACCGGGTCAAAAGATCTGCGGAGAGGACGGGCGGGCCGACGAACGGCCCGCGGCCGCTTCGGCGCAGTGCTTCGGCCTGCGCGCGAAGCGCGGGCAGGCCGGCAGCCTCGGAAGATTGCGCAACGGCCACCTCGACCGCATCGCGCAAAGTCCTCACTGCAATCGGGGCCGCCGCTTCCTGAGCATCGGCCATCGTGGGTGCTGACATTACTGCCATAACCAATATCGCAGCCGCCCGGAGGCCAGTGTGGTGCATTGAGGGTGATCTTCCAGGTTCTCAAAGCCATTACGCAGCCCGACGACCCAGCCCTCAATATTTTTTGTAAAAATGTGAATGGCGTTGCGCAAGAAGTGAGGGATAGGCTGTTGCGCTGCGTATTGCGTTGTAGAGCAGCTCTTCAAAGGATCTCCGAAATGCGGTATTTCAATGCATCGCTCATCGCCATCGCAATTGCGGGGGGATCGCTTTCAGCAGCGTCCGCGAATGCCCACGCCAAACTGACGGCGTCAAGTCCTGCCGCCAATGCGACCGTCGCAGGGCCGACCAAGCTCCAGCTACGGTTCGACGAGAAGCTGGTCGCGAAGGGGTCGTCGCTTCAGTTGTTCATCACCGTCCGGCCGGGCTCCAAGCTCGCAGCCCCGATGCCTGTAAGTGTTGCCACGGCCCTTGGCCCCGACGGGCAAACGCTCATCGCGCCGCTCAAGCGACCTTTGACGACTGGTTCTTATCTCGTTGCCTGGCACGCCAAGACCAGCGACGGCGAACGCAAGGACGGTACATTTAACTTCAAGGTCCGATAACGGGCTGGTTTTCGAGATTGCCTGATGGCGCGTGTTGCAACCGAGCCGCGCTCGCTGGGTTTCCGACAGGCGGGGGCCAACGCAGCTAAGGACCGAACCGATGATATTGAAGAGGACATTCGCCGCGATGGCGCTCACGCTCGCTGTTCCCGCACTCGCGCACGAACACAAGCCGACGAAGCCGGGCATGGATCACGGCATGATGATGAACGATCCGTCGAACCCTTACCGCAAGGCAGAGATGGACATGCACATGAAGATGATGAGCGCCAAGGCTGGCGACGCGTCGGAGAAATGGACGCGCAAGATGATCGAGCATCATCGCGGTGCGATCGCCATGTCGCGCGTCGCGCTCGCGCAGGCACAGAATGCCGAGACAAAGCGTATGGCGCAGATGACCATCGACATGCAGAAGAAGGACATCGGCGAGCTGCAAGGCTGGCTGCGCAGCCACGGCAAGCCGGCGCAATAACTAGGAACCTAGGAGCGCCTGTCGTGCCCATGCGCGACGGGCGTCCCTGTCGGGAGATTACCCGTGAACATGAACGGTGCCTACCGGAGCCTCGCTATCCAGACCGCGATCGGCGGCGTGATCATGTATATGGTGATGTTCGTCATGATCGACCGGTTGTCGAGCTTCTACAACAATCTGAACATGGTCTACATGACGTTGATGATGGTCGCGCCGATGGTCGTGTTGATGATCGTCTTCATGCCCGGCATGTTCAAATCCAAAACGGTGAACACCGTCCTGATTGGTGGCTCGCTCGTGACCTTTTTCGGATGCTTCGCCCTGATCCGCACGCAGACGACGATCGCCGACAGCGCTTTCCTCCGCTCGATGATCCCGCATCATTCGGGTGCGATCCTGATGTGCGAACAGGCAAAGCTCAGCGATCCGCAGGTCGCTGCGCTTTGCACTAACATCATCAAGTCGCAGCGCGAGGAGATCGCGCAGATGAAGGCGATGCTGGCACGGCGTTAACCGGGCATCGAAGCGATACCCCTGTGCCCCAGGCCAATGCGTTCCAGATGGGGCGGCGGCGCGCGGTCGCGGCCGAGATCAAGACGGCGGTCGGCAACCACTCGTTCCGCGCGCCCGACCGGGATGACCGCCTGTCTGAAAAATGGCGGGACGCTGGAGCGCGCCGCGACGATGGCGAACCATACCTCCACCCGCACCACCGAGCTCTATGACGCCCGCCGGATGACGTGACGCTCGATGGGGTAGAGCGGGTGATGATTTAGCTCACGCACCGCCTGTTGGATGAACGCAGCATAAAACGTTTGTTCAGCACGGATGCACAGCGGATCTGCAATGTCCTCGCCAGAGTATGGCGAGAGGACAGTGAGATGAAGAATGGAGCGATAATTTCTGCGTTTGGCATTGTTGTGTTTGCTGCGATGCTGCCGTCAGCAGCATCGGCGCAAAGCGCCTATGGTTATGGCTATAGCCAGCACGACCAACGGCATGAACGCCTTGAGGATGAGCATGACGACAATCACGATGAACTCGACGAGGTGCATGCTGATGCCCACGATCAGGGGCTGAGCCGCCGCGAGCATCGACAGCTCCATCAGGAATTGCAGTACGAACACGCGCAGTCCGATTATCAGCTTGCACGTCAGCATCAGCGCCAGGACCGGCGGGCATGGCAGCGCCGCTATTATAACCGCGGCTATTATAATCGCGGCAATAACGGATATTACGGGTACTGAATCGAGCGCCTCTCAGGCCCGGGCCGTGCTGGACGGTCCGGGCCACAGCAGTCGCGAGATAAGGGCCGGGTGATCGGGCCGGTTCAAGATTCCGTCCGTATGGTCAGCCGGACGTTGACCGGTGCTCCAGTTGAGATGTTGTTGTTGTCGTACGCATCGGAGAAATAGAGGCATTCGTCAAATTCTCGACATTAACTTGGATTTGGGTACGCTCCGAGACGCGGCAGGACAGCGCCGCATCGAGCCGGGTGAAGGCCGGCAGCAATGTGGTAGTGGGCTCGGTAAGGATAGCAGACAACTGGGTCGATTGGTGAACCACGCCTGCGGCAAGTCCGAGGCGTGGGGTTGCCTGCCAGCGTGCCCAGATGGAGGCGCGCGCGCGGCGTTTGCGCTAGACGAACGACATCGCGCAGGCGGGCATCGAGCCAGGTGTAACTGGCGCTCACGTTCAGGGTCGGCAACAGTCGCCCCGTTACCTCGGCCTCGACCCCCTCGGTCCTGGTCGCGGCGATGTTGAGCAGCAGCGGATTGTTTGGAGCGGGCCTGGTCGCATTGGTGCGGTCGAGGCGAAACGCCGCCACCGTTGCAATCAGCGCGGGGGTGGGCTGCCATTTCGCGCCGACTTCGTAGTTCTGATAAGATTCGGGTTCGAGATTGCGCTCGTCGGCAGTTTAACCCTCGACAGACTGATCGCCCGAGCGGGGTTGGAACGATCGGGCGTATGACCCGTACAGACTGACTTCGTCCGTCGGCTTGAGCACAATGCCGATCCGCGGCGAAAATTTACTGTCTGCGCGCGCGAATGGGCGGATCGGCGAAGTGGTGAGTCGCTGAAGGCCCATGATCTGATCACTAGCCCGGCCAATGTCGTGATCAAGGCTGCCGACCAGTTCCACACCAATCCCAACCGAGTGAACGAGATGTGGCAGGGCACTTGGAGCGCAATCACTTTGTCCGATCATGCAACAATCTTCATCAGATAATGCGACCGAAACTTTTTGCCGGATTAGCACAGCGATTAGCACACAAGCACGTAAATCCAATAAATAACTTATATATATGAGCAATTTAGATAAATAAACTATAGAATCAAAAGCGATTCAAAATCCAGTTCCGAGAGGAGTGTGGGTTCGATTCCCACCGCCCGCACCATCAAATTTTGCAGGCTCCTAGAAGCCGACCGCACGGGGGCTGGAGCCTGCATCAGCGGAGCGCTTATTCCTTCGGAGTAAGAATGTTCTCGGCAGCCGGCACAATCCCGCCAAACAGAGGGATTGGGGTGGCGATCTGACAGTCGTTCGAATGGTTAGAGAGCCCGACCGCCCGCACCATTAGATAGACAAGACCTGCGATGAATCGGGCGCGGACAGAAAGGTTCAATTCCCCTCTCGGCAGGTCGGTTGTCCGATTTTAGCCTCCGACAGACCCGGGGCGGTTCAGTCATCGGATTCCGGCCATCCACGAATCACCCCTACATTGCGTTAAGCTTCAGCTCCATCTTGTCGAGCAAGCCCACCGAAACTACGAGCAGCGCGAAGCGGACATAGCGCGGCCGGGTCGAGCTAAGTGCAGTGTGGTTATGAAGGGATATTGATGCGGGTTTTGATCATTTTTGCCCACGCTGAACCGACTAGCTTCAACGGCTCCATGCTGCGCGCTGGTATTGCCGCGCTGACCGCCGCCGGACACGAGGTGGAGGTGTCGGACCTCTACGCTATGGGCTTTGATCCGGTGTCGGATCGGCGCAATTTTGTCACCATCGCCAATCCGGACGAATTGCGCCAGCAGGCCGAAGAGGCGCTGGCCAGTGCCAATGACGGTTTCGTGCCCGATCTTCAGGTCGAGATGGACAAGCTCGCCTGGTGCGATGTGCTGGTGTTCCAGTTCCCGATTTGGTGGCTCGGCCTGCCCGCCATCTTGAAAGGCTGGGTCGACCGGGTCTTCGCTGTTGGCCGGGCCTATGGCGGTGGTCGTTGGTTTGAGGGCGGCTTCTTCGCGGGCAAGCGCGCAATGTGTGCGGTGTCGGTCGGCGGTCTGGAAAATGTCTACTCGGCTGACGGGGTCTATGCGCCGATCGAGGACGTGCTGTACTCCGTCCATCGCGGCATTTTCGCTTTTACGGGATTTAGCGTCATCGAACCGTTCGTGGTCTATGGACCCGGCCGGATCAATGCAGTGGAGCGGGCGGTGTATCTCGAAGACTATGTTGAGCGGCTACTCACGCTCGATACCGCGCCGATTCTCGAAAGGTCGGACACACCTGCCCGTTGACGCGCGGCACGCTCTCTTGCGGGCGTAGCGGCGCAATCCGCTAGCCGGTCGAGGTCGTCGAGTTCAGCGGCGTGATGACGGCCCCAGTCGCACAGCGCGAGCAAGACCGGCTCAAGGCTCAGGCCCAGCGGTGTCGCGCTGTAATCGACCCGGGGAGGCACCTGTCGAAAGACTTCGCGGTGGACGATGCCATGCTCTTCCATCTCGCGCAGCTGTTGGATCAGTACCTTCTGGCTGATCTCCGGCATCTGCCGCTTCAGATCAGACAGGCGTCTTGGGCCATCGAACAGATGATAGAGGATGATCGGTTTCCAGCGACCGGCGATCACCTTCAGCGCCCGCTCTGCCGGCAGGACCGGCAATCGTTTGATGAGATCCGCCATAGTTACCTTTTAGTGTGTATGGTACAAATTAGTCTGTAGAACCATAGGGTGCTTTATTGCCAGATGCAGCCTCACAGCAATCCCATCTGAGAGATTTTCCATGAAAGCCGTTCATCTCACCCGCTTCGGTGGTCCTGACGTACTTCGCCTTGTTGAGCTGCCAACCCCCATTCCAGGCCCAGGCGAAATCCTCGTCCGCGTGCGCGCCGCAGGGATCAATTTCGCAGAAACACTGATGCGCGAGGATCGCTACGCGATGACGCCGCCATTGCCTTCCATCCCCGGCGTGGAAGCGGCCGGTGTGATCGAAGCTTTTGGTGAAGAGGTGCGTGGATTTGAAATCGGTGCGCGCGTCGCAGCGCCATTGTTTGCCGCTGGCCTGCATCTCGGAGGCTATGCCGAGTATGTCGTGATCCCCGCAGAGTTCGTCGTGCCCCTGCCGGATGAGCTGTCCTTCGAAGAGGCGGCAGCATTGATGGTGCAGGGCCTGACGGCGGCATATCTGGTGAAACAGGCGGCACCAGCGGGCAAGACGGTTCTGATCAATGCCGCCGCCGGCGGGGTTGGCTCGCTGCTCGTCCAACTCGCGCGACAGGCTGGGGCGAAGACGATCGTCGCCACGGCTAGCACCGATACCAAGCTCGACTTTGCCAGATCGCTCGGTGCGGATATCGGGATCGATTACACCCAGGCCGATTGGGCGACTGCATTGGACGATGCACTGGGCGGGGCGGGGCCGGACATCGTCTATGAATCGGTCGGCGGCGCGATCACTATGACCAGCCTTGTTGCGCTGGCACCGCTTGGCCAGATGATCGTTTATGGCGCGTTGAACATACAACAGTTCCAGCTCGGCGTCCCCGAACTGCTCGGGCTGATCTTCAAGAATCAGTCGCTAACCGGATTCGCGCTTGCGCCACTTTTGACGCCAGAGAGTCTGAGGACCGATCTCGCCGCCTTGTTCGACCTGGTCGTGTCCGGCGCGCTGCGCGTCACGATCGGCGGTTCCTATCCGCTGGCGCGCGTCGCCGAAGCGCACCGCGATCTCGAGCAACGCGGGACCATGGGAAAGCTGGTCTTGCAGCCTTGAGGGTTCGCTAGTGCTCCAAGTTTCGTCGCGCGACCGCGATCATCTGATATCACGCAAACGCTGATGCTCAAGTCGCTGCGGAGAACGGCGAGAGGGTACAGACCGGAACGCCGCCGATTTGGGCCAATGCCCGTGGCTAGTCGAATAGCAGCTAGGCGCCCCTTACTGTTTCATGCGCATTATAATTTGCGTCGGCGGGAATAAACATCGGCTCACGCCGGTCTTGGCTTCAGACCCACCCTGGAGTGACCGATGGACGACGATATCCGAACAGACCGCCGCGAAGCGCTGAAATGCATGGCCTGGGCCGGGACTGGAGCCCTATGGGCATTGCATGGCGGGATTGCGTCGAGCGCGATCATCGATGTCGCGGTGGCGAGCCCGGCTAAATCGCCGGCCAGCTTTAGCTTCCTGCAGCTAAGCGACAGCCATATCGGTTTTTCCAAGCCGGCCAATCCCGACGCCCGCACCACCTATCGCGAAGCGATCGCCAAAGTGCAGGCGCTAGCCGTTAAACCGGATTTCATCATCCACACCGGCGACATCTCGCAGCTCTCGCGCGACGAGGAATTCGACGACGCCGACCAGATCCTGCGCGAATGCGGCATCCAGACCTATTTCGTACCTGGCGAGCATGACATGGTCGACGAAGGCGGCGGCAAGGCTTTCCTGTCGCGCTACGGCAAGGGCAGCAAGGGCGCGGGCTGGTTCTGCTTCGATCATGGCGGTGTCCATTTCGTCGGGCTGGTCAATGTCGCCGATTTGAAGCCCGGCGGGATGGGCAATCTCGGTGCGGAACAGATGCTGTGGCTCAGGCGCGATCTCGCCGGACTCTCGGCTTCCACGCCGATCGTCGTGTTCGCGCACATTCCGCTATGGACGGTCTATGCCGAATGGGGCTGGGGCACAGATGACGCCCAAAACGCACTTGGTTTGCTGCGCCGGTTTGGGTCGGTGACGATTCTCAACGGCCACATCCATCAGATCGCCCAGAAGGTCGAAGGGCGGATGACGTTCCATACGGCCCGTTCCACCGCATTTCCTCAGCCAATGCCCGGCACGGCTCCCTCGCCCGGCCCGCAACTCGTCCCGCCGGGCCAGTTGCGCAATCTACTGGGGATCACCGACGTTACGTTCGTGCGGGGCGACCATCGTATCGCGCTCGTCGATTCCACGCTCGCCTGAAAGGCCCCTCGATGAATCGTCTAGCCTTTGCGGTCTGTTGTACCGTGCTCGCCGTACCTGCCGCCATCGCACTCTCGGCCCTGGCGCCCGCCCCGGTTCCTGCGGCGGTGCACATCTCGAATTTTACGTTCGGACCCAAGATATTGACCCTAAGGGTCGGCCAAACAATGACCTGGACCAATGATGACGACATTCCGCACACCGTCGTTGCAACCGACAAGAGCTTCCGGTCGAAGGTACTCGACACCGGCCAGTCGTTCAGCGTCACTTTCACCAAGCCGGGCGCGGTCGCCTATTTCTGCTCGCTCCATCCGATGATGACGGGCAAGATCGTGGTTATGGCGCGCTAGTCGAAGGAGCGAAGAGTGATCGGCGGCTTTCGGCCCAGACTGATCGGCGGGCGGGACGGAGCGCCAGATCCTCAACTGCGTTTCCGTGAGCTGATGCTGCCGCACCTCGACGCCGCCTACAACCTTGCCCGTTATTTGGCGGGCGATACGAGCCTTGCCGAGGATGTCGTGCAGGAAGCGTTTCTGCGCGCGTTTAGGGCGATCGATACCTATCGTGACGGATCGGCCCGCGCCTGGCTGTTCGCGATCCTGCGCAATTGCTGGCACGACCGCGTGAACGAACAAGTGCGCCGCGAGCGAGTGGTGATGTCCGAGGTCGCACTATCCGAAACCCAGGCACTCGCCGTGGCGAATGTCGCCGATGATGGCGATACGCCCGAAACCGGGCTGGCGCGCGCGCGTGAGGTCGACACGGTGCGCGGCGTGATCGCCGATCTGCCCGAGCCGTTCCGCGAAACGCTGTTGCTGCGCGAGATGGAAGATTTTTCGTATCGCGAGATTGCGACGATGACCGGTGTCCCGATCGGAACGGTCATGTCGCGGCTCGCCCGCGCGCGCGACATGCTGACGAATCTGCTGCTGCCGCTGCGCGATGAAATCCGGGAGGAGCGCCAGCGATGACATCATGCGCCGATCGGGAGATGCTGTTGCATGCGTTGCTCGACAACGAACTGGACGCGGCCAACGCCGCGGCGATCGAGACGCATTTGCGCGGTTGCAGCGATTGCGCGGCGCGGTTCGAACGGCTGCGCGCGTTGCATGGCGTGCTGCGGGACGAGGCGTTGCGATATAAAGCCCCCATCGGCCTGATCGACCGGATCGAATCCGTCCTGCCGGCGCCCACCCGCGCCAATCCCTGGCGGGCGCGGCTCGGTTGGGCAGGTGGCGGTGCAGGAGTGGCAATGGCGGCTAGCCTCGCGTTGATGCTGACAACCGCGCAGCCCGTTTCCCCGGAGTTGGAGCAGCAGCTCGTTGCGAGCCATGTCCGCTCGCTCCTGGCGGATCATCTGGTCGATATCCCGACGTCCGACCGGCATCTCGTCAAACCCTGGTTCAACGGCAAGATCAATTTCTCGCCCCCGACACCAAATTTGGCAGCTCAGGGATTTCCGCTGGTCGGCGGGCGACTGGATTATATCGGGGACCGGACGGTTGCCGCGATCATCTATCGTCGCAGGCTCCACACGATAAACCTTTTCGTGTGGCCGGCCACGTCGGACGATCCTGCGACGACTATGCAGATGGAGGGATATTCGGTTCGCCACTGGATACGGGACGGCCTCTCCTACTACGCGGTCTCTGACGTTGCGCCCGCCGACCTTGCGCTCTTCGAAACGAGCTTCACGCGGGGAGCATAGTATCTGCCCGCTCATTGTAGGCGGCACCGGGGGCAGCTCAATAACGCCGCACTTGAACGCACGCCGTCGGCACGAGCGGCGCGACGATCACCTACTCCGCGTCAGTCCGATCGTCTCTGAGGCGCGGCCGTATGCGGCCATGCAGCGAACAGGCGGTGGGACTGCAAATGATGTCTTCCAGGTCTGGTGTTGCAACCGGCCGGCATCATATTGAAAGCCGATAGCCCGCCGTTACGCTATCGCTCTAACCCGGCCTGTGACTTGCGCGCGCCCACCGGGCGTAGAGGAAGCATTGGCGTAAAGCTGGCAGGGCACTCCCATATCTTCACCTTGAATCACTTCGATCGTTTCATCGCTAATAATGGCTAGGTGACGAAGATAGGCCACGAGCGCCGCTGCGGCTGCTCCGGTGGCTGGATCTTCGTAAACACCGCCAGCCGCGAACGGGTTGCGAGCATGAAAACGCGAAGTGCTTTCGGCTTGGACCAAACTGATCGTCGCGAGGTCCCATTCGCGCATCAACTGCGCGCCCATCAGCATATCGTACCTCATCGCAGCGAGGCGCTCACGATCGCGAAGCGCAAGCAATAAATGGCGCGCCCCTGCATCAATAATCGCGGGCGGAATATTATCGTCAAGGTCAGTTTTTGTCAGCGAGAAAAGCTCTAGTGATCGATTAATTAGTACGCTTGACGCTGGTTCATTCCGTGTTGGCGCGGAAGTTAAAATAGCGCTCAATTGAGTCCCGTCCCCGAAACCCTCTACGGTTGCTTCACCTTCGTTCAATTCCAGGTTGATCGGTCCATTCTCACCGCAGTTGAACAGCGCAGCACCCAAAGCAATCGTAGCATGACCACAGAAAGAAACCTCTGCTTCTGGCGCAAAGTATCTGACGCGATAGCCGGTGACAGTTGGCGCAGCGAAAACAGTCTCAGAATATCCGACGTCCGAGGCGATCCTCTGCATTTCATCAGAATCCGGCAACTTGTCGCAGATCACTACGCCAGCAGGATTTCCACCAGAGCCATTGCACGTGAATGCCGCAAACCTTTGAACCTTCAGAACACACTCCTTCGGCAATTCCTGTACAAGTCCGCTTTTAGACGATCTGCCGGCTATCTCGCAGGCCGTTTCGCGTCAGAAAATTACAGCTCCGTCCGATCGGCGCGGGATGAAAATATTTCCAAAAATCGTTACGCTTTGTTATGTTGAGTTGATGACGATACACAAATTAAATTTGCCTCTCAAAGGGGGCTGTCGGTGCGGTCGAACGCGGTTCCAAATTGATGCTCGACCCCTTATGACCCACGCATGTCATTGCCGAGGTTGTCAGATTATGACGGCCAGCGCTTTTTCCCTAACTGTTGCCGTTCCATCGGCTGCCTTCAACATTGTCGAAGGAAATCCAGTGCCTGGCGGTTTGCGAAACCCCAAGGAACCTTACATGCATTGCGACTGGTGCAAAGCGTGGGTTTTTACCAAAAAGGAGCCTGACGCAGGCTATATAAATGTCCGCGCCATGATGCTTGATGACCCGTCTTGGTTTGAGCCCTTTATAGAAGTCTGGACCAGCGAGAAACTGTCCTGGGCATCAACACCTGCAAAGCACGGGTTCGCGAAAGAGCCGGATATGAGCGCCTACCCGTCCTTGCTGCGGGAGTTCGCAGCTTCTGACATAGGCTCATCTTTTATCTGAAAAGGGTTCTTATCAGCGTCCAGAGTAATTGTAGCCACCAGATGACGCTAGCGGCGATGGCCGCCGGGATGTTTTAATGTTGCGATCGAAGCGCGTTGCGACCCTTCACGCGGCAGAACATGCGCTCGATGACAATGCGCTGCTGGTAGATTTTCGTGTCTCGTCTCCTGGCCGATGACTTTCTGCGATCGCGGTTACCTTTTCGACAATGTCGGCACGAGCGCTTTTACCCAAGGCAGCGAACGCGGGCGCGGCCAAACCGATGTTGCGGAAAAAATCTACAGCGTCGCTGACGGGGTCTCGGCCTGCGCCGGCAAGTTAGTTCCAGTCGACGAGTTCGAACGCGATGTTGTCCCGTCCTGCATTCGCTAGAATGCCGCTCACGCGCTCTGGTCGGCAAATGCGAAAGGCCCAGAAGCCGAGCAGACCGGCCAATTCCTGACCGAGCAGCGCGCCTATCTCGACCTTCACATTCGAGACCGGAACGGTTTTCCATCGGGTTGGGGCTTTTTCGAGGTCGACCGCAACAAGCCTGCGCGGGTGCTGCCAACTTCGGCAGCTGCTATTCGTGTCACCAGCAGCATGCCGCGACGCAAACGACGTTTGTTCAATTCTATCCGACGGCAAACCCGATCGCGATCAAGGCGGGCAATTTCGATGCCAAAGAATAACAGCCAACATCAATCCCGGCCCGTCGGTCTACGCCTTTGGCACCGGCTCGTTTGGTCTAACACTTACACAAATCCTTACACACTTTGCGGTTTCGCCACAAATTATAACGTATTCTCAATAATATACGGTTGCCTCGTCCCACTCAAGATCGCGCGTCAGACAATGATGATCGACGGTCGCCCATCCCGCGCAATAGGGATCAACGGCACTGTGCCTGGGCCCCTGATCCGCCTGCGAGAGGGTCAGAATGTTCGCCTCAATGTCATCAACGATCTCGACGAGGACAGCTCGATCCACTGGCACGGCCTGCTCGTGCCGATGCAGTTCGATGGCGTGCCCGGCATCTCGTTTCCCGGCATCAAGCCGCGATCAAAATTCGTGTATGAATTCCCGATCAAGCAGGCTGGCACCTATTGGTATCACAGCCATTCGGGGATGCAGGAGCAGCTCGGCCATTACGGTCCGATCGTGATCGATCCCGCGGGCACCGATCCGGTCGGGTTCGACCGCGAGCATGTCATCGTGCTGTCCGATCACAGCCAGATGTCGCCGGAAGCGATCTTCCGGAAAATGAAGCTGATGCCGGGCTATTTCAATTACCAGAAGCAGACGCTCTCTGGACTGTTGGCCGGCAAGAACCAGTCGCTCGACCAACGCGTCATGTGGGGCGGGATGCGGATGGACCCGACCGACATTTCCGACGCCAACGGATCGACCTACAATTTCCTCGTCAACGGGCACGGGCCACAGGATAACTGGACCGCGTTGTTCAAACCTGGCGAGCGCGTGCGGCTGCGGATCATCAACGCGTCGTCGATGACGACCTTCAACGTCCGCATTCCGGGGCTGAAGCTCACCATCGTCCAGGCCGACGGCCAGAACGTCCGCCCGGTCACGGTCGACGAATTCCAGATCGGGGTCGCGGAGACCTACGACGCCGTCGTCGAGCCGACCGACGACCGGGCCTACACCTTCGTTGGCGAGGCGGTCGATCGTTCGGGCATGGCGCGCGCGACGCTAGCCCCCCGCGCCGGTATGGCCGCAGAGGTGCCGCCGCTGCGCAAGCGGCCGCTTGCGACCATGAAGGACATGGGCATGGGCGGTATGGGATCGATGGGCGGCATGTCGGGCATGGACATGTCGGGTTCAGGCGGCAGGCATGGCCTGGCCGACGGCGCGATGGCCGGCATGGATATGGGCAAGAAGGACGTCGCGACGCCGGGCATGGCTCGCGACGACAAGATGCAGGGCATGAGCATGTCCGGCATGGACATGAAGATGCGCGACTTCTCCAACGCGCCCAAGATCGAGAAGAATCCGGGCGTGCAAACGGTCGCGATGAGCCCGGTCGATCGCACCAGCGAGCCCGGTCAGGTGCTGGAGAATGTCGGTCACCGCGTGCTGGTCTACCGCGATCTGATGGCGCTGGCGCGCAACCCCGACGTACGTGCGCCGACCCGTTCGCTCGACATCCACCTGACTGGCAACATGGAACGGTTCATGTGGTCGTTCGACGGGGTGAAGATGTCGGACACGATGGAACCGTTCCCGTTCATCGAGGGCGAGCGGGTGCGGGTAACGCTCATCAACGACACGATGATGGCGCATCCCATCCACCTGCACGGTCACTTCTTCGAGCTGGTCACCGGGCACGGCGAGCATTCGCCGCGCAAGCACACGGTCATCGTCCAGCCGGGCGGCAAGGTGAGTTGGGACCTGACTGCGGACGCCGTTGGCGACTGGGCGTTCCACTGCCATCTGCTCTACCACATGATGGCGGGGATGATGCGTGTCGTCTGCGTGCGCCCACGCGGAGAGGCCGCATGAACCGCGTCGTCGTCGCCGCGCTTTCTGCTGGTGCCGCGGTGATCGTTGCGGTCCCGGCCACGGCGCAGGTGTCGATGCAGGGCATGGACATGAAGGGCATGAAGATGCCGATGAAGCCGCCTGCGAAGAAAAAGGCACCGCCGACCACGCTAGCGAAAAGGCCGACGACCAGACGGCCTGCGGCGAAACCGGTGGCCGTTCAAAAACCGCCAGCGAAGGCGATGGAAAGCATGGCGATGCCCGGGATGGATATGTCGGATGCCGCCAAGGCGTCGACCGATCAGCCGATGTCGGGCATGGATATGTCAGGTGAAAAGGCGTCGGCCGACTCCTCATCTGGGAAGGCGATGTCAGGTATGACGATGCCCGACATGCAGGCGAGCGGTACTGCTCTGCCAGCCGGGAACGCCCCGGCACCAATGCCTCCCACCGATCATTACGCCGACCGCTTCTTCCCACCCGCCGAAATCCACAAGGCGCACGAGGCGATGATGCGGCAGGAAGGCGGCCGCAATTTCTCCAAGATCATGTTCAATCTGGCCGAATATCAGATCCGCGACGGCAAGGACGGCTATCGCTGGGACGGCGAGGGCTGGTTCGGGGGCGACATCAATCGGCTGGTAATCAAGACCGAGGGCGAAGGCACATTCCGCGAGGGCATCGACAGCGCCGAGGTCCAGGCGCTCTACAGCCGCGCGATCGGTCCTTATTTCAATCTTCAGGCGGGCGTCCGTCATGACTTCCAGCCGTCGCCGACGCGCACCTACGCGACAGTCGGCTTCGAGGGTCTCGCGCCGTATCTGTTCGAGGTCGAGGGCGCAGCGTTCCTTTCGGACAAGGGTGATCTCCTCGGGCGCCTCGAAGGCTATTACGATCAGCGCATCACTCAGCGGCTGATCCTCCAGCCGCGCGTCGAGCTCAATCTGTCGGCGCAGGATGTGCCCGAGAACAGGTTGGGCGCCGGTCTGACCAACGCCGAACTGGGCTTGCGGCTCCGCTACGAGTTCGTACGCGAGTTCGCGCCCTATATCGGTGTTTCCGACGACGCGAAAACCGGGCGAACCGCTGAGTTCGCGCGTGCGGACGGCAAGGATGCGACATCGACCAGCTTCGTGGCTGGCGTGCATTTCTGGTTCTGACGCGCGACGGACGAACGCCAAAGGAGAAGCGACATGCAGGGTAGCGATGAAAAGATGAAGATGGGTTACGGCCGGTTCGCAGCGATGATCGCGACGTCTACGGTCGTCATGTTCGGGCTGATGTATCTCAACACCTACGCTTTGAGCCACGTTTTCTACAGCCAGACGCGCACATGGATGGCGATCTATATGGGCGCGGTGATGGCGATCATCATGCTCGGCTTCATGTGGTCGATGTATCCGAACAAGCGCGCCAATCTGGCGATCATGGCGGGCAGCGTCGTCGTTTTCGCAGGAGCGCTATACTTGGTGCGCAGTCAGGAAACCGTCGACGATGTTTCCTGGATGAAGGCGATGATTCCGCACCACTCGATCGCGATCATGACCAGCGAGCGGGCGCACATCAAGGATCCCGAAGTCCGCAAACTGGCGGATGGCATCATCGATGCGCAAGTCCGCGAGATCGCCGAGATGAAGGCGATGATCGCCCGGCTGGAGGCGAGGCCGACACCGAATGGTGCGCCCGATCTGCCATCCTACCGCGATACAGGTGCGACTCCGCCGCCGCCGCAGACGGACGAGAGCGAAGGTATCAATACCTTTCAGCCTATCCGTTGAGTTTGGTTGGCTCCCCAACCTCAAAGGGGGGGCATAATTCGCCATGCCGCTGATGCCGTTGCCGAACCCGGGTCGCCGAACGTCTGCTTGTCCGCTTCAAGGCACGGACAGTGCTTTGGGAACTTGGCTACCCACCCAGAGCCAATTGCTTGCGGATCTTGGCCTCTTCACCCTCGACAATCAGGCGAAGGGCATAACGAGTGCTGTGGCTGGCGGCGCTATATCTTGTCGATCGACTCGATCTCTCCGGCCTTTCCATCCCAGCGAAAGCTGAACTTGACCTTGTCGCCAACCTTTAAACCGTTGAGCTGATTTCCATTTGCATCGAAACCCATGGTCATCGCGGGCCAGTGAAGTTCGGCGACGGGACCGTGCGCGAGGGTGATTTTGCCGGTACTGGAATCGATCGCCATGATCGTTCCTTCGCCGTTGCCGACCCTGGGATCTGCTTGCGCCGTTGCAGCAATGCCGTTGCCTTTGGCATCAACACCGGGATTGTCGCAGGCAGCGAGCAGCAGCGGCGCGATCACAAGAATTGGCTTTTTCATACGGTAACTCCTTCTTTTGCACCTTGGGTATGGGATCGACGCCGTCGCATCAGCAGATACCCGGCGGGAATGACCAGCATCGACAGCAGCGGTGCGGTCAGCATCCCGCCGATCATCGGCGCCGCGATGCGGCTGGTAACCTCCGAACCCGTGCCGGTGCCGATTAGCACGGGGAACAGCCCCGCCAGGATCACCGCGACCGTCATCGCTTTGGGGCGAACGCGCAGCAACGCGCCCTCGCGCACCGCTGCCTCGACCTCGGTCGGGGACGGGTCGATGCCGCGATCGGCGAGCGCGTGTTTGAGATAGATCAGCATCACCACGCCAAACTCCGCCGCGACGCCCGCCAGCGCGATGAACCCGACGGCCGTCGCCACTGATTGGTTATAGCCAAGCAGCCAGAGCAACCAGAATCCACCAGTCAACGCGAAGGGCAACGTCGCCATCACCAGCAACGCCTCGTCGAATCGTCCGAACGTGACATAGAGCAGCACGAAGATGATCAGCAGCGTCGCCGGCACTACCACCGTCAGCCGCTCGCGGGCGCGCTGGAGATATTCGAACTGACCGGTAAAACTGACGCTGATGCCGGGCGGCAGCTTTACATCGCGCGAGATGACCCGCTGCAGATCGGCGACGATCGAGGTCAGGTCGCGACCCCGCGCATCGACATAGATCCACGTCACCGGGCGCCCGTTTTCGCTTCGCAGCATCGGCGGGCCTTCGCTGGTGCTGATCGAGGCGACGGTGCCGAGCGTCACCTGCTGTCCACCGGGTGCCAGAAAGCGCAGGTTGCGTAGCGCGTCGGCACTGTCGCGCAGCTCGCGCGGGTAGCGCACGCTGATCGGATAGCGTGCGAGCCCCTCGACCGTCTGCCCGACGGTCTCGCCGCCGATCGCGCTGGAAACGATCGACTGGACATCGGCGATGTTCATGCCGAACCGTGAGGCGGCAAAACGATCGATATCGACATCGATGTAACGCCCGCCGGTCAGTCGCTCGGCGAGCACTGACGACACATTAGGCACGGTTTTCGCGACGGTTTCGATCCGCTTGGCGGTCGCGTCGATCTGGGCGATGTCGGCGCCCGCGACCTTGATCCCGATCGCGCTCTTGATGCCGGTGGCGAGCATGTCGATCCGGTTGCGGATCGGCGGTATCCAGAAATTGGCGAGACCAGGGACTTTCACCGCGTGGTCGAGCGCATCGATCAGCTTGTCGGGCGTCATCCCCGGACGCCATTGGTCACGTGGCTTGAACCGGATCGTCGTCTCGAACATCTCCATCGGCGCGGGATCGGTCGCGGTCTCAGCGCGCCCCGCCTTGCCGAACACGCTGTCGACCTCGGGAACCGTCTTGATCAGCCTGTCGGTCTGCTGGAGCAGTTGCGCGGCCTTGGCGGTCGAGATACCGGGCAGCGCGGAGGGCATATAGAGCAGGTCGCCTTCGTCGATTTGCGGCATGAACTCGCCACCAAGCTGCGATAGCGGGAACAGGCTGGTCGCAAAGACGAGGCCCGCAATCACCAGCGTCCGCTTCGGATGGACCAGCACCCAGTCGAGCGCTGGCCGATAGAGTGCGGTCAGCACGCGGTTGATCGGGTTGGCGCTTTCAGCCGGAATGCGCCCCCGGATCAGATAGCCCATCAGCACCGGCACCAGCGTCACCGACAGGATCGCGGCCGCTGCCATCGCATAGGTTTTGGTGAAGGCAAGCGGCGCGAACAGCCGGCCTTCCTGCCCCTGCAGCGCGAAGACGGGGATGAACGACAGCGCGATGATCATCAGGCTGAGAAACAGTGCAGGGCCGACCTCTGCCGCCGCCTCGGCGATCACCGCCCAGCGGGCAGCACCCTTCAGTTCGGCGTCCGGGTTGTCCCTTGTCCAATGCTCCAGATGCTTGTGGGCGTTCTCGATCATCACCACGGCGGCGTCCACCATCGCGCCGATGGCAATCGCGATCCCACCGAGCGACATGATGTTGGCGTTGATGCCTTGCGTGCGCATAACGATGAACGCCGCGAGAATGCCGAGCGGCAACGTCACCACAGCGACCAGCGCCGAGCGGACGTGCCACAGAAACAGCGCGCAAACGACCGCGACGACGATGAACTCCTCGATTAGCTTGCTGGTGAGATTGTCGACCGATCGACCGATCAACGCCGAGCGGTCATAGGTCGGGACGATCTCGACCCCCGGCGGCAGGCTTGCTTTCAATGTTTCGAGCTTTGCCTTGACCGCAGCGATCGCCGCACGGGCATTGGCACCCGATCTGAGAATGATGATGCCGCCTGCAACCTCGCCTTCGCCGTTGAGCTCGGCGACGCCGCGCCGCATGTCGGGTCCAACCTGTACCGTCGCGACATCGGCCAATGTGACGGGCACACCGCCCGCCGTCGTCTTGATCGGCAGCGCGCGGAAGTCATCGAGATTGGCGAGATAGCCGTTCGCGCGGACGATATATTCGGTCTCGGCTTGCTCGATCACCGAGCCGCCGGCCTCCTGATTGCCGCGCTTGATGGCGTCGATCACCGCTTCGTGCGTGACGCCGTAAGCAATCAGTTTGTCCGGATCGAGCACGACCTGATACTGCCGCACCATCCCGCCGACCGCGGCGACTTCGCTGACGCCCGGGATGGTCTTCAGTTCATAGCGCAAGAACCAGTCCTGCAGGCTGCGCAACTGCGACAAATCGTTGCGACCGCTCCGGTCGACCAGCGCATATTCGTAGATCCAGCCGACCCCGGTCGCGTCCGGGCCGAGTTCGGTCTTTGCGCCCGCTGGCAATTGTGTCTGCACCTGGCTCAGATATTCGAGCACGCGGCTGCGCGCCCAATAAAGGTCGGTGCCATCCTCGAACAGCACGTACACAAGGCTGTAGCCGACGAACGAATAGCCCCGCACGACGCGCGCGCCGGGCACCGACAGCATCGTCGTCGCCAGCGGATAGGTGACCTGATTCTCGACGATGCGCGGTGCTTGGCCGGGGTAGTTGGTGCGGATGATGACCTGCACGTCGGACAGGTCGGGCAGTGCGTCGATGGCGGTCGATCGGACCGCGATGACGCCTGCTGCGACCACCAACAGGGCGGCCAGCAAGACGAACAGGCGCTGGGCGATTGACCAGCGAATGACGGCGGCGATCACTTGGCGCCACTCGCTGGGGCAGCCTCGATCGCCCTGACGGGAATGCCCGTCAGGCTCGCTTCGGAATCGAGCAGGAACTGACCCGAGGCGACGACCTTTTCCCCCTCGGCGAGGCCGGCGAGGATTTCAGTACGACCGCCGCTTTCGCGCCCGATCTGCACTTCGGCAGGGTGATAGCGGCCATCGCCCGCCGACAGCATGACGATTGTGCGCTTGCCGGTGCGGATCACGGCTTCGGTCGGGATAAGGAGCGCCGACTTGCTGCCCTGTCCCAGCGACACGCGCGCGAACATGCCCGGTCGCAGCCGTAACCCCCTGTTCTGCAGTTCGACACGGACCGTGACCGTCCGGCTTTCGCTTTGCGCGGTCGGCAGGATCGCCTGGACGCGCCCGGGGAAATGCTCGCCGGGAAAGGCGGTCAGATCGGCCGTCACGGCGGCGCCAGGCCGGACATCGCCGATCCGCGCTTCGGGCACGGCGGCATCGAGCCAGACCGATCCGAGACCCACGATACGCGCAAGTGGCTGGCCCATCGCCAGCGTCATCCCGGGACGCACGTCGAGCGTGTCGATGACTCCGCCCGAGGGGGTCGTCAGCGTCGTCACGTCATGCACGCGCCCGCTGCGCGCCACTGCATTCACTAGCCCAGGCGGCATGCCGAGCAGCATCAGCCGCTGCCGGGCGGCGCTCGCCAGCGCGGCATTACCCGTCCGCTGCACCGCCAGAAATTCGCGCTGCGCGCCGCCCCATTCGGGCACCAGCACACCCGCGAGCGGCGCGCCGGCCGCAATCACATCGCCCGGTGCACGGGCGTAGCCGCGCTGCACGAACCCGGCCGCGCGCGCCTGCACCACCGCAACGTTACGCTCGTTGAAGGCGATGACGCCGGTCACGTCGAGGCCGGTTGCCAGCGTATCGCGTTTTGCCGCGGCGATACGCACCCCCAGATTCTGCATCGCCGCCGGATTGATCGTCACCGCCGGCGGTCCACCCGCGCTTGCGCCACCAGCGCCTTCGTCGGCGAATTTGGGGACCAGCTCCATGTCCATGAAGGGCGACTTGCCGGGCTTGTCGAACTTCTGGTTCGGGAACATCGGGTCGTAATAATAAAGCGGCTGCTTGCCTGACGTTGCAGCAGCAGACGATGTCGACCCTCCTGAGGGCGACACATAGCGACCCGCGACAAAGCCGATGAGCGCCACACCGGCTAGGGCTGCGGCAAGTTGCGAGGCCTGGAGCGACGTCATCTTCATGGCCGTTCCCCCTCATAGGTAAGCGTGATCCGCACGCCGTCGCGTGCGACATCGGCTTCGCGGTCGAGCAGGTCGATCGCTGCTTCGGCCAAGCCGATCGCCGATTGCAGCGCGGTGCCAAGGTCGATCCGCCCTGCCGCATAGCTCGCACGGTCGAGCTCGGCCCGCTCGCGGGCCAGCGGCAGCAACGTCGTCTGTGCCCGCTCGAACCGCTCATGATGCATCCGGTGATCGGCAAGATCGGTATCGAGGGCGGCAACCAGCTCGCGTTCGGCATCGATCCGGTCGAGCCGCGCGCGCGTCATCTCGCTTGCCTTGGCGGCGATGACCGGGTTCTGGCGCTTGCCCGCGAACAGCGGCAGGTCGATCTTGACGCCGAGGGAAAAGAGATTGCCATAACGCGGCTCGCGGTTGCCGATCGACCCACTCACCTCCCAATCGGGATGTTTTGCTGCCTCAGCGAGCCGAACATCGGCGGTGGCTTGACCGACCAAAGCATCCTTGACCTGGAGCGCAGGGAGCGAGGCAAGTCCGGCATGCAGCTTGGCTGCGTCGGGCGAAAGGTCTGGCGGCGGACCGGTCACTTCCGGGTCGGGGTCGCCGGTCCACCGCGTCAACTTGGCACGCGCGGTGGCAATCTCGGCGACCCGGTCGCTGCGGCGGTCGGCGAGTTCTGCCTTCAATCGCTGGGGTTCGATCGCTTCCGATGGTCGGGCAGTGCCGCTCGCCAGCCGGGCGGGCGCAGTCACGCCGAGATCGTCCAGACGCTTTTCGAGCTGGTTCAGTATCTCCAGGCGACGTTCGGCAAAATAGAGATCGATCCACGCCATGCCCGCTGCGATGCGAACACGGCGACGTTCGGCAGCTGCTTCTGCGTCGGCAGCGCCGATATCAGCGGTCGCGCGGGACGCCCGGGCATGACGCTTGGCGAGATTAGGCACTTCCTGGCTGATGCCGAGGACCCCCATCGTGAAGTTGTCGCTGTTGAATTTGCCGGCGTCGGGCCCGGTGAAGGGAAAGTCCTGTAGCTTCACCTCCAGCTTGGGATCGGGCAGCCGGTCAGCGGCAATCGCAGTCGAGCGCGCGGCATCGGCTTGCGCCGCGCGGGCCGCGATGCTCGGGGCGTCCTCATCGGCGCGCGTGAGCGCCTGCTCGAAGGTAAGCGGTCCGGCCAACGCCGGGGTCGCCAGAAACATCACGGTCGGCAATATTAGATAGCGCATGCTGTGTCCCCCAGACATGATCCTAGCCAGAAGCCTGGCCATCACGGAAGCGGGGACCATGCCGGTGGCAGGTCCCCGAACCCGATAAGGACGACGCCTCCCCCGTCGATGTTCGGGGGAGGCATCGAGCTTGATCAACTGGCTTTGGTCATCGGTACGTCACTCGCCATCCGTTCGATTGGTATCCGGTTGTCAGCGCGATCGGCGGGGATCCAGGTCGCGGTACCACGCGGCCCAAATGGCAAACGCCAATGGCCGGTTTCGCTCGCCACCGTGGCGGGCTTGGCGGGACGGTCGGCAACACGCCGTGCCGTGCCGCGCGGGCCGGGGGTATATTCCCAGTGATACCCGTCACCGGCGTGGTCGGCGGCGAACGATGGCGCAGCGCCGGTGAAAGCTGCCACGACGGCGGTGGCGACAAAAGCGATTTTGGAAAAACGGTTCATGATAAAATCCTCGAATGGATGCCGGTCCCGCCGCTCAAGGGTCGGGCCGGTCGATGTCTTGATCCATGCGCAGCCCGGCCAATGCCTGCGGCGTGCGCATCCGAAATTGGGAGCCCGATAGCGGGCATGGGTCAGACGATGGTTCGAGGAGGTCGGTCGAGGCCGCTGACGATCTTGGCGATCGTCAAGCTGGCGGGACTGGTGGTTGGCAGGCTGGAAGGCGCGAGGCTCAAGCGAATAGGCATTTGGGGCGGCGTAACCATCGCAGTGGCACAGGTCGCATCGCATGCCAGAAGGCACGCCTTGTGCTTCTCGTCGCAGCATGAGCCCTTTTTCATGCCGTGGTCCATCGACGCCATCATCGGCATCGAATCAGCGCACATCGCCTGCGTTGCGAGCGCCGGGATCGGCGCCGCAAGGGCGAACATGGCCAAGACGAGGATGAGCAAGCGCTTCATATAGTCGGTTACGTAGCACACACTGCAGCGGTTACACCAGCGGAGGGCTTCCGCTTGCCAGACCGACCCATCCGGAAACGCCCATATAGAGGGCAATGACAATCATGACCGCCGCCGAGGCATAGGGTGCGCGCCGCGCAAACGCGCCAAAGCCCGACCAGCGCTTCTGGATATGCCGCACACTCAGCGACGCAGCGACGCCCATCAGATTTGCGGACATGTGTGTCTCGTTACGTCGCCAAGGGACCTCCCCCGACGAGGGGTGCGTCACGTTGATATATACTCTTGGTCCAGCCCGAACTGTGGTCGTTGGTGCCTTCGACCGCGCCACCGGGACGCCCACGCCGTGATCGCTGGCAGCACCAGCAGCGTCAGCGCGGTTGAGGTAATCAGCCCACCGATCACCACCGTCGCCAGCGGTCGCTGCACCTCGGCACCCGTGCCGGTCGCCAGCGCCATCGGCACAAAGCCCAGGCTGGCGACCAGTGCGGTCATCAGCACGGGGCGCACGCGTTCCATCGCGCCGTCAATGATCGCCGTTTCGTCATCGGCCCCGTCCTCGCGGTGCTTGCGGATCGCGCTCATCATCACGAGCCCGTTGAGCACGGCTACGCCAGACAACGCGATGAAGCCGACCGCGGCTGTGATCGAGAACGGGATACCGCGCAGCAGCAACGCGAATACACCGCCCGCCAGCGCCATGGGGACCGCGCTGAACACGATCGCCGCCGGCACGAAGCCGCCGAGCGCCATATAGAGCAGGCCGTAAATGGCGAGAAAACAGATCGGCACGACGATCATCAATCGCAGACGCGCCGATTGCAGGCTCTCGAATGTCCCGCCCCACGCCGTATACATGCCCGGTGGCAGATCGAGCTTGCCGATCTTGTCCTGCGCCTCGGTGACGAACCCGCCGAGATCGCGCCCGCGCACATTGACCTGGACGACGACCATGCGCTTGCCGTTCTCGCGGCTGATCTGGTTCAGCCCCTGCGTATAGCTGAACTTCGCTACTTCGCGCAGCGGGATCGAGCGCGCCATCTGGCCGTCCATCGTCGGCAGCATCACCGGGATGGCGCCCAGCGTCTCCAGATCGTCGCGCTGCGCGTCGGCAAGGCGGACGACGACCGAGAACCGCCGGTCGCCCTCGAACAGCAACCCCGCCTCGCGCCCGCCAAGCGCGGCGGCAACGGTGTTCGCCACCTCCTCGACCGACAGGCCGTAGCGCGCGACCGAGGGCCGATCGATCTTCACGTCGAAGGTCGGCGCGCCGTCGGTCTGTTCGGCGCTGACATCGGCCGCACCGGGGATCGCGCGGAGCGTCGATGCAATGCGCTGCGCCTGCTGCGTCATCTGGTCGAGGTCGTCGCCATAGAGCTTCACCGCGACGTCCGACCGGACGCCCGCGATCAGCTCGTTGAAGCGCATCTGGATCGGCTGCTGGATTTCGGTGCGATTGCCGATCAGCGGCTTCATCTTGGCTTCGATCCGGGTCAGGATGTCGGCCTTGCTGCGCACGTCGGCCGGCCATTCATGCTCCGGCTTGGGGATCACGTAAGTGTCCGACGCGTTTGGTGGCATCGGATCGGTGCCGAGGTCAGCATTGCCGTTCTTGGAAAAGACCAGCTCCACCTCGGGCAGCGTCTTCAGCGCATCCTCGATCCGCAGCTGCATCTGCGTCGACTGGTCGATCGACGCCGAGGGTACGCGGAAGTTGGTGACGGTGATGTCCTTCTCGTCGAGCTGCGGCATGAATTCCTCACCGAGCAAGCCGAAGCACAGCACCGCCGCCGCGAACACACCTGCGCCAGTCGCGATAAACGGCAAGGGCCGCGCCACTGCCTGCGCCAGCAGCGGCGCATAGCGATCCTTGAACCAGCGGATCGGCTTGACTTCGGTCTCGCTCACCTTGCCGGTAATGACGAGCGCGATCATCGCCGGGACGAAGGTCAAGGACAGCACGAAGGCGGCGGCAAGTGCCAGCATCAGCGTGATCGCCATCGGCGCAAAGGTCTTGCCCTCGACGCCCTGGAAGGTGAGCAACGGCACGAACACCAAAAAGATGATGAGCTGCCCATACAGGGTCGGCTTCACCATCTCCTGCGCGGCGAGCGTCGTCTCCGCCATCCGCTCCTCGCGCGTGAGCAGGCGGCCTTCATGCTCTTGTCGTTCGGCGAGGCGCCTGAGCGCATTCTCGACGATGATGACGGCCCCATCGACGATCAGCCCGAAATCGAGTGCGCCGAGACTCATCAGATTGCCCGATACGCCGAGGCCGTTCATCCCCGCCGCGGTCATCAACATCGTGATCGGGATCACGGCCGCCGTGATCAGCGCCGCCCGGATGTTACCGAGTAGCAGGAACAACACGACGATGACGAGCAGCGCGCCTTCGACGAGGTTTTTTTCGACCGTCGCGATCGTCGCGTTGACGAGCTTGGAGCGATTATAGACGGGTTCTGCGAACACATCAGGTGGCAGCGACCGGTTGACCTCGGTCAGCTTGTCGCCCGCCGCATTGGCGACGATCCGGCTATTGCTGCCGACGAGCATCAGCACGGTCGAGATCACCGCCTCCGATCCCATGCGGCTGCCAGAACCGGTGCGGACGGCACCGCCGATGACGACCTCGCCAACGTCGCGCACGCGCACCGGCGTGCCGGCGCGTGTCGCCACCACCGCGTCCTGAATGTCCTCAATCGATTTCAGCCGCGCGTCGGCACGGACCAGGAAGCTCTCGCCCGCGCGGCGGACGTAGTTCGAGCCGGCCGACATGTTCGCGCGTTCGAGCGCATCGGCGAGTTCGGTGATCGACAGGCCGTAAGCGGCGAGCGCGCCCAGATTGGGCTCGACCAGATATTGCTTCACATAGCCGCCGTTGGAATCGACGCCTGCAACGCCCTTCACGGTGCGCATCTGGGGGCGGATAATCCAGTCCTGCACGGTGCGCAGATACGCCGCCTTGGCGAGTTCGGTCGTCAGCCGCTCGCGCTCGGGCGTCAGATAGCTGCCGTCCGATTGCCAGCCGGGCTTGCCATCGACCGGCTTGATGCCCTTGCCGTCAGGATGCCGGAACGCGACCGAATAGAAGAAGATTTCGCCAAGCCCCGTGCTCAGCGGCGCGAGATTCGGCTGGATGCCGGCGGGTAGACTATCCTTCGCCTGCGCGAGGCGTTCGGTCACCTGCTGGCGCGCGAAGAACACGTCGGTCGAATCGGTGAACACCGCCGTCACCTGACTGAAGCCGTTGCGCGAGAAGGAGCGGGTCATTTCCAGCCCCGGAATGCCCGCCAGCGCGGTCTCGACCGGGAACGTCACCTGCTTTTCGATATCGACCGGGCCCAGCGTCGGCGCAAAGGTGCTGATCTGGACCTGGCGGTTGGTCACGTCGGGCACGGCGTCGATCGGCAGCATGGTGATCTGCCACGCGCCAAAGGCAATGACCACCAGCGTCAGTGAGGCCACGAGCCATCGCATGCGGACCGAGAGCGAGAGGATGCGCGCGATCATTCTGCCTGCTCCTTCTCGATCTCGGCCTTGAGGAGGAAGGCATTGGTGGTGGCGATTGGCGTTGCGGGATTGATGCCCGACGCAATCGCGACCATCCCGCCGCTGCGGCTGCCGACCTGAACCGTCTGCGCCTTGAAACCGCTCCGCGTGCGGACGAACACCACGCGGCGATCACCGATCGTCTGGACCGCGTCCTGCGGCACCATCACGCCCGACTTGGCAGCCCCGCCGCTGGCGAAGACGCGCGCCTGAACCAATTGCCCCGGCACGAGCAGGCTGGCGCCCGCGCCCGGCTCGATCACGATCGTCGCACCGCGCGTCTCGCGGTCGACCACGCCCGTGGTCGAGCGCACCCGCCCTGTGATCATCTGTCCGTCGCTGGTGGTCAGTTCCACCCGGTCGCCGGTGCGGACGCGGGGCGCGTCGGCTTGCGGCAAACTGGCGGTGATCTGCAGGCGCGACGGATCGGCGACGCGGAACAGCTCGGTCTCGGCCGCAATGAACTGACCGAGACTCGCAGTCGCGGCGGTGACGCGACCCGTCACTGGGCTGACGACCGCGATCGACCGGCCATCTCGCGCCAGCCGCACCGCGCCAGCCGCTGCGCTGGCGCGTCCTGCATCGGCTTGTGCGACCGCAAGTGCTGCCTGCGCGGTCTCATAATCGGCCCGTGCGGAAACGCCTTGCGCGAGCAATGACCGCTCACGCGCCAGCTGCTTCGAGGCCAGCGACACGCGCGCCGCAGCGGCAGCACGGTCGGCGGCGATCGTCGAGGCGTCGCGGCTTTCGACCAGCGCCAGCGTATCGCCCGCTCGGACCGGATCGCCGATCCGCTTGAAGATGCGCATGACGGTGCCGGGCGCGCGCGCGGTCAGCACCGCTTCGGCATCGGGGGTCGCCTCCACCGTGGCGGACGCGGGAATCGCCGCGTCGAGTTCGCCCGATGCGGCGGCCGCGACGGTGATCGCCGAAATGCGGATGCCGTCTGGCGTGATCTCGACCGCGTCAGTAGGCGCGCTCGGCGTCGTCGCCATCGCTTCGGGCGCGGGCGGCGCTGGCTGGGTCAGGCGCGCGGCACCGAACCCGAGCGCGGCGGCCAGGCCGATCGCGGCCCCGGTGTAAAGGCGTGTCTTGTCGTTCATTGGACCGGGTCTCCGGTGATGGCCATGCCGTTCAGGCTGGCGAGTTGGGCACGGGCATCGAAACGGGCAGCGGCAGCATCGGCGACGACGCCACGCGCCAGACCCAGTCCGTGGCGGGCGACGAGCAGTTCGCTCAAGGGCGATTTGCCCGCTTCATAGGCGATGCGGGCAAGCCGATAGGTTTCCTCCGCCGTCGCCATCGTCCGTTCTGCGGCGATGGCGCGGGCGTCGGCGGCTTCTGCCAGCGCGACGGCGCTGCGAACATTGGCGGTCGCTTCAAGCCGTGCCGCCGCCGCCCTTGCCTCCGCCCCGCGCAGCTCGGCGTCGGCTGCGGCGATATTGCCCCGGTTGCGATCGAACAGGCGCAGCGGCAACGAAACGCCGGCGACCAGCGCGGTCGCGCGGTCCTGATCGAGCCTGCGCACGCCGATCTGCCCGGTAATGTCCGGCATGGCACGCTTGCGCTCCGACGCTGCACGTTTTGCAGCAGCCTCCCGATCGGCCAGCGCGGCGAGATAGCCGGTGGTTCGGAGCGGATCGGCCGAGCCGTAAGCGGCGCGTGATTGGGGCAGATCGAGCAGCGAGTCCGAAATACCGGTGAAGGGGGTCTCCACCCCGGCCAGCGCGGAGAGCCGGGCAAGTGCCGCTGTGCGCGCTGCCCGCGTGCTTTCGAGCACGGCACGGGCGGCATTGAGTTCGGTTTCCGCTTGCAGCGCGCGGAGGCGGGCTTCCTTGCCTGCCTCGACCAGCGCGCGGGCGAGTTTCAGGTCGGCTTCGCCCTCTTCGACTTCGTCCTCGGCAATCGCGATGCGCCGATCGGCGAGTTCGACGGCGGCATAGGCCCGCGCAAGATCATAAGCAAAGGCGACGCGACCTTGCAGGCCTCGCGCGCGCGCCGCTGTCACCCCGGCTTCGCCAGCAGCGATGCGCGCAGATCGTTTGCCGCCCAGCTCGAACGGCTGGCTATATTGCAGCGTCGTCTCGGTCCGGTCGAACCCGGCATAGGGCGACGAGCCGGCAAAGTTCTCGGCATAGACGCTCACGGATGGATTGGGGCGTGCGTGCGCCTGGTCCGACAGGCCCGCCGCACGATCGACGTCGGCGGCCAACTCCTGGAGGCGGGGAGATTGCTCGGCTTGCTTGAGCAACAGAGCGAAGGGTGGCGCGGGGTCGGCCCACGCCGGACCCGCCAGCGTCATGCCCGCGAGTCCGCCGAACAGCGCCGCAAGGCGCCGTCGGCTGATAAAGCCAGTCATAGAGATGTGATCCTTGCACGAGTTGGACTCGGGCGCGCCCCCAGCGCGCGGCAGGGATCAGGCCTTTGGTGGTCTCAGTAAAGATGTTGGATCGATGCCAGCTTTAAGGGCTGAACGCGGCACCGACCAGTTGGTCGTGAATGACGCCTCATAGATGTGGGCGACGGCTGTATCAGGCATTGCGAGGCTCTGCCCCACCATGTGCGCTGTAAGGTGCACGGCGCCATCGGGATCGCTCGAATCCTGTTTCTCATGCTCGTGTGCGACAGAAACGGCGTGGACCGCGTCGTCGTCGTGAATGCTGGCATTGTGCCATGTCGATACGGCGCTCATCGTCATCAAGGCGAGGAGAGCGAGCAGGAACCCCCAAGGGGCGGATCGGGATCGGACGAGCGCCACACCGGGTAGTGTATGCGGAGTGCTGCGCTGCGGCAAGGGAAACGCGCTCACGCCTTGGGCCAATCGGGGTGACGCTTGTCGATCACGAAGGCATGATCCCCGCGTTCATGCTCTTTCAGGTGCGGATCGTCGGCCGAAAGGTCGCCATGTTCGTGCGCGACAACGTCGGGATCGTTCGCCGGCCAGAGCCGGACCGCAGCCAGCGTGCCCACACCGGCGATGGCCGCCATCGCGCCAAACGCTGCCGCCATGCCGACCCGCGCGCCGAGCTGCCCAACCAAGGGGTAAGCGAAGAGCCAGCAGACGTGGCTGAGCGCGAACTGCGCCGCGAACAGCGCGGGGCGATCGTCGGCATTGGCCGACCGGCGCAACAGCCGACCCGAAGGCGTAACGCTTGCCGAATAGGCCAGGCCCATGACGATCCATCCTGCGATCAGAATGTACCAATAGCTGTCGGCCGTTCCCATGGTCACGGTGACCAGTGCCATCGCGGCAAGTGTTAGCGTCAGAAGAGCGGCAGCGATCAACATTACGGTGCGGTCGGCGACCCGATCTAGGATGCGCGGCAAGGTCAGTGCCGCCGTGATCGAGCCCGCGCCGAACGCCGCCATCGTCAGCGCGACGTCGCGCTGGCTGAGGCCGAGCCCTTTGACGATCACGACTGTGTTCACGATCACCATCGCGCTCGCCGCTGCCGCCGCCAGGGTCAGCGCAAGCAGGCCGCGCAGGCGTGGCGTCTTGAGGTAGATGCGCGTGCCCCGCGTCGTCTTGTCGTAGATGCCACCCGCGTCCTCGACCAGCTTGGGTCGCGGCAAGGTGGTCGACACTACCAATAGTGCCGAAGCGACGAAGCCGATCGCGGTCCCGGCGAACAGCCAGTGGAAGCTGATGACCGTGAGCAACGCCGCCGCGAGGATCGGGCTGGTCAGGCTTTCCATGTCATAGGCAAGCCGTGACAGCGACAGCGCCCGCGTATAGTCGCGCTCTTCGGGCAGCACGTCAGGGATGGTCGCCTGGAATGTCGGTGTAAACGCCGCCGACGCCGACTGTAGCACGAAGATCAGGACATAGACCTCCCAGACCTGCGTGACGAACGGCAGGCACAGCGCGACGGCAGCACGGATCATGTCCATCGCGACGAGCAGCGCGCGGCGCGGCACTTTGTTGGCGAAGGCACCGGCGATCGGCGCGACACCGACATAGGCGATCATCTTGATCGCGAGCGCGGTGCCCAACACAGCGCCCGCGTCACCGCCTGCGATGTCATAGGCCAGCAGACCAAGCGCGACCGTCGCCAGCCCCGTCCCGATCAGCGCAATGATCTGCGCGAGGAATAGGTGGCGATAGGTGCGATTGGCGAGGACTGCGAGCATGGCGCCCCTATCCCCTGATTCTGGCCGCCTGTCTATCCCCCATGGGGGATATGATGGACACGTCCGTCATGACGTGTCAGGAACTCAAAATGGCCCATACAGCGCAAACCAGCCACCCCGCGATAGTCAAGCGCCTTAACCGGGCGACCGGCCACCTTCGCAGCATCGTAACCATGATCGAGGAGCAACGCCCCTGCGTCGACATCGCCCAGCAGCTGCAGGCGGTCGAGAATGCGATCGCCAGCGCGAAGCGTGCGCTGATCAACGATCATATTGACCATTGCCTCGTCCACGCCGAGGAAGGCGAAGGCCCGCAGCAGGCGATCGAGCAATTTCGAGCAATATCAAAATATTGGTAGTGTTCGGTTGCTATCCATTTCGACGCGACCTCAGCCCATCAATTCCTCAAGGAGCAGCAGTCCGAGGAACCCGACGAAGAACATCGCGCTAATGAGCGGGCTGTCCGGTTTGGCATGGGCCTCGACGAGCAGTTCCTCGGTCACGAGATACAGCAGCGCGATCAGCCCGAAGCTGAGGAACCCGTCGATCACCGCGAGCGGGAAGCTGGCGACGGGTGTGGCCAGGACGACGCCGAGGGGCAGCAGCAGTCCGAGCCCGCCGGTGATCGCCACGATCTTTATCTTGGAGCGCACGGTCGCGCCCAGTTCCTCGGTCACGGTGACGCCGAGGAACAAGATCTCCAGCGTCAGGGCGATGGTAAGCAACAGCCCGGCCTTCGCCCCGGCGATGAACGCCAGGCCGAGCACCAGGCCATCGATCAGTATGTCGGTGCCGACCGCGCCGAGCATTCCCAGCGGCCCCTCGAAGCGCTCCTCTAGCGTTTTGAGCGAAAGCATGGCCACCACGCCTGCCGCGCCCCCGATCAGCGTCGCCGCCGGGGATCCGCCGTGCACGACCTGCGGCAGTATCTCGGCTGCAGCCGCCGCGAACACGACGCCCGCCGCGAGATGCTGGATCGCGCTGGAGAGTGCGGGGCCCGGCGGACGCAGCACGGCGACGATCGCTCCGACGAGGACGGCGATCAACGGGAATACGGTGTAGGTCAGAGCCAGCATAGGTTTCCTTAGGGTGCGTTTTCAAGGTCGGCCTAGCGTGTGACGCTCCGATGACGTTCCTGTCCGCTCTTTCATTCGGCGCCGGGGTGCCGCAGGCCCCACCATGACGGCCGTGCGAACATCCGCCATGGCTGGCGCGACGACGGAAGCTGGAGGCGCAGTTGCTGCGCACGCCCCCGGATGCCGTCGACCGTTCGACCCATGCCCTTCGCGATTGCGCCTGGCGGTTGCCTGGCGACAACCCGCCGGCGGAGCTCGTCGTCGTTCTCGGCCGTCCAGGACTTGCGACTGTTCGGTGGTCGGGTGAATGCGCCTTCGTCCATCGCCTCAGACCAGGTGGTCGGGTTCTAGCGGGCAGTCCGCGTCAGGGTCGGTCTCGATCTGGATCGTCGCGTGGTCGATGCCGAACCGTTCCTTGAGCGACTTCACGATCTCGACGGTAAAGGCGTCGCCCGGATAGCCCTCGGGCACCAGCAGATGGACGGTCAGGGCCGTTTCCGTCGTGCTCATCGGCCATACGTGAAGGTCGTGCACGCCCTTCACGCCGCGCTGCTTGCGCAGGAACGCACCGATCCTGGCGGGATCGACGCCCGGAGGCGCCGCCTGCAGGCTCATGTTGACCGAATCCCGCAGCAGGCCCCAGGTCCCGACCGCGACCACGACGACGATGACGAGACTGGTGACCGGATCGATCCAGGTGCGGCCGGTCAGCACGATCGCCAGCCCGGCAAGCACGACGCCAGCCGACACGCCGGCGTCAGCGGCCATGTGGAGGAACGCGGCGCGGATGTTCAGATCGCCTTTGCGACCGCTCATGAACAGCAACGCGGTAACGCCGTTGATCACGATGCCGATCGCGGCGACGATCATGACCGTGGTGCCGGCGACCGGGCTCGGCTCGGCGAACCGTCGCACCGCCTCGACCGCGATCACGCCGATCGCCACGAGCAGCAGCAGGGCGTTGAGCAGTGCGGCCAGGATCGAAGAACTTCGCAGCCCGTAGGTATAGCGCCCTTTCGGCGTGCGTTTCGCAAGCGTCGCCGCTCCCCACGCGATGAGCAGGCCGAGGACGTCGCTCAGGTTGTGGCCGGCGTCGGCGAGCAACGCGACCGATCCGGCGATCAGGCCATAGGTCGCCTCGACGACGACGAAGCCGATGTTGAGCGCGGTGCCGATCGCGAACGCCCTGCCGAAGCTGGCGGGCGCGTGGCTGTGACCGTGACCGCCATGGCCACTGTCGCTACCTCCATCGTGATCGTGCCCGGCATGATCGTCGTGATCGGGATCAAGCATGTCGTTCGTCCCGCCGCTCGAGCTCATCGTTCGCTCCCCATCATGTTGTCGCCGCCAAGTATCTCGACCGCCTCGAGCGTGATCAGGCCGATACCCGATATGTCGGCCAGTTCGGCGACGAACGCGCGAAGGCGCGCATCGTCGTCAACGATCTCGATCACGAGGGACTGGTCGTCCTCCAGGAAGTGCTTGCGATGCTGATGCGCCGACCGGCCGAAGCCGAACAGGGCCTTCAGCACCGTTGCGCCCGCCATCTTCGCGTCGCGCGCACGCGATGCGACCACCTCGAACACTTTGCGGTCGCCGAAATAGGCGGCCTCGTCGGTGTAGATGCGCAATAGCTTCATGCCGTTTCCCATCATCCCTCTCCCGTCGCTGGAGCCATCTCTCCGCCGTGGCTTTTCGGATTTCCCCTGCGCCGCTCGTGCCAGCGCTCGCCCAGGCCGAGCACGACCTGGGTGATGGCGGGAAGGACGAGCAGCGTGAGGATCGTTGCTGCGATCAGGCCGCCGATGACGACCACCGCGAGCGGCTTCTGGACCTCGGCGCCGGTGCCGTGTGCGAGCGCCATCGGCACGAAGCCGATCGCAGGCACGAAGCCCGTCATGATGACCGGCCGCACCTTCTCGAACGTCCCCTCGACGATGGCGCGGCTGAGTTCGACGCCGTCCTCGAGCCGCTCGCGGATGGCGCTCATCACGACCAGCCCGTTGAGCACGGCGACACCCGCCAGGCAGATGAACCCGACCGCGGCCGACACCGAAAAGGCGATTCCGGTTATGAGCAGCGTGAACACGCCACCGGCGAGGCCCAGTGGCACTGCCGCGAACACGGCGAAAGCCCGTCCGAGCCCGCCGAGCGCCAGGTAGAGCAGCGCGAAGATCGCGGCAAAGCAGATCGGCACGACGATCGCCAGCCGGTCGGACGCAGCCTGCAGGTTCTGGAACTGCCCGCCCCATTCGAGGAACGAGCCGGTCGGCAGCGCGACCTTGCCCACCGTCGGCATCGCTTCCGCCACGAACGATCCTACGTCGCGCCCGCGCACGTTCGCCTGGATCACCACGCGACGCTTTCCGTTCTCACGACTGATCTGATTGAGACCCTCGCTGAAGCGGAACTGCGCGACCTGAGACAGCGGCACCGAACCGCGGCGCTCGGTCGCCTCGGGTGGTAGCAGCACGGGCAGGTTGCGCAGCGCGTCGAGGTTGTCGCGCGTTTCCATCGGCACGCGTACTTGCACGCCGAAACGCCGGTCGCCCTCGAACACGAGGCCGGCCTCGCGGCCGCCCATCGCCGCGGCTACGGTATCGGCCACCTCCTCGACCGTCAGCCCGTATCGGGCGATGGCCGCCCGGTCGAAGCGGACGTCAAGCGTCGGCGAGCCGCTCGTCTGCTCGGCCTTGACGTCGGCCGCGCCGCGGATCGCCTGCAGCGCCTTCACGATGTTGGCGGCGGCCGCGCTCATCTTGTCGAGGTCGTCGCCATAGAGCTTGATCGCGACATCGCCGCGCACCCCCGCGATCAGCTCGTTGAAGCGCAGCTGGATCGGCTGGCTGACCTCGAACGCGTTGCCGATCTGCGCGCCGGACTTTTTCTCGATCCGCTCGAGCACGTCGGCCTTGGTCTCTACCCCCGCAGGCCACTGGTCCTGCGGCTTGAGGATGACGAAGCCGTCCGAGATGTTGGACGGCATCGGATCGGTCGCGACCTCGGCGGTGCCGGTCTTGGAGAACATCAGCGCCACTTCCGGCAGGCTGGTGACGGCACGCTCAACACCTCGCTGCATCTTGAGCGACTGTTCCATCGACACCGATGGGACGCGGCTGGAGGCGAGCGCCACGTTCTTCTCGTCGAGCTGCGGGATGAATTCCTGTCCCAAAAACCCGAACGCTAGGATCGCGGCCGCGAAGTAGCCAAAGCCTGCCGCGATGAACGGCCAGGGCCGCGCCACCGCCATGTCGAGGACCGGCGCATACCGCTCTTTGATGCGGGCGACGATCCATACTTCCTTCTCGGCAACCTTGCCGCGGATGAGCAGCGCGACCATCGCCGGCACGAACGTCAGCGCCAGGACGAACGCGGCCGCCAGCGCCAGCATGATGGTGATGGCCATCGGCGAGAACGTCTTGCCTTCGACCCCGGTAAACATCAGCAACGGCGCGAAGGCGAGGAAGATGATGGCCTGACCGAATACGGTCGGCTTGATCATCTCCTGGCTCGCCCGCATCGTCTCCTCCAGGCGTTCACGTAGCGCGAGCAGCCTGCCCTCGCGATGTTGCCGTTCGGCCAGGCGTCGCAGGCAGTTCTCGATGATGATCACCGCGCCATCGACGATGAGGCCGAAGTCGAGCGCGCCAAGGCTCATCAGGTTGCCGGGCACCCCGAACGCGTTCATGCCCATCGCCATCATCAGGAACGAGAAGGGGATGATGAGCACGGCGATGATCGCCGCGCGCACGTTGCCGAGCAGCAGGAACAGCGCGGCGGCGACCAGCACGGCGCCCTCGGCAAGGTTCTTCTGCACCGTCCCGACGGTCGCGTTGACGAGCACCGAGCGGTCGAGCGTGGGCGTGACCTTGATACCGGGCGGCAGCGACTTCGTAACCTCGGCGATCTTGTCGCCCACACTGCGCGCGACGATGCGGCTGTTGCCGCCGATCAGCATCAGCGCGGTGCCGACCACCACTTCGTGACCGTTCATGCTGGCGGCACCCGTTCGGAGATCACCACCGATCCGCACCGTGGCGACATTCTTGACCGCGACGGGCACCCCGCCACGGGTCGCGATGATGGCATCGGCGATCTCGTCGATGTCCTTGATGCGCGCGTCGCCGCGCAAGAGGAAGGCTTCGCCGCCACGGTTGAAGTAGTTGGCGCCAACCGACAGGTTCGCCGATTCTAGCGCCTTGGCCAGTTCGGAATAGGAGACGCCGTAGCTGCCGAGCTTCACCGGATCGGGCTCGACGACATAGGTCTTCTCGTAGCCGCCAATCGAGTCGATGCCGGCGACGCCCTTGACCGTGCGCAGCTGCGGCCGAATGATCCAGTCCTGCACGGTACGCAGATAGGCCGAGCGAGACACGTCATCGGTCAGCCGGTCGCCTTCCGGCGTCAGGAAGCTGCCGTCCGATTGCCAGCCCGGCCGGCCGTTTACGACCTTGGCGCCCTTGCCGCCGGGGTTGGCGAAGTCGATCGCATACATGAACACCTCGCCAAGGCCCGTTGTGACCGGTCCGATCTGCGGCTGGACCCCGTCGGGCAGGCTGTCGCGCGCCTGCCCGATCCGTTCGCTCACCTGCTGGCGCGCGAAGTATAGGTCGGTCTTGTCGGTGAAGATGGCGCTGACTTGGCTGAACCCGTTGCGCGAGAGCGAGCGGGTTGTCTCCAGCCCGGGAATGCCCGCGAGCGCGGTCTCGATCGGGAAAGTGACCCGCTTTTCGATCTCAATGGGAGACAGCCCGCGCTCGACTGTGTTGATCTGGACCTGGTTGTTGGTGATGTCGGGGACGGCGTCGATCGGCAGCTTCGTGAGCTGCCAGACACCGACGCCCGCGACGACGAGGAAGAAGGCGACGACGGCCCAGCGCGCCCGGACGGACAGCGCCATGAGGTTGGCGATCATGGTCTATTCCTCCTCGCCGGCGGACTTGCCGAGCTCAGCCTTGAGCAGGAAGGCGTTGGTCGTCGCGACGACCTGACCAGGCTGCAGGCCGCTCACGATCTCGATCCGGCCGGCGCTGCGCTGACCCGTGGTGACCGGGCGGGCGCGGAAGCCCTGCGGCGTGCGCACGAACACGACGTCGCGACCGCCCAGTGACTGGACCGATTCCTCCGCGACCACGATCGCGGTCGAGCCACCGCCGCGGCTTGGCAGAATGCGGACGCGGACGGCGAGGCCCGGCGGCAGGCCTGCGGATGCCATGTCGATCACGGCCGTGGCGGCGCGCGTTTCGGTGTTGAGCGTCGGCGTGACCGCGCGGACGCGGCCATCGACCGTCCGTCCGTCGGGCAGTTCGATCACGGCCCGGTCGCCCGGTGCGAGGCGGGCGGCGTCGAGCGACCCGATCGCCGCTTCGATCTGCACTTCGCGCGGATCGGCGACGCGAAACAGCTCGGTCTCTGGCTGCACGAACGCGCCAAGCTTGGCGGTGATCGCGGTAACGCGCCCAGAGATCGGGCTGGCGACCATCACACCGCGGCCATCGGACGTGACCTTGGCCGCACCAGCGGTGGACCGCGCGCGCTGGGCTTCGGCCGCCGCCGTCGCGGCTTCGGCCTGTGCCTTTTCATAGTCGGCGCGCGACGAGACCTTTTGCTCGTAGAGGTAGCGCTCGCGCGCCAAGCCCTTTTGCGCCAGCGTGGACCGCGCGGCGGCGACCTTGATGTCCGACGCGAACTGCGCCGCATCGCGGCTTTCGACGATCGCGAGCGGCTCGCCGGCCCGCACCGGATCGCCCAGCCGCTTGAGCAGCCTGACGACCGCTCCCGCGGCGCGGGCGGTGACGATGGCTTCGCCGGTCGGCGACGCCGACACCGCCGCCTGGGCGACGATCTCGGCGGACAGTCCGCCGGAAGCGATGGTCTCGGTCGCGATGCCCGCCTCCTTGATGGCGGCAGCGTTCAGGATGACGGTCTCGGATGCCGGCTTCTCGGCCTCGGCCGGGGCTTCCGCCGAAGGCGCGGGAACGCCGGGTGCCGTCAGGCGCGCGGCCAGAAATCCTCCAGCGGACGCGACGAGCGCGACGGCGGCCGCGCCGCCGAAAAGGCGCTTGTTGGTATCGGTCATCGATAGTCTCCGGATGGGGTGGCCGAGGGCGCGGCGCTCGTCAGGCGGCGCAAGCGCGCGGTGGCGGTATGAAAGGCGATGAGCGCGTCGGTTGCTGTCGCACGGGTCTCGGACAGCGTACGCTCAGCGTCGAGCAGCTCGATCTGGTTGAACTTGCCCTGACCGTAACCGAGCCGGGCGATGCGGGCTGCTTCTTGCGCAGCGGCGAGCGCTGGACCGTTGGCTGCCCTCGCAGTGGCGGCGGCATTGGCAACGTCCGCCACGGCGCTGGCAATCGCCCGATCCGCATCGAGCCGGGCGAGCCTCAGTTGCGCCATGAGCTGGTCGCGTTCGGCCGTCGCCTGCCCGATGGCGGCGCGCCCATTGTTGAACAGCGGGATCGGTATCGACACGCCGACGACCGCAGCGGTGTCGCGCGACGCCTGTAGCCGACGGGCTCCCGCACTGAGCGTGATGTCCGGTACGCGGTTGGCACGCGCCAGGCGGATCTGGGCTTCCGCGGTCGCCAGGTCGGCGGCGGCGATGGCGAGCGCCAGCGTGCCGTCGGAACTCGGCGCGATCGTCGGGCCGAACCCGGCGACGCGGTCGAACCAGGCGGTGTCGAGCGGGCCGTTGACCGCACTACCGATAAGGCGGGACAGGTTCTGGCGCGCGACGTCGAGCGAGCGTTCTGCCCGCTCGACCGCGACATTCGCGTTGATCGAGATGACGTCGGCGCGCTGCTGGTCGATAGGCGACGCAGCGCCGACCGTCACCCGGTCTCGCGCGACGCGCAAACCTTCCGTCGCTATCGCGGCCTGCTGCTGCGCGACCAGCAGCCGTCGTTCCGCACCGAGTGCTTCGACATAGGTCTCTGCGACCTGAAGTTCGAGGTCGGCGAGCGCGACAAAGGCGCCGAGTTTGGCACGACCGACGCGCGTATCGGCGACCGCGACGCGGGCTGACCGCTTGCCGCCCGTCTCGATCGGCAGCGAGAAGCCGACGGTCGTTTCCGAGCCGGAAAGCCCCTTATAGGGACCGGTGCCGACGACGTTCTCGGCCTGCCCCTCGAACGTGGGGTTGGGGCGCAGACCGGCGACTGTGCGGCCCGCGGTCGTGGCGCGAATGGCGGCATCCGCGGCATCCATGCCGGGCGAACGCGCACGTGCCGACGCGATGGCGTCGTCAAGCGTAAGCGGCGCCTCGGTCGATGCGACCGGGGTCGTCTGCGCGGCGGCGGTGCCGACGCAGACGGTCGCGGCGAGCAACGCCGCGAGAGTTCGGGACATGATTGGTATTCTCCTGACATTCGCATGGATTCCCGCGCCTCAACGGCGGCGGGAGTGGCGAAGTCAGGCGATCGGCGGCCTCAGGTCGCGATTCCGCGCGAAGCCGGGAGGTAGCGCGAATGATGCGCGACGCTCAGGCAGCGTGAGAGAAGAGGGCAAGTCGGCCGCGAAGTCCAAGGCAGGAAGGGCCGCGCCGTGGTCGTGGCCCAAGCTGTGATGGTGCGGCGTCGCCTTGTCGGCATCACCGGGGACCTGGTCCGCGTCTCCAGCCGTATGGCCGGGCGGCGTACCATCGACCGACATAGCGATATTGCCCATCTCACCAGCATAGGCCGGTAGAGGCTGCGCTCCTGACGAAAATGTCAGAACCAGCATCAACGCTACGATGAGGGCGAACGGGCGGCGCATCTATAGCGTCCATAGACGATATGGCAGGTCCGTCAAAGATTTTGCCGTAGTTGAGGACAAAAACAGGATCTTTGTACGAAGATATCGATTCTGCCTGATCACAATTTAGTATGTTATTTCATAACACTGTTGAGGAGTTTTGACGAGTCATCGGATCGATGGTCTGATGTGGTTTCCGTTAGCTCTCTACTTGCCTGAATGAGGATCTGAAGACCGCCCGAGATGCCTAGTGCTGCCATGATACCTGCGACTGCTATGTCGGGCCACTGGGTGCCTGTACCGAGCACGCCAAGGGCCGCGCCGACAACGGCGAGGTTACCGATCGCGTCATTGCGTGAACAGATCCACACCGAGCGCATATTTGCGTCGCCGCCACGATAGCGAAAGAGCATCAGGGCGACAGTCCCGTTGGCCAAAAGAGCGAGCAGGCCAACCGCGCCCATCGTCTCGCCCTGCGGCACCCGGCTTCCAAACGCAGCTATGACCGTCGTGACGAGCACATAGAGTCCGAACGCAAGGATGGTGCCGCCCTTGACCAGCGCGGCGCGCGACCGCCATCGAAGCGCCAAACCGGCCACCCCGAGGCTGATGGCATAGTTCGCGGAATCGCCGAGGAAATCGAGGGCATCGGCCTGCAGCGACCTCGACCCCGACGCAATCCCGGCAAATATCTCGCCCGCGAACATCGCCAGATTGATCGCGAGCGCGACCCACAGCACTCGCCGCCAGCGGGGATCCGGCTTGGCGGGCGCGTCTGTCGGGCAACTGTTACAGACCATGATCAAGGGCTCGCATTTGCTTCATCGCGCGATCATGCACCCTCTAGCGACTGCAGGGTCAAGTGGCATCTGCGGGCAAGGTGTCATTCGCTGTCGAACCCGGTGCCGCGACATGGCGGCGATTCAGCATGAACCCTGCAACCACCGCGGCGAGCATTGCCAGCTGCACCGTCATCGACTGCCATGTCGGGAAGATCCCGAGCATGGTGATGCGCAGGCCGCCGGTCAGCGGCGCGATATCGATGATGCCGGCTTCTTGCAGCGCTGCCACGCCCTTGCCGGCCAGCACGACCGTCAGCGCCGCCATCAGCCAGGCACTGTACGAAAAGAACTTCCCGATCGGCAGGTCGCGGCTGTAACGCAGCATCGCCCAGGCAATCAGGCCCAGCAGGAAGACAGCCGATCCGGCGCCGGCGAGCAGCATGCCGCCATTCCCCTGTGTCCAGAGCGCGGCGTAGAACAGGATCGTCTCGAACACCTCGCGGTAGACGACGATGAAGGCGAGGCCGAACAGGAACCAGGCCGACTGACGCGACAGGGCGTGCGTCATCTTCTCCCGGATGTAGCGCTGCCACTGGTTGGCCTGTGCCTTGCCGTGCATCCAGATGCCCACGGACAGCAGGACGACGGCGGCGAACAGCGAGCCGAACCCTTCAGTCAATTCTCGGCTCGCGCCGCTGATCCCGATTGCATAGGTCGCCACTGCCCAGGTCAGACCGCCCGCGACAAGCGCGCCGATCCAGCCGCCATGGACATAGGGAAGCACTTCGGTTCGGCCCGCCTTGCGCAGAAAGGCGATCATCGCGACGACAATTAAAAGCGCCTCGAGTCCTTCGCGGAGCAGGATCGTGAATGCCCCGAGAAAGGTCGATGCGCTGCTCGCAGCATCTGGCGACAGTACCGTTTCGGCGTCGTCGAACAGTCCGTTCAGAACCTGTACGCGCGTCGCAACGTCGTCCACCGAACGCTTCTGTTGGAGCGCCGCGCGAAATTCGCCCATCGCGCCTTCGATGTGGCCCATCAGCGTTGCGTCTCGTGCGGTGAGCGTCGGCTCGACCGGCTCGAAGCCGTCGAGATAAGCGGAAAGCGCAAGCTCGCGTGCGGTGCGCGCGTCGCCTGACCGGTATGCCGCAAGACTCTGCGCCAGCTTGGCGCGAGCGAGCCTGAGCGATCCGGCTACGGGCTGCATCACTGCGTCCGGGTGCCGCCGGAGATAGGCCATCACCGCATCGGCCCTCGCCTCGCCGATCTGCCCGGCGAGCACCTGCGGCGTCAGCCCCGCAAGCGCCGCAAGACCGGAGATGCGCTGGCGGAGGGAGGCATCGCTCTGCCATATCGGGGACCGGTGAGAGGATGTTCGAAAACGTACGCTAAGCGTCGCGGCCGGTCTGGTGAAGGCGGAGCGGCCTGAATCGCTCGCGGGGCTTGTCCATCTCGCTCCAAAGATAATCGCCGGTAAGACAGATATGCTCCCAGCCCAATGGCGCGACGTGGGCAAGCAGTTTGTCCGGCACCTCGACACCGCTGCCGCGCAAATGCCGGACGGCACGGTCGAGGTAGACGGTGTTCCAAAGGGTGACGGCCGCGGTGAGCAGGGTCAGCCCGGAGGCACGATGGCGCTGGTTCTCGAACGTGCGGTCGCGCAGTTCGCCGAGGCGGTTGAAGAAGATGGCGCGGGCGAGCGCGTTGCGGGCCTCGCCCTTGTTGAGGATACTACCGGTACGACGCCGCTGCTCAGGATCGTCAAACCAGTCGAGCATGAACAAGGTACGCTCGATCCGCCCGATCTCGCGCAGCGCACGGGCTACCGGGTTTTGACGCGGAAAACCTGCCAGCTTGCGCAGCATGACCGAGGCACTGACGGTGCCGGCCCGGATCGATGCAGCGAGCCGCAGCGTCTCGTCCCAGTGCTCCTCGATCGCGCGGACATTGACTGGCCCGGCGACAAGCGGGCGCAGCGTCGGCCAGGGATCGAGCGACGACAGACTATACAGGCGGCGCTCGTTGAGGTCGCGGATGCGCGGTGCGAAGCGGAAGCCGAGCAGGTGGCACAGGCCGAAGACGTGATCGACAGCCCCGGCGGTGTCGGTCGCGTGCTCGCGGATGACCAGCTCGCTCTCATGGTCGAGCAGGCCATCGAGGACGTGCGCGGCCTCGCCGGCATTGGCTGCGATGACCTTGGTATGGAACGGCGTGAAGCGGTCGGTGACATGGGTGTAGAACAGCACGCCGGGATCAGTGCCATAGCGGGCGTTGCGATCGGCGCGGGCCTCGCCCTGACCGCCGGCACGGAAGAACTGCCCGTCCGACGACGATGTATCGCCCGGTCCCCAGACCTGGGCGAGCGGATGCGCGGTGTGGCAATCGACGATCGCCGCTAGCGCCGACAGATAGGTTTCATCGCGCACATGCCATTCCGCCGTCCAGCGCAGGCGGGACAGCGTCAGCCCACGCGAACTTTCTGCCATGCGCCCGAGGCCCAGGTTGGTCGCATCGGCGAGGATCGCACCCATCAGCGCGGACTGGTCGGAGGCCGGCTCGCCGCTGCGAGCATGGACGAAACGGTCGGCGAAGCCCGACCATGCGGCGACCTCCACCAGCAGGTCGGTGACCCGGACACGCGGCAGCATCGCGTAGAGCCGGGCCTTCAGTGCCTCGACGTCGTCGGATGGCGTTCGACGGATCGGCGACATCACCAACTGCCCGCGCTCAATCGTCACGTCGACCAGCTCGCCGGTCGCGGCTGCGCGTTCCACCTCGGTCATACGCTGGTTCAGCAGGGTGCGACGATCCTCATACCATTCGGCGAAACCAGACGACACGGCCAAGCGCAGATTGCCATCGGCGCGCATCGTTTCGAACGCGGGCACCGGCAACAGGTAATCGTCGAGCGTGCGATAGGCGCGGCTGCCGTCCACCCATATGCTGCCCGAACCGAGCCGTTCGCGCAGATGGACGATCACGGCGATCTCGTAGGCGCGGCGGTCGATCACTCCTTGGGACGGCTCCACGACCTTGCGCCAGCGCGGCTTGATGAAGCTGGTCGGCACCCGCTTGGACAGGACCGAGCGGCCGTCGCCGTACATTGCCCGCAGAGCCTCGATCGCGCTGAGCAGCGGATCACCCGACCGCGCGGTGCGGAAGGTGAAGGCGGCGAGGAATGTTGGGGCAAACCGCCGCACGGCGGGATAGCGCTCGATCACTTCCGCCAAGCCGTCGTCGGCCGACCGGGTGAGATCCTCGGCGAAGCGGATGCTGCGTTCGAGTTGGTCCCAGCCCACCTGGTCCTCGATGCGGCGGATCGCATCGCGCCCGGTCGCGCGGGCATCGACGAGCAGGCGACCGAGCCGCGCATGGAAGCGGGCGGTATCCTTCAGCAGCCGCGCCTGCCCGAGCAACCGGTCGGAGCGGGTGCGATCGGCGCGGCGGAACAGCGCGCCTACCATTTTCTCGACTATGACCAGTGCCGCGTCGGTCAGCGCCGCCTCCATCTCGATCATAGCCGCAACGAGCATGGCGAGCCGGCGCGGACGTTCGAGACGGCGCAGATGCTGCGCGGTGACGATGCCAGCGGTCCGTGCGATGACGGCATAGCGAGCGGCATGGATGCGCCGCGCCCGATCGGCTGGGATCCCGATGCCGCGCACTGTGTCGAGCCGCTCGACGATGCCTTTCAGGTTCGACGCCGATGATGCTTCTGGCCATTCGCGTATCCATCCAAGCCGGGTGCGACCATTGTCGTCCGATGCGATCAAGCGTTCGAGCGCCGCTTCCTGATCAGCCGGGCAGTCGCTGATCAGTCCGGCATGCGCGGCCTTGCGTGCCTGCGCCCGCACGATGAGGGCGAGCCGTTCCAGCGTCGATGCCGCAGGCAGCACGATCCGGTCGAGCCGCAGGCGATCGACCATGCCGGCGACGATTGCATCGCCACGATCGGTCGAGGTGGCGATCTCCGATCCCAGCGCCAGCATCGATCGCACTTCTGCTCGGTCGAAGGCACGCAGACCGAGATACGCTTCAACCTCGGCGCGATGCTCGCGCAGCGTCGTCGCACGCGCAGAATAGTCGGCGAAGTCCTCGGTACGGCAACCGATCTGGTCGGCGAGCAGCGCCAGCATGGCGGCAGGCACCGCTTCACTCGGCAGCAGGCTTCGTCCCGGGTGGCGTAGGTAGCAGAGCTGCACCGCATATCCGAGCCGGTTCGCCCCGCGCCGGCGACGTGCGATCTGTCCAAGGTCATCGGGACCGAGGGTGTAGAGCCGTTCGATCGTTGCCTGATCGGGCGGCGGATCGAAGATCGCGCTGCGCTGGGCGGGTGACAATATGGTTCTGGACGGCATCGGCTTCCTGTTCGTCACGCAACAGGAGAGCGACCCTGTTCACGGAGCGTAGACCACAAGACGGGTTATGTGACATTATAGCGATCGATCGACGGGCAATGCCGCTCCGTCACGCAGACGGACGTATATGTGACAACTCAGATTGGTTACGCGCGAGTGTCCAAGGCGGACGGCAGCCAGGTCCATGACCTCCAGCGCGACGCGCTGGTCGCGGCCGACGTCGATCCCGAGCATATCTATGAGGATGCCGCGTCAGGCCGGCTCGACAAGCGACCCGGGTTGGACGCCTGTCTGAAGGCGCTACGCCGCGACGACACGCTCGTCATCTGGAAGCTCGACCGGCTCGGGCGCGATCTGCGCCACCTCGTCAACACTGTCGGCGATCTGACCAAGCGCGGCATCGGCCTCAAAGTGCTGGCGGGCGAAGGCGCGTCGATCGACACCACCACCGCCAACGGCCGGCTGATCTTCGCAATATTTGCCGGCCTCGCCGAGTTCGAACGCGAGCTGATCGTCGAACGCACCCGCGCCGGCCTCGCCTCTGCGCGAGCGCGTGGCCGACATGGTGGACGACCGTTCAAGATGACGCCCGCCAAGCTGCGCCTCGCCCAGGCCGCGATGGGCAAGCCGGAAACCAAGGTCGCCGAGCTATGCGCCGAACTCGGCATTACTCGGCAAACGCTGTATCGACATGTCACTCCCAAGGGCGAGATCAGACCCGATGGCGAGAAGCTGATCGCCCAACGTAACCGATAGATTCAAAGATGCAGGGCAGCATCTGATAACGCTTGACCCTGACGCAACGTCATCCCGCACAAGCATGACATAGCGATTCGGAGTGAGGTCATGCAGACGGTCAAACAGGTTGCGAAAGCGTCAGGCGTCAGCGTTCGCGCCTTACATCATTACGACCATATCGGGCTGTTGAAGCCCGACGTCGGTGACAATGGTTATCGCTATTACGGACAGGTGGAATTGCTGCGTCTCCAGCACATCCTGTTCTATCGCGAACTTGGGCTGCCGCTGGCGGAGATCGCACGCATCCTTGATGATCCCGCCTTCGATACGCGCGCCGCATTAATTGATCTTCGTCAACGCGTGGACGAAGAAATCACCCAGCGCCGCGATCTTGCACAGACGATCGACCGCACGCTGGCATTGCTCGATGCTGGCGAACCAGTCGATGAACGGCGTCTGTTCTATGGGGTGTCACCCGAAAAGCAGGCCGCTTGGGAGTCGGAGATGGTTGCACGATTCGGTGGCCCTGCCGAGGCGGCCATCCGTGATGCCACTGCGGCGATGCAATCCCTGTCTCCTACCGAGTTGCTCGACTTCAAGGCGGAGATCGAGGTGATCCATAGGGAATTCGTTACCCTGATAGAGGCAGGGGGGACGTCCTCGTCTTCAGCGGCACAAGCTTTGACGGCGCGGCATCATCGGTGGGTATGCCGATCATGGCGTCCTGATGCCGAGGCCTATGCGTCGCTTGGCCTCCTCTATGCCAGCCACTCCGACTTCCGGTTTATGTACGAGGCCCTGCATCCCCACATGGCGGTGTTCCTCGCCGACGCGATGGCCGTGTACGCCCGCGGCGCTCTGCGCGGGACCGTCCAATGAACCGCCGTACTCTCCTTGCCACCATGATGATCGGAGCCACCTGCATGTCCGCGAGCAATCTGGGAGCCGCCGTCCCGCAGGAGCGGGACGCCACGGTAACGGTATCGGGTGTCGAGATCGCGTGTCGTTTCACCATGCCGCAAGGCACACCGCGCGGGGCCGTTCTGCTCGTACCCGGATCGCTCTACAGCGACGTGGACGGCAACTA
>NZ_LSHX01000037.1 GCF_001555965.1 Sphingomonas sp. CCH21-G11
GGTGTAGGGCTGGGTGTCGGTGCCGGCGCCGGTGCCGGGGGGATCGCGCCGATCCCGCCGCCGCCGCCGCCGCCGCTGCATCCCGCGATCGCCAGCGCGAGCGCAGTGGTGGCCAGTCCCAGGCCGAGGGGTGACGCGGTTCTTATCCGGCAACGCATATCCGCACGCTCCCCACCGATTGTTCTTGGCCTTCAACACTACGTTGCCACGGGGCCGGGGGATGCGCTTGCCGGGTGGGATCGTTGACCCTAAAGCCGCGCCAGCCATGCGCCCCGCACTCGCCCATATCGATACCTGGATCTTCGACCTCGACAACACGCTGTATCCGGCGAGTATGAATATTTTTGCGCAGATCGACGCACGGATGACCCAGTTCATCGCGGAGCTGCTCGATTGCAGCAAGGAAACTGCTTTTGCCCTGCAAAAGCAGTGGTTCATCGACCACGGCATGACGCTTGCCGGGCTGATGGCCGACCATGGCGTCGACCCGCATGTGTTCCTCGACTATGCCCACGACATCGAGCTCCACGCGCTGGAGGCCGACGCAGTACTTGCCGATACGATCGTCGCGCTGCCGGGGCGCAAGCTGGTCTTCACCAATGGCGATGCGCCCTATGCGCGGCGTGTGCTGGCGCGGCGCGGGCTCGCCGGATGTTTCGAAGGGATTTGCGACATCCATGCGACCGGCTATCGCCCCAAGCCGCAGGAAGCCGCCTATCGCCATCTGGTTGACGCGCATGGCATTGATCCGAAGCGCGCGCTGTTCGTCGAGGACATGGCGCGCAACCTGAAGCCCGCCAAGGCGATCGGCATGACGACCGTGTGGGTCGCCAACGGCTCGGAACAGTCGCCCGATGCTGATCGCGACCATATCGACTATGTCACGCCCGACATCGGCCAATGGCTGGCCGATATCCTGAAGGAACCCGCATGACCGACCTTATCGCCACGATCGACCAGGCGTGGGAGGACCGCGCCGAACTCAGCTTTGCGACGACCGGCGCGGTGCGCGATTCGGTCGACGCCGCGCTGGCGATGCTGGACGCGGGCGAGGCGCGGGTCGCAGAGCCCGACGGCGCGGGCGGATGGCGGGTCAATCAGTGGCTGAAGAAGGCGGTTCTGCTGTCCTTCCGCCTCAACGACAATCAGGTGATACCCGGCGGCAGCGCGGGCGCGCCGGCGTTCGACAAGGTGCCGAGCAAGTTCGACGGCTGGGACGAAGCGCGCTTCCGCGCAGGCGGTTTTCGCGTCGTGCCGGGCAGCATCGTGCGCCGCGGCGCGTTCATCGCCAAGGGCGCGGTGCTGATGCCCAGCTTCGTCAATATCGGCGCCTATGTCGGCGAAGGCACGATGGTCGATACCTGGGCGACGGTCGGCAGCTGTGCGCAGATCGGCCGCAACGTCCACCTGTCGGGGGGGGCGGGGATCGGCGGCGTGCTCGAACCGCTCCAGGCCGGACCCGTGGTGATCGAGGACGGCGCGTTCATCGGCGCGCGCGCCGAAGTGGCGGAAGGCGTGCGCGTGGGCGAGGGCGCGGTCCTGTCGATGGGCGTTTATCTCGGCGCGTCGACCAAGATCATCGACCGCGCGACTGGCGAAGTGTTCCGCGGCCACGTCCCGCCCTATTCGGTGGTGGTCCCCGGTTCGATCGGTGGCGGCGACGGCAAGCCTGCGCTTTATTGCGCGGTGATCGTCAAGCGCGTCGACGCACAGACCCGGTCGAAGACGAGCATCAACGACCTGCTGCGCGATTGAGGGCGGGGCGCCGCGCTCAGCGCGGCGTCAGCTTCAGCAGGCGGCCCTGCGAATCGCCGCGCCCGTCCTCCAGCACATAGATCGCGCCGTCCGGGCCCTGCTCGACCTCGCGGATGCGCGCGCCCATGTCCCATTGGTCGCCCTTGCGCGCATTGGTGCCGTCGACATCGACGCGGACCAGCGCCTTGGACGACAGGCCACCGATGAACAGGTCGCCCTGCCACTGCGGGAACATCTTGCCCGAATAGACGATCAGCCCGCCGGGCGAGATCACCGGGTTCCACGACACTTTCGGCGCTTCGAATTCGGGACGCGTGTCGTGATCGGGAATGTCGCGACCGTCATAATGATCGCCGTCTGAGACGATCGGATAGCCATAGTTGCGCCCGGCGACGATCACATTGACCTCGTCGCCGCCCTTCGGCCCCATCTCCTGCTCCCACAAATTACCCTGCGCGTCGAAGGCGATGCCGAGCAGGTTGCGATGGCCATAGGACCAGATGGCGGGGTGGAACCCCTTGGCGGTCAGCGCCGGGTCGCCCGCCGGCTTGCCGTCGGGGGTGAGGCGCAGCACCTTGCCCAGCGTCGCCTTTGGATCCTGGGCGGGATCGAACTTCTGGCGTTCGCCATTGGTGAAGAACAGATATTTGCCGTCGGGCGAAAAGGCGATGCGCCCCGAATAATGCCCCTCGCCCGCGACGAACGGCGTGGCGGTGAAGATCGTCGTCAGCCCCTCCAGCGTCGGCGCGGCACCCTCGGTCAGCTTGCCGCGCGCCAGGACCACGCCCTTGCCGCCTTCGCCCGGGGTCGAATAGCTCAGATAGACGATGCGGTTGGTGGCGAAATCGGGGTGGAGGACGACGTCCATCAACCCGCCCTGACCCTCGCTGCTCACGCCGGGCACGGTGGCGACCACCGACTTGGTCTTGCCGTCCGCCGACACGAGCATCAGCTGCCCGGCCTTTTCGGTCACCAGCATGCGCCCGTCGGGCAGGAATGTCATCGCCCAGGGCGCGGTGAAATCGGCGACGGGGGTGACGGCGAAGGGCAGGCCGGCGGCCGCGGCGGCGTCCTGGGGCGTCGGCTGGGCCTGGCATGCGCCGCCCAGCGCGGCGATCAGGATGGCGGCGATGGGGAACTGGACGGCACGCATATGGTCTCCTGAGCGAAACGGGAAAGATCGGACTTTAGCCAGAATGCGCGGCGGGTGCCAAATGTCCCTCGCCCGATCCGCGCCGGCCCGAATCCCGGTGGTCGGCTAGGCTCTTGCCCCGCCGCGGGCTTGCGCGTATATCGGTTGTGCTTTCTCGACATCGTTACACATGGCGAGGCCGGTCCCCACGGGTTCCGGTGCCGAAGCCCCATATCCACGTTCGTTCGCGAGTATCGAAGCCCGCATGGTCGACATCGCCGCCCTGACCCAGTTGATCGAGCCCGAGGCGCGCGCGCTCGGCTTCGACCTTGTGCGCGTCAGGATGTTCGGCGGCGTCAGCGATCCGACGCTGCAGGTCATGGCCGAGCGGCCCGACACGCGCCAGCTGTCGATCGACGATTGCGCGGCGCTGTCGCGGCGGATTTCCGACCGGTTCGACGAGCTCGAGGCTGCCGGGCGCGACCCGATCGACCATGCCTATCGGCTTGAGGTCTCGTCGCCCGGCATCGACCGGCCGCTGACCCGGCTCCGCGACTTTGCCGACTGGGCGGGGCATGAGGCGCGCGTCCATCTGACCGCGCCGACCGCCGACGGCCGCAAGCAGCTGACCGGCGACCTGCTGGGCGTCGACGGCGATCAGGTGACGGTCGACGTGCGCAAGCACGGGCCGGTCACGGTGCCGTTCGCGCAGGTCGGCGACGCCAAGCTGCTGATCACCGACCGGCTGATCGCCGCCACGCAACCGCTTTCGTCGGCCGGTGCCGACGAGATTCTTCACGAAAATCCGGCGTCGGATGGAGCCGACGACATCATCGAAATCGAAGCAGAAGGATAAGGACGTCCGATGGCCACCGCCGTTACCGCCAACCGTGCCGAGTTGATCGCGATCGCCGACGCCGTCGCGCGCGAAAAGCTGATCGACAAGGGCATCGTGATCGAGGCGATGGAAGACGCGATCCAGCGCGCGGCGCGTGCCCGCTATGGCGCGGAGAACGACATTCGCGCGAAGCTCGATCCCAATACCGGCGACCTGCGCCTGTGGCGCGTCGTCGAAGTGGTCGAGGCGGTCGACGATTTCTTCAAGCAGGTGAACCTGAAGGAAGCGCAGAAGCTTCAGCCGGGCGCGGTCGTCGGCGACTATATCGTCGATCCGCTGCCGCCGATCGAGTTCGGCCGCATCGCCGCGCAGGCCGCCAAGCAGGTCATCTTCCAGAAGGTCCGAGATGCCGAGCGCGAGCGCCAGTATGAAGAGTTCAAGGACCGGATGGGCGAGATCATCACGGGCGTCGTCAAGCGCGTCGAGTTCGGCCATGTCGTCGTCGATCTCGGCCGGGCCGAGGGCGTCATCCGCCGCGACCAGCAGATCCCGCGCGAGGTGGTGCGCGTCAACGACCGTATCCGCTCGATCATCCTCAACGTCCGCCGCGAAAATCGTGGCCCGCAGATTTTCCTCAGCCGCGCGCATCCCGACTTCATGAAGAAGCTGTTCGCGCAGGAAGTGCCGGAAATCTACGACGGGATCATCGAGATCAAGGCTGCCGCGCGCGATCCGGGCAGCCGCGCCAAGATCGGCGTCATCAGCCATGACAGCTCGATCGATCCCGTCGGCGCCTGCGTCGGCATGAAGGGCAGCCGCGTCCAGGCGGTCGTCCAGGAAATGCAGGGCGAAAAGATCGACATCATCCCCTGGTCGCCCGACACCGCGACCTTCGTCGTCAACGCGCTGCAGCCGGCGAATGTCAGCCGCGTCGTCATCGACGAAGAGGATGACCGCATCGAAGTGGTGGTGCCCGACGACCAGCTCAGCCTGGCGATCGGCCGCCGCGGCCAGAATGTCCGCCTCGCCAGCCAGCTGACCGGCAAGGCGATCGACATCCTCACCGAAGCGGATGCCAGCGAGAAGCGCCAGAAGGAATTCGTCGAGCGTTCCGCGATGTTCGAGAAGGAACTCGACGTCGACGAGACGCTGGCGCAGCTGCTGGTCGCCGAAGGCTTTGGCGAGCTGGAGGAAGTCGCCTATGTCGAGGTCGACGAGCTTGCCGGCATCGAAGGGTTCGACGAGGATCTTGCCGCCGAGCTGCAGAGCCGCGCGCAGGAGGCGCTGGAGCGTCGTGAGGAAGCCAATCGCGAAACCCGTCGTGCACTGGGCGTCGAGGACGACCTCGCGACCATGCCCTATCTGACCGAAGCGATGCTGGTCACGCTGGGCCAGGCAGGCATCAGGACGCTCGACGATCTGGCCGATCTCGCGACTGACGAGCTGGTCGCCAAGAAGCGCAGCGAGCCGCGCCGCCGCAGCGATGCCGCACCCAGTGCGCGCAGCGAGGACAAGGGCGGCATCCTGGCCGAATACGGCCTGAGCGAAGAGCAGGGCAACGAGATCATCATGGCCGCGCGCGCGCACTGGTTCGAGGACGAAGCGGCCCCGGCCGACGCCGCGGCCGAACCCCAGGAGGACGCTGATGCGGAATCCGGGCAATGAGACGCGGGCTCGACTGAAAGCGGCAAGTCCCCCCTCCCGCAAGCCGGAGGGGAACAAGGGCGCTGACGCAGAAAACCCGCGCACCTGCATCCTGACCCGCGATGCCGCGCCACGCGAGGCGCTGGTGCGCCTGGCGCTGTCCCCCGATGGCGACGTGCTGCCCGACATTCGCGCCAAGGCGCCGGGGCGGGGCGCGTGGATCGGCGTGACGCGTGCCGAGCTGATCGCGGCGCAGGCCAAGGGCAAGCTGCGCGGGGCGCTGGCGCGTGCGTTCAAGACGACTGAATTGCGCATTCCCGACGATCTGGCCGACCGGATCGCCGGCCAGCTGCAGCGCGCTGCGCTCGACCGGCTGGGGCTGGAGGCCAAGGCCGGGCATCTGGTGATCGGTGCCGAACGCATCGAAACCGCCGCGCGCGCGGGCCGTCTGCGGCTGCTGCTCCACGCCCGTGATGCGGGCGCGGACGGCGCGGCTAAGCTCGCCCAGGCATGGCGTGTCGGCTCCGACCGGGAGGCGAGCGGCCTCAAGGGGCTGGATTTGCCGGTCGACCGCACCATATTGTCCGTGGCGCTGGGCCGCGAGAATGTGGTACATGCCGGCGTCATCGACGGCGGAGCCGCGCGGCGCGTATCGCAGGCGCTGTCGCGCTGGCTGGCCTTCATCGAACCCGAATGTGGTGCTTCACCTTGCGAAATGGCTTCGCAAGGCGCATCGACCCCATCGTCGCGCGATACGACGATGAACAAGGAACTTGAGTAACCGGATGAGCGATACCGACAACGACAAGCCGAAACTGGGGGCGCGCGCGCCGCTGGGCCTCAAGCGCACGGTCGAGACCGGCAAGGTGAAGCAGAGCTTCAGCCATGGCCGCTCGAACACCGTGGTCGTGGAGGTGAAGCGCCGCCGCGTGCTCGGCCGTCCGGGCGAGGAGGCGCAGGCGCCGGTGCCCGCCGCCGAGGCCGCGCCGCCGGCTCCGGCCGCGCGTCCCGCGTCGCCGCCACCGGCCGCTCCGCGCAACGCCGGCAACAGCCTGTTGTCGCGCCAGGAGCTTCAGGCCAAGCTGCTTCGCGAGGCCGAGGAAGCACGCATGACCGCGCTCGAGGAAGCGCGCCGCCGCGAGGAACGCGAGCGCCAGGAATCGGCGGAGGAAGAAGCGCGACGGCGCTCATC
>NZ_LSHX01000038.1 GCF_001555965.1 Sphingomonas sp. CCH21-G11
CGGGTGATCTCGATCCGGCAGGCGGCTCCCTCGGTGATCCCGGCGGGCAGGGGGGTCACCAGCGCCTCGCCCCCGTCCCATATGGCGATTGCCTGATTTCGCGCAGGAATGCGCCGGACCAGTCGCGCGGCGATCACCGCCCCGGCGCGCAGCCCGTCTTCAGGCTCGATGCGTGCTTCGATGATGCGCCCATCGACGACGCGGATCGCGCGGGTCTCGCCGATCCCGCGCTCGACCCGCCACTCAGCCAAGCGGAACACCTGCCGCAGCCAGCAGCGCGCGCGTCTCGAACAGCGGCAGCCCGATGACGCCCGAATGGCTGCCGGCCAGATAGCGGACGAACGCCTCGGCGCGCCCCTGGATCGCATAGCCGCCGGCCTTGCCCAGCCCCTCGCCGCACGCGACATAGGCGTCGATCTCGGCCGCGGTCAGCCGCTTGAACGCGACGATGGTGTCCGCCAGCCTCAGCCGGGCGCGGCCCGCCGCGTCGATCACGCACACCGCCGACAGTGCATGGTGGCGTCGCCCGGACAGCAGCGACAGCAATTCGCGCTGCACCGCTTCCGTTTCGGCGGGGGGCAGGATGCGGCGGCCGACCGCGATGGTGGTGTCGCCGGCGACGACGATTTCGTCGGGTGCGCGATCGATCGCGCGCGCCTTCGCCTCGGCCAGCCGCAGCGCATAGGGGCGCGGCAACTCGCCCTTCAGCGGGCTTTCGTCGATGTCGGGGGCGGCCTGGCGATCAGGTGCGACGCCGAGGCGACCCAGCAGGTCGCGGCGGCGCGGGCTGGTGGAGGCGAGGACGAGCCGCATGTCGGGCTCGCGCCTTACTTGAAGCGATAGGTGATGCGGCCCTTGGTCAGGTCATAGGGCGTCAGTTCGACGAGGACCTCGTCGCCGACCAGCACGCGGATGCGGTTCTTGCGCATCTTGCCCGCGGTGTGGCCCAGAATCTCGTGATCATTCTCAAGCTTGACGCGGAACATGGCGTTGGGAAGCAACTCCACAACCTGTCCGCGCATTTCCAGCAGTTCTTCCTTGGCCAAACAAACCTCGTGGCAAATGGGATTAAGTCGCGGGCCTTTACGCCAAGCCGCGCCAAAAGGAAAGGGATCGCCGATCCTGCGCAGATGTAACTGCCGCGATCAGCCGCCCCCAGGGCTAGGGATCAGCGCGTTCGTCGCGCTCGATGATGTTCAGTCGGCCGCGTGGCGCGAGGTCAGGCAGCGGACGTGCGTCACAGCGTGGATCCGGTGCCAGGGCATACCAGTGCACGGTCGTGCGCTGGACCAATACCCGCAGCTGCTTGCCGCTCTGTGCATTGGTGGTGACCGCCTCGAACCGCCCGTCGGTTGCGATGATGCTGCGCCACAGCACAAGTGGAGTCTTGAGCCCCGCTTTGGCGACGTCGGTATAGTGCGATTGGATCAGCGCAGGCTCGATCTGCGCCACCACATCTCGGCCGCCCATGATGTTGACGAAGGTGGTGTTGGCGAACTCCTCAACCGACCATTTCCCCTCGGCATCCGCTTCGCCCCAGCTGACGCGTACCGGGCTGCCGCGACGCAGGGCGCGAAGCAATGCCTCTCGGCTGCCGGAAATCTCCTCGCCGCGGGGGCCGTTCACGAACATCAGCCGCCATTCCGTCGCGCTACATGCCGCGGCGGACATGTCTGGCGCTTGCGTAGTAGCCTGGATCGACATGAGGAAAAGAGCAATGAACATGGAGAGGTCCCTCCTCCCAAAACGATTTGGCATGATAGCAAACAGGAAGGGCAACTTTGCGCAAGGTCGCTGTCGTGCGACGCATTAAGACCAGCAAGAAAGTGCATTAACGATCGAGAGGACACCGATGACCATCCTGCGCACACCCGAGGACCGCTTTGCCGGTCTGCCCGACTATCCGTTCGCCCCGCACTACATCGACATCGACGCGGGGCCGCTGGGCATGGTCCGCCAGCACTATGTCGATGAGGGGCCACGCGACGGGCCGGTCGTGCTGATGATGCACGGCGAACCCAGCTGGTCCTATCTCTATCGCCACATGATCGGTCCCGTCGCGGCGGCGGGTTTCCGCGTCGTCGTGCCCGACCTGATCGGCTTCGGCAAATCGGACAAGCCTGTCGACCGCGATGTGTTCAGCTATGCGCGCCACGTCGCCTGGCTCACTCAGTTCCTTGACCGGTTGGAGCTGCGCGACATCGGCTTGTTTTGCCAGGACTGGGGCGGATTGCTCAGCCTGCGCGTCGTCGGGCTCGACCCGGACCGCTTCCGCTGGGTGATCGCCAGCAACACCTTCCTGCCGCTGGGCGGGACGCCGGCGCCCGCGTTTCTCGCGTGGCGCGAATTTGCCGCCACCAGCGACAGCTTTGCGATCGGCCCGATCCTTCAGCGCGCGACGGTGCGCACGCTCAGCGACGCCGAAGTCGCCGCCTATGACGCACCCTTTCCCGACGAAAGCTACAAGGCGGCGGCGCGCGCATTCCCTCTGCTCGTCCCGATCAGTCGCGACGACCCCGGCGCGATCGACAACGCTGCCGCCTGGGCGGGGCTCGAGCGGTTCGAGCGGCCGTTCCTGACCCTGTTCGGCGACAGCGACCCGATCACCGCGGGCGGCGACGCCTATTTCCAGGCAAAGGTGCCGGGCACCCGGGGCCAGCCCCACGCCATCGTCGAGCGCGCCGCGCACTTCTGTCAGGAGGACCGCCCGGACGTGTTCGTCGAAGCGATCAAGGCGCTGGGCTAAAGCGAGGCTTCGCCGTCGCTGCCGTCCAGTTCCTTCAGGCGGGCCGCGATATAGGGTTCGAGCTGATAGATGTCGGTGAGCGCGGCGACGGCGTGTCGCGTTTCCGCCTTGCCGACGAACGTACCGACATAACGCGTCGTCGGGCTGTTGAAATGCAGCCGTGCAATCGTCTTGCGGTTGTTGTCGTCGAGCAGGATCGCGCAATAGCTCTTTGAATCGCGGATGACGACCCGCTTGGGGTCGACATGGCGCATCGCGATCGCCTGGACGATGCGAAAGCCGCTGATCTCGTCATCGGTCGTGATGACGCCATCGCCCTCCGACATATCGTCGGATATGCCCTCGGCGATAACCTCGCCGGCCGGGTTGGCGACGTTGAGCGCGGAGGTCAGGCGGTCATTGACCCGGTCGCGGATGATCGCGGCGATCGTCGCGGCGAGCAGCGGCTGGAACTGCTCGCGCGCAGCTGCGGTCATCCGCCCGTTCTGGACCTTTCCGGCAATCATGCGGACGAACTCGTCCGACGGGTTGGCGAATTCGCGCTCCAGCTCGATGCGCACCTGCGACTGCAGTTTCAGCCGACCCGCCTCGGCGATGATCGCCGAAATGTCGAATTGGCTGCGCGAAAAGCGTTCGAGTGTCGCCGGGTCGGTGCGACGGATCGCATCCATTGAAAAGACGAAGAACGGCTTTTCGTCCATGCGGTTGGGCTGATCAATATCGGAATAGAAGTGATAGACGACGCCGTTGGTCAGGATGGCGACGCGCGCATCGGTGGTGGTGAAGTACCGGAACAGCTGACTGGCATGCTTCAGGTCGAGGTCGACCGACGACGGCTTGCATTCGATCAGGATCGACAATCTGCCGTCGATTGCCAGCGCATAGTCGACCTTTTCGCCCTTCTTGGTCCCGACCTCGGCGGTGTACTCGGGAATTACCTCCGCTGGATTGAACACATCATAGCTCAGCGCCTGAAGGAAGGGCATGACCAGCGCGGTCTTTGCCGCCTCCTCGGTCAACAGGAACTCGCGATGCTGCGCCGTGCGCTTTTCGAGTTCGATCAGTTTCGTCGCCAGATCCATGCCTCGCCCCCGCTTCGATCGGGAGAGGGGGAGCGGATACGGCTGGCCGTGTCCAATCGAGACTGCTCCGAAGCGGAGTGAGCGAACCGGTCGTCGCCCCGGCACAGGCCGGGGCCGCTTTCCAATCTCGCGCTTGTGCCAGCGGATCGCGGTCCCGGCCTGCGCCGGGACGACGCTTTACGATCGGCCTATGCGCCACCGCCCGCCAGCGCGGCGAGCAGCAGCAGGGCGACGATGTTGGTGATCTTGATCATCGGGTTGACCGCGGGGCCGGCGGTGTCCTTGTACGGATCGCCGACCGTGTCGCCAGTCACCGCCGCCTTGTGGGCATCGCTGCCCTTGCCGCCGTGATTGCCGTCCTCGATGTACTTCTTGGCATTGTCCCACGCACCGCCGCCCGACGTCATCGAGATGGCGACGAACAGGCCCGAGACGATCACGCCCAGCAGCATCGCGCCCAGCGCCGCAAAGCCCTGGGCCTGGCCCGCCACGCCGGTAATGATGAAATAGACCGCGACCGGCGACAGCACCGGCAGCAGCGACGGCACGATCATCTCCTTGATCGCGGCGCGGGTGACGATGTCGACGGTGCGCGCGTAGTCGGGGCGGCTGGTGCCCGCCATGATGCCGGGATTGTCGCGGAACTGGTCGCGCACGTCCTGCACCACGCTGCCCGCCGCGCGGCCGACCGCAGTCATGCCGAACGCGCCGAACAGATAGGGCAGCAGCGCGCCGAGCAGCAGCCCGACGATGACGTACGGGTTGCTCAAGGAGAAATCGACGGTGATGCCGCCGAAATAACGCTTCAGATCCTCGGTATAGGCGCCGAACAGCACGAGGGCCGCCAGCGCCGCCGATCCGATCGCATAGCCCTTGGTCACCGCCTTCGTCGTGTTGCCGACCGCGTCGAGCGCGTCGGTGCGCACGCGCACATCGTCGGGCAGCCCCGCCATCTCGGCGATGCCGCCGGCATTGTCGGTGACCGGGCCATAGGCGTCGAGCGCGACGACCATGCCCGCAAGCGCGAGCAGCGAGGTCGCGGCAAACGCCACGCCGATGATGCCGGCCAGCTGATATGCGGCGATCACCGCGACGACGATGACGAGGGTGGGCAGCGCGGTCGATTCCAGGCTGATCGCCAGGCCCTGGATGACGTTGGTGCCGTGTCCGGTCTCGGAGGCTTTCGCGATCGACCGTACCGGGCGGAACTGGGTGCCGGTATAATATTCGGTGATCCAGACGAGCAGCCCGGTGACGCCCAGCCCGATCATCATGCACCAGAACAGGTCCATGCCGGTGAAGCTCAGCCCGCCGTCCGCGACGCTGGTTCCCAGCGGCTGGGACGAAAGCGTGTCGGTGGCGGGATCAAGGAATCCCGAACTGCCGATCACCGCGTTCAGGTCGCCCAGCGTATAGGCGGTGGCGAAATAGATCGCCGGGATCGCCAGGATCGCGGTCGTCCAGAAGCCCTTGTACAGCGCCCCCATGATCGATCCGCTGCTGCCCAGCCGGACCATGTAGGTGCCGATGATCGACGTGATGATGCACACGCCGCCGACGATCAGCGGCAGCGCCATCAGCGCCAGCAGATCGGCCGGCGATGCCGTGATCAGCAGCGCGATCGACACCATCGTCAGGCCCAGCGTGACGACATAGGTTTCGAACAGGTCGGCCGCCATGCCCGCGCAGTCGCCGACATTGTCGCCGACATTGTCGGCGATGACGGCGGGGTTGCGGGGATCGTCCTCGGGAATCCCTGCCTCGACCTTGCCGACCAGGTCGGCGCCGACGTCCGCCGCCTTGGTGAAGATGCCGCCGCCCAGCCGCGCGAAGATCGAGATCAGCGACGCGCCGAACGCCAGCGCGGTCAGCGCCTCGATGATCTCGCGGTCATTCGGCGCATGGCCGTCGACCGCGACCAGGTACCAGAACAGCACCGCGATCGACAGCAGGCCGAGGCCCGCGACCAGCATCCCGGTGATCGCACCCGACCGAAAGGCCAGGGTGAGCCCGCCTTGCAGGCTGGTCCGCGCCGCTTCCGCCGTGCGCACATTGGCGCGCACCGAAATGTTCATGCCGATATAGCCGGCGATGCCCGACAGCACCGCGCCGATCACGAAGCCGACCGTCGACAGAAAGCCCAGCGTCGCGGCGAGCACCACGGCGACGATCACGCCGACGATGGCGATGGTACGGTATTGCCGGCCCAGATACGCCTTGGCGCCTTCCTGGATGGCGGCGGCGATGTCCTGCATCTTCTCGTTGCCCGCCGGGGCGCGCAGCACCTGCTGACTGGTCAAGATGCCATAGAGCACGGCGATCACGCCGCACAGCATGGCGATGTAAACGATGTTCATTCGATGGGCATCCTTCCCCTGATTTCCCTGCGCGGCTGGCCTCGTGGGAATGGGCCGGGTTCCGCGTCGGTTGAGAGGTATAGATGGCGTTCGAGGCAGCGCAAGCGGGCGTGCACTGCAGCAATCCCGATGCCGGTCAGTGCTGGTAGCCGAGCGTCCCGGCGGGTGCTTCACCGTCCAGCGTGACCGGGAGCCTACCGCTCGCCTCAACCCGGCCGATCATCGTCGCGGGCACCGGCGGGTGGCGATCGGCGGGCAGGGTGAACAACAGCGCATAGTCATCGCCCCAACGCAGCGCCGCCTCCCCGTCGTCGCCTTGCGCCACGCGACGGAATGTCGGGCTCAGCGGCACGCGCGCCCGCTCGATCGCCATCGTCACGCCTGACGCGGTCGCGATCCGCGCCGCATCGATCAGCAGCCCGTCGGACACGTCCATCATCGCGCTGACCAAGGGGGCCAGTGCGATCCCCTGCGCGACCAGCGGCTGCGGGCGCAGATAGGCGGCGACCAGCGCACCCGGCTGCAAGTCGCCCGCCGCAACCAGCCGGTGGCCCAGCATCGCATCGCCGATCGCGCCCGCGACCCAGATGCTGTCGCCGGCGCGCGCGCCCGACCGGCGCGGGATCGGCAAATGGCTGGCGCGCCCGATCGCGGTCAGGCTGATCGTCCGCGGTGCGCCGGCGATCAGCCGCACCGTGTCGCCACCCAGCAACGCGCAATCGAACCGCGCCAGCACCTCGCGCAGCCCCGCCACGAACGCGCGGTCCCACGCGTCGTCGCCCAGCGGATAGTTGAGCAGCACGCCGTCGGGCCGCGCGCCCTTCGCCGCCAAATCCGAAAGGTTGGTCGCGACCAGCCGCCACGCGACATCCTGCGGCGTCGTGCCGGGCAGGTAATGCACCCCCTCGGCAATGCTGTCGGTGGTCAGCACAAGGTCGGGCGGCAGGAACGCGGCATCGTCCGCCAGCGCCTCCGCCCCCGCATGGAGCGGCAGCGCACGCAGCGCGGCGATGAAGTCGGCTTCGGTCATGGGCTCCCGAAGCGGGTCAGCGCCGCACGTCCTTCGCGACGGCGTCGAGCAGGCCGTTGGCGAAGCTCTTCTCGCGCTTGTCATAGAACGCGTCGGCGACGTCGAGATATTCGCTGATGACCGTCGCGGTCGGCACGTCGGCGCGTGCGATCAGTTCATAGGTGCCGCAGCGCAGGATCTGGCGCATCGGCTTGTCGAGCCGCTCCAGCGTCCAGCCTGCCGACAGCTTGCCCGAAATCAGTGCGTCGATCTCGTCGCGGCGCGCGTCGACGCCCTTGACGATGTCATCGAAGAACATCGCGTCCGCGTCGGCATATTCGACATCCTCGATCGTCGCGCCCAGCCGGTGCTGATGGAACTCGGCCAGCAGGCGGGGCACCGGCGTGCCCTCCATTTCCTGTTGATAGAGCGCCTGGACGGCGGCGAGACGCGCGGCGGCGCGCGCCTGCGATCGTGGCTTGGGTCGGGAATTAGCTGTCATGTTTACCTGCATAGCGATCCGCTCGTTTCGAGCGAAGTCGAGAAACGAACGGGGACGGGGAGGATTGGCAGAATAGGCTCAGTCGGCCAGCCGCAGCGCCACCGACTTGGCATGCGCCGGCAGCCCCTCCGCATTGGCGAGCGCGACCGCTGCCGGGCCGATCGCCGCCAGCCCCTGTGGCCCCAGCTCCAGGAAGCTCGTCCGCTTCATGAAGTCGAGCACCGACAATCCGCTGGCAAAGCGCGCGCGGCGCCCGGTCGGCAGCACATGGTTCGGCCCCGCGACATAATCGCCGACCGCTTCCGGCGTGTGCCGGCCGAGAAAGATCGAGCCGGCGTGGCGGACCGCGGCGAACAGCGGCGCGGGATCGGCGACCGCCAGCTCCAGATGCTCGGGCGCCAGCCGGTCGACCAGCGGCACCGCCGCCATCAGCTCCGGGACCAGGATGATCGCGCCATTGGCGTCCCAGCTCGCCCGCGCGACGTTCGCGGTGGTGAGCGCGCCGATCTGGCGGTCGACCGCATCCGCCACCCGATCGGCAAAGGCCGCGTCGTCGGTGAACAGGATCGACTGGCTGGTCGGGTCATGCTCGGCCTGGCTCAACAGGTCGGCGGCGGTCCATTCGGGGTCGTTCGCGCCATCCGCGACGACGACGATCTCGCTCGGCCCCGCGACCATATCGATGCCGACCACGCCATAAAGCTGACGCTTCGCCTCCGCGACCCAGGCATTGCCGGGGCCGGTGATGACATCGACCGGGGTGATGCGATCGGTGCCATAGGCAAGCGCGGCGATCGCCTGCGCGCCGCCGACCCGCCACACCTCGTCGACCCCTGCCAGCTCGGCGGCGGCGAGCACCAGCGGATTGACCTCGCCGTCGGGCGTCGGCGTCACCATCACCAGCCGGTCGACCCCAGCGACCCTGGCGGGAATGGCATTCATCAGCACCGATGAGGGATAGGCGGCACGCCCGCCCGGCACATAGACGCCCGCCGCGTCGACCGCGCGCCACCGTGCCCCGGTGCGGATGCCGTGCGCGTCGGTCGTTTCGCTGTCCTGCGGCTTCTGGCGCGCGTGATAGGCCATGATCCGGTCGCGGGCGAGCTCGAGCGCCGCGCGCAATTCGGGCGCGATACCCGCCAGTGCCGCCGCGCACGCGCTGCGCTCGATCCGCCAGCCCGTGTCGTTGAGGTCATGGCGGTCGAATTTGAGCGTGAAGGCGTGAAGCGCGGCGTCGCCCTTGTCCTTCAACGCGCGCACGATCGTCGCGACGTCGCGCGCGACGTCGGCGTCGGACTCGCGGCGGGCATTGACCAGCGCGTCGAACTGCGCGGCAAAGCCGGGGGCGCTGGCGTCCAGGCGGATCATGCGGCCGCGTCCTGCTGGGCCACCGCGCGGCGAAAACGATCGACCAGCGGCACGATGGTGTCCGCGCGCATCTTGAACGCGGCGCGGTTGACGATCAGCCGGCTAGTGACCTGTGCGATCACCTCGACCTCGACCAGCCCGTTCTCTTTGAGCGTGCGCCCCGAGGAGACCAGATCGACAATGCGCGGGGCCAGCCCCAGCACCGGGGCCAGCTCCATCGCGCCGTTGAGCTTGACGCATTCGGCCTGCACCCCGCGCGCCTCGAAATGGCGCCGCGTGATGTGGGGATATTTGGTGGCGATGCGCACATGGCTCCATCCGCGCGGATCGTCGCCCGCGGCGAGGTCCGCCGGTTCGGCGACCGAGATGCGGCAATGCCCGATGCCCAGGTCGACGGGGGCGTACAGCTCCGAATAATCGAATTCGGCCAGCACGTCGGAACCGACGATGCCCAGCTGCGCCGCGCCATGCGCGACAAAGGTCGCGACGTCGAACGCGCGCACCCGGATCAGGTCGATCGCGGGCGTATTGGTGGCAAAGCGCAGCGCGCGGCTGTCGGGATCGGCGAATGCGGGCTCGGGCACGATGCCGACCTGCGCGAGCAGCGGCAGCGCCTCGTCCAGGATGCGCCCCTTCGGCACGGCAAGGATCAACGGTTGGGTCATTGGTGGCGCGGCCTTATCTGGGGTGTCGCCGCCATGCAACAAGCTGCCCCGGAGGCGGTAATGACCGATCAAGCGGCCGGTCGCGAAGCGTTCCGCGTCCAGCTTGGCAGCTGCACCGTGATGGGCGCGCCAATGACCGCGCGGGCGCGCGCGGGAATCAACGACGCGCTCGACCTGCTGGAAATCGGGTCGAGCGCGGGCGTGAGCTTTCCCCGGCCGCCACAGCGCCGCCCATGATCGCCGTGCACTGCGCCTGCCGCACGGTGGACCCCTGCACGATGCCGGGGTGACGGGCGATCAAACGCATTTCAGCAGCCGGGCGGACGTCTCTCCGCCTTATTCACCCCAGTGCAGACCGGGGTGACGCGAAAGCGAGGATGCTCTGGCGACCCGTGTTTCGGGCTGGACCCTATAACCGCGCGCGCAGCGTCACGCGGGCGTTGATCGGCGCGCCGGGCGTCACGTTGTTGTTATTGTGCGCGTCGCTGAAATAATCGGTGTCGAACAGGTTCTCGACATTGACCTGGATGTCGAAGCGTGGATCGATGGTGTAGAACAATGCCGCATCGACGCGCGTGAACGCGGGCAGGCGCGTCGTCGCGGGCGACGTGCGGATCGCCGCGAACTGGCTGCCCTGATGCACCACGCCCAGCCCGATGCCGATCGCCGGGGCGACCTGATAACGGTTCCACAGCGACGCCTGATGCCGCGGCACCTGGCCCAGCCGCACCGCGTCGTTGCCGCGCAGCACTGCGTCCTGATAGCTGTAGCCGCCGCTGACCTGCCATTCAGGCGTGATCCGCCCGGCGAGCCCGACCTCGACGCCCTCCGTCCGCGTCGCGCCGATATTGATCGACAGCGCGGGGTTGAGCGGGTCGGGCGTCGTCGCATTGGTCCGGTCGAGCCGGAACAGCGCGACCGTGGCGGTCAGGTCGGGCCGGATCGCCCATTTCGCGCCGACCTCGTAATTGGTGAAGGCTTCGGGCGCCAGGTTCTGCTGAGTCGTCGAAAGCGCCAGGAACTGGTCGCCCGAACGCGGCAGGAAGGACCGGCTGTAGCTGCCATAGAGCGACAGCGCGGTCGTCGGCTTCAGGATCAGGCCGAAGCGCGGCGACACCTTGTCGTCGGTGCGTCCGAACGGCCGGTCGGGGGTGGCCGCGAAGTCGACGCCCGCAATTTCGAACCGGTCGTAACGCAGGCCTGCGACGATCTCGACAAGCGTGCCTATCTGAAGCTGGTCCTGGGCGTAAACGGAGAACACGTCGACATCCGACCGGCGGTCATTGGCCGGGATGTCGAAGCGGACGGTCGGATATACGGGGTCGACGACGCTGATCCGCGCCGACGACAGCGTGCCGTTGAGCCGCGCGTTGCGGCTCGACTGGTCGGCGACCTCGACCCCGATCAGCAGCGTGCTCCGCGCCCCGCCCAGATCGGCCGTCCAGATCAGATTGCCCTGGCCGATCAGATTCTCGCGCGTCGTCGTGTCGGTATAGGCTCCAAGCGCGAAGGTGCCGTCGCTGGCGCGCACCGCGCCGTTGGGAAAGACGTTGGTATAGAGCTTGTCGTAATTGCCGTAGAGCAGGGTCGTGTCGAGCGTCAGGCCGGGCGCAATCTCGCCCTCGACGCGGAGCTTGGCGACATGCGCCTGCAACGTCGTCCGATTGACACCGGGCACGCCGAAGAACGTGTCGCGCGCGTTGGTGATCGGGCGATTGTTGAGCGACGGGACGCCGCGATCGGTCACGCGATCGTCGTCCAGATATTCGTAGGACAGCCCGACACGCCACGTGCGGCCCAGTTCGGCGGCGGCATAGGGATTGATCGCGAACCGTTCGCCGTCGACGAAATCGCGAAAGCTCTCCAGCCCCTCCGCCATCGCGTTGACGCGCAACGCCGCGCCGGGCGCGATCGGGGCGTTCAGGTCGGCGCTGACCAGCGTCGCGCCGAAGCTGTTGACGCTGGCGTCGGCACCGAAGGCGAACTGGTCGGCGAGCGGCGTCTTCTGGACGCGGTTGATCACGCCGCCGCCGCCGCCGCGGCCAAAGGTGAGCGCCGCGGGCCCCTTCAGCACCTCGACCCGCTCCAGGTTATAGAGCGGGCGGAAATACTGCACGTCGTCGCGCACGCCATCCAGGAAGAAGTCGGCGGTGGTGTTCTGGCCGCGGATCGTCACCTGATCGCGATTGCCCTCGCCCTGGCCGACGGTGGTGCCGGGGACGTAGCGCAGCGCCTCGCCGATGCTCAGGATCGCCTGATCGTCCAGCTGTTCGCGGGTCAGCACCGTGATCGTCTGCGGCGTGTCCTTCAGTGGCGTACGCGTCTTGAGCGCGGTCGTGCCGTCGGTCGCCAGATAGCCGTCGGCCTGGCCGATGACGATGATTTCCTGCTCGGGCGTCTCGGGGGCAGGTGCTGGCGGGGCTTCCGGCGCAACGATGGCTAGTGCAGTGGAAAGCAGCAGCGCGGAACCCAGCAACGTCATTCGTCGTCTCCCTCTGCGGAAGGCGATTAGCTTAATGCGTGTCATTTGCAATAGCAGAAATGCGCACGAAGTGATCTAAGTCCTTCCCCTTCAGGGGGGGGGGGGAACTGTCTATTTGCCGATCCGCCCGGACAAGCCCCACCCCCTACCCCTCCCCTGAAGGGGAGGGGTTCAGGAGGCGAGCCCATCCTGATCGTGATCTATTCGAACTCGAGGATCGCGGCGTCGACCATCAGGCTGTCGCCCGGTGCGGCGTTGGCGGCCTTGACCACCCCGGCACGCTCGGCGCGCAGGATATTCTCCATCTTCATGGCTTCCACCACCGCCAGCGGCTGTCCCGCCTCGACCCGGTCGCCCGGCGCGACGTGCAGCCGGGTGAGCAGTCCCGGCATCGGGCACAGCAGGAACTTGCTCGTGTCGGGCGGCAGCTTTTCGATCATGTGACGGGCCAGCGCCGCCACTTCCGGGCGTTCGGCGCGCACCACATGGCGGGCGCCGCGTGTCTGCAGCACCCAGCCGCCGCCGCGACGCCTTTCGACGCGCAGCGCCAGCGGCGCGCCGTCGATGACCGCTTCGGTCATCCGCATGCCGGGGCCATGGTGAAGGTCGAGCGTCATTGCCACGCCGTCGACGATTGCGCCGCCTTCGGTAAGCGCGACCTCGTACGTCGTGCCGTCGCGCGTCACGGTCCACGCAACCCCGGGGTCGGGCGCGCCATTCAGCCGCCCGCTGATCGCCCCGGCACGCAGGCGGTCGGCACGGGTCAGCGCCGCCGCCACTGCCGCCAGCTGCGCGGGCAGATCGTCGGCCATCGCCGCGCCATGGAATCCGTCGGGATATTCCTCGGCGATGAAGCCGGTGGTGAGGTTGCCCGAACGGAAACGGGGATGCTGCATCAGCGCCGACAGGAAATCGACATTGTTGCCGACGCCCTCGACCACGAAGCGGTCGAGCGCCTGCACCTGCAGGTCGGCGGCTTCATCGCGCGTCGGTGCCCAGGTGATCAGCTTGGCGATCATCGGGTCATAGAAGATGCTGACCTCGCCGCCTTCGGTGACGCCATCGTCGACGCGGATATAGGCTGCATCGCGCTTCTCGGCTTCGCTCGAAGCGAACGGCGGTGGAGCGGCATTCGCTCCGTTGGTATCGAGCGTGATTCCGTTCGTATCGAGCGAAGTCGAGATACGTTCGCCCTCGCTATGCGCATCTCTCTCGCTCGCGAGCGGGGACGACCAGGTCACATATGGCGTCTCCTCCGCCGGCGGCGGCGCATAGCGCACGAGCCGGCCGGTGCTCGGCAGAAAGCCGCGATAGGGGTCCTCGGCATAGACACGGTTCTCGATCGCCCAGCCGTTCAGGCGAATGTCGCCCTGCCCGAAGCCCAGCGGTTCGCCCGCCGCCACGCGGATCATCTGCTCGACCAGATCAATGCCCGTCACCGCCTCGGTCACCGGATGCTCGACCTGCAGCCGCGTGTTCATCTCCAGGAAGTAGAAGCTCTCGCCGGTCGGGTCCGCGCCACTGACGATCAGCTCGACGGTGCCCGCGCTGAAATAGCCGACCGCGCGGGCCAGCGCGACCGCCTGTTCGCCCATCGCGCGCCGCATCGCGGGCGTGACGAAGGGGGAGGGGGCTTCCTCCACCACCTTCTGGTGGCGGCGCTGGATCGAACATTCGCGCTCGCCCAGATAGACGATGTTGCCGTGCTGGTCGCCCAGCACCTGAATCTCGATGTGGCGCGGGCTTTCGATGAACTTCTCGATGAACACCCGGTCGTCGCCGAAGCTCGCCAGCCCCTCGCGCTTGGTCGCCTCGAACCCTTCGCGGACGTCCTGTTCGGACCAGGCGAGCCGCATCCCCTTGCCGCCGCCGCCCGCCGACGCCTTCATCATCACCGGAAAGCCGATGTCGCTGGCGATCCGCACCGCCTCGTCGGTATCGGCGATCTCGCCCAGATAGCCGGGGACGACGTTGACGCCCGCGGCCTTGGCGAGCTTCTTCGATTCGATCTTGTCGCCCATCGCCGCGATGGCGTTGGGCGGTGGACCGACGAACGCGATTCCCGCCTCCGCGCACGCCTTTGCGAAACTCTCGCGCTCCGACAGGAAGCCATAGCCGGGGTGGATGCAATCCGCGCCCGTCGCCTTCGCCGCTTCCAGGATCAGGTCGGCACGCAGATAGCTCTCCGCCGCCGGCGCCGGCCCCAGCCGCACCGCCTCATCCGCCATCAGGACATGGGGGCTGCGCGCATCCGCATCCGAATAGACCGCCACTGTTGCCAGCCCCATGCGCTTGGCAGTGCGGAACACGCGACACGCGATTTCGCCGCGATTGGCGACGAGGATTTTGTTGAACATCAGAGTTCCAAATCAATAAAATTCATCGACCCATTCCGCGTTTATCCAGGATGTGCACCGATCGGGATCATTAGGTTGATCATCGCGTAAAGGTTCGTGATTCACATACAGAACAGTCAGCCGTTGCACTCGCTCGTTATGATCTGTGATACTAATTCGGTCACCAGGAGCAGGCAGCTGATCGAACCTGAACGTTCCCCAAAGCCTGCGATCCCCATTCTTTGTGACAAAGAGGGGCGCGGAGATCATCGACAGTTGCCCATTACGCCGCATTCGGTGCCCGCGCGCCGCGCAGCAGCCCGTCGGTGCTCAAATCCTCGTCGATTTCCGGCCAGTGGATGCCATAGCCTGCCCCCGCCCGCTCCCAGTTCGCGCGTTGCTGCGGCGTGGCGTGCAGGAGGCGCGGATACCAGGCCAAGGGCGCAGAGATCGAGCGGCCGTCCATCAGGTCGACGATCAAGCTTTGCTCGTCGCAGCGGACGTCCAGCACGCGCTCGTCGGTGAGCTTAGCCGAAATGTTCATGCCATGCCTCCAGAAACTCCGCGCGATGGGCGTCGACCATCTCGACAATGCCACTGATCTCATGCGCTCGAAAGCCTCGACTTTTCGCCACTTCGATCGTTTGCAGCCAGACCTTCATGGTCGCATCACCTCGATCGACGTGAATGCGCGGCGGCTCGTTCGGCTCGTGGCTGTAGAAGTAAAACCTGAACGCGCCGATCCGCTTTACGGTGGGCATTGCGCGCCTTCGCTGTCCAACGCCATCGCCTTCACCCCCAGCCGCTCGAACAGCGCGGCGTCCGCGTCATCCCCCGCATTGCCGGCGGTCAGCAGCTTGTCGCCGGTGAAGATGCTGTTCGCTCCCGCCAGGAAACATAGCGCCTGCGTCGCCTCGCTCATGCTCTCGCGGCCTGCGCTCAGCCGCACCATGCTTTCCGGCATGGTGATGCGGGCGACCGCGACGGTGCGGACGAACTCGATATCGTCGATCTTGGCGAGCGGCGTGTCGGCCAGCATGTCGCCCAGCACTGTGCCCTTGACCGGCACCAGCGCGTTGACCGGCACGCTTTCGGGATGCTGGGGCAGGGTGGCGAGCGCATGGATGAACCCGACCCGGTCCTCGCGCGTCTCGCCCATGCCGACGATGCCGCCGCTGCACACATTGATGCCGGCGGAGCGGACATGATCCAGCGTCTCCAGCCGGTCCGCGAAGGTCCGCGTGGTGATGACGTCGCCATAGCGCTCGGGCGAGGTGTCAATATTGTGGTTGTAGTAATCGAGGCCCGCGTCGGCGAGCATCGCCGCCTGCCCCGGGGTCAGCATCCCCAGGGTCATGCAGGTCTCCATGCCCATCTGACGCACGCCCTTCACCATCTCGACGATCGCGGGCATGTCGCGGTCCTTGGGGTTGCGCCACGCCGCGCCCATGCAGAAGCGGGTCGAGCCATTGTCCCGTGCCTGGGCGGCGGATTGCAGCACCGCACGCACGTCCATCAGCCGCGTCGCCTTGAGCCCGGTTTCCGCATGGACCGATTGCGAGCAATAGCCGCAATCCTCCGGGCAGCCGCCGGTCTTGATGCTGAGCAGCGTCGATCGCTGCACCGCGACCGGATCATGATGCGCGCGGTGCACTTCAGCGGCGCGGAACACGAGCTCGGTGAAGGGCAGGTCGAACAACGCGGCGATTTCGTCGCGCGTCCAGTCGGTACGGGATTCGGCGGTCACGGGTATTTCCATCGATCAGGTCAGCGCGAAAAAGCAAATGGCGACCGCGGCGACCGCCATCACCAGCGAACTGCCTTTGACCAGCACGGTGACGACGGTTTCCATGGTCTGGCTCGCCCTATGGCCCTGGCCGGCGATCGGCAAGCTCCGGCTCGCCCCGACCAGCGCGGCGAGCAAGATGCCCGCGACCAGCAGGTAGGAAGACAGCCACAGCGCGTGGATCACCCCGGCTGCCCACGCCTCCGGCACGGTCAGATAGGGCCAGAACAGCGCAATCGCGATCAGTGCCGGCCCGGTCTGCACCGCGGTCAGGTGCGCGGACAGGCCCATGCGCGGGTTGCGCAGTTTAGGGATGGCGATCCCGATGAGCAGCCCGAGCGCGAACAGCACGAACCCCGCCTTGCCGAGCAGGATCGCCGTGGCCGTCACCGCGCATCCTCCCCCACCGGGGGCATGTTGTGGCCCAGCAGGCGCAGCACGTCGGCGGCGCATTCGACCACGTTCGATCCGGGGCCGTAGATCCCCTGAACGCCCGCGTCGCGCAGGACATCATAATCCTGGGGCGGGATGACGCCGCCCGCGATCACCTTGATGTCCGGACGGCCGGCGGCACGCAGCCCGGCGATCAGCGCCGGGATCAGCGTCTTGTGCCCCGCCGCCAGCGACGACGCGCCGACAATGTCCGCGCCGGAGTCCAGCGCCAGCACGACGGTCTCCTCCGGCGTCTGGAACAACGGGCTGCTCACCACGTCGAAGCCCATGTCGGCAAAGGCGCTGGCGATGACATTGGCACCGCGATCATGCCCGTCCTGGCCCATTTTCGCGACGAGGAGTTTGGGTTTCCGACCCAGCCGGCGGGCGACCGCGTCGACGCCGGCGGTGACCTGTGCCCAGCGGTCATCCTCGGCATAGGGGGCGGCATAGACGCCCCTGACCGGGGTGGGGACGGTGGCGTGACGGCCGAACACGTCCTCCATCGCAGCCGAGATTTCCCCCAGCGTGGCGCGGGCGCGCGCCGCGGTGACGGCGAGGGCCAAGAGGTTGGTTTCAGTTCCTCCCCGAGCTTGCTCGGGGAGGGGGACCGCCGCCAACGGCGGTGGTGGAGGGGTCTGGGCCGGCAATTGCCCCTCCACCATCGCTTCGCGATGGTCCCCCTCCCCGAGGCGAGCTCGAGAAGTCACTTTCGCCGCCTCCCGAATCGCCCCCAGCGCAGCCTGCACAGCAGCTTCGTCCCGTCCGGCCTTCACCGCGTTGATCCGCGCGATCTGCGATTCGCGCACTGCCGCATTGTCGACTTCCAGCGTCTCCAGCAGGTCCTCGTTCGCCAGCCGGTATTTGTTGACGCCGACGATCACGTCTTCCGCCCGGTCGACGCGCGCTTGCCGGGCGGCGGCGGCTTCCTCGATCATCGCCTTGGGCCAGCCGGCCGCGACTGCCTTCGCCATGCCGCCTTCGGCCTCGACCCGCTCGACGATTTCCCACGCCTTGTCGGCCAGTTCCTGGGTCAGCGCCTCGACATAGTAACTGCCGCCCAGCGGATCGACGACCTTGGTCATCCCCGTTTCTTCCTGCAGCACGATCTGGGTGTTGCGGGCGATGCGGGCGGAGAAATCGGTGGGCAGCGCGATCGCCTCGTCGAGCGCGTTGGTGTGGAGCGACTGGGTGCCGCCCAGCATCGCCGCCATCGCCTCCACGGTGGTGCGGATGACGTTGTTGTAGGGGTCCTGCTCGGTCAGCGACACGCCCGATGTCTGGCAATGGGTGCGGAGCACCTTCGACCGTTCGTCCTGTGCCCCCAGCATCGTCATCGCGCGGTGCCACAGGAGGCGGGCGGCGCGCAGCTTGGCGACTTCCATGAAGAAATTCATGCCGATCGCGAAGAAGAACGACAGGCGGCCGGCGAACTTGTCGATATCGAGTCCGCTCTCCACCCCGCGCCGGACATATTCGATCCCGTCGGCGATGGTGAAGGCCAGCTCCTGCACCTGCGTCGCCCCGGCCTCATGCATGTGATAGCCGCTGATCGAGATCGAGTTGAATTTCGGCATGTTGGCCGAGGTATAGGCAAAGATGTCCGCGATGATCCGCATCGATGGCTCGGGCGGGTAGATATAGGTGTTGCGGACCATGAACTCCTTGAGGATGTCGTTCTGGATGGTGCCTTCCAGCAGCGCCTGATCGACGCCCTGTTCCTGCGCCGCGACGATGAAGAAAGCGAGGACGGGGATCACCGCGCCGTTCATCGTCATGCTGACCGACATCTGGTCGAGCGGGATGCCGTCGAACAGGATCTTCATGTCCTCAACCGTGTCGATCGCCACGCCCGCCTTGCCGACATCGCCGGTGACGCGGGGATGATCGCTGTCATAGCCGCGATGGGTGGCGAGGTCGAAGGCAACGCTCAGCCCCTTCTGCCCGGCGGCCAGGTTGCGGCGATAGAAGGCGTTGGATTCCTCAGCGGTCGAAAAGCCCGCATATTGCCGGATCGTCCAGGGGCGGCCGGCGTACATCGTTGCCTTCACGCCGCGCGTATAAGGCGCGAAGCCGGGCAGGCCGGGGTCGATCCCGGCCACGTCCTCGGCGGTGTAGAGCGGCTTGACCGCAATCCCCTCCGGCGTGTGCCAGGTCAGGTCGCGGCCCTTCACTTCCTTCGCGGCGAGCGCCGCCCAGTCGGCGGGGGTCGGGCAGTCGGTCATCTCAGCCCTCTCCCCCGAGAGGAGAGGGTTGCGCAGACTTGGCGGCTCTGCCGCCTAGTCGAAGCTGGGAGAGGGGTGTGCGACGCTGGCAGCCGCCCATCCCCCTCTCCAACTCCGCCTAGCCCCAGCCTTCGCTGGGGCAAGGCTGCGTATCCTCCCCCCGTGGGGGGGAGGGTGGTGGTCGTCTCAATGCGCATCCTTCGGCGTCTCCATGATCTCGGTCAGCACGCCGCCCATGTCCCTGGGGTGCACGAAGAAAATAAGCGTGCCATGCGCCCCGATCCGCGGCTCGCCCAGCACGCGCGCGCCCTTGCCCTCGAACCACGCCTTGGCTTCGTGGATATCGGGCACTTCATAGCACAGATGATGCTGCCCCCCGGCCGGGTTCTTGGCGAGAAAGCCATGGATCGGCGAGTCCGCGCCGAGCGGCTCGATCAGCTCGATCTGGGTGTTGGGGGTGTCGACGAAGCACACCTTCACCCCCTGCGCCGGCAGGTCGAACGGCGTGTGAATGCGCGTCGCGCCCATCACGTCGCGATAGAAGGCGATGCTGTCCGCGATCGACGGCGTTGCGACGCCGACATGGTTGAGGCGGCCGAGGATCATAACAGACCTAGCCCGTACGCTAGATGGAACATAGGATTTGTTCTCGTTTCCACTTTCGCTAGACAAGCGTCACGATGTACCAGCGTTTGTGGTTTTGAAGGATCATAAACGCCACACATTCCGAGGCGGAGAGCATAACGCTCATTCTCAACCTTAATGAGCGACAATCCGAACCAAGCTAACATTGCCAAAAGAAGCACAATTATAGCGTCACGCATTTTGGCTACTCACAGCGGAATGTTATCATGCTTCTTCCACGGGTTCTCCAGCTGCTTCCCCCGCAGCTTGCGTAGCCCGAGCGCGATGCGCCGCCGTGTCGAGTGCGGCATGATCACTTCGTCCACGAACCCCTTGCTCGCCGCGACGAACGGGTTGGCAAACCGCGCTTCATATTCCGCAGTCCGCTCCGCAATCTCTTCCGGCGTGCGGCCGCGGAAGATGATTTCCACCGCGCCTTTCGCGCCCATCACCGCGATCTCGGCGGTGGGCCACGCGTAGTTCAAATCGCCGCGCAGGTGCTTCGACGCCATCACGTCATAAGCGCCGCCATAGGCCTTGCGGGTGATGACGGTGATCTTGGGCACCGTCGCCTCGGCATAGGCGAAGAGCAGCTTCGCGCCGTGCTTGATGATCCCCGAATGCTCCTGCCCCACGCCGGGCAGGAAGCCGGGGACGTCGACGAAGGTGACGATCGGAATGTCGAACGCATCGCAGAAGCGCACGAAGCGCGCGGCTTTCTTGGACGAATTGATGTCGAGCACGCCGGCCAGCACCATCGGCTGGTTGGCGACGATGCCCACTGTCCGCCCCTCGATCCGGCCGAAGCCGATGATGATGTTGCCGGCGTGGGCGGGCTGCAGCTCGAAGAAATCGCCTTCGTCGACCGTCTTGGCGATCAGTTCGTGCATGTCATAGGGCTGGTTGGCGCTCGGCGGGATCAGCGTGTCGAGGCTATCCTCGATGCGGTCCCACGGGTCGTCGCATGGCCGCTCGGGCACATCCTCGCGGTTCGACGACGGCAGAAAATCGAAAAAGTCGCGCGCGGCCAGCAGCGCCTCGACGTCGTTGTCGAAGGCGAGGTCGGCGACGGACGATTTGGTGGTGTGCGTGACCGCGCCACCCAGCTCCTCCTGCGTCACCACTTCGTTGGTCACGGTCTTCACGACATCGGGGCCGGTGACGAACATATAGGACGAATCCTTCACCATGAAGATGAAGTCGGTCATCGCCGGCGAATAGACCGCGCCGCCCGCGCACGGCCCCATGATAAGGCTGAGTTGCGGCACGACGCCGCTCGCCAGCACATTGCGCTGGAATACCTCGGCATAGCCGCCCAGGCTCGCCACGCCCTCCTGGATGCGCGCGCCGCCCGAATCATTGAGGCCGATGACCGGCGCGCCGACCTTCATCGCCATGTCCATGATCTTGCAGATCTTCTGCGCATGGCGTTCGGACAGCGATCCGCCGAACACGGTGAAGTCCTGGCTGAACACGAACACCAGCCGACCGTTGATCGTGCCCGATCCGGTGACCACGCCGTCGCCGGGGATGACCTGATCCTGCATGCCGAAATCGGTGCAGTTATGCTCGACATACATGTCGAGTTCCTCGAAGCTGCCGGGATCGAGCAGCACGTCGAGCCGCTCGCGCGCGGTCAGCTTGCCCTTGGCGTGCTGGGCGTCGATGCGCTTCTGGCCGCCCCCCAAACGCGCGGCGGCGCGGCGACGCTCCAATTCGGCGATGGTCGATGACAAAGGGCATCCCTCCACATTTTGCGGCGCTTAGTTCCAGCGACCCGGCGCGGATGCAAGCGCGAATGTGACCGCGCATGTCGCGCAGGGCAGGATATGATTGGTCGGGACGAGAGGATTCGAACCTCCGACCCCCACACCCCCAGTGTGATGCGCTACCAGGCTGCGCTACGTCCCGACCGAGCCGGCGCCATTACGCCGATGGCGGCGGGCTGGCAAGCCGGAAACCGGCCGCGCGGTTCGCGGGCGCGGCGACGGGCCGCGATGGTTGCGCAGGCGGCGGCGAGGTGGTAGCGCGCGCCGCTTGATGGAGGCGACGACCGCGCCTCCGCTCCATCCGGATTTTGGCAACCCATGTTCGTAACGCCTGCTTTCGCTCAATCCGCCGCAGCCGCCGGCCCAGCCGGCCCGCTGGGCGGCATCCTGCAGATCGCGCCGCTGATCCTGATCTTTGTCGCATTCTATTTCCTGATGATCCGGCCGCAGCAGCGCCGGGTGAAGCAGCTTCAGGCGTCGATCGCCGCGGTCAAGAAGAACGACCAGGTCGTGACTGCCGGCGGGCTGGTCGGCAAGGTGACCAAGGTCGAGGATAGCTTTGTCGAGGTCGAGATCGCGCCCAACACGCGGGTCAAGGTGGTCAAGATGACGCTCGCCGAAGTGACGCCGGTCGGCGGCGGCAAGCCTGCGAACGACTGATGCTCGACTTTCCCCGCTGGAAAATCTGGGCGGTCTGGGCGACGATCGCCGTCTGCTTGCTGCTCGCGATTCCGAGCATGCTGCCGGAACGGGTCCGCGGCCAGCTTCCCGCCTGGCTGCCCAAGCCGACGATCAACCTCGGGCTCGACCTGGCGGGCGGCAGCTATATCCTGCTCGAAGCCGATACCGATCAGGTCGCGACGACGCGGCTGGAATCGCTGCGCGAACAGGTGGCGACCGAGATGCGTCGCCAGAACCCGCGCATCTCGATCGGCGACATTTCGACGCGCGACAACCGGCTGAGCTTCATGCTGCGCGATCCGTCGCAGGTCGACGCGGCGCGCGAACGGTTGCTGGGCATCACCGGCAGCGGCGCGGGCCTGACCGGCCAGCGCGAATGGAATATCGAGGTGGTCGACCAGAGCCGCTTCGTGCTGACCCAGACGCAGGCGGGGCTCGACCAGGCGATCGACCGCGCGATGGCGGACGCGACCGAGGTCGTGCGCCGCCGCATCGACGAACTCGGCACGCGCGAACCGACGATCGTGCGCCAGGGCAGCAACCGCATCGTCGTGCAGGTACCCGGCCTCCAGGATCCCGAGGCGCTGAAGGCGCTGCTGGGCAAGACCGCGCGGCTCGATTTCAAGCTGGTCGATGTCAATGCCGATCCCGGCCAGATCGCGCGCGGCCAGGCGCCGATCGGCAGCGAGATCCTGCTCTATGCCGAGGGTGCGGCGCCGATCGCGGTCAAGCGCCAGACGCTGATTTCCGGCGACCAGATCGTCGATGCGCGTCAGGAATTCGATCCCCAGAACGGATCGCCGATCGTGGCGATCACATTTGACGCTGCCGGTGGCAATCGCTTTGCCCGGGTCACGCGCGAGAACGTCAATCGCCCGTTCGCGATCATCGTCGACAATCAGGTCATTTCCGCGCCGAACATCAACGAGCCGATCCTGGGCGGCCGCGCGACGATCCAGGGCGGCTTCACCGTCGAAAGCGCCAACGAGCTCGCGATCGCGCTGCGTTCGGGCAAGCTGCCCGTTGACCTCAAGGTGGTTCAGGAAAGCTCCGTTTCCGCCGAGCTCGGCGCGGACTCGATCCGCTCGGGCGTGATCGCGGGCGTCGTCGCCAGCGTCGCGCTGATGATCTTCATGGTCGTCACCTATGTCCGCTTCGGCGTTTACACGACGCTCGCGCTGCTGGTGAACGCGATCATGATCCTGGGCATCATGGCGCTGCTGAACGCGACGCTGACGCTGCCCGGCATTGCCGGCTTCGTGCTGACGATCGGCGCGGCGGTCGACGCCAACGTGCTGATCAACGAACGCATCCGCGAAGAGGTGCGCCGACCGCGCGGCACCATCCAGGCGGTCGAGTTCGGCTACAAGGAAGCATCGACCGCGATTTTCGACGCCAATATCACCAACGTGATCTCGGCGGCGATCATGTTCTTCTTCGGCTCCGGCCCGATCCGCGGCTTCGCGGTCGTGCTGGCGATCGGCATCGTCACCTCGGTCTTCACCGGCGTCACCTTCACCCGGCTGCTCGTCGCCGACTGGCTGAAGCGCAACCGCCCGAAGACCCTGAACATTTGAAGGCCCGCCGCCCATGCGCCCGTTGAAGCTCGTCCCCGACAGCACCAACATTTCGTTCCTGAAATGGCGCAACGTCGCCATGGTGATCTCGTTGCTGCTGCTGGCGGCGTCCATCGCGCTGTGCGCGGTCAAGGGCTTCAATCTCGGCATCGACTTCATCGGCGGCCAGTCGCTGCGTGTCACCTTCCCCCAGCCGGTGGCGACCGAGCAGCTGCGCGCACGCGTCGACGCGCTCGGGATCGGCGAGGCGACGATCCAGCAGTTCGGCAGTCCCAACGAAGTCGGCATTCGCACCCCATTGCCCGATGGCGGCGACGAGGCCGCCGACCAGGCCGTCGCCAAGCTTCGTGCGGCGATCACGAAAGACTATCCCGGCGCGCGGATCAGCGGCGTCGAAAGCGTGTCGGGCAAGGTCAGCCAGGAGCTGTTCCGCGTCGGCGCGATCAGCCTTGCGCTCGCGATGCTGGGCATCTCGCTCTACATCTGGTTCCGCTTCGAATGGCAGTTCGGGATCGGCGCGCTGTTCGCGCTGTTCCACGACGTCGTGCTGACGCTCGGCTTCTTTGCGCTGACCCAGCTCGAGTTCGACCTCAACATCGTCGCCGCAATCCTGACGATCATCGGCTATTCGCTCAACGACACGATCGTCGTCTATGACCGCATCCGCGAGAATATGCGCAAGTACCGCAAGATGGACATGGTGGCGCTGCTCGACCTGTCGATCAACGAAACGCTGTCGCGCACGGTCGTCACCAGCCTGTCGCTGGGCATCACGTTGACCATCCTGCTGCTGCTGGGTCCGGAAGTGATCTTCGGCTTCACCGCCGCGATGCTGCTCGGCATCGTGATCGGCACCTTCTCTTCGGTCTATGTGTCGGCGGCGATCCTCATCTGGCTGAAGCTCAATCCCGACAGCTTCCTGCCCAAGGAGGCGACCGGCGCAGCCAAGGGCGCCGAACGCGTGGTGCGCGAGCAGCCCTGATGCGGCTCGACCGCGCGGGCAAGCCGCAGGGGCCGATGATTTCCGGGATGGGCGCGCGGGGTTTCCGCGTCGATGACGGCATCTATCCCGCGCTGGCGATCACGCCGCTGCGCGCCGATCAATGGATGCCGCCCGCCGTCGACGCGCTCGCCATCGACGACCTGGCACCGCTGCTCGTGCTCGATCCGTTGCCCGAGTTCATCCTGCTCGGCACCGGCACGCGCATGATGCGGCCGCCCGCGGCCCTGGTCGCGGCGCTGGACGCGCGCGGTGTCGGGGTGGAGTTCATGGACAGCCGGGCGGCGGCGCGCGCCTGGGGCGTGCTGCGCGCCGAATTACGATGGATCGCGGCCGGCCTTTATCCGTTGGGCTGATCGCGCGCGATCGATCGATTTGCAACGACAGGCGAACCTACGAGCCGGTCCGCGTCAGAGGATCAGCCAGGCCAGAACGAGAATTGGTACCCAGGCGAGCATGGCGCACAGCACGATGGTGAAGAAGCGCCGTCGCAGAGACCAGACCGGGACCGGATCGTCTTCCATATCAAATGCTGCAGCGCCAATGGAGCGATCGTTACGATATACGATCCTGGACTAATCAACTTCGTTAATACGATACGCTTTTGCCAGCCAATTCGGCGAAACATTTGAACCAAAATGGAGTATTCGCCGGTCGGCTCAAAACTTCTGCTTCACCCGAACGTCTCGTTCAGTTCGCACGCGTTTGCGGACCCATCGAAGTGGCGACACACGCAGCCAGCATCGTTCGCAGCGACGTGGCATTGGTTTGCCAATCATAGGCTCCGACGGTTTCGGCCACTTCGCGCGGGCCCGGCGGCGCGGAAATCAATTCGGCGATCGCGGCCGCAAAGGCCGCGGGCGTGCGCGGCACGATGCGGCCGGCAGCGGGACGGTCGATCAGCTCGCGCGCACCGCCGGCATCGGTGACGACGATCGGGGTCCCGCAGGCCAGCGCCTCGACCCAGGCATTGGCCAGGCCCTCGCTCGCCGACGCGAGCGCCATGACGTCCGCCGCAGCGTACAGGCCGGGCAGCCCGTCATGCGCGACCGCGCCGAGCAGGCGAACGCGATCGGGCACGCCGCGCGCGCGAATTTGTGCGGCGAGGCTGGCATGTTCGGGGCCTTCGCCCGCAATCAGCAGCGATACGCCCGGCAGGCTTGCGACGGCGTCGACCAGGATGTCGTGGCCCTTGCGCGCAACCAGCGCTCCGACGCTGACGACCAGGGGGCCGGTCACCCCCAGCGCCGCGCGCGCGATCGCCGGAACAGCCGGGTGGAAGCGATCATGGTCGATGCCGGTGCGATGAACGCTTACAGGGCGTGTGATCCCGGTGGCTGCCATGTCGTCGGCAAGCGCCTGAGACACCGCCAGCAGATTATGCGCGGCGTTGCCGGCGTCGCGTACCTGGGTGGCGGTTGTCCGGTTCCGCCCCCAGAAATGGATGTCCGCCCCGCGCGCCTTGATCGAGACCGGCACGCCGAACCTGCGCCCCAGCCATATGGCGGCCGGACCATCGGGAAAGAAGAATTCCGCATCGATGACATCGAAGGGGAAATCGCGCTGCAGCCGCTTCAGCACCGGGTGCAATGCCCGGCCCAGCATCATGGCATGGAAGCGGCCCCGGGTTGCGGGCAGATTCAGAAATCGCGGCCGCGCCACGTCTAGCCCGCGCCACGTCTCGTGATGCGGCAGCGTCGCCAGCGACCGGTAGTGACGCGCACGATCGAGCGGAAAGGGCGGGATCCCGACCGGCGCGACGACGCGCACCTCGGTGTCGGGCAACGCGGCCAGCGCGCGCGTCTGGCGCTCGACGAAGATCCCGAAATTGGGACGCGTGGCGTCGGGAAACAGCGTCGAGAGCGTCAGGACACGCAGCATGCGCCGCGTCTAGCACGCCGGGCGTTAACGTCGCGCGCAAAGTAAACGGGGCCGCGGATGACGCGACCCCGTTCATTTTTTTCGTGTCGAAAGTTAGCGGCAGCGACTGCCGCTACGCTCGATCTCGCGGCCGGCCACCGCGCCGGCGGCGGCACCCAGCAGGGTCCCGACGGTGCGGTCGCCACGCGTATCGATGGTGCGGCCGACGAGCGCGCCGGCGACGCCGCCGACCACCAGACCGGTCGTTCCGTCGGGCTTGCGGCAATAGCGGCGACCGTCGCGGCCGCGCCATTCGCGATACTCGTAGCGCTTGCGCGGGTGCGCCTGGACATCGTCGGTCGGCAGGGCCATCGACACCGGCATCGCCACCGCAAGCGCGGCCGCCCCGAGAATCAGTTTACGCATCGTCTGCTCCATCTGTTGTCCTGAATTGCGGAACCAGAACGTAGACGTTCGCGAAAGAGTTGCATGAACGAAACGACAGGAACCCGGGATGCGGGGACTTGCATAGCCGCTGCCGCGATGAGCTGCCCCGTTGAGTAGATGAAACGACAGCGATGCGGCGCGTGGGCGGACTTGGCATCGTCCTCCCGACCGACTATCGGGTGTTCGCGTCGCTCGATTTCCGCCACGCCCGGTATCGGCCGGGTTATCCCCGTTATCCACATTAGTCACAGGCTCTCGCAGCCGATTCGCCCTTGGTGCGACTCGTCAAAGGTGACACTCTTTGCCTGTAGCCGGAGCGATCGGAACGCGGGAAACCGGGGAAAGATCAGAGGGTTACGAGGCCTGACGAGCATATGACCGGCAACGGTCGGACGGCGAAGCGGGTCGGGACGAAAGCGCATCGACCAGGGATTGGGCCGTTTCGGCGGCGCGATGATCGGACGGAAAGCGGAGCGGACCAAGCCCGCCGACGCGAAAGCAGCGGCGGGGAGCGAAATCGGCGGGAAGGGCGCGAGCTGGACCCGTGGATGGAGCGCAGATGGCGGGACAGGCGCTTCGGCGCGGCCCCGTCGTCGGTCGAAAGGAAAGATGTGGGGCCGTTTCGGCGGACCGGCATCGGACGGATCGACCAGGGCGTCGTGCGAAGGGCCGCTCGCGGCACGAACACGGCGTTGCCGCCGAAACCAGGTTGGCGCGGGTGCCTTCGGGAAACTCGGGCGAACCGAAGTCCGGCGACCGGGGGACTGGCGGAAACGCCGGTCCCCTTTTGCGTGACGTGCGGACCGCGTGAGCACGCGTTTTCCCACCGATCCATGCGAGGGTCCCACCCGTTCGCAACGAATGCACGGCATACGAAACACGCCTTGTGCGTCGGAGCGCCCGCGTCGCGCGTGCGTAATGTCACGCTATTTGAGCGGATAACGGGCGATCGCCTCGTAACGCGAGCCGTCCCGGCCGAGATGGCTTTCAAACAACAGGAAATGGTCGAGCGTGAAGAGCGGGCTGGCGAGCGCGGCGTTGCACGCGAGAAAGCCGTCGATCGGCCCGGCGCCGCCACTCATCCGCGCGAGCGTGATGTGCGGCAGATAGGCGCGCCCCTCCGGCGGCAGGCCGATGCGCACCAGCGCCCGATCGATCTTCAGGTGCAGCCGGGTCAGCGCGTCGTGTGGACTGACGCCGGCCCAGAGCGAATTGACTCGCCCGCGCGTGGTGAACTGGCCGACACCGGCGAGCGTCAGGGTGATCGGGGCGAAAGCGATGCCCAACAGCGCCTCGGCGACATCTTCGGCGACGGGCCGCTCGACCTCGCCGATATAGCGCAGCGTCAGGTGCAGCTGGCCGTCATCCTGCCAGCGCGCACGCTCGACCCCGCGCATCACCGCGCCCAGCGCGTCGCGGATGGCGGGCGGCGGACGCAGCCCGACGAAAAGGCGGTGCATGGCGGCAGCCCTGTTAACCCTCAATCCCGATGCAGGACGAACCGGTTTTGCTTGAAAAGCAAGGACCGAAGCGCGATATTTCCGGTAACCGGCATCGTTGCCGGGCAAAGGAGTTATTCTGAGATGGCAAACTGGTCTGATCCCCGGACGACCGCCGCCCCCTATGCGACGGCCGCGGGTACGCGCGAGGGCGTGTACGATGCGGGGCTGCGGTCCTACATGCTTTCGGTCTACAACTACATGACGTCGGGCGTGCTGCTGACCGGCATCGTCGCGCTGCTGTTTTCGTGGGGCGGTGTCGAATCGCCGGCTTATACGTTGATTGCATCGGGCGGCCCGATCGCATGGCTCATCATGCTGTCGCCGCTCGCTATCGTCTTCGCGATGAGCTTTGGCCAGGGACGCATGTCAACCGGCACGCTGCAGCTGCTCTACTGGGCGTTCACCGTCCTGATGGGCCTGTCGCTGTCGACGATCTTCCTGCGCTACACCGGCGGCTCGATCGCCAGCGCGTTCTTCGCCACCTCGGCCGGTTTCGCGGGCCTCAGCCTGTGGGGCTACACGACCAAGAAGGATCTGTCGGCGTTCGGCACCTTCCTGATCGTCGGCCTGGTCGGCCTGATCGTCGCGAGCATCATCAACATCTTCGTCCAGTCGGGACCGCTCAACCTGATCATCTCGATCGCGGGCGTGCTGATCTTCGCGGGCCTGACCGCTTATGACACACAGAAGATCAAGAGCATCTACTTCCAGGTGGCGGGAACCGAGTGGCAGGGCAAGGCGGCCATCATGGGTGCGCTGAACCTCTACCTCGACTTCATCAACATGTTCCTGTTCATCCTGCGCCTGTTCGGCTCCAGCCGCGACTAAGCGCCGGGCGAACCGCAAAAGTGACGAAGGGCCTGGCGGGCGACCGCCGGGCCCTTTTTGCTTGGACCGGAACGGGGCGCGGCCACGGTGCGTTGCGGATGGAAGATGGAGGATGATATGACCGACGACCAATCCCCGCGCGATGCCCAGATTATCGACGAAAAGGCGCTCGACGGCCTGGCGGTTGCACCGCCTGATCCGGGGGCCGAACCCCCCAAGTCGCCGCAGGGCGACGCCGGCAGCGACCGGGCGATCACCGATCGACTGGAGGGTTCCCCCGATGATGCCGATGCACAGCTCGACCGCGGGCTGGATGAATCGATGGATGCTTCGGACCCGCCCTCCGCCGTGCTGCCGGCGATGCGCGATCGTCCCGCCGGGAACTGACCGGCACAGGCGCGCGCATTCGACCATCCCCCGCCGCTTCGGGCTTGCCTGAAGCGGCGCAGCAATTATGCCATGGCGATCATGGCGTCTCTCAAATCCCCCGTCGGTGCGGCTGCACGCGCACTACTGATCTTCATCCTGTTCTTCGCGGTCACGCTGGCACCAGCCCGGGCGGCGGTGACCATCACCTTCTGGTCGCAGGAGTTCGGCAGTAACTTCCCGCATGCCTTCTTCACGCTGAACGGCACGCCCGACGCGGGCGGGCCACCGGTCAACACCAGCTATGGCTTCACGCTCAAGCGGATCTCGCCCGCCGCGCTGTTCGGGAACGTGCCGGGCGACGTCCATGTGACCAAGCAGGACTATATCGACAAGAGCAACGCGCACTTCTCGGTCGTGCTGACCGATGCGCAATATGCCGCGGTGCTTCGGCTGGTCGAAGAATGGGGACCGCGCGGCAACAGCACCTACAACCTCAATCGCCGCAACTGCGTGCACTTCGTGGCCGAAGCGATGCGGCGGTCCGGACTGACCGTGGTCGAGGCGAAAAAGCTGATGAAGAAGCCGCGCAGCTTCACCCAGTCGATCGAGGCGATGAACGCCCCGCGCGTCACCCGGCTCGAAATGCCGGCGGAACGCTATTACGCGACGCTGGGCCTGCCCAAGACGAGTGCGGCGCCGGTGGGCGCAACGGTGCTGGCGCGCTGAGCGACGCGTCGCCGCCGCGCTTAATCCAGCCGTCGCCCCGGTACGGGCCAGGGCCGTTAGAGCGGGAAGCGCGACATGGCCAGCAGCGCCGGCCTGCGCCGGGGCGACCACCTATCGCTTGAGGATGTCGAGCGCCGCTGCCGTCAACGCCTCCGCTGCCGTGCCGAAGGTAGCCTCAGGATCGGGTGCCCAGAACGGGCTGTGCAGCGAAGGCAGCGCCGCGCCGCCCGATTGTGCCGCCGCCCAGCGATCCGCCGGCACGCCGCCGACCCAGACGATCAGGCTCTGGATCGACCGGTCGGCCAGATAATAGCGGCCGAAATCCTCCCCCACCATGCTGGCGGGAACGTCGCGCACGCGCTGTTCGCCGAAGCGTTCGGTCAGCAGTGCGCGCATCCGTGCGGTCAGCGGTTCGGTGTTGAAGGTGGCGGGGGTATAGCCGGGCTTGACCGTCACCACCGGCATCCGGTCCGCCGGGATGCCCGCCGCCGCCGCCTCTCCCGCCGCGATGCGCGCGATGCCTTCGAGCAATGTCTTGCGCGCAGTTTCCGAATAGCTGCGCACGGTCAGCTGCAGCCGCGCCTCGTCGGGGATGATGTTGTGCGTCGCACCGCCGTGAAAGCTGCCGACCGTAACGACGCCCGGGTCCTGGGGGTCGAGCTCGCGCGCGACCAGCGTCTGCAGCGTCCCGACGATGCGGGCGGCGAGGACGATCGGATCGCGGGTGGTGTTGGGCGCGGCGCCATGGCCGCCGACACCGCGCACGTGCACGTCGACCGTGTCGACATTGGCATAGATATAGCCGGATTTGATCCCGATCGTCCCGGCCGGCATGCCTGCGCTGTCGTGAAAGGCGATTGCGTGGGTCGGGTGCGGAAAGCGCGTGTAGAGCCCGTCGTCGAGCATTGCCTGCGCGCCCTCGCCACGCTCTTCGGCCGGTTGCGCGATCATCACCAGCGTGCCCGACCAGCGATCCTTCATCGCGGCCAGATTGTGGAGCGTCGCCACCCATGCGGTCATGTGGGTGTCATGCCCGCACGCATGCATCACGCCGGTCTCGCCCCCGCCATCCGCCGCCACGCGGACCTTGGACGCAAAGGGCAGGCCGGTCTGTTCGACCACCGGCAGCCCGTCCATGTCGGTGCGGATCAGCACCACCGGACCCGCGCCGTTGCGCAGCACCGCGACCACGCCGGTGCCGCCGACCTTCTCGGTCACCGCGAATCCCGCCTTGCGTGCCTCGGCGGCGAGTAGGGCGGCGGTGCGCACCTCCTGTCCCGCCAGTTCGGGATGCGCGTGGAGATCGCGATACAGCGCGGTGAGCCGGGGCATCTGCGCACGCGTCGCGTCGGCGACCGCATCGGCATGCGCAGGGGCCGCGATCAGCAGCGGCAGCAGGGCGAGAGCGGTGCGCATCGACAGGGGGTTTCCGGAGGGGGAGGGGTGGTTGGGACTAGGGTGTCGCGGGGACGAGTTCCATCACGTCCAGCGTCGATTCCATGTGCGGATAGGGAAAGACCAGCCGCCACCGCTTGTCGGCAATCCGCTCGACGACGGCAGCCAGGTCGCGCTGGCTGTCGCGGCCATATTGCATCGCGCGCTGTTCGTCGGCCATCATCATCGTGCCGAGAAAGATGCCGCGCGCGCCATTGTCGGGAAAGATCAGGCCGACGGGACGCTGCGATCCGTCGATCTTGTACAGGCTGCTGACATCGCCTTCATGTTCGATCCGGCATGCGAAGCGCGGATAGCTGACATAGTCGAGCCGCCGGTGGCCCTGCGACCCCAGCTTGATGATCCGGCACCGATAGTCGCCCGGCGGCGGCACCGCGCCCGCCAGCGCATGGTCGGGCGAAAACAGGTCGGGATCGGCGGCGATCGCGCCATCATCCTTGCCGCGCGCCTCGGCCAACGCCGCGAGCCACGCCGAGCGCCAGCGCCGCAGCCGGTCGCGGTCGGTCGGGGTGGCGGTCTGCTTCCATCCCATCGCCGGCGGGGTCGACGGCGGCGCTGCGGCCGATTGCGGCACCGACGTGCCGCTGCAGCCGATCAACGCCACCACCCCGCACAATATCGCCGTCATTCTCGCCATCACGCCACTCATCACGCATCCTCGTGCCCGATGGTAGCAGCGCCGTCGATCATGGCCAGTGCGAAATCAATGCCTGGCCGGGCGAGTGTGCGGCCAGGCTCAGGCGGCGGTCCAGCCCCCGTCGACGGGCAGGTTGGTGCCCGTGATCGACTTCGCCTCGTCGCGGCACAGGAAGACCGCCAGCGCGGCGACCTCTTCGGGCTGGACGAATTCCTTGGTCGGCTGCGCATCCAGCAGCACGTCGTTGATGACCTGTTCGCGGGTCAGTCCGCGCGTCTTCATCGTGTCGGGGATCTGGTTTTCGACCAGCGGCGTCCAGACATAGCCGGGCGAGATGCAGTTGGCGGTGATGCCGTGCGTCGCCACTTCCAGCGCCACCGTCTTGGTGATGCCGACCACGCCGTGCTTGGCAGCGACATAGGCCGACTTGTTCGGGCTGGCGACCATCGAATGCGCCGACGCGGTGGTAATGATGCGGCCCCAGCCGCGCGCCTTCATGTGCGGAATGGCGGCGCGCATCATGTGCCACGCTGAAGACAGGTTGATCGCGATGATCGCGTCCCATTTTTCGGGCGGGAAATCGTCGATCGGTGCGACATGCTGAATGCCGGCATTGTTGACGACGATGTCGGGGCCGCCCAGTTCGGCATGGCAGCGTTCGACCATCGCCACGATCTGATCGGGCTTGGTCATGTCGGCGGCATCATAGAGCGCATTGGCGCCGCTGGTTTCGGCGAGCTTGACGCGCTCCGCTTCGATTGCGTCGGCTTCGCCGAAACCGTTGATCATCACGGCCGCGCCCTCCGCTGCGAACGCCTTGGCGTAGGCAAGGCCGATGCCCGAGGTAGATCCGGTGATGAGTGCGGTCTTGCCTTTGAGGAACATGGGATACTCCTGTGGTTGGGGGGAGTTCTGTGTCCTTAGATACGCGCCTTCGCCTAAGCTCAGTCGCTACTCAGGATGAGCGGACAATATCCTGGCTTCGTCGGTCCGAACCCGGTCATCCTGAGTAGCCGCTGAGCGAAGCCGAAGCGGCGTATCGAAGGACACGAGCCACGCCGGGTCACCTGCGCGTCAGGTCGAACGCCGCCGTCTTGCCGTCGACGATGTTGGCGGCGATCACCTGGGCGTTGGCCATGGTTTCGGTGATGGCGGCGCGCCCCGCCTGCCAATGGTCGCGCATCGTGCGCGCGGAAAACTCGAAATCGCGGCTGCCCCCTTCCCACGCATTGGCGCGGTGGATCAGGTGGACGACGCTGACGGGCTGTTCGGTCGCCTGGGCCTTCAGCGCCCGCACGTCGGGATCGTCGCACATCTCGGCGGGCAGCTTGTTGAGCACGCGGCGCATCGTCTGTTGTTCGCGGCGGCGGCGAAGCAGTTCGTTGGAAATCTGGCGCGTGCGGCTGGAATAGCGGATTTCCTTCTCGCGCGCGCTGACGTCCATGATCGTGCGCGGCCGGGTCGAATGGGCGGAAAACAGGTCGACCTGGAACACGAGCATCGGCTCGCGCTGATGATCGAGGACATGGGTGAGCGGCGTGTTCGACACGATGCCACCGTCCCAATAAAGCTTGCCGTCGATGTCGACGGGCGGAAGCCCGGGCGGCAGCGCGCCCGATGCCATGACGTGGCGCGCATCGATTCGACCGTTACGCGTGTCGAAATACTCGAAATTGCCACTTTCGATCTCGACCGCGCCGACCGACAGCCGCACCGGTCCGTCGTTGAGCAGATCCCAGTCGATCAGCGCGTCGAGCGTCTCGCGAAGCGGCGCGGTGTCGTAGTAGCTGAGCGCGCCCTCGCTGCCCGGCGGCGCAAAGGTGGGCGGCACCATGCGCGGGCGGAAGAAGCCCGGCACGCCCGTCGTCGCCACGACGCCGGCCGACCATTCGTGAATCATCTCCCGGACATAATCGTCCTGATAAATCGGGAAGCAGGGCAGGCCCGACGTCACCTTGTCCCAGAACGCGCGGAGGCGCTCGATCCGGCGTTCGGGCGGATTGCCGGCGAAGATCGCGGCGTTGACCGCCCCGATCGAAATGCCCGCCACCCAGTCGATTTCGACCGCGCTTTCGGCCAGCGCCTCGATCACACCGGCCTGGTAGCTGCCGAGCGCCCCTCCGCCCTGAAGGACGAGCGCGACGCATTCGGGGAGCGGCATCGCGGTGCGGGTCCGCCGCAGCGGCTTCGACTCAATATCTGCCATGGCGTCTCCATGCGACGTTGCGTGCTGCGCCGCAACAACGGATCGGTGCGGACTTGCCAAAAAGCGGCATGGCGAAAGCCAGTGCAACGACCTGGCGAATCGCGCATTATGATACCGACCGGCATGTGACGGCATGGCAAAGGGGGAATGCCCGAATGCGTCTCGATGATCTCGATCCCAGCGACAATGTCCGCGACCTTGGCAGCGGCGGGGG
>NZ_LSHX01000039.1 GCF_001555965.1 Sphingomonas sp. CCH21-G11
TGCTTGGATAGTCCCGCACATGGTCACGTCCGTCAATGAGGTGTAATTTGGGGTGTGGTCACCGGGCTGCATGGTCAGGCGGCCTTGGGTGTAATCTGTAGCGGCTGAGCCTCCTCGATCATTGGTGTGGCAAGGGCTGCCATGCCCTCGATCTGCATGTAGCGGTGCTGGAGCTGCCACTCGTCATTCTGCTCGAGCAGGACGGCGCCGACGAGTCGGATGATGCTGTCCTCGTTGGGGAAGATACCGACGACGTCAGCACGGCGCTTCACCTCCTTGTTCAGGCGCTCCAGCGGATTGGTGCTGTGCAGCTTGAC
>NZ_LSHX01000004.1 GCF_001555965.1 Sphingomonas sp. CCH21-G11
GGGGCGGGGCTTTGGCCTGGCGCGCGCCGACGGTCACGCCGCCGCCTCGATCCGCACCAGCACCGCATCGACCTGAACCTGCGCGCCGGCGGTGGCGTTGAGTTCGGCCACCACCCCGTCGAACGGCGCGGTCAGCGAATGCTCCATCTTCATCGCTTCCAGGGTGAGCAGCCGCTGGCCCTTGGTGACGCTGGCCCCGGCCGCGACTTCAACCGCCGTGACGCGGCCCGGCATGGGCGCGAGGATCGCACCGCCCGCGGAGGTTGCCGCGGCCAAAACGTTTGCGAAGCGCGTGAAAGTAAACGCAGCACCGTCCTCGAAGAAAACCGCATCTGACCGACCAAGTATCGAGCCGCTGCTCACTTCATAGTTTTCAGCCCGATCATACAGGGTCAAGTCATAGGAAAATCGCGGCAAACGCTGGCCATCCAGATAAATTTCAATGCCGGTCTCGCGATCACGATTCAGCCTGAAGCCCGCCAACCCACGTGCAAAGTCTAAAGTTCTTGGCCGCCACGCTTCGGGTTCAGCCCACCCGTCGAAGAATAGGCTTTCGCCCACCTCTTGCAGCAGAGGGTCACTTGGCGTTGGCGCAGCAAGCAGCAAGTCCGCGTGGTGATCAATAAAGCCAGTAGAAATTGTGCCTTCGCTGAAATCATGATGGGTGCAAAGCCGCTTCAAGAACCATGCGTTCGTTCTCACCGGATAGCAAAGCACCTCGCCGCACGCGTGCGACAGATTGGTGATTGCGCTCTCGCGGCTTGCGCCATGCACGACAATCTTGGCAATCATCGGATCATAGAATGGCGAGACCGCGTCGCCCTCAACCACCCCAGTTTCGATCCTCGCATGGCGTGGAAGATCAAGCGTGTCCAACCGCCCCACGCTCGGCAAAAACCCCTTGGCCGGGTCCTCCGCATAGAGCCGCGCCTCGATCGCCCAGCCGTTGATGCTCAGCTCCTCCTGCCGCTTCGGCAGCTTTTCGCCGCTGGCGACGCGGAGCTGCCATTCGACCAGGTCGACCCCGGTGATCTCCTCGGTCACGGGATGCTCGACCTGAAGGCGTGTGTTCATTTCCATGAACCAGGTGCGGTCGGCGCGCAGGCCCTCGCTCGCGTCGGCGATGAACTCGATCGTGCCCGCGCCGACATAGTCGACCGCCTTTGCCGCGCGGACCGCGGCGGCGCAGATCGCTTCGCGGGCTTCGGAGGTCATGCCGGGCGCGGGGGCTTCCTCGATCACCTTCTGGTGGCGGCGCTGGAGCGAGCAGTCGCGTTCGAACAGGTGGACGACGTTGCCATGGGTGTCGCCGAACACCTGCACTTCGATGTGGCGCGGCGACAGGATGTATTTTTCGATGATGACGCGGTCGTCGCCGAAGCTGGAGGCGGCTTCGCGCTTGCAGCTTGCCAGCGCGTCGGCGAAGTCGGCGCTGGCGTCGACGCGGCGCATCCCCTTGCCGCCGCCGCCCGCCACCGCTTTGATGAGCACGGGATAGCCGATCTTGTCGGCTTCGGCCGCCAGCACATCGGGCGACTGATCCTCGCCCAGATAGCCCGGCGTCACCGGCACGCCGGCGTCCGCCATCAACCGCTTGGCCGCATCCTTCAGCCCCATCGCGCGGATCGATTGCGGCGTCGCCCCGACCCAGATGAGGCCAGCGGCCGCCACGGCCTCGGCGAACTCGGCATTTTCGGACAGGAAGCCATAGCCGGGGTGGATCGCCTGCGCGCCAGTCGCCTGCGCCGCGGCGATGATCCTGTCGCCGCGCAGATAGCTCTCGCGTGCCGGCGAAGGGCCGATATGGACGGCCCCGTCTGCCTGGCGGACGTGTAGCGCGTTCGCATCGGCATCCGAATAAACCGCGACGGTGCGGATACCCATCGCGCGTGCGGTGCGGATGATGCGGCAGGCGATCTCGCCGCGATTGGCGATCAGCAGCGACTGGATCATGGTTCGGGGCATTCCGTGGTGCGCTGGGTCCAGGTTACGCTTTCGATGCGCCAGCGGCCCTCGGCGCGGGTCAGGCTGTAATGGTTGGTGCCGCAATGATTGCGCTTGCCGTCGATCAGGAAGATGTAGGGTGCCCACACCATCGCCATGTCGCCGTCGATTTCGATCGCCGGGCGGAACTGGCGCTCCTCGACCCGGTCGGTCGACTTGGCGACCATCGCCGCGAACTCGGCGAAGGTGCGGCGGCGCGTCGTGCTGGTGCCGTCGGGGGCGATGACGACGCCGGTCGCCGCCGCCTCCGGCCGCGCGGCCTGGGCCAGGATGGTGGGCGCGTCGTGGGTAGCGAGCGCACCGAGCATCCGGTCGATCGGGGCCATCACCGCAGCTTCCTCCGTCCCCGGCGGGGGCAGCGCGGTGCCGCGCTCGGGCGGCGGGGTGGCGGCCGACTGGAGGAGCAGGAGCGGGAGCAAATACATATTCATCGGCTGGCCTTCTTTACCTCCCCGGAATGGGGAGGGGGACCGTCCGCAGGACGGTGGAGGGGTGCGCGCGCTGCACAGGCGGTAACGATTGCGGTTACGACGTCATCGACGGATCGAAACACTTCACGCGCAGGAATGCGGAGCGTTTGGAACCCCAGCGATTCCAGTTTGACGTCTCTTTGGGCATCCCGCGCCGGCCGGTTGCCGCGATCATGCGCCTCGCCGTCAATCTCGATCGCCAGGCGCGCCGACAGACAGGCAAAGTCGAGGCTGTACGCACCAATCGGATGCTGCCGGCGGAACCTATAGCCCCCGGGTCGCAACCGCAGGGCACGCCACAGCATGACCTCGGGCGGGTTCCCGGACCGGCGTTCGCGGCGGGCGAGCTGGATGGTTTGCCGGGTTGTGGCGAAGACCCCTCCACCCCCCGGCTGCGCCGGGCGGTCCCCCTCCCCGTTCCGGGGAGGTGACGCGTGAGGCGTAGTCCCGTCGCTCACATCCGGAACACGCCGAAGCCGCGATCCTCCACCGGGGCCGCCAGCGTTGCGGCGAGTGCCAGGCCCAGCACGTCGCGGGTCTGGACGGGGTCGATGATGCCGTCGTCCCACAGCCGGCTGGTCGCGTGCCAGGGATTGCCCTCGTCCTCATAACGCTGGCGGATCGGGGCCTTGAAGGCTTCGGCTTCCTCCGGCGACCATTGGTCCGCGTCGCGGTGAACCGTCGCCAGCACGCTGGCGGCCTGTTCCCCGCCCATCACGCTGATCCGGCTGTTGGGCCAGGTGAACAGGAAGCGCGGGCCATAGGCGCGGCCGCACATGCCGTAATTGCCCGCGCCGAAGCTGCCGCCGATCAGCACGGTCAGCTTGGGCACCGTGACGGTCGCGACGGCGGTGACGAGCTTCGCGCCGTGCTTGGCGATCCCCTCCGCCTCATATTTGCCGCCGACCATGAAGCCGGAGATGTTCTGGAGGAACAGCAAGGGCACGCCGCGTTGCTGGGCGAGCTGGATGAAGTGCGCGCCCTTGACCGCGCTTTCGCTGAACAGCACGCCGTTGTTGGCGAGGATCGCGACCGGCATCCCCCAGATATGCGCGAAGCCGCAGACCAGCGAGGGGCCGTAGAGCGCCTTGAATTCGTGAAACTCGGATGCGTCGACCAGCCGCGCGATCACCTCGTGCACGTCATAGGGCGCGCGGACGTCGGTGGGGAGGATGCCGTAGAGGTCTTCGGCAGGGTATTTGGGGGGCCTTGGCGTCTGAAGCCCGTTCGTGTCGAGCGAAATCGAGACGCGCTTCTCGACTGCGCTCGAAGCGAACGGGTTGGGAGATCGGGCGAAGGGACCGCGCAGATGGCTGACGATATCGCGTACGATGGTCAGCGCATGCGCGTCATTCTCGGCGACATGATCGACCACGCCCGACTTGCGGCCGTGCAGGTCGCCGCCGCCCAGATCCTCGGCGCTGATCTCCTCGCCGGTCGCGGCCTTGACCAGTGGGGGGCCGGCGAGGAAGATCGTGCCCTGATTGCGCACGATCACGCTTTCGTCGGACATGGCGGGGACGTACGCACCGCCGGCGGTGCAGCTGCCCATCACGCACGCGATCTGGGGAATGCCGCGCGCGGACATGTTCGCCTGGTTGAAGAAGATGCGGCCGAAATGGTCGCGGTCGGGAAAAACATCGGCCTGGTGCGGCAGATTCGCGCCGCCCGAATCGACCAGGTAGATGCACGGCAAGCGGTTCTCGATCGCGATTTCCTGGGCGCGCAGATGCTTTTTCACCGTCATCGGGAAATAGGTGCCGCCCTTCACCGTCGCGTCGTTGGCGAGGATCATCACCTGCCGGCCCGACACCCGGCCGATGCCAGCGATCAGCCCCGCGCCGGGGACTTCGCCGTCGTAAAGGTCGAAGGCAGCGAGCTGGCCGATCTCGAGAAAGGGCGAGCCGGGATCGAGCAGCCGTTCGACCCGGTCGCGGGGCAGCAGCTTGCCGCGCGCGACATGCCTGGCGCGGGCGCTCTCGCTGCCGCCGAGCGCGGCTTGCGCGACATCGGCGCGGAGCTTCTCCGCCAGCGCACGATTATGTGCGGCGTTGGCGGCAAAGGCCGCATCATTCGCGGCAATCCGGGTTTCGAGCACCGGCGCGCTCATCATGGCATCCCCTGTGGTTTTGACGCTGACTAGCTGGCGCGCCCGCGCATGGGAAGCCCGCCGCATCGCTGCCGATTGCGTACCGTACCGACCCGGGCTAGAGAAATGTAGCAAGTGCCACATTCTGGGGAAACGAGGATGGCCCTGTTCCGGTTGTTGCTGCTGGCGATGCTGGCGGTGATCCTGGTCTATACCGGTTGGGTCGGCGCAACGCATGGCTGGAATCTGATCCCCCAATTCTTCGCCGCGATCGCGCGGATGGATTGGCAGGGGCAGTTCAACCTCGACTTTCTGGGCATGTTGACGCTGTCGGCGACCTGGACCGCGTGGCGCAACCGTTTCGGCGTGCGCGGGCTGGGGCTGGCGGCGCTTGCCTTCTTCTTCGGCACGCCGTTCCTGGCCATCTATCTGACGGTGCTGATCGCACGCCACCGCGGCGACATGGTCACCGTGCTGCTGGGCGACGCGCGCGCGGCCGCGGCCTGAGACGGGATGCGGACGGACGCCGCCGCGCCGCAACTCAACGCGCTACCGGCGGATCAAAATGCACCAGTTCCAGCTTCAGCCCGTCGGGATCGGCAAAGAACAGCGCGTAATAGCGCGGGCCATAGCGCGGATAGTCCATCGGCTGGTCGAGAATGACGGCGTCGATCGAAACCAGCAGCCGGTGGAGCCGGTCGACTTCCTCTCGGCTGTCGCTGGCCCAAGCGAGATGATGCAGGCCCGGCGCATATCGGTCGTGGCCTTGCCCCCGGCCATCGCCCCCGCGCCGCCACGATGCCGATCGAATGGAACGGCGTGCCCGGATCACTGCGCCCCAAGTCCCAGTCGGTGCCGCCTGGATGATCGGCGCTGCGCCGATAGCCGAGAAAACCGAGCACCACATCGTAGAACCGGCGCGAGGCGTCGAGATCGCTGACCGTCAGGTCGATATGATGCAGGAGGCCGGTGATGGTCATCCGCCCCCGATCAGCTCGCGGCCGATCAGCATCCGGCGGATTTCGTTGGTGCCTGCGCCGATATCGAGCAGCTTGGCGTCGCGCATGTAGCGTTCCACCGGCCAGTCCTTGGTATAGCCCGCCCCGCCCAGCGCCTGGATCGCCTCCAGGCTGACCTTCACTGCATTCTCGCTGGCGAGCAGGATCGCGCCGGCGGCGTCGAAGCGCGTCGTGCGGCCCGCGTCGCAGGCGCGCGCGACTGCATAGACATAGGCACGTGCCGAATTGAGTGCGACATACATGTCGGCGACCTTGGCCTGGATCAGCTGGAAACTGCCGATCGCCTGGCCGAACTGCTTGCGCTCGCGCACATAGGGGATGACGACGTCCAGGCACGCCTGCATGATGCCGAGCTGGATGCCGGCGAGCACCGCGCGCTCATAGTCGAGGCCGCTCATCAGCACGCCGACCCCGCCATTTTCGGGGCCCATCACATTCTCGTCGGGCACTTCGCAATCGGTGAAGACCAGTTCGGCGGTCGGCGATCCGCGCATGCCCAGCTTGTCGATCTTCTGCCCGATCGCAAAGCCCACCATGTCCTTTTCGATCAGGAAGGTGGTGATGCCGCGCGACCCCTCCCCGGTCTTGGCATAGACGACCAGCGTGTCGGCATAGGCGGCGTTGGTGATCCAGAATTTGGTGCCGTTGAGCACCCAGCCGCCCTGGACGCGATCGGCCTTGAGCTTCATCGACACGACGTCGGAGCCGGCATTGGCCTCCGACATCGCGAGGCTGCCGACATGCTCGCCCGACAGCAGCTTGGGCAGGTATTTCGCCTTCTGCTCGGAGTTCGCCCAGCGCGCGATCTGGTTGATGCACAGGTTGGAATGCGCGCCGTAGCTCAAGCCCACCGAAGCCGACGCGCGGCTGACTTCCTCGCACGCGATGACGTGCTCGAGATAGCCGAGCCCGAGCCCGCCATCCGCCTCCGCCACGGTGATGCCGTGCAGGCCGAGCGCGCCCATTTCGGGCCAAAGATCGCGAGGAAACCAGTCCTCCGCGTCGATGCGCTGCGCGAGCGGTGCGATACGGTCGGTGGCGAAACGCTGCGTCGTGTCGCGGATCATGTCCGCGGTTTCGCCCAGCGCGAAGTCAAAGCTCGACATCTCTCATCCTCGGTTCTGGTGTTGGCGATCGTTTAGCCGATCCCGGCGGCATTGGAAGGTTGAAGGTCGCGGACGGCCGGCGCTTTCGCGATCATGGCGCGGGTGCCGCCCGGCGCAGATGCAGGATCCGTCATCACCGTTGCACATGGACCCCGCGTCAGGCCCCGGGGTGACGGGGTGGTGTTGCATCAAATCCGTCATGCCGGGCGGGGACCGGCACTTACGCGCGGGGTGGCTAAACCGGGCCGGGCCGGGCTATGGCGCGCGGACATGCTGAACCTGACCGACATCACCGTACGCCTGGGCGGACGCACCATCCTGGACCGCGCGAGCGCGAGCCTGCCGCCGGGGCGGCGAATCGGCCTGATCGGGCGCAACGGCGCGGGCAAGACGACGCTGGTGCGGGTCATCGCCGGGATGCTGGAGCCCGATACCGGCAGCGTCGATCGCCCGCGCGGCAGCCGCATCGGCTATATCGCGCAGGAAGCGCCCGGCGGCGACGCGACCCCGATCGACACCGTACTGGTCGCCGATACCGAGCGCGCGGCGCTGCTCGAGGAGGCCGAGCATCCCGACAGCATCGACCGGCTGGGCGAGATCCACGAACGGCTGAACGCGATCGACGCGCATTCCGCCCCCGCGCGCGCCGCCCGCATCCTGGTCGGGCTGGGGTTCGACGAGGACGCGCAGAACCGGCCGCTGGAAAGCTTTTCGGGCGGCTGGCGGATGCGCGTCGCGCTCGCCGCGCTGCTGTTTTCCGCGCCCGACCTGCTGCTGCTCGACGAACCGTCCAACCACCTCGACCTGGAGGCGGTGATGTGGCTCGAATCCTTCCTGAAATCCTATCCGGCGACGATCCTGCTGATCAGCCACGAGCGCGATTTCCTGAACAATGTCGTCGATCACATTCTGCATCTGGAGCGCGGCAAGCTGACGCTCTATCCCGGCGGTTATGACGCGTTCGAGCGCCAGCGCGCCGAACGCCAGGCGCAGATCGCGTCGGCGCGCGCCAAGCAGCAGGCCGAGCGCGAGAAGCTGCAGGACTATATCGCCCGCAATTCGGCACGCGCGTCGACCGCGAAACAGGCACAGTCGCGTGCCAAGGCGCTGGCGCGGATGCAGCCGATCGCCGAGCTGGTCGACGACCCCTCGCTCAGCTTCGACTTTCCCAGCCCCGACGAACTGCGCCCGCCGCTGATCACGCTTGATACCGCCGCGGTCGGCTATGGCGAAACGCCGATCCTGCAGCGGCTGAACCTGCGCATCGACCCCGACGACCGCATCGCGTTGTTGGGCCGCAACGGCAACGGCAAGACGACGCTCGCGCGCCTGCTCGCAGCGCAGCTCGCGCCGATGGACGGGGCGATGAACGCCAGCGGCAAGATGAAGGTCGGCTACTTCACCCAATATCAGGTCGAGGAGCTCGACCGCAGCGAGACCCCGCTCCAGCACATGACGGTGGCGATGCCAGGCGCGAGCCAGGGCGCGGTGCGCGCGCAGCTCGGCCGCTTCGGCTTTGCCGGACAAAAGGCCACGACCGAGGTCGGCCGGCTGTCGGGCGGCGAGCGGGCGCGGCTGGCGCTGGCGCTGATCACGCGAGATGCGCCGCACCTGTTGATCCTCGACGAGCCGACCAACCACCTGGACGTCGACGCGCGCGAGGCGCTGATCCAGGCGCTCGCCGCCTATGACGGCGCGATGGTGATCGTCAGCCACGACCGCCACATGCTGGAGATGACCGCGGATCGGCTGGTGCTCGTCGACGGCGGCACCGCGCGCGAATTCGACGGTTCGATCGACGATTACATCGCCTTCGTGCTGGAAAAGGACGGCGCGGGGCCGACGCGGGGTGGATCGAAGATCGACCGCAAGGAAGCCCGCCGCGCCGCCGCCGAAGCGCGCGAACAGGGCAATGCGCTGAAGAAGCGCGCGCGCGAGGCGGAGGCCGAGCTGGCCCGGCTGACCGAACGGCGGGGCGCGATCGACCGCGCGATGTTCGATCCGTCGACCGCCGCGCCCGAGCTTGCCAAGCTGACCATGACCGAACTGATGAAGCGCCGCGCCGACGTGGAGGCACAGATCGAAGCCGCCGAGGCGGCGTGGCTGGCGGCGAGCGAGGCGCTGGAGGGCATCGCGGCCTGAGTTGCGGGGCGGGGATTGGCGGCGCTCGATTTGGCCGGCCACCCCGCACCTTTCACCGCCCCACCCCACGGCACGCGCAAATGTGGGATCGTGGCGGCGGTCCGCGCCACCCTGTCGCGGGTCCGACCCGGCGGCGCGGTGGACCCCGGCACGAGGCCGGGGTGACGGGGCTCTTGGCCATCGGGGTCGCGGGCCGAGCGGCTTAGCCCCTTGCCACCCCCCGCGCGCAGGCTAGGTTTGCGCGGACACGGAACCGGGTTCAGACGGGGGATATCGATGCGAACGGGCAATTGGGCGCTGGCGCGGCTTGCGCGCGCGGGCGTGGCGCTCATGCTGGCGATCACCGCGGCGGGCCTGGCTGGGCCGGCGCGGGCGCAGGGGCTGCTCGACATCGCCTATGACCCCGCGGTGCCGACGCTGGAGCAGGTGGTCGGCCACCCGACCGGCGCGGCGATCACCCGGCCCGAGGACATCGTCCGCTATCTGGAGGCGCTGGAAAAGGCCGCGCCCGAGCGGGTGCGGATCGTGCGCTATGCCCGTTCCTGGCAGGGCCGGCCGCTGATCTATGCCGTCATCGCCGCCCCGGCGACGATCGCGCGGCTGGACGCGGTCAAGCAGGATGTCGCACGGCTGAGCGCGGGCGCGGCGCTGAGCCCCGCCGAAACGCGTGCGCTGATCGACCGCACGCCGGCGGTCGCCTGGCTCGGCTTCGGCATCCATGGCGACGAGATCACGCCCCCCGACAGCGCGCTGGCGCTGGCCTATCACCTGCTCGCCGCGCGCGGCGATCCGCTGGTCGACCGCATCCTGGCCGAGACCGTCGTCATCATCGATCCCGCGCAGAACCCCGACGGGCGCACCCGCTTTGTCCACAGCTTCTCCGAAGCGCTGGGGCTGGCGCCGCAACCCGACCGCTATACCGCCGAACACGACCAGCCCTGGCCCGGCGGCCGGTTCAACCATTATCTGTTCGACATGAACCGCGACTGGTTTTCGGCGACCCAGCCGGAAACGCGCGGGCGCGTCGCGGCATTTCGCGAATGGAACCCGGTGGTCTTCGTCGATTCACACGAAATGGGCGGCGACAGCACCTATTATTTCGCGCCCGCGGCCGACCCCTACAACCCGCTGATCGCGCAGAGCCAGCGCCGGACCCAGGAGCTGTTCGGGCGCAATCGCGGCGCGTGGTTCGACCGGCTGGGCATCCCCTATTTCACGCGCGAGGTCTATGACGCCTTCTACCCCGGCTATGGCGACATGTGGCCGACGCTCAACGGATCGATCGCGACGACATTCGAACAGGGCTCGCCGCGGGGGCTGGTGTTCGAACGGCGCAACGGCGAATTGCTCAGCTATCGCGACGGGGTGTTCAACAACTTCGTCGCCGCGCTCGCGACGCTGGAGACGCTGGCGGGCAATCGCGACCGGCTGCTGAACGAATATGCCGCCTATCGCCGCGCCGCGGTGGAGGAAGGCGCGCGCGCCGGCGACCGTTATTACGTGTTCGACCGCGCGGTGCGCCGCGGTCAGGCCGAGCGGCTGGCGGCGACGCTGGCCGCCCAGGGCATCGCGGTCAGCCGCCTGCCCGCCGGCACCGCGTGCGGGCGCAACTATCCCCAGGGGATGCTGGTCGTCGACAAGGCGCAACCGACCGGGCGACTCGCCCGCGCGCTCCTCGACCGCAACGTCGCGCTGCCCGCCGATTTCGTCGCGCGGCAGGAGGAACGGCGCAAGGCGGGGCTTGAGCACATGCTCTACGACGTCACCGCCTGGGCATTGCCCCTGATGGAGGGGGTGGCGATCACGTCGTGCCGCGGCGTCGACCTGGCGGGCGCGACGCCGGTCGATCCCGACGCCCCCCCGCCCGCGCTCGCGACGATCGGCAGCGGGTTCGGCTATGCGGTGCCGTGGAGCGACGCCGGGCAGGCGCGCTTCATCATCGCCGCGCTGGCCGAGGGGCTGAAGGGCGCGAGCACCGACCAGTCCTTCACCGTCGCAGGCCGCGAATACGGCAAGGGCACGGTGATCTTTCCCGCCGCGGGCAACCCCGCTGATCTCGCCGCGCGGCTCCAGGCACTGGCGGCCCGGCACGGCGCGGAGGTGGTGACGCTCGCCGACAGCTGGGTCGAGGACGGCCCCAATTTCGGCAGCCGGTCGTTCGCCGCGCTCAAGCTGCCGCGGATCGCGATGGCGTGGGACGACGGCACCAGCCCAAGCGGCGCGGGACCGGCGCGCTGGACGCTGGAGCGCAAGCTGGGGCTGGCCGTCGCGCCGATCCGGGTGCGCAATCTGGGCGCTGCGCGGCTGTCGGATTATGACGTGATCGTGCTGCCCGAAACGAGCGGGCGGTTCGCCGCGCTGCTCGGCAGCCGCGGGACGGAGGCGATCAAGGGCTTTGTCGATCGCGGCGGCGTGGTGGTGGCGCTGGGTTCGGCGAGCGAGGCGCTGGCGGGCGACGGGCTCAAGCTCCTGTCGACCGTTACCGAAAACAGCTGGCGCCCCGACGATGGCAAGGACAAGCCAAAGGACCCCAAGGCGGGATCGCGAATCGCCGACCGGGGCGAATATGAGAAAGCCATCGCCGACCCCAATGCCGCGCCCGACGAGGTGCCCGGCGCGCTGGTCACGGTCGAGGCCAATCCCGAGCACTGGCTGGCATCGGGCTATCGCGACGCCGCGGTGCTCGTCACCGGGACCGAGATCTTCAAGCCGGTGAACGCCGCCGACGGCACCAACGTGTTCAGCTTTGCTGCCGCCGACAAGCTGGTCGCCAGCGGCTATCTGTGGGAGGAGAACCGGCTGCAGCTCGCCTTCAAGCCGTTCGTCATCAGCCAGCCGCGCGGCGACGGCCTGGTCATCGCCTTTACCCAGAGCCCGACGACGCGCGGCTATCTGGGCGGGCTCGACCTGCTGCTTGCCAATGCGGTGCTGCTCGCGCCCGCCCGCGCCGAAGCGGGAACGGCGCGCTAGCCCGGCGCAGCACCCGCATCCGTCGCGCACGGACGGTTGACCGCGCGGCCGCGCACGTGGCATGGCGACGCCGCGCGCGGGTGTAGCTCAATGGTAGAGCAGAAGCTTCCCAAGCTTACGACGAGGGTTCGATTCCCTTCACCCGCTCCATTTCCCTGTTCGGCGCTGTTCGCCCAAGCTGGACAATCCCCGGAAATCTGGGGTTTTTGATGGCGCACAGGCCGTGCCCGTCCACCGTTGTTCAGCCCCGGTCGCAAGTTGCTTGGGGTATAATTGGGGGGACGCCAGAACAAGCTGGGGGTAAGCTCTGGCGGCTGAAATATCGGCATTCTGGCAAAGTGAAACGGTTGACCTTCGATGCCTATCCGGAGGTGACGCTGGCCGCCTCGGCATTGGCGAGCATCGTCACGTGCCCGTTTCCACCGAAGACGCGATCAAGCGTGTAGCTGAGAAGATACGAACTTGCCTGGCGTCCCCCCCTCCGCGTTGTCGATCACCAGCAAGTCCTGCGAACCGACTGCAAAGGGCAGACGCTGCGCCGCATTGAGCGCCCCGGTCTCCGCGACCAGAGCCGCTGCTGTTCGCCGCTCCCGGGCGTAAAAGGTATAACAGCCGCTCAGATAGAGCGCCGGGAACAGCAGCCAGACCGGCCGCGCTTTGCCGGACAGAACCTCGATCGCGATGCCCGCCATGCCGAGGTTGATGAGCACCGCCGACCAGAACGGTGCCGCCAGGATCATCAGGAAGATGCCTGTGAGCGGGAACCACTGCAGTAATTAGACGCCAACGGTGACCACGAAGAACCAGAGCGACGCCGGACGCCGACGGGTAGGGGAGGAAATGACGCCATCTCCAATACCCTAACCGAAGAAATCTTGCGAAAATTCCAACCTATGAAGCGCTGCTTGCGGCAGCGCGTTTCGATATCTTCCGCAGGTTTTGACCGTGCCGAGATGATCGAGTGCGACACGCCCAGCGCCCGCTCGTCCGTAGGGGCCGCGACCCGCTGCCGGCGAACTCTGTCGGGTTCGATGCGATGGTCACACCTTGGTCTCCAGCGTCTCGATAGCGCCGTCCGCCAGGGTGAAACGATAGTTGAAACGAAGCGGGCTGCCCGGAAAGTCGCCATGTGCGGGTCCTTCGACGACGATATCGCCCTCTTCCTCCCGAACGGCGTCGGGCACGAAGATCGCCTTCACCGAAATGACTTCCTGCTCGAACAGCTCGCGGATCGCCGCCTCGCCCTGGAAGCGCTTGCCGTTGTCGATGAACAAGGCGTCGCGCCGGAAAGGCTTCATCATGCCGTCGAGATCGAGACGAGCATTAGCCTCGACGAAATCAGCGATGGGTCTGGGTAGTTCGATGGACATCATAATCTCCTCGATGGTGACGAGGGTGATTTAGCGATGGACATTGCCGGCGATAATCGAGACAAATTGGCATAGCGTATCACGAAAATCGGGATAATGAGCCGCCATTCATTGATCGAGCTTGAGGCGGTCCTGGCCATTGTTCGCTGTGGCTCGTTCCGTGCGGCGGCGGTCGAGCTCGGCTTATCGACGACCGCAATCAGCAATGCCGTTGGCAAGCTGGAGCGAGAGCTTTCCGTCCGCCTGTTCAACCGCACCACGCGCAGCGTCTCGCTGACCCATGCGGGGCGGATCTTCGTGGCACAGATCAGGCCGGCGCTCGAAAGCATTCAGAAGGCCATGAACACGGCGCGTTCGCAGCAGGAGACGCCGTCCGGAACGCTGCGCATCAACGCGTTCGCGACGGCAGCGCGCGAGATCATGGCGCCGCTGGTGCTGACCTATCTGCAGCGCTATCCGCGGGTCCATATCGACATCGTGACCGAAGGGCGGCTCGTCGACGTGGTGGCGGCGGGTTTCGATCTGGGCGTACGGAGCGCCGATCTGGTACCCAGCGATGCGATCGCCATTCCCCTCGGGCCAGCGCGGCGCATGGCTGTGGTCGCCGCGCCCGGATTTTTCGAGGGGCGAGCCGTGCCGCAGGTGCCGCAGGAGCTTCTCGCTTACCCTTGCCTTCGCATCCGCCTGCCCAACCGCGCGCTGTTCCGGTGGTGCTTCGCGAAAGCGGACGAGGATCTGCAGCTCGATGTCGAGGGCCCGCTCACCCTTGACGAAGCATCGCTGGCGCGGATCGCGGTGACCAACGGTGCAGGGATCGGTTACTTCATGGAAGCCGATGTGCGCGAGGATATCGCCGCCGGGCGGCTTGTTCGCATTCTGGACGATTGGACGCCGCCGCTGGCCCCGCTGTGCGTCTATTATCCCAGTCGCCGTAATCCTTCTGCGGCCTTCCGCGCGTTCATCGAACTGGCGCGCGAGGCTGCGGCCGGGCGTCTCGAACAGCCGTGATTGGCGGGTTTTGGGGTTGCTACGCCGGACACGCAAACGACCGGGATCAGGGCGCAATGTGGTTGGGCAGCGGTTGCGCCGTTGCTAATCACTCCGCCACCGCGGATCCGAAGCCCCGATGCTCTTACATCGCATACGGCTTGGCTAGAACTTTGGAGGGATCGATCGACGGCATGACTTGAATGTCGAAGGTCATCGTCGCGAGTGCGAGCGGCGCGCGGCGGTGTGAGACCAGAATCAGGCCGGTCCGCGTCGCGTCCAGCCACGCCGCCAGCCGCGCGACCAGCACCTGTTCGGTGGCGCGATCAAGGCCCTCGCTCGGCTCGTCGAGGAGCATCCATGGGCGCTCGGCCAGGATCGCGCGGGCGATCGAAAGCCGCTTGCGCTCGCCGCCGGACAACAGGCCACCCGCTTCGGCGAGCGACGTTTCCAAGCCGGCCGGGAAGGCGCGGACGCGATCGGCGAGACAGGCCGCCTCCAGCGCCGCCCACATGGCGGGTTCATCGACGCCCGGGCGGGCCAGCCGGAGATTGTCGGCGATCGATCCGGCAACGAGCATCGGCGCCTGTGGCGCGAGCGCAAACTGCGCTGCCAGATCGTCGAACGGGCAGTCCCCCACCGCGACGCCGCCGACCTGAAGCGCGTGCACTGGCCGACGCAGTCCTGCCAGCGCCTCGATCAGCCGCGTCTTGCCGGCGCCGGAGGGCCCGGTGATCGCGATCCGGTCGCCGGGCGCGAGCGGGTGGTCGCCGATCTGGAGCGGCAGGGCCTCTACCCGCTCGCGTCGAGCGTGGAACGGCATACCCTCGAGCGTCGCCAGCTGGCCCAGCCGGCTCAACGCCTGCTCAACGCTGGCCTGGGCGACGGCGGTGCGGGCGAAGGCCGCCATCGCCTCGATTGCGGCGACCGCGGCGAGCAGGGCGAGGGCGGTGATCGGCGCCGGCCCGCGGCTGACTGCGAGCATCGCGGCAGCGGCCACTGCGCCATAGACGGCGAACAGCGCGGCGACTTTCGCCTCGCCGAGGAACAGCGCCGCGCGGGCGCGATCGGCCTCGGCGGCGATCGCCTCGATCACCTCGGTCGTGCGCGCCGCGAGGCCGTAGGCGATGATCTCCGGCCGGGCGGCGGCATAGTCGACGAAGCGGGTGCGCAACTGCCCCAGCGCGTCGGCCGCCGCCTCGGCCGGGGCGCGCGTCCAGCGGGTGGCAGCGGCGCGCAGGACGATCGGCAGCGCCGCGAGCAGCAACGCCAGCACGATCGCCGCCGCCCATCCCGCCAGCGCTGCCAACACGACCGCGGCGAGTGCGGCGATCAGGCTCGCCGGACGGGTCGGCCGGCGCACGATCAGGTCCTCCAGAGCGGCGATGTCGCCGATCAGCCGCGCGCTGGCGTCGCCGCTCGACAGCGCCGGCGCGGTGCGTGGATCCTGCGCGGCCAGCGTGCCGAACAGCATGCCGCGCCAGTCGGCAATGGCGTCGAGCGCCGCCTGGTGGCCGAGCAGCCGCTCGCCATAGCGGCCGGCGGTGCGGACGATCGCGAGTCCCCGGATCGCCGCGCTCGGCAGCAGATAGTTGAACACGGCGACCGAAGCCGCACCCGCCGCCCCGGCGATCGCCGCGCCGGTGAGGAACCAGCCTGACAGCGCCAGCAACAGCACCGCCGCCACCCCGGCGCACGCGGCGAAGGCCAGCGTCGCGCGCAGGCGGCGGCGCACCGCAGGGCCGATCGCGAAGTCGATCGCCTTCACAGCCGCACCTCGCGATCGGCCACCGCAACCAGCGTCGGATCGTGCGTCGCGACGATCAGGGCATGGCTGCTCGACAGCGCGCGAAGCAGCGCGATGATCGCTTCGGCGCTGCTGGAATCGAGATCGGCGGTCGGCTCGTCGGCGAGGATCAGCGGCCTGCCGGCGAGAATCGCCCGTGCGAGCGCGAGCCGCCGCCGCTCGCCGCCCGAAAGCCCGGAACCGAGATGATCGAGCGGAAGATCGAGCCCGATGCCACGCCGTGCCAGCATCGGTGCCAGGCCGACCCCCGCCACCACCGCCGCCAGTTCGTCGTCGCCTGCCGGCCGCGCCAGCGCCAGATTGTCGCGCAGGCTGCCCGGCAGGATCAGTGGCCGCTGCGCCGCCCAGGCGATGTCGTCGGCCGCGACAGGCGTGATCGATCCTGCCGACAGCCGGACCTGCCCGGCGATCGCCGCAAGCAGGCTGGTCTTGCCGCTGCCGGTCGGGCCAGTGAGCGCAACCAGGCCGTGGATGCCGATCGCGAGATCGACCGGGCCGATCGACTTGCCCGGCCAGTCGATCCGCGCGCCTTCGACCGCCAGCCCCGCAAAGCGCCCGGCCCGCGCGCGCGGCAGGACTTCGGGCAGCTCGGCGAGCGCCAGCTCGGCTGCCTCGCCGAGCTGCTTTTCATGATAGGCGGCGGCGAGCCGGCGCATCGGCAGGTAGAATTCGGGTGCCATCGCCAGCGCGAACATCGCCTCGCGAAAGGTCAGCGTCTCGGGATCGGGGAACGGCAGCAGGCCGAGCAGGCTGAAACCGCAATAGACGGCGACCAGCGCGACGGAAAGCGCAGCGAAGAATTCGAGCACCGCGCTCGACAGGAAGGCCGCGCGCAACACCGCCATCGTTCGGTCGGCGAGATCATGGGCGGCGGCGTCAACCTGCCGGGCGATCCGCTCCTCGGCGCGGAAGTGGCGGATGATCGGCAGCGTCCGGATGCGATCGACGAACAGCGCCGACAGCTGCGCCATCGCCGCGAGCTGACGCTCCGATGCCTGGCGGGCGAGCGTGCCGGCCAGGATCATGCCGATGACGAACGGCACCAACGTCGCCAGCAGGATGCCCGCCGCCACCAGGCTCGCCAGCGCGACGATCGCGATCGTGATCAGCGGCGCGATCGCGACGGCGAAGCGGATCGGCGCGTAGCGGGCGTGGAACAGCTCGATCGCCCGGCTATGATCGAGCGCCAGCGTCGCCGCCTCACCGATCGCGACGGGTGCCGGCCGATGCGCTGGTGGCGCTGATCGGCGGCGGGCTGATGCGCGGCGCG